>CBFIGL010000023.1:0-44907 GCA_965662135.1 Planktotalea sp. | reverse complement strand
CTGAGCGCTTGGGTTGCATTGGCCCGTTTCTTTGTTGTGAAAATCCGCCAGTTGGATCAGCACGATCTTGGCGGCGGGCTTGAGACCTTTGACGTTCGCAGCCCAGATCAGCGCCATGCCACTCATGGCTTTGATCCAGCAAAATCACGGGTATCAGGTTCGTTTATTGTTCGACAAATGTCCTGATACTTTTTCGACTCTAAGCGTTTGTTTTTGTAGCGAAATACACTGGATTGCAAATCCGCGTACACCGGTTCGATTCCGGTACTCGCCTCCAATACCCCCTTAGTTTTTTATTTCAAAGACTTAAGGGTTGGCTACAACAAAAATTATACCCAACATTATACCCAAAAACTGTTGTTTATGACTCATTTGAATCACTACGATTACCCTGCTGACCACCTGAGACCAAGTATCCTTGGTTGTATTCAATCCACTGAAGCACCGTTCTACGGTTGCGGGTGGCTGTTCAATCGCTAGGCTGACCTAAATTCATAAGGGTTTGATAGATGGCGGTTTGCAGTTCGTGTGGAAAAAAGTTGGGATGGCTTGACCCCGGTTCAGGTGGACAGTGTACGTCTTGTTCAATGACTGACTCTCAACGACAAAATCTTGCTGACCTTAACGAACAACACGAGTTTGAACATGCACGAGATGTTGAAATCGAAGCCGTCGTCCTAACCACAGAAGCCTACTCAGAAGGTTTGAAAATCACCAAGCGCATTGAGATCGTTACGGCTGAGTGTGCATTCGGTATGAATATGTTCAAGGACCTGTTCGCGGGCGTCAGGAACATCGTAGGTGGCCGCTCTGAGGCTGTTCAAAAGACCATGAGGGATTCACGCCGTACTGCCCTCTACGAACTCAAGAAAGAAGCACATGCCGTTGGTGCAAACGCAGTGGTAGCTGTGGACCTTGATTATGTAGAATTGAGCGCGGCGGGCAGCATGGTCATGTTGGTGGCTAGTGGCACGGCTGTAGTGATTGAGGAGCTATGAATGTTTTTCCGTAAAGAGTGCAAGGAATGCGCGGGCCACAAGGCAGAAATAGGACAATTGCGCGTCAAGCTTGCTCAAGCAGAAACCAAGATTGCGCAGTTGACAGATTCACTTGACGCACATGCTACCCGTGAATCCGACTTCGACAGCCACCAATCGGCAAATATAAGGCAAGCAAAAAAGCCAGAGATTTCTGGGCATACCGGCGAATTAGATAAGCAGCATGCTACGGCAGCAGCCAAATCCGGGATGAGTAATCGACAGTGGCTTGATCAAAAGGTTGAAGACCACAAGCGACGCAACACTGAAATGGAGCAAAATCATGATAAGGAGAAAAATATAGTGTCCGAAGAAAAGGGACGAAAAGCCTCACTTGCCGATGGCTACAAAACTCTTGATATTACCTCACGAGAGAAAATGTCTACAGAAGCGCCAAAAAAAACAGATAATACTCAGGAAAGCGATCCTTTAAACTCGTCAGAACGAGCTAATGCAAATGCAGTACGAAAATTCAGGATGTCTAATGAGGACAGGGCGCGGCTACTCAAAAAACGAGCAGAACTAAAAGCTAAACTAGGTCCAAATGCAGAGGAGTCCCGTGAGATTAGAGATGAGCGGGCGCGGGACAAACAAATAGCGGCGATCAAGGAAGCATCAGAATTACATTTTTCCGCTTTATTGCGTAACTTTAGGCGTAGCCAAATATATAATGACTACAATGTCTTAATATCAGACGGAAGAATGATAGAATGTCACAACTTCCTTCATAGCCTTGGCCTTAAAACTAACCGCCTAGCAGAGACTGAAGCATTCGAGATAATTGTATCAACTGTTACAGGTCTACAGGCGCAGCAGTTTGCAGACGGCCTTTCTGTCGAGGATTATCCAGAAGACGGTTGGGATTTTGAGCACTGGGTTGCTGACGCTCTTGAGAGGTATGACTGGCAGGCACGAGCAACCCAAGGCTCCGGTGATCAGGGCGTTGATGTAGTTGCTACAAAAAATGGTGTGTCACTTGGTATCCAGTGCAAACGCTACACTGGTTCTGTCGGCAACAAAGCTATTCAAGAGGCATATTCAGGGATGAAGCATTTTGGTTTGGACAAAGCAGCTGTACTGACCAATGCAGAGTTTACGAAAAGCGCCAAAGAACTGGCTGCATCAACTGGGGTGCTTCTACTTTCTCCAGAAGACATACCGACCCTGAGCGAACGGCCCGAGTTGGGCATCTGACAAACGCCCTTAGCAAAAACGCCAAACTAATCTGCTTATTCCGGCTTGAGGTAGCCTAACCACCAAGCTCAAATCCGTTTAGGTATAACGTGGAGGTTCCATGACTTTTATATACACTACTACAAAAGGGAACGACTCCCATTTTGGCTACCTACCCTAGGCAGAGGCGAGAGCCGCTTATTCAGCCGGGCTTACACGCGTACCGCACTGTGAAAACGCATGGAAAAATTCGGGCTCTTTAGGGTTGGGATCCGTCCCTTCCCAAAATTTGGGGCCGCCCGCCAAGCATAGAAATGGTAACGAACACCGGACACAACCTTGCGCCGGACACGGTGGACGCCTTTGGGAAGGTCATGTGGTGCCTTTGGCATTCAACGCCTCCTTTGCGATTTCAAGGCTTATGGGATGAAAAAGACGAACACCTTCATCGCCACAATGACAGGCTTTCCAACCGTTCAGCGGCGTAATTCGGCGCGTCATCAATCGAAGCCAATCTTCTAAAGGCAAGCCAATCAATCGTGCCAAAAGCCGTTCGTTGCTGGGCAAAGTTCCCATCGGGTTCTGGCAATAGGCTATGCAGAATAGATCAAATGCGACGGCGCGAACGTCCAGTTCAGCCAGCATTCTAAATTCAGATTTGCGCCACCAACCGTTGCGCCATGGCATTGTGTCTAAGGCGGCTGGCTGGGCAACAGCTGCGATAGGGTATTCGATTGCATCAACGCTGTTTATCAGCATGTCTTGCCTTCCATTTCTCCAAAGCAGCTGGTTCGGTATCATCGCCAGCATTGGCTTCATTTGAAGGCAGCAACAGGACAGTGCCGTCTGGCTGCACATGCACCGCCGGTGGCGTGTCATATGCCGACTTCCACGCCTTCAAATAGCGCGTCAATTCGGACTGTCTTACTGTTGCCTTCGCGTTAGGCATGTTCTTTGCCCGCCCGACACAGCGCCGTTCAGGCGCACTTCAGTCGTTGTCGAACCATCTGCGGCGGCAACGGTGGTAGCGCCGATCAGCGTGTTTCCTGACGCTGTTGCGGTCACGTTCGCAGTTTCGCTTTTCCAATAGACCTTCGCACCTGCGTCGATGGCACCTGCGACTTTGGGCAACTCGAAAACGCCAACAATGCTGGCTTCGAACGATTCGCCCGGTGCCGCGTCTGTTGCCGCAATTCCGAACAGCGCGCCCATTTTAACGCCCTTTCCAGCAACAACCGCATCTGCACTTGTGAAGGTCAGCGTGTCACCGCGTTGGATAAAGTTTCGCATGGTCATAACCCTTTCGTGGTTTGGGGATAAGTTTTGCGCGAACGGGTGCCGCGCGTTAGTTTTGCAATTTCGGTTCCAAGTGCTGTCAAAGCCGCTGCGATTTGCGCATCGGTCTTGTAGGTGACATCTTCCCCATCAATCTTGACGGTGGCCACCCCGTTGAAACGTGCGCGCCGCAAACGGTCGCGGCGCGCAATGAGTTCGGGCAGCGTCATTACGCTGACGGGACGCCAATCCAACCAGCCAGACCCAAAGTCTAGGAAGGCGCGGAATTTCATTCCAAGCGTATCCCAAGATTCTGTCCGCTGGATTTGAACACCCTGCGCGGCACTAAGGTAGGCATACTGCATTGCCGCCAAACGGGCTGGGTCAGCGAAAACGTACCAGAAGTCATCTGGCAAACGCGTCTCCACTAGCAGTGACAGCTTGCCGCCAAACGGGTTTACGTCTTCTGACTTATTGGGCTGGATAGACGCCAGCACCTTTTCCGCTTCTGTTTCCAGTGCTGCGGATACCAGCAGATAACGCGGTGCAACAGCGATGATGGTCTTGCCATCCATGCCTTTGCGTGTCCGCATCGTCTGGCGTGTGCTTGTCAGCGCATCGACTGAAGGCAGTCCCGCTGCGCCGACATTCCCACGGCTGGCGTCGAATACTGACGTGCCGTCTGACATTTCGGGATTGCTGGTCAGCAACTTCACCAGTTCGTCAGCTTCGGTCTGTGCGGCCGCTTCACCAAGTGCGGCGGTCATGTCGCCCAACATTCCCAAGTCATCGTTGATAAGCAATTCACAGGTCACTGTCAGTCCGCGCGCAAAGGTCTTCAAGCGCATCGACTCGCCACCTTCTGCGCGGCTGGTCGCTTTGATTTCACCGTCTTCAGACAACGGCTCCAAGCGCTCCATGTCACCAAGGCGAATGGCGGTGCTTTCCTTGAAGTTTGGTAAGGTTCACTGGCGGCACAATGTCTTAATTGGGCATTCAGCCGCTTTGTAGCTGTCCAATGCAACTTTGCCAGCCGCGTTGGAAACAACCAGCGGGAAGTCGGACGTTGTATGCGCAGCGCGGGTGAAAATTTCGTCTGCGGAAAGACCGCGTGTCGAAACACCCGTGCGGGCAAGGCTTTCTGTCGCCATGTCGCGCAGGCTCATGTTGACATATTGCTGCGCATCAGCAGGAAGTTCGCCACCGGCCATGCGCTAAGCTACAGCGTCCGTCTGGCGACGGGTGATAACAGCAGGGTCATCATTGGCCGGCGCATGGCTGCGAATGATTGGCGCGCTGCGTTGGCGGATTTGTTGTGCATCGAAAATTTCAGCTTTTGCGCGCGTGAGGTCCGCATTCGCATCAATCAAGTCATCTGCAACTTGCGGCTCCAAACCGGCTGAACGCACAAGCGTCCGAATTTCAGAACGGCGCGTTTGCTCAATCTCTTCAGCCGTTGGTTCTTCAATTACATCATTGGGCACGGTGGCCTCCTTCTCTCTTAGGGTTGCTGCGGTGTCCGCAAGGTTCGAAGTCAGCGTGACTTCTGTGAGTGCCCAGGTATCGGGGCGACGGGTGCGGGTTCCCGCGCTCGTGCTTTCTTTCCAACGGCTGACGCGGTAGCCAATTGAAACGCCTTGAATTGTGCCATCGGCAATGCGTTGCATAACTGGCAACACATCGTCAGCGGCGCTCAAGCGCAGCTTTGCTATAAGCTGTTCGCCCTGCACTCGGACTGACACAACAACGCCAATTGCATCACGAACACTGGACGTTCGATGGCTGTCCAGAACACGCAGGTGGGCTGCGTTCGATAAGTCCAGCGTGGTGAAGTCCAAGACTTCAGCGTAAGACCCGCGTTGGTCACGGCGCGCCACGGGCGCTGTCGTGGCAATTACTGCTTCGACCGTGCGCGTTGCTTCATCGAACGTCGCCGGTGTCATCGTAGCATCAAGCGGCATCAGCGTTTCCCTTCGCAGTAAATTCTAGCCCCAATTCGCTTTCGCGGTCACGGTCAGCTTGGATTTCGTCGTCAATGTCGTCAGCGTTCCAGCCAAGTTCGTTGATTGCTTGTGTGCGGCTGGTCAGCCCAAGTGACAGGGCAAGCGCAGTCGCTTCCAAATCCTTCTTTGGGTCCACTTGCTGCGGGCGGGGCATGATCCAATCGCAAGGCGTGTCTGCGTCCGCGTCGATACGTCCAGCCAGTATTTCCAGCGCCAGCCAGCGATTCCACACAGGGCGCAAAAATTGCGGCACCAGCGTATTGTACTGGACCTGTTCGACCCTTGCGCGAAACGGAATAAGCCCCGCGCGCAGGATTGAATAATTGGCCTGCGATAAATCCCCGCTCAAAAGAAATTCGGGAACACCCAATGCAGCAGACAGCGCCTGCAAGTTCATCCGCAACAGCGCAGGTGCATCTTTGATCTGGTCAGGCGCACTGAATTTCACATCGGTGCCAAGTGGCAAGCGTGTGATGGCCCCCGGCTCCCAGACAGGGTTGTCAAAAACGCCTTCATCACCGCCAGTGTCAGAAGTGTCAGTGATAAAGGCTGCGTTCATAGCTGCCATTTTTGCCGCGACCAGCAACGCGTCCGAAAGCGCGTCCAGTTCGTTTGCAGTCAAAACCGCAGCGGCCAGCCAAGACAGGCCACGCACTTGGCCAATGCCGATTGGGTGCATGACGTGCAACACATCTGCCGCATCAACGCGGATGGAAGGTGCATGGTCAGTGAAAATTGAGTGTGGACGGTCTGGAAAAATCCAGTAGGCCACGCGGCGTCCAGCTGCGTCAAACTCAACGCCTTGCACAATCTGCCGCCCACCATCGAGCATGATAGTTTTAGCGCCGTCTAGATGATCCGGCGGCACTGTCTGGACCTTCAGGCCGTCAGCATCGTTGTGCAGAATTGTCAGCCCTTCACCATGGATAACGAGGTCACGGGCGACTTGCGCCAAGATTCCACCAAAGCTGGTCCGCCCCGCGAAGTCGGCCTGTGTCTCAAAACGGTCAAAGGCGCTGTGTAGTTCGCACCACTGTACACGTTCGACACCGCGCGCGTTCGGGCGGGGTCCAGTGCCAACCAGAAAACGCCTTTCGAAAAATCTGCGAAGAGTTCAATAAATCAACTGGAATCCGCTTCCAAGTAATTTTTGCTACGCACTCCGAAAAATTTTTTGATATTCAGCAGTTTCACACCGCACGCATTATGCGGAAAGCCACAGTCGAAGGGACTGTCCAACACAGCATTTCTACACTAACAATTAGAGAGTGCTCGGCGTACTTCGGGGGGTTGCTTAAGAAAGATCCAATGCCCGATCACGCCTTTCTCGCAAAGCTACACATCTTTTCCAGAGAAATGTGTGAAGGGTTCTTCGCGCAGAAGATCATCTTGGTCGAAGGTGTCACGGACAAAGCAATAATCGAAGGCGTGTATCAATCTTTCGGGCGAGACAACATTGCCGAGGGCATTGTAATAATATCGGCAGATGGCAAAACAAAAATGGACAAGCCATTTTATATCTTCAACAAACTTGGGATTCCTACTTACGCTGTATTTGACTTTGATGCGAACAGTGGCGAGAAAAAACCGGCAGCTAACAAGCTGTTACAGAAAATTGGAGGCGTTGAAGAACCCGTCGATTACCCTTCTGGATGCTTTGAGCGCTGTGCGGCTTTTGAGCGTCACTTGGAAGGATACACCAAAGAAGTTTGTGGTGACCAATGGCAACAAACCTTCGAAATAATTGCCGATGACTTGGGGCTCCACGTCTCCGAATTGTGTAAAACCCCACAGGCGGTGAGCCGTGTGGTGGAGAATTTACGAGACAATGGAACGCAGTTTCCAATGTTCGAGGAAATAATCAAGAAGGTAGATGAGCTAGCTGCTTGGTAGAAAGGTTCTGATTAGATGACCCGGAGCAAAACTTCGATGTGCCCTTGATTGTATCGCTTCGATGTGAACATCGTAGCTCCGGCGGTTGAATCGCAGAGGGGCAGCCGTTGTTTTTATTGAATTTTTTCGGATTTTCTGCGGCCCCTACCGCCGGAGCCAATAGATACAAAGCCTTAGCAGGAAACTGCTGAGGTTTTGATCGTTTTAGAGTTTAGCGTTCCTAAAGTTAGCAATGCTTTAACGTATCGAAGCACTTAGGCACAAATCCATGAGGTGCGCGAACTCCACGTCATTCAAGCTGTCAAATTTCGCGCATAGCGCTTCAATCTCATTCGCACGCGCGACACCAAGGGAATTGTCAGCCAGCAAGTGAAACTTGTCGCTGATCTCGCTATCCGATGCCGGCATATCCACATCACCACGCGGCGTTAAAGGCTCACCTTGGATGCGTCGGCCATCTTTAAGGATCAATGCAACCTCTGCCCAGCGTTTGTCGATGCTGCGGGCCGTCAACTCGGGATCATCGATCAATGTTGTTGCGCGGCTGATCCTTAAGATATCCGGATCGTTGAGACTTTCTGGCGTTAGCTCGTTAGGACCAATTGTGCCGCGCACGATCATGCAAGCCACGGGAAAGGCTATGGAATAGCTGAACTCGTCCAGTGTTTTAGGTTCATATCCCGCAAGGCGGGTTGCGTAATGAAAGGTGCGAATTTCTACGCTTTCGACATCCGTATGGCTTAACCCGTTCTCTTGCATCAGCTTTTGCACCCCGTCGATTGAAGAATGTGCCCAACGACAACAGGGGTAAAGTTTGTAATGGGTATGTGCCAAGGTCAGCCAATCCTCCCCTAAGCTACACCAGAAAGGAGCAGCCTCAACGCTTTCACAGGTCAAAGCAGGTGCCCCTGTAAACCCTTCTTTGGCCAGATAGGCGGCCGTTACGCCAGAAGGTGCGCCCCAGCCCACACCATCGCGCACCATGGTCGGAAAATCGATGCAGCGCATCATCTGGCTGCGTGGTCCGTGATATTCTGCGATCCCTGCCGCATGGCGGAGTTGCTCTGGTTCACAGCCAAGCATACGCGCAACCGCCAAACCTACGCCAACAGCAGTCCAAGCTCCCGACGTATGATAATCCGCACAGGTTGCGTGCTGCACTTGCCCTGCGCGATAGCTTACCTCGTAGGCCAGCGCCAACCAAAGTGCAAAGTCACGACCACTGATCTTTTGACCGCTTTGTCGCAAGGCATCCGCGACAGACAGAAGTGACGGAAAAATAGCCGAGCCCGCGTGACCCTTGTTCGGGGTCGTCCCGTCATGCGCGTCGATGCTGTCGACAGTGAACGCACCGGCCATTGCGGCACCTGCTGGGCTGCAAATGCGTCCATCCATCAAGATACGCGCGCCACCGGCAGTGCCTGCCCCGAACAGCGCCAAAGCGCCACGCCGCGCTATGTCACTTAGTTCAGTCGTTGACCCTATAGCGGCGACACCAATGGTATCCACAAAGCTTCGCCTCAGCAGTGCTAACAGGTCTTCGGGCAGGTCTTCATAGTTGGTTTTACTGACAAACTCGTCGAATTCCTGCGCCAATGGATATCTCCCCCTAGCTGCACAATCTGCCGTTTTCAGGTCAGACTACAAAGTAACGACCCCGCCTTCACGCGCCGCTTGATCCGCCGCATCCGCCAGCATTTGCGCCTTAAGCCCATCCAGCCCCGTTGGCGTCATTGTCACCTTATTATTCAAACACGCAACAAAATGTTCCATTTCCGCGCGATAGGCAGCGGCGTAGCGTTCAAGGAAGAAGGGTTGTGTTGGCGCCGTACGGAAACCTTGGCCATTGGATAGCTCAACCGTGTTTTCCAACATATTGTCCGCACGCAACATGCCCTTAGAGCCATGCACTTCGATCCGTTGATCATAGCCATAGGTCGCGCGGCGAGAATTGCTGATCTGACACAGTTTTCCGCTGGCCGTTTTCAAACTGACGATCGCCGTGTCAAAATCGTCTGCTTCGCCAATCTCAGGATCAACCAGACAAGAGGCAGCAGCCGACAGTTCAACAGGTTCCTCACCCAGCAAAAAGCGCGCCATATCCAGATCATGGATCATCATATCGCGGAAAATGCCGCCAGACGTTTTGATGTATCCGATCGGCGGCGGCGCAGGATCGCGCGACAAGATCGTGACGATTTCGACGTTGCCAATCACTTGGTCCGTGATCTGCTTTTGCAGGTGTGCAAAATTGGGGTCAAAACGACGGTTAAAGGCTGTCATGAAGGGAACGCCGGCCTTTTCAACTGCTGTTAGACATTCGCGGATGCGGTCTGTCGACAGGTCAACAGGTTTTTCACAAAAGATCGCTTTGCCTGCGGCGGCCGCTTCATGGATGATATCGTAATGGGTCGTCGTTGGTGTGCCGATGACCACTGCGTCGATGTTTTTGTCGGCGATAATCTCTTCGGTGCTCATCGCTTGCGCGCCAAGCTTATCTGCCAATGCCTTCGCAGCATCAGGCAAGAAATCCGACACGGCAGCTGCGCGCGCAGTCGTCATTTGTGCCAATGTCGCGCCGTGCACCTGACCGATGCGTCCTGCCCCCAAAAGTCCGATATTCAGCATAGTTTAGCCTTTCAAAGCTTGAAGAACACGTCGCGTCACCGCGACCATTGGATCATGCGTGTCTTTTAAGATCGTGACCCGATCAAACCGGGTGTCATCTGCGTTAACCGCGTCACGCAGTGCTGCACCAAAGGCCATGCGCAACTCGGTGCCAATGTTGAATTTGCAGATGTTGGTTGTTTTGGCGAGGCGGATTCGTTGATCCACTGGCACGCCAGAGCCGCCATGAATGACCAATGGCACGTCGGTTATGGCTTGGATCGCTGCGATCCGCGCTTCATCCAGCCCCCCCTCTTTATTTTCTTGCAAATGCACGTTTCCAACCGAAATCGCCATTGCATCGACACCGGTTTCACGCGCGAAAATCACAGCGTCTTCAGGGTCTGTTCCTGCGGATTGTTCTCCATTGGAATAGCCGACAAAACCGATTTCCCCTTCGCAAGATATTCCCGCAGCGTGAGCCATTTCAGCAATCTTCAAAGTATCCGCAATGTTCTGCTTTAAAGGCGTGCGCGAGCCGTCAAACATGAGCGAAGTGAAACCGCTGTCTAGCGCTTCTGAACATTCATCATAGGTGTAACCGTGATCCAAATGCGCGACGACTGGTACGCTGGCCTCTTCTGCGAGATGCCGGAACATCTTACCCAAAACGGGAAGCGGCGTATGCGCGCGACAACCGGGTCCGGCTTGCAAGATAACAGGGCAATGCTCGGCTTCAGCAGCCGCAACAAACGCTCGCATGTCTTCCCAGCCGAGCGTGACCAAACCACCGACTGCGTAGCCCCCTTTCAAAGCGGGCTGAAGCACTTCTGCAAGTGTCGCAATCGTCATTTGAACTTCGCGATCATGTCTTTGATGCCCGGGATAGTTTCGATCTGATAGGCATGTGACGGTTGGAAATACTGCACCAAAGATCGCTGAGACAAACCACCCAGAATGGTAAAGTAATACATCTGATAGCCCGGCAGAACTGCACAAGGGTGATAGCCATTGTCGATACAAATCGTAGAGCCATCAACAATATGATAGGCATCGCCTGCCTTGCCATCTTCGCGTTGCAACATCTGCACGCCAGACCCGTGGTTCGGCTTGAACCGGAAATTATACGTCTCGTCATGACGCGTTTCTTGCGGCATGCGGTCCGTGTCATGTTTGTGGGACGGGAAACCTGACCAACCGCCCTCGCCCACTGTGAACAGCTCAGACACCAATAAGCGACCGACTTTGTCGTGGTATTTAGTGCCAAGGATATGCTTAATTTTGCGGTGCGTTTTCGTGTCGTCCGACCCGTATTGCACCAAATCCAACTCGTCCGAGCGTACGGCAAAGGCGTCCAGAACTTTGTCATATAAAGCACCCGCGACGAAAATTTCAGCCTCATCAGACGTACAAACCATTTCCGCCTTGGCCGCTGTTGGCACATAAACACCTTCTGGTTCACCACCCCAAACGTCCTCCACACGCCCTCCAAGATCATCCGCTTTGAACCCTTCAACATTTACATCCACTGACCCTGTCGCAGGCACGATGCAGGTCTCGTAACGCGGTACGGTATATTCAAACGCTTCGCCCTTCTTGAGCTTGACTATATTGAAATAGTTCAGCGGAACCGTTGGGTCATCTGCGTCGACGATAGGTTTGTTCTGGTTGTCAAATGGCGCGATATGCATGTGCGTTTTCCTTTAAGCAGCCGTAGGGCCGGGATGCTCGGCCAAGAAGGTTTCCAGTGTGATCGTGTCAGGCATAGCAGGTGCGCAGCCCGGTTTCGAGACAGTAACAGACGCGCAGGCAGAGCCACGCATGACCGCCGTTTTCAAATCATGGCCACCTGCAAGCGATGTCATCAGACCCGCCATGAAACTGTCCCCCGCCCCGGTGGGTTTCAACGCATCAACAGTGTAAATCCCTGTGCGGATTTCTTCGCCGTTCGCAAAGGTGATCGCGCCCTCTGGGCCCATTTTGTATACAACGACAGTAGCAGAGGTTTCAGACAATTCACGCGCTTTGGCGAGTCCCTTGTCGATAGACCCGGCCATAAATCCGAATTCTTCATCATTGCCTACGATCATATCACATTCTGCCGCCGCGCGGCTAAGCACATCAGAGGCCACTTGCGCAGAAGGCCAGGAATAAGGGCGATAATCCACGTCGAAAATAATCGGCACGCCAGCTTTCTTCGCCAGTGCAAATGCGTGAAACGTCGCGGCGCGCGATGGCTCGGCGGCGAACACAGTTCCAACAGTGATGAGCGCGCCATAACGAGTGTAATCAACCACCTCAACGTCGGCGATATCCATCTGGAAATCCGCAGCGCCATTGCGATAAATGACCGATTGATGATCTTTGATACGGCTTTCATAGATCGCCGTGGAATTGCGAAACTCGCCCGCGACGGACGTCACGTGATCCGCGTTCACGCCATAATTCTCAAGCTGTTGAACGCAATACCTCCCCACCGCATCGTCAGAGACGCGCGTCACCAGCGCCGATCTACCACCCAGCTTGCAAATCCCCGCAGCGATATTCGCAGAAGATCCGCCCATGCCAACTTGCAGCGTCTGAGCGTCTTCAATCGCAACACCCGGATCTGGATAAAGGTCCATGCCCACCCGACCAACAACGATAAAATTATTGGCCTTTATGCCTTCGATCAAATCCATGCTTAGACGCCTTTCCGCTGACGGATGCGTGTGGCTTCTTGATCTAGATGCGCGGCCTTGACTTTGGCGTTCTCGGTGATGTGGGGCGTTCCGACTTCCCACCATGTGTGGCCCTCCGTCGTCCAACCCTCATAGGGGTCGACCTTTGCACAGATCACATAGGTTTTGTCACTGGCTTTGGCGCGTTTGAACGCTTCGGCAAGACCCGATATTTCGACTGTTTCCGCGTCCGCCCCTAGCGCGCGGGCGTGGGCTTCAAAATTGACGCCTACTTGCCGCGTTGCTGTAGGTGTATCGGCGATCAGGTTGTTGAAGCTTTCGTTGCCCGTGTTGTTTTGCAGTTTGTTGATCACCGCAAAACCACCGTTATCAAGCACCAGAATGATCAGCTTTTTGTCGGTCAAAACAGACGAATAAATGTCCGAATTCATCAACAGGTAAGATCCATCTCCGGTGAACACGATCGTATCTTTGTCCGGCTCGATCTCAGATTGCGCGATGCGTGCGCCCCACCCACCTGCAATTTCGTAGCCCATGCAGGAAAAGCCGAATTCTACATCGACCGTACCGATATCAAGCGTTTTCCAGTTTGCTGTTACCTCCGCAGGCAGGCCACCAGCCGCAGCGACAACACGATCCCGTGGATCACAAAGATCGTTCACCACACCAATCGCTTGCGCATATGACGCAGGACCGTTCCCAACGCGGGTATTCTCGGACACATATTCGTTCCATTTGGCGCGCTCGCCCTTCGCGCGATCTGTCCACGTTTTGGGCGCACTATAGCCAGTCGCCGCCTGCCCCAAAGCGTTTAGCGCCAGCTTGGCATCGCCCACAACGGTCATGGACATGTGCTTGGCTGCATCGTGACGCCCTACGTTAACACCAATGATGCGTGCCTCTTTCGAAAATGCCGTCCAGGACCCTGTTGTGAAATCTTGCAAACGTGTGCCCACAGCTAGGATAACATCCGCTTCCTCAGCGATTGTATTCGCCGAATCCGAACCTGTGACACCAATTGGTCCGATGTTCAGAGCGTGTTCGTTCACCATATTCGCGCGCCCTGCAATGGTTTCGACCACGGGAATATCATGCGCTTCAGCAAAAGCCGTCAGGTCCGCAACAGCCCCCGAATACTGCACGCCACCGCCCGCAATAATCATCGGGCGCTTGGCAGTTTTCAGTAAGGCGACCGCATCGGCGATCTCGGACACATCCGCTGCTTGGCGACGAATGCGATGCATCTTCTCATCGAAGAACGACACAGGGTAGTCGTAGGTCCAGCCCTGCACATCCTGTGGCAAGCCGATGAACGCAGGACCACAATCCGCAGGGTCCAGCATTGTGTTCAGGGCGGCAGGCAGTGATTGAATGATCTGCGCCGGATGCGTGATCCGATCCCAAAAGCGCGACACCGCTTTGAACGCATCATTCACCCCAAATGTTGGATTTCCAAAATGCTCTAACTGCTGCAACACCGGATCAGGCAGGCGCGTCAGAAACGCATCGCCACAAAGCATCAACATCGGAAGGCGATTGGCATGGGCCAAGGCCGCGCTCGTCAGCAGGTTTGCTGTACCGGGGCCCGCACTGGCGGTGCAAAACATGAAACGACGGCGCAAATGCGCCTTGGCATAGGCCGCAGCGGCGAATCCCATGCCCTGTTCATTCTGACCGCGATAAAGTGGCAGCTCTTCGCGATGGTCATAAAGTGCCTCGCCCAAACAGGTCACATTACCATGTCCGAAGATGCCAAATCCGCCACCGCAAAGACGTGTCTTCACACCATCAATCTCGATATATTGCGCTGCAAGGTAGCGAATGATCGCTTGCGCTGTGGTCAACGTAATTGTCTTGTCTGATTGGTCCATCACGCAGTCCTCGCATTTTTGAATAGCATGCGGATCAATATGGGGATTGACCAGCTTACATATTTAAAGATACCCATTTTGCAACCGGTTGCAACGTGTTTTTGGAAGGGAACCCGACGATGACGCAAATTAGAATGGGAATCGTAGGTGGCGGCTATATGGGAAAAGCCCATGCCGCTGCATATGGCAGTGTCGGAACCATCTTTGAAACCACTTTGCGCCCTGTTTTGGAAATGGTTTGTGCCACCAATGCAAACTCCGCTGAGCGCTACAAAAACAAGTTTGGCTTCAACCGCTGCACCGCAGATTGGCAAACCCTTGTGAACGATCCCGATGTGGATGCAATTGTTATTGCCTCGCCTCAGTCAACGCACCGCGCAATTGCTGAAGCAGCCTTCGCACTCGGAAAGCCTGTGTTTTGCGAAAAACCTCTCGGCGAAACACTTGAAGACAGTCGCGCGATGCTTGCCGCTGCAGAAGCCGCTGATGCAATCCACATGGTTGGCTTTAACTACATCCGCACCCCCGCGTCGCAATATGCGCGCAAATTGATGGCTGAAGATCGCATTGGCGAAATCACTTATTTTCGCGCCGAAATGACCGAGGATTTTCTAGCCGATCCAGATGCCCCTGCGACTTGGCGAACAACAGGCATGGCAAATGGCTGCATGGGCGATCTGTCCCCGCATATCATCAACTGCGCACGTGCAATGATGGGGCCGATCAAATCACTGAACGCAGTCTTACAAACCGTGCATAAAACACGCAAAGGCATCGCTGTGACAAACGATGACCAAGCACAAATCATGGTCGAATTCGAGAACGGTGTCAGTGGTCATATCCACGCCAGCCGCATCGCGACGGGCCGTAAAATGGGCTATGCTTACGAAATTCACGGCACCAAAGGCATGATACGTTTTGATGGTGAAGATCAAAACGCGCTGCACCTGTATTTGCGTGAAGGTGACGCCGCTGAACAAGGGTTTCGCAAAATATTGACGGGCCCAGAACATCCAGACTATCTGCCGTTTTGCCAAGGCCCCGGCCATGGCACAGGCTACCAGGATCAAATCGTTATCGAGGCAAAGGATTTCCTGACAGCCATCGAGACCAAGCAAAATATCTGGCCCACATTTAAAGAGGGCATGGAAGTAAACCGCATCGTTACCGCAGCTATAGATTCAAGCGAAAAACGCGCTTGGGTTGATATCGCCGATTACTAAAGGACTGAAATTATGATCAAAATCGGAAATGCGCCTTGTTCATGGGGCGTTGAGTTTGCGGATGATCCGCGCAATCCAAGTTGGCGCAAAGTTCTGCAAGAGAACGCCGAAGCCGGCTACACAGGGATTGAGCTTGGTCCCGTTGGCTTTATGCCAGAAGACCCTGCAGTCCTTTCCGAAGCGCTTGAAGAGTTTAATCAAGAGCTCGTCGGCGGTGTTGTTTTCCGCCCTTTCCACGAGGTTGAGGCGTGGGATGACGTCATGGACGGCGCTGTGCGCACCTGTAAAGCGCTCAAAGCACATGGTGCAGAGCATTTGGTGCTGATCGATTCCATCTCGCCGCGCCGCGCACCCACTGCTGGCCGCGCAGATGAAGCAGTGCAAATGGACAAGGCCGAGTGGACCGCCTACCGCGAGCGTATTGCAACCATCGCCAAGATGGGCGCCGAGGAATACGGACTGACGGTTGGGATTCACGCCCATGCTGCTGGCTTCATGGATTTCGAACCTGAGTTGGAGCGTTTGCTGAACGAGGTGGACGAGAACATCCTTAAGATTTGCTTCGATACCGGCCACCACTCCTACGCGGGTTTTGATCCAGTTGCGTTTATGAAAAAGCACATGGACCGCATCAGCTATATGCACTTCAAGGACATTGATCCCAAAGTGAAAGCCAGCGTTGTCGCGAACCGCACTGATTTCTACACCGCTTGTGGCGATGGAATTTTCTGTAATCTAGGCGACGGCGATGTGGACTTCCCAGCGGTGCGCCAACTTTTAATCGACAGTGGTTTTGAAGGCTGGTGCACAGTCGAGCAGGATTGCGATCCATCGGGCGACACATCGCCAATCGACGACGCAAAACTGAACCGCACATATCTGCAATCCATCGGCTTTGAGGGCGCATAAATGACGAAATTAAAATGGGGCATGATCGGGGGCGGCGAAGGCAGCCAAATCGGTCCAGCACACCGCCTGGGGTCTGGCCTTGATGGCTTGTTCGAATTCACTGCAGGCGCATTGGATCATCGCGCGGCCGAAGGCATTGAATACGGTCAACGCCTAGGTCTTGGTGATCGCGCTTATGGATCTTGGCAGGACATGCTTGCGGGTGAAAGCGCGCGGGACGACCGCATTGATCTGGTCACAGTCGCGACACCGAACTCTACCCACTTCGAGATCACCAAAGCCTTCCTTGAGGCGGGTTTCCATGTGCTGTGCGAAAAGCCCATGACGATGACTGTCGAAGAAGGTGAAGAAATCGTGCGCGTGGCAGAGAAATCCGGCAAAATCTGCGCGGTGAACTACGGCTACACAGGCTATTCCCTTGTGCGCCACATGAAAGCGATGATCGCGCGCGGTGACATTGGCAAGGTGCGTCTGGTGAACGCAGAATTCGCCCACGGGCATCACGCTGATGCCGCCGATGCGGATAATCCGCGCGTGCGCTGGCGCTATGATCCGGCGCAGGCAGGCGTCTCCGCACAGTTCGCGGATTGCGGTATTCACGCGATGCATATGGCGTCTTTCGTGACGGGTCAGGAAGTCACCAAGCTGTCTGCGGACACCGTGTCATGCCTTGAAATGCGCGTGCTTGAAGACGACGCAATGGTCAATTTCCGCATGGATGGCGGCACTGTTGGCCGTTTGTGGACCTCCTCCATCGCGATTGGGCGTCAGCATGGTCTTGGCATTCAGGTGTTCGGCGAGACGGGCGGTCTGCGTTGGTCGCAAGAACAGCCAAACCAGCTTTACTACATGCCACTTGGTGGTCGCTTGCAAGTGATCGAGCGCGGCGAAGCGAACCTGTCTCCCGAGGCAGACAGAACAACGCGCGTCACCATCGGTCACGCCGAAGGCATGCCGCTCGCATTTGCGAACATCTACAAAGACCTAGCGGAAGCTATTAGCGCGCGCAAAGAGGGTCGTGAAATGGATCCAGCCGCCAACCTCTATCCGCGTGCGGAAGACGGTTTGCGCTCCATGGCTGCGGTTGTGGCTGTTGCGGAAAGTGGCAAACAGGACGGTGCGTGGCTGGATGCGCGCCCGCCAATGTTTCAATAAAATGACGCGCGCTGGGGAAACCTAGCGCGCTTTCAGCGTTCCGCGTTCAATCACGGAACAGTCGAACAAATGCGCTTTCGGCGTGATGTCCCGATCCTCGACCAAGGCCGTAACCTGATCAATCGACGCGGCGATGATCGCTGAGAACGGGTTGTGTATCGTGGTGAGGTTGATGTTTTCCCACTTGGCCATGTCGATGTCGTTCAGACCGATGATACCCACATCTTCCGGCACGCTTAGCCCCGCTGTTTCGAGCGCAGATATTGCCCCGATAGAGAGCACATCATCGCCGCAAAAATACGCCTGTGCCAGATCGGACTTCAAGAGCGCGAGCATCTCTGCGCGCCCGGCTTCGAATGAATATGCCTTCGCGAAACTCACCCGCGCCGACACACCTTTGTGCGCCGCGCATTCAAGCAAGAACCCCTTCTCACGATCAAGGGTCGAAGTCGCTTCCGCCGGACCACCGAGAAAGCCGACATCTCTATACCCATGCGCGATTAACGTGCGCGCGGCCATGCGCCCCGCTTCGATATTGTCGATACCGAGCACATCGACATCCGGCTTGTCAGAGTGACGCCCGAAGGAATGCACGACGGGTATTCCGGCGTCGCGAAACGACTTGGCAAAGGCGGGTGGCAAGGTCGAAGACGCAACAATTACACCGTCCACAGAATACTGACGCAACATGCGGATTGATGCCTCCGGATCCGTTTCATCGGTCAAGTTCACCAACAACGGGCGCAAATCGCGTTCATGCAAGCCGCGCGTGAACATGTCGAAGACTTCAAGGAAAACTGGATTGTGAAAGTTGTTCGAAATCAACCCGATCATCTTGGTACGCCCTGTCGTCAGCGACGACGCCAAAGCATTCGGGCTATAGCCAAGCTGATCTGCGGCTTGCATTACCTTCTTGCGGGTTTTTTCAGAGACGGACGCCCCCTTGGTAAAGGTGCGCGACACTGCAGATCGCGATACATCGGCAAGTTCTGCAACATCTTTTAATGTAACGGCCATTGCCTTGCGCTTTCCTTATTCATCAGGCTTTGAGCTATAATCGATGGTTGCAAAACGCCACGCGCAAATTGCCGCAAACCCAAGGAATATAATAGCCCAAAGAATTGCTCCTTGGGACAACTCAAACAGCCCCCATATGGTCATCACGGCGACAACAGCTATGCGGATCCATAGCGGCGCAAAGAACGGGTTTTCAAGGTCCAGAAATTTACTCACGCTGCCCCTTCAAACTCCGCACCTGTTTTGGCACCAGTGATGTAGGACACAACGTCTTCGCCGTTGGTGTCATTCACGTCCAGATTTGCCACCATGCGACCGCGACGAAAGACAATGATCCGATCGACCAGATCAAACACCTGACGCATGTTGTGGCTGACCAGAATAAGGCTTTCGCCCTGCTCTTTCAGAGTACGGATGATATTTTCAACCTGCGCCGTTTCCTGAACGCCTAGCGCCGCAGTTGGCTCGTCCATGATCGTCAATTTGCTGGCGAAGGTCGCTGTACGTGCAATAGCAACACACTGGCGTTGACCGCCCGACATATTGGCAATCGTGTTCTTGATGTTGGGAATTTTCACGCCCGTTTTCTCAAGCCCTGCAATCGTATCATCGCGCATGGCTTTGTAATTCAGAATGCGAAACGGCCCCAAGAAATTGAATTTGGTTTTTTCACGGCCCAGGAACAAATTGTCCGGCACGTTCAAATCATCTGCAAGTGCGAGGGTTTGAAACACCGTTTCAATCCCCGCTTCACGCGCATCCAGAGGGCCTGCAAAATTGACTTCCGCCCCGTCAAACACAACGGTGCCGCGCGTGCGTGTTTCCACACCTGTGATCTGGCGCACAAAGGTGGACTTACCCGCCCCGTTGTCGCCCATAATCGCAACATGTTCGCCTTTTTTCAGGACGAAATTAGCGTCGTTCAATGCCTGCACACCGCCGTAATGTTTGGTGAGGCCTTTGGTTTCCAGAATGATATCTGACATGAGCTTTCCCTCCCCTTATGAGCGCGACGCAGCGCGTTTTTGTTGGAATTGATCCAGCGCGACTGCGCCGACGATGATACAGCCAAGCACCATTTCCTGATAGAATGCGCCAAGTCTTAGGAAGGTAAATCCAGAGGTGATCACACCAATGATCAACGCGCCAATTACAGTGCCGATTATCGATCCGCGCCCGCCAAATAACGACACCCCGCCGATGACGGCCATGGCAATCGCTTCCAACTCGTAAGACAGACCCATGCCGGATTGCGCTGTCAGATTTTTGGAGGTCAGGATAACCGCGGCCAAGCCGGCAAGCATTCCGGCGATCATATACACCAACAACAAATGACGTGGCACGTTAATGCCAGACATGCGCGCTGCCGCCTCGTTTGAGCCGATGGCATAGGTGTGTTTACCATAGACCGTGTAGTTCATCACAAAGTGAAACAGCACTGCCAAGGCTAGAAAAATGATAACCGGCATCATGCCTGCACCGATCTTTGCATAGGCTTCCGTCGGGAAAGACACAGGGTTTCCGAGGGACCACCACTGCGCCACACCACGCGCGAATAGCATCATGCCAAGTGTCGCAATGAATGGCGGAATGCGCGAATAAGCAACAAGCAATCCGTTAATCGCCCCTGCGGCTAGCCCGACGCTAAGACCGACCAAAACGGGGATCACCACAGGTAGATCCAGGAAGGACGGTCCAAAGATCGCTTTGGGATTTGGGCCACCGTTGACTTCGGAAACTTGCGCAAAGCTCATCGCGATCATCGCCGTTGCACCAACAACTGAACCCGATGACAGATCAATACCCGCCGTGATGATCACCTGCGTCACGCCAAGTGCGAGAATGCCAATGATAGCGACTTGAATAATGATAATGCGAAGCCGTGCTTCGTTGAAAATACTGTCAAAACGATCCTTGGTATCAAAGAGCAGACTTTGCCCCATAAAGATCGCGCCAAGAATTTCAAAGATGATCACAATCAGGATGAGCGCGCCAAAGACGTTCAACTCGTTGGGCCACTGCCGTTTGGATTTATCAAAGGTCAATCCGCCTGTCCCTTGGCTTGCATCGGACATGGTTGCGCACTCCTGTTAGGATCAAATTTTTGGTGAATAAAAAATAGGGCAGCCAATAGGCTGCCCTAAGATCGCGACTTACATGAAGTCGTCGATGTTCTCAGGTGTCACCAGCTTGAACGGGATGAAGACTGTCTTGTCGACTTCTTCGCCCGCAATCAGCTTAAGCGCTGTGTCGATAGAACCAGCGCCCTGTCCTGCGAGGTCTTGGAAAACTGTGACGTCCATGTCGCCCTGCTTCATCGCGACAAGCGCGTCAGATGTTGCGTCAACACCGCCAACAACAACGTCCGCCATATCAATACCAGCAGACTTCATCGCTTGAATTGCGCCGATCGCCATTTCGTCGTTGTTGCCAAAGACGGCATCGAATGGCTCACCGGAAGAAATCCAGTTTGTCATAAGGTCTTGCGCTTTATCGCGTGACCATTCTGCTGTTTGCTCGTCGATGATTGTGATGAAGTTACACATGTCCATACCGATGACGTCATGGAAGTCCTTCGTACGCTGAACAGCCGCTTGGTTGGACAACTGACCCATCAGAACATACGCTTTCGCGCCGCCTGATTTACCCTGTGCGCGCAAATCCTGGCACATGCGGAATGCCGCCAAAGTTCCGGATTCGATCTCGTTAGATGCAACGAAAGCCTGACCTTCTGGAAGCGTGTCCATGTTGATTGGCTGACGGTTCACATAAACGAGTGGCACGTTTGCAGCCGCTGCCGCGTTGGACATCGCCTCGGTTGCGTTGGTGTCAACGGCGTTCACGATGATCGCATCAACGCCAGAGGCGATGAAGTTGTTGATCTGGTCAAGCTGCTTGGCAACATCGTCGGTCGCGTCTTCAACCTGAAGGCTGACACCGTCCAGAGTTTTTTCATGCGCGGCCATACCATTGCGCATAACTGTCAAACCATTGTCGTCAAAACGCGCAACGGACACACCGATTTGCTGTGCCATCGCTGTTGAGCCCATAAATGCGACAAGGCCAGCTGTGAATAGAATTTTTTTCATTGGTTTCCTCCCAGAAATGTGCCCGGCGCACGTATGAAAAATACCGGGGCCTCGTTCAGAGGCTTTGACGTCCCCCTACAGCGTGGTGTTTTTGCCCGCGCCGAAGATGAAAACATACGCCACCCACGCAGATCGCAAAAGGTGACGGAATCTTTGATTCGCACTTCACTCTAACCCGATTGGAATTTTTTGCAACCGGTTGCATTATGAATGAAAGTATCCTTTGGCCCTTAGTTTCGGGATTTGATTTGCGAAGGTTCGAGGACATAGTCATACTCCTCTCAAAGCATCCCTTCCCTCACAGACCGCAGGATCCGTAACTATGAACATTCTCTTTATCATGTATGATCAACTGCGCTTTGATTACCTCAGCTGCGCCGGCCATCCGCATCTACACACCCCAAACTTTGACAGAGTTGCCGCAATGGGCGTGCGCTTTACCAACGCATATGTGCAATCTCCGGTCTGTGGAGGCTCAAGAATGTGTTATTATACAGGGCGTTACGCGTCTAGCCATGGCGCACATTGGAACGGTTTTCCTCTGCGCGTGGGCGAACACACGATGGGTGATCACCTGCGCAAAGTGGGTATGGAAAGCTGGTTGATCGGCAAAACCCATATGAAAGCTGACGCAGAAGGCATGGCCCGCCTTGGCCTTTCCCCAGATAGCCTGATCGGTGCGCGTCAGGCTGAATGTGGCTTTGACACCTGGATTCGGGATGACGGTTTATGGGGATACGGTCCGGACGGTTTTTATGATGAAAAACGCTCGCCCTATAACGAATACCTCAAGGACAAAGGATATCGATCTGAAAACCCTTGGGCCGACTTTGCCAATGCAGGTATCGATGACGACGGCGATATGGCCTCGGGCTGGATTTTCAAGAATGCAGACAAGGCAGCCAACATTCGCGAAGAACATAGTGAAACGCCTTGGCTCACAACTAAGACAATTGAGTTCATTGAAGAGAAAACCGGCCCTTGGATGGCGCATGTCAGCTACATCAAGCCACATTGGCCCTATATCGTCCCCGCCCCCTATCACAACATGTTCGGCGCAAATCACGTTCCCGCTGCGTCGCGCAGTAAGGTTGAGCAAGAGGATCCGCACCCGGTGTTCGGGGCCTATATGCAAAACAAAATCGCCACTGCTTTCCAGCGTGACGAAGTACGCCAGAAAGTAATTCCCGCCTACATGGGCCTGATCAAGCAATGCGATGATCAACTTGGCCGCTTGCTGGACTATCTCGACTCCACGGATCGTATGAAAGACACGATGATCGTACTGACCTCTGATCATGGCGACTATCTTGGCGATCACTGGTTGGGCGAAAAAGATTTGTTTCACGAACAATCCGTCAAAGTCCCCATGATCATTTATGACCCCCGCGCCCAAGCCGATGCCGCGCGTGGAACGACATGCGATGCATTGGTCGAATCCATTGATCTGGCCCCGACATTTGTCGAAGCGGCTGGCGGAAAGGTCGCGGATCATATTCTTGAAGGCCGATCCCTGCTGCCATGGTTGCGTGGTGAAACACCCGAGTGGCGCGAGGTTGCGATCAGCGAATATGACTACTCCGCCACGCCCCAAGCTGTGAAATTGGGTCTGGAACCGCGCGATGCGCGTTTATTCATGGTGTTTGATGGTCGTTACAAACTGATGCACGCCGAAGGCGGGATGCGCCCGATGTTGTTTGATCTGGAAACAGACCCCGAAGAATTCCATGACCTTGCTAAGGGCGATGCCCATAGCGCCGAAATCGACCGACTTTACGCACATCTCTTTACATGGGCGCGGCGCATGTCCCAGCGGGTCACGAAATCCGAAGACGACATCAAGGCGATGCGCGGCAGATCTATGCGACGCGGCATTCTGCCTTTCTTGGCAGATGGTACCGAAGTGCCGGAAGAGCTGAGTGCACGATACACAGGCAAAGCCTCTGCGGATTATACCAGCGACGAAGGCTAGCCCTTGGGCACCAAAGCCATTGCGCGGATCGGAGATCCTGTGCCGTTGTCAATTTTCAAAGGCGCGGCAATCAAAATTGCGCCCTTCGGGGGCAATTGATCCAGATTGCAAAGGCTTGCGAGACCAAAGCAGTTATCGCGGTGCAAGTAGTTATGTGCGGGATAGGGCGGGCTAAACTTACCAGCCATGCCTGCATCCGTGCCAATACACTGCGTGCCCCAACCGACAATGCCTTTGGACAGAAGGTAGTCGATGCATTCTGTCGTTGGTCCCGGGCTGTGGCTGCCATCTTCATGGGGATCAGGATCTTCGTTTAAAAACAGCGCCGTGTCATGGGCCCGTTTGTCCCAATCCGTGCGCATGACCACCCATTCCCCGGGATTAATCTCGCCGTGCTCGTGTTCCCACGCCTTCACATGCTCTGCGGTTAAAAGAAAATCATTATCTGCCTCGGATTCAGCAGAGCAATCAATCACATTTACAGGGGCCATAACCCGCTGCATATCAAGCGTATCGGTAAAGCCGTCCGCATGATCCTTGCCAGAGATCCAATGATGGGGTGCATCGAAATGCGTGCCGGAGTGTTCGCCTAATTTCAGCCAGTTCCACGCAAAGAACGGCCCGTCGGCATCATATTCACTGATCTTATGGATCTCGACCTGAGGTGTGTTAACCGCGAAGTCTTCTGGCAGGTGGATGATCGGCGTCTCTGGCCCTAGCTGCGCGGTGCAATCCACTATTTTGATCTCTCCGCTTAGCAGCATACCGCCCAGCGCACCCAACACATCATTCGACGACATTGCGCTCTCCTTTACCTTAGGTGATACCCCCTGCCCCGCAAAACGGCGGCGGCGGCGGGTCATGACTTCGCTTGTCAGATCAAACACGTCATTGATGGTCTCTTTTGATGTGACATTGCCAGGTGACATGCGGAACAGTCGCCCGCGAAAATCGACTGACAGGCCTTCAACACCCAAAGCACCGACCACCGCAGCCGCCTCAGCCTTGTCAGGAAAGCGCAACATGACCGAACCACCGCGGCGATCCACATCGCGTGGCGAATGCAGTGGCAAGTCAAGCGCATCCGCGCGTTTGATGATCAAATCCACCAATTCGCGGTTCCACGACGCGAGTTCTGCGTGATCCTGACTCGCGTGCCATTTCAACGCCGGCAAAGACGACAAGGCGGCCACAGACCCGGGCGTGCCACTGTCAAAGCGCCGGATATCCGGCGCGTATTCAAACTTGTCGAGGTCCCACGAAAACGGGTTGTTCTGCGAAAACCATCCACGCGCTTCGGGCTCTAATTCACGCGCAAGTGCTTTATCCACATAAAGGATTCCCGCCCCCGGCGTACCACACATCCACTTAAGCGAGGTCGAGAGAACAAAATCAACTTTCGGCTCCATTGCGTCAAACGGGATCAGGCCAGCGGCTTGGGTGATATCGACGCCGATCATACTGCCCATTTCACGACCATGCGCGACCAGAGGTGCCAAATCAACGCGCGCAGAGGCCGTGGACGTCACCCATGTCAGCAAGGCCAATCCAACGTCACGGCCCCATTGCTCCATGAAATCGTCTGGCTCTACCCATGACGCGCCGTCACGCTTGGGCACTGTATCCAGCGTAAAGCCCATCTTCGGCGCAAGCCCTGCCAGCAGGAAATGCATTGAGGGAAAGCAATCCTCCGCCACCAAAACCCGTTTGCCGCGCAATTGCCCATCAGGCAGCGCACGCATGAGTTTGTGCATACCGTCTGTGACGCTCTCGCAGGTGGTCATCGAGCCTTTGGGCACATTGATAATGCGACGCCAGTAATCAATGAAATCCTGACGTCTTAGCAGCACATAGCCCCACTGCTTATCATCGGGTGCGGCCCAAATCTGCGCAAACTCCGCAGTTGCGGCGGCTAATTCTTCTTCCTTACCGGGATACATCCCGATCGAATGGTACAGAAAATAGCCGGCGTGTTTGGTATTGCTACGCATGATCCGCGTCCTCGCAAAGGGCTGAAAAGAAGAAAGCCCCAGCACTGCCGGGGCCTTCAATTATTTAGATAGTGCGCTTAGCGGTACTTAACAGTCTCGAACTTGCCATCAACAACGCGAAGCTGACGGTAGCTGCCTGCGCTTTCGCCGTTGCCGATCATTTCAACTGCGGATGCACCAACATAGTCAATGTCGCCACCATCCTTGATGATTTGCAACGCTTTCGCCAACTCACCAGGGAAGATCTTTTCACCCGGTGCGTTTGCAACGTCAAAGACGTGATCTTTCAGATCCGCGCTGGCAGAAGACCCAGCCGCTTGCATCGCCAGCATGATCAACGCAGCCGCGTCGTAGCTTTCTGGTGTGAAAGGTGATGTGCCATCAAAACCAGCCGCCGTCGCCATTTCAGCGTATGTCGCAGCACCCGTGCTATCTGTCCCTGCAACCTGACCGAAGGAGCCGTTTAGGCCTTCGCCGATTGTTAGGATGTTGTCACCGATCATACCACCTGGAAGAACGAAACGATCCCATGCGCCTGTGTCCAAAGACCCTTCGATGATGCCGCGTCCACCTTGGTCAAGATAACCTGCAACAACCAGAATGTCGCCGCCCGCAGAGGCCAAAGTACCTACTTCAGAGGAATAATCCGCTTTGCCATCTTCGTGCGAGATGTTGACTGTGATCTCGCCACCAGCCGCTTCGAATGCAGAAACAAATGAATCCGCCAAGCCTTTGCCGTAGTCGCTGTTGGTATATGTCAAAGCGACAGATTTGATGCCCTCTTCCATAAGGATGTCTGTCATAACCTGACCTTCGCGCGCATCTGATGGTGCTGTGCGGAAGAAAAGACCATCATCTTCAGCTGTGGACAGTGCCGGGGATGTGGCAGATGGCGAAATCATTACAATGCCGTTTGCGCGTGCGACGTTCTGCAAAACCGCGCCTGTGACACCGGAACAGTCTGCGCCAACGATTGCGTTGACTTTGTCAGCTGTCACAAGACGCTCTGCTGCAGCTGTAGCAGCGGCGGAATCGAGGCATGTGGAATCGGCACGCACAGACGTAACAGTCGAGCCATCCAGTAAAAGACCGGAATCAGTGACTTCCTTCATCGCCAGCTCTGCACCAGCCGCCATCGGGCCTGTCAGGGATTCAATCGGGCCCGTGTAGCCGTAGATCAAACCCAGTTTGATATCTTCTGCGAAGGCCGCTGAGCACATCAGTGCGGATACGGCTGTTGCTGTAAGAAGTTTGTTCATTTTTATCTCCCAAGGAATTCTTTATGCGAACACAATGCATGCAGCGCTATGAAGTGCAAGTGTTCTAGCACAATCACATCACGGGATTGCAAAGCCTTTGATGTCGCCGCACAGTCGATTTGATCTGCAAAACGACTTGAGGACCACAGGCATGCAAAAAGTAGCAATCGTGACAGGCGCGTCGGGCGGCATGGGCCAAGCCTTTGTGCGTAAGCTTCATGCGGATGGTTTACGTGTGGCTGGTTTCGATATCTCTCAAACGGGTCTGGATACCCTTCACCAAGATCTTGGAGCCGATTTTCTGGGAATAACAGTTGATCTTACCGATCCTGATGCCGTTGCGGTAGCTTTCGAGCAAGTCGCGCAGACCTGCGGTGGTATAGACGTGCTAGTGAACAACGCAGGCACCTGTTTCATGTCCGAGTTTCCCAATATTCCCTCAGATGAGCTCAAACAACAAATGGCGTTGAACTTCGACACTGCTTTCTTTTGCTGTCAAAACGCCGTGCCCTTGATGCTAAAGCGGGACGGCGTGAAGAAGATTATCAACATCTCCTCAAATGGGGCGTATAATTTCGACGTGTTCGACCCACCCCCGTACCGCGCCAGCAAAGCGGCGTTGGACACACTGACCAAAGATCTTGCGCGCCGCTACGCAACAGACAAAATCTGCGTCAATTCCATAGCACCTGCGATGACAGAAACCCCCTTGTTCGGCGTTCTCAGCGAAGATGTGCTTGCCGGCGCAATTGCCCAAATGCCCCATGGGCACGCGATGCAGCCAGAACAAATCGCAGGTTGGGTGTCTTTCCTTGCAGGCCCCATGGGAGATGTTTCAAGCGGGAACGTGTTTATCCTGAATCAAGGGCGCGATGTACGCTAAGATCAGCTGAAATACTCAGGAGCCTTGCGCAGGGTTTTCCATTGCTCGGGGCAATGCCCGTAGATGATCTGCGCACCGCGTTGCTGTGCAAGCGATAACAAACGCGCGCCACTGCTGATCGCTTGCTCTTCATTCCAAGCGCCTGCAAATTTCTCATCCACCTCTGCTGGGCGGGAAATAGCATCGCTGACCAAAAGCATCGGGCCTGTTTCGGGCAGATCAACCAATAGCGCTAATTGGCCCGGTGCATGTCCGGGCACCAGTAAAACGTGCAAGTTGGGTCCCAGTTGCAGGTCATCTTCTACCAGTAAATAGCTACGATCCGGCCACTCCATCGGTTGTGCCCCGCCCCAATACATTGGCTTGGGCAAATCACGTTCTGCCTTGGCGATCAGGATTGGCGCACCCGGGAAATCAGCCAAACCACCCACATGATCTATGTGCGTATGCGTAGTGATTAATAAATCGATATCTTCCGGCTTGGTTCCTGACAAAGCCAATTGCGCCTTTGGTAGATTTCCCTGTGTCAGTTGCAGAACTTCCCCGAACGCGCCCAATTGATCCTCGGCAGAGGCAGCTTCTACATCAAGTGCGTATTTCTCGGGAAAGCCTGTATCGACCAGAATACGTTCACCTGCGTCGGTGACGATCAAAAATCCGCAAATTCCGATAACCCGCCCATTCGCATGAACTTTGAACAAACCGTAATCAAGCACATGTACTTGATTGGCTTGCCCCTTGATGAAACCTGTCAGACCCACGATGCTCTCCCCTGAAATCGCGCAATTTGGGCAGGACCACAAATGAAAGTCAAGATTCACACGTTATTCGAATATCTGCTTGAAACCACACAGGCGGACCCAGAGGCATTTCTTGGCTTTTCGCTTTCTAAATCACCACTGCTTGGGGATTTTCTGGAAGATCTCGACCCTAGCCTTTCGCTGGATTGGAACGGACGTTCGTTTCGCGGCTTGCCTGAGTTGCGCGCCCATGTGTTGCAGCACGCGGCTTTACCAGACACCTGCACCACAGATGACGTGTTGATCACAGCCGGTGCGGCTGAAGCCAATTACCTTGTTCTTCGCCAACTACTGGAGACGGGTGACGAAATCGTCGTTGAAAAACCCGGCTGGCCACAGGCAGAAGTGATGGCCAAAGCCGAAGGTGCCGTCATCAAAACAGTGACTCGTCGCGAAGCAGAGGGATGGGCTTTGCCACTGGACGAGTTGCGCGCGACGGTCACGAACAAGACCAAGCTGATTTTTCTCACCAACCCGAACAATCCAACCGGTCGTTTGCTGACCCGTGACGAATTATCCGAAATCGTCGGTATTGCCCGCTATGTGGGCGCGTGGTTGTTGGTTGATGAAGTCTACGCAGGTCTGGAATGGAACGCACCACGCGCGCCCTCAATAGCGGGTTTGTACGAGCGCGGCATCACGACAGGGAGCGTGTCCAAAGCGCTTGGCTTACAGGGCTTGCGAACCGGATGGTTGATTTGCCGAAATGAAGACTTGGTGATGGACGCAGTGATCTTGCGTGAAAACTCCAGCGAAATCATGAATATTATGGGAGAGCACATCGCTGAAATCGCTTTGCGACCAAATCGTTACGTAACCGCGATGGATCAAGCGCGCGCAGATGGGCGAAGCAACTTGGAGTTGCTTGACGGTTTTGTCGAGACACAACCGCTGCTTGATTGGACGCCACCACAGGCTGGCCTGATTGGCCTTGCGCGTCTGGGCGATGATCTGCACGGCGATGACATCGCGAAAATGCTTCTTGCGGCGCCCTATCGCACCTTCTTGTTGCCCGGATCAGCTTATGATCAACCCAACCATATTCGGGTCGGCGTGGGTGGTGGGCAAGAGGCAAATTTATCCCTTGGACTAACACGGCTTGACGCGCTTTTGAAAACCCTCGCCTGAGCGGATCTGCTATCCGTCGATTTGGTGAAAACGACCAAATATGCACCATGTTGGAAACAATACCGCAACATTCGGTAGCCTTCACAAGGTTTCTTGTTTACGAATAGTCAGGAAATTCGTCCTAAGTTGCGTTGACTCTTTTGCCTCTAACAAAGAGTTTATGCGCACTACGGAAAAGGCTGTTTGCATGACTCATTTTTTCATCCAGTTCGCGCTTATTGCTTTGCTTGCAGGCTTCAATGGAACAAATCCCTTCGATGAGGAAGAGGCAGCGACGACAACGACGACGACGTCAACAACGGTTGCCTCGGACGAGCCTGAAGCAGATGACACAAAGACAGAGACGACTGAGACGACAACCGACACCGGTGATCCCATTTCGTCTAATCGCACAATTTTGCCGGGTACTGCGACCCCCTCAGCAAATGATGCAATTTTCCGACGCGAAGCATCGACTGGCGACGATAGCGATACGGGCAATGGGTTCGCGCAAGGCTTTGCTTATGACAGTGTAAACGATACGTTCACGGTCGATAACATCGCCTTCGATGGTGAAGGCCCCTACACTGCGGTCCGCGATTCCTCGAACAACCGCTTCGGGATTGGTCCTTTCAGCGTCTTTGAAAACGAAGCAACTGTCGCGGACGGGCTGACGGCTGGAAGTATCAACCAGATGAACTACCGAGCACTTTATGGCGTTGGTCCTGATGGAAACACATCAATCGCGATTGTGCGCACGGGTGCCTATATCGAATACGGCTTTGGCGGGTATCTGTATCAGCGTAATGGCGGCGTAACACTGCCCACCTCCGGTCAGGCCCTATACACTGGCAGTGACAACTATGGCGGCTTACGTGATTTTCTTGGTCAAGGCGGGCTCGAATATGTCAACGGCGATATGGAAGTGCGTATAGATTTCAACGACTTCAATGAAGGCGCAGGCGTCAACGGGCTTGTCACGAACCGTCAGGTCTTTGACCTGGACCGCAACGATGTGACCTCGGATATCCTAACCGCTTTTGGCGCAGGCACGACACAGTTGCCTGTCCTGCGCTTCGTCATCGAACCGGGCGTACTGGATAGCAACGGTGAACTGACAGGCACCGTCCGCTCGAACAACCCATCCAGCGGAGATGTCTTTGAAGAAGGCAACTGCTTCGCGGTGTTGTCGGGTGACGACGCAAGTACAATCACGGGTGTCGTTGTTGTGACTTCAGACTCCCCGCGCTACGGAAATAGCGTTACCGTGCGCGAAACAGCAGGTTTCTTTGCTGTACGTGAGTAATTTAAAAATTGGCGCACAATATTCGCGCTGGAGCTTGGTAAATGGGTTTTAGAATGAGACGTTGTTTGTCACTGATGGTGCTTGGTATTTTTGCGCTAGGCTTTACACATAGCATCGCAAATGCGCAATCAGCACAAAGCATTGACGTCACCCCACAACAATTGCGCGTTCTTGCTGCGAATGCAGTGATCAACGGCCAACCCGCACAAGGTTACGAGATGGCCAGCGCACTATTGCAGCGCAATCCAAATGATACAGAGGCGCTTATCATTCGCGCACGCGCAGCACGTGATCTGGGCAAACTTCCCGAAGCAATTAGCATGGCACGCAAAGCTTGGAGCGGCGCGAGCAACGCCTCTGAGCGCTTTGGCTCGTCCATGGTCATGGCCCAATCCTTGTCGTCAAACGGTGCGAAATCCCGCGCGCAATTGTGGCTTCGTCGTGCGGCACAAAACGCCCCGAACGAGGAATTAAAACAGATCGCAGTACGTGATTTCCGCTATGTGCAACGTACCAATCCTTGGTCGACCGAGCTTAGTTTTTCTGCGTCCCCCAGCTCCAACATTAACAATGGAAGTGCGCGCGGTTCGACGCGCCTCTTTGATCTACCCTTCGAATTTCAACTCAGCGGCACGGCGCGCGCATTATCTGGGGTTCAGTATAACGCAGGCATTGCAACGCGTTACCGCTTATCTGAATCTGCACGCGGCCAGAATGACCTTCTGATGCGCCTAGATCATCGCACCTACACCATGAGCGCCGAAGCCAAGGATCAGGCCCCAAACGCCGAAGGATCAGACTTTGCCTTTTCATCAGCGTCCCTGTCCTACATTCGCCGTGGCTTTACTGGACCTGGCACTGATTTCCCCAACCAGATTGAAATCACGGGTGGTCGCACGTGGTACAGCCAAGAACCTTTCATGCAATACGCACGCGCAAGTATCACTCAGAACTATGTATTCACGCCCGGCAATTTTGTCTTTCTGGGTTTGGCGCGTGAATACCAACAATCGCTTTCTGCGCGTCAAGACGCGGACAACTGGGGGCTTAGCACGGGCGTTCGTCTTAGCATGGGCAACAAAGATCAACTTACACTCAGCATGAACGCAAAGAAAAGCAACTCTATCGATGCGACGCTGGACTATGAGCAACTTAGCCTTAGCACGCGCTATGCATTTGCCCGCCCAATTGCAGGCGTATCGATTGGTCTTGGCCTCTCTTTGAGCCAGAAAAACCACGAAACATCGCGTTTCACACGTTTCGGACGGCAGGACAAAACCGCCTCGGTCGACGTGACCGGAGTGTTCAATCAGATCGAGTACTTTGGCTTTTCACCATCCTTGACGCTTTCGGCAAGTCAGACCAAGTCTAACATTGGGCTTTATGAAAGCCGTCAGTTTGGTGTGCGTCTTGGTATCCAATCTTCGTTCTAAGCCGCTTTAAGGTCTGTAATTTGCCTTAAGCCTCTCGACAGTTTCGTTTCTGCCGCTACTCTTTTCATCAACCAAGATGGAGAGTCAGATGACCTTGAAATATTTGCACACGATGGTCCGCGTAAAGAATCTTGAGGCGTCCATGGCGTTCTACAAGCTTCTCGGCCTCGAAGAAACGCGCCGAATGGATAGCGAACAGGGTCGATTTTCGCTGATTTTTATGGCACCCCCCGATCAGCCAGAATGCCCTGTTGAGTTGACATACAATTGGGATGGCGATGACGAATTACCCACAGACGGGCGTCATTTCGGCCATCTCGCCTATTCCGTGCCTGACATCTACGCGACCTGTCAGCATCTGATGGACAATGGCGTGACCATCAACCGCCCACCCAGAGATGGACGCATGGCTTTCGTGCGCTCGCCTGACAATATTTCTATCGAGCTTTTGCAAGACGGCGACGCGCTGACACCTGCAGAACCATGGACAAGCATGGAAAACACGGGGCACTGGTGATCCGGCGCGCCCTAATTGCCCTGTCTTTTGCGATCAGTGCGCTGATCGCAAGCGGTGCGCAGGCGTCATGCCGCCTAGCGCTGCTGCTTGCGATGGATGTGTCGTCGTCTGTTTCGGATGAAGAATACCGCATGCAACAAACAGGGCTGGCGTCGGCCTTGATGTCAGAGGATGTGTTGCGCGCAATTTTGGACACGCGCGACGGGCACGTATCACTCGCGATCTATGAATGGAGTGGTCGATACCAACAGCGCAATATCCTTCAGTGGCAGAACCTTACGGACAGGCAAGCCGTCGCAGCGGCAGCAAACACGATAATGAACAGCGAACGCAGTTATTCAAGATTCCCGACGTCCATGGGGTTTTCACTTGGGTATGGGGCAGGACTTTTCAAAATCGCGCCAACCTGTGATCGCAAAGTAATGGACGTCTCGGGTGATGGCATCAATAACGACGGCTTTGGCCCGCAAATGGCTTACCGCCATTTCCCATTTGAGGATGTCACCGTAAACGGGCTGGTCATCGTTGGAAGCGATCCTGAAGTGGAATGGTTCTATGAGCGCGAAGTTCTGCGCGGACGGCTTGCCTTTTTGGAAATCGCCCGAGGTTTTGAAGACTTTGAACGTGCCATGACCCGCAAGCTCTTTCGCGAAATCAGCAATATAATGCTGGGCAGCGCACCTTTGAACAATCGCGCCATCGCGCCACGTCTATGATAAAGTCAGGCCTTGCTGTCCTGGCTGTCTGTACGGTCGCATCCAGCGCCATGGCGCAACAGCGGTGTCGGCAAGCGCTTGCGCTTGGCTTGGATGTATCAGGCTCTGTGGATAGCCGCGAGTACCGCATGCAACTTGACGGTTTGGCCAATGCGCTTACCAATCCAGAGGTCAGGGATATTTTACTCTCCATGCCCAGCGCACCTGTGCGCATAGCGGTCTATGAATGGAGCAGCCCGCAAAATCAAATTATGTCACTGCCTTGGACAAGTGTAAGCGATGGACAACGCCTAAACGCAATTGTGCAGCAGTTAAAGTCGACCCAACGCACACCGTCTGATCAGTCAACCGGCTTGGGACGTGCGATGTTGTACGGAGCAAACTTGCTTGCCCAACAGCCCGATTGCTGGACCCGCACGCTTGATATCTCGGGCGACGGTAAATCCAACACCGGACCGCATCCCAAAGATCTAAACGATGACCTGTTTCGAAACGTCACCATAAACGCATTGGTCATTGGCGCAGACGCGCTTGATCATGGTGACAACCGCCAAGAACAAATTGGCGAGTTGTCTTCCTATTTCAAAGCCTATGTCTTGCGCGGACCTGACAGCTTTGTCGAAGTCGCTTTAGGGTTTGAAGACTATGAGGATGCGATGATCCGCAAACTCAAGCGCGAACTACATGGGATGATGCTCACGCAGATTACGCCCAAAGATCAGTAGATGTAACGGATTTGATCGGTCCAATACCGCTCCATCCGTTTGAGCGAACCTGTAATATCGATCAAACCTTCGGGACCCAGCACACCTTTGCTTTGCAGGCCATCAGCATGGCGCTCGAACAAATCTGAAACGATATCGCGTACTTCGCGCCCCTTATCGGTCAGTTTCACACGCACGGAACGGCGATCAATCTCACAGCGTTGGTGATGCATAAAATCCATCTCGACCAACTTCTTAAGGTTGTAACTGACGTTTGAACCTTGGTAATAGCCACGCGATTTCAGTTCGCCTGCTGTGACTTCATTGTCGCCAATGTTGAATAGCAAAAGCGCTTGCACTGCATTGATTTCAAGCATGTTGACCCGCTCGAATTCATCCTTGATCACATCAAGCAACAGCCTGTGCAACCGTTCTACCAGCGCAAGCGCTTCTAGATAGCCTGTAATAAAACCTTTGTCCGCTCCAGTCTTCAAATCGTTCTGGACTACGCTGTGTATGCTCATTCTTGTCTCCGCTTAACTGCTCGTGGACAAGAATGAGACAAATTTGCAAATATTCGGTTAAACTCGAAAACCTGTTATTTCTGAAAGGTTTGCGCGATATGAGACAGCAATTCTTGGAATTTATGGGGTGGAGTCGTTTGTCCTGTCACCCAAGAATAAAGGTCTTGATCGTTCTCATCCAAAAGCGCGTCATAAAGTATGATCGCCTCTTCCGGCATGTTTTCCAGATTGCTATCCGCATAGGCTGAGAGAATGATATCCATCTCTTTGATGCCACGGCGCATAGACCGCATTTTCAATCGCTTGATGCGGTTTTCTGACGTTTCCTGCATCACAAGTTCTTTAGCGCTGCACGCAGACGCTTCTCCAAACGGCCCAATTGTTCGGACGACTGGCTGATTGTCACACGCAAATCGCGCAAGTCACGCAACAGCGCGAAAATATCGCCGTCCACCTCTGTGTTGTCAGTGCTGGGAGCCTCAAGTCCTTCGCCGTCGCCATTCATCAACCACATCATCGAGACATTCAAAACACCGGCCATAATCGACAAATGGTTCGCGCGTGGTTCAGACAAGTCCTGTTCCCAAGACCGCAGCGTGCTGGCTTTGATTCCAAGCCGGCGTGCCAATTGTGCTTGGTTCATTTGGGCATATTCACGCGCCGCCGCCAATCTGTCACCAAAGGTCGCCGCGTCCGGCCCGTACCAATCCTCTGCTGACATGTCCTCGGTTGTCAAAGGCTTTGCATTCAAGGCATCAAGGTCATCCATTGGGCTTTCTCCTGTATCGTGATCCAGAACGCTTGATTGCGCGCGATCCCCACCCTAAGAGGGACATGGCCCAATTGCAATTCGGAGCGCCTTATGACTTTCCTATCTGCGACACTCTCACGCGTAAAACCATCCCCTACCATCGCAGTCACGGCAAAGGCGCAAGAGCTGAAAGCCGCTGGCCATGATGTGATCGGCCTTGGCGCAGGCGAACCTGATTTCGACACGCCCCAAAATATCAAAGACGCAGCCGCAGACGCGATGGACGCAGGCAAAACCAAATACACAGCTGTCGATGGCATCATCGAGTTAAAGCATGCGATTTGCGCCAAATTGCTGCGCGACAATGAACTGACATATACGCCTGATCAGGTGTCTGTCGGAACGGGGGGCAAACAGATCCTCTATAACGCACTTATGGCGACGATGAATCCTGGTGATGAAGTCGTCATCGCAGCCCCTTATTGGGTCAGCTATCCGGATATGGTCCTGCTCGCAGGTGGAACGCCTGTTGTGGCAACCGCTTCGTCCCAGACAGATTACAAGTTGACCGCAGATCAGCTTGAGGCGGCGATCACCCCGAAAACAAAATGGTTCATCTTTAACTCTCCGTCCAATCCGACGGGTGCAGGTTATAACCGTGAAGAGTTGAAAGAGCTGACAGATGTCTTAATGCGTCACCCCCACGTTTGGGTGATGACAGACGATATGTATGAGCATCTGATGTATGATGGCTTTGAATTCGTCACGCCCGCCCAACTTGAGCCACGCCTGTATGAGCGCACGCTGACCTGCAATGGCGTGTCCAAAGCCTACGCCATGACAGGCTGGCGCATTGGCTACGCCGCAGGTCCGAAAGAATTGATTGGCGCGATGCGCAAAATTCAAAGCCAAAGCACGTCAAACCCGTGCACAGTGTCCCAATGGGCCGCTGTCGAAGCGCTGAATGGTCCGCAGGATTTCTTGGCCGAGAACAACAAGATTTTTGTGCGCCGGCGCAATTTGGTCGTTGAAATGCTGTCCGCAATTGACGGCATGACATGCCCGGTGCCGGAGGGTGCGTTTTATGTCTACCCCTCTATTGCTGGTTTGATTGGTAAAAAGACGCCCGACGGCACGGTCATAGAAAATGACGAGATTTTCGCGACAAAACTGCTGGAAGACAAAGGCGTTGCGGTTGTTTTTGGTGCGGCTTTCGGGCTTTCGCCAAATTTCCGTGTGAGTTACGCCACATCAGACGAAGCACTGAAAGAGGCCTGTACGCGCATCCAGTCTTTCTGTGCTACGCTCGCGTAAAGAAACCGAACGCGAAAGACTGATATGTCAGGACATCTTCCCGATTACTATTTTCGAGTGCGCGAAAACGGCGCGCTCGTTTTTCGTGTGGATACCGAAAACCGCCAGCGTCGGATCGAGATGGATCAGATCGCTGCGATCAATATTCGCAACGGTGAAATCAAACCCCAAGGGGATCGCGAACTTACAGAGCGTGATCTAGAAGTCATTCAAGACTGGATGGAAGAACGCACAGCCCTGTTGGCCGAGCGTGACATTGATGATATTTATCGCGCGGTTGACTACCTTAACCTTACCACACAATGGGCGCAGGCCAAAGCGAGCGATGAACAGCTTGAGGCTGTGACAGATGATTTGCTGCTTGCGATGCATGATCTGCGCTCTGTCTTGGTCCGTAAGAAAGCGGATGGTCTGCTGAAAGATCGCTAAACGCCTTTTGCAGCCAGCTTTGGCCCCAAGCGAAAAAAGCGTTCCGTCATAAGAATTGCCGCACAGGTAAGACCGATCACCAATCCGCCCCAAACCCCTGCCCCTTCAAAACCAAAGGTAAAGCCCAGCAGGTAGCTGCATGGCACGCCGACGACCCAGTAGCTGAACACGGCAAAGCTCATCGGGACTTTGGTATCGCGCAAACCGCGCAAGAGCCCAAGGGCCATGACTTGGGCCGCATCCACCAATTGAAAAATGCCTGCCATCAGCAACAAGATTGCCCCGATGACCATGATTTCTGCACGGTTGGGTTCATCCTTGTCCAAAAACACCGATATCAGCGGTTCAGGGATCAGAACGAACACGATAATTGTCAAAAACGCGACCAGCAGCGACATGGCGATCACAACCCTTGCACCGCGCATCAGATGGTCAGGATCGCGGTGCCCAAGGGCGTTGCCAGATCGTACCGTCGCAGCGTTAGACAGGCCCAAATGGACCATGAAAGTAAGGCTTGCAAGCTGCAAAGCCACCCCATGCGCGGCAAGCTGGATCGTGCCCAGCCACCCCATCATCAAAGTTGACGTGGCGAACAGACCGACTTCCGCAAGCATCGTAAAGCCGATGGGAACACCCAGACGACCCACCAGAAAGAAGGCGTCCCAATCAGGTTTCCAAAGGCGTGCAAAGATTTGCTGCTTGGGCAAGGCGCGCAGCACATAACCCGCAATCACCAAAAGCGATAAAATTTGCACCCCCAGCGATGCAATTGCAGACCCGCGTAGGCCCAGTTCAGGCGCGCCCCAATTGCCAAAGATCAGTGCGTAATTGGCGAAACCGTTCACTACCATCGCAACCAAAGTCACCCAAAGCACGACCTGCGTGCGTTCCAGTGCTGCAAGGTAGGACTTAAGCACCATAACCCCAAGTGCTGGAATGATCCCCCAGCCCGCGATACGCAGATAGGCTTGAGCTTCGGCGGACAGATCTGGCGTTTGCCCAAGTGCCAGTAGCAACGCTTCGGAAAAATAGAAAAGCGGCATAACGGCAATGGCAAAGGCGAAGGACATCCACAGCCCCATGCGCGTGGTGCGGCGCACTTGTACGTCATCATTGTCTGCAAATTGACTGGCCACCAGCGGCATCACCGCTTGTGCGAAACCCGATCCAAAGATGAACAATACGAAAAAGAAAGTGCTGGCAAGCGTGACGGCAGCCAGACCTTCGATGGAATACCAGCCCATCATAATCGTATCGGTCAAACCGATGGAAAACTGCGCCAAATGCCCACCAATAAGCGGCAAACCCAAGGTAACAATCGCGCGCACGTGGCCGGATGTGCTCATCGGGGTGGTCGGCGTTTTAGGGGATATCACTTGTTCACTCATCCGCGAACCTTGGCCTAAGCCTTAAAGCGCGGCAAGCGTCATTTGCAGGGCAATCGCGGCAATGCCAAACCCGATCATAATTTGCAGCACCATCGAAGCGGTGAAGACCTGCGCGCTGCTGCTGATCCAAGTCATCAGTCCCGAGCGCAGCGAAACCGACGCAAGCGCAACCAGCACTGTTATACTTGCCGTGCCAAGACCCATCACAAATGCACCCACTATGCCGGCGGCGAATATCCCCATACTCCATGTGATGATCAGCAAGAAAAGCGCGCCAGTACAAGGCCTTATCGCAATGGCACCAATCACCGCAGCGGCGTCGCGAAGCGAATGAACCTCAGCGGCTTGTTCAGGCGTTGGCCCATGGGAATGTCCGCAACTGGCGCAAACATCGCTGACCTCAGCGGCTTTGCGCCCGCGCAGCGCCCTGATCCCGCGCCATGCCAGCCATAAGCCGACCAAAGCAATCGCGCCCGTGCTCAGCGGTGCAAGCCATTGATCGGCAAGCGCGCCCATTTGTTCACGCCCCCATCCAAAGACCAGAAATCCGGCACCGATCAACAGCACCGCCGTGCCGGCCTGCGCAAGACTGGACGCCAGTGCCAAAACAGACAATCGAACCGCCGACACCTTCGTGGCCACACCGTACCCGCCGATCACCAATTTGCCATGCCCCGGTCCGGCTGCGTGAAAGAACCCATAGGCAAAACAGAGCATCATCAAAGCGGTGAATGCGCCAGCGTCGCCGCGCTTTAAACCGCGCAAAAAGCCTGCCATGGCTTGTTGGACATCCCGTTGGCCCTCTGCGGCCCAGCGCGATAAATCGCCTGCCCCGCCAAAGCCCCAAAGCCACAAGGCAAGACCTGCAAGACCCCCAACAATAGCGCCACTTACCCAGCGCATGAAATCACAGCGCTGCTGGCATAAAGGTGTCCCAGCTTCACTTCCATAAAGACATCATCGCCCAGACTTTGCTTGGTCATTTTTTCGACTTCGGCTTCGGCCGCTTCAAGATCAGGGCCTTCAATGCGCACAGCGCAGGGGGCTGGCACTTCAATGCCACCGCTTAGATCGTAGGACACATAATAAGTCGGATCATACTGGCGGATCACCAAACCTTCTGCAGCCACATTCGGAATATCACGCTTTTGCGTCGCTATAATCTTGCCACTTCGCACTGCGATGTCATGTGGCACGGGGCGCGGCATCTCGATCTTGCGTCCTTCAGAAGTCAGGTACAAATCGCCCTCGAACCCGTCAGGCCATTCGATCAGATCAAACCCCATAAGCTGGTCCAGCTCTGCGTTGCTCAACGCACCGTCAGCGTCTTTATCCAGCCCCATATCTTCAAAGATCAGCAGTGAGAAAAAGTCATCATATTCCCATGTCATCGTGACACCGGTGATTTGCTGGGCCTCATTCATGTCAAGCACCATGCGCGTGGTGACAAACACATGAGGATGCGCGCTTGCCAGAGGCGCGATCAAGCCGCTTGTCAGCGCGGCACAGAAAAGAGTTCGGGACAGTCGGTGCATTTAGGTTAAATAGGCGATGACATATTTTTCACAAGCCCAAAGGCGCGCTCATGCAAGTTGCTTATTCTACTCTAATCACCGACAGCCGTGCGTTTTTGAACGAGCTTTCAGAAAATAATAACCGTGAATGGTTCAACGAAAACAAAACACGCTATGACACCGCCCTCAAGAAGCCTGCAAAAGCCTTGCTGGGTGATCTCCAAGCGCAGCTAGCGACATTGCTGGAGCAGCCTGTCAGCACAAAATTGTTTCGCGCCAACCGTGATGTACGGTTTTCCAAAGACAAAACGCCCTACTCGACACATCTTCATATGATGTGGACACCACAGGGCAATGGCACACAGCCTGCGTATTTCTTTGGAATTGCACAGGAATATGTGAAAGTCGGTGCCGGTGTAATGAGCTTTGACAAAGCACAGCAATCCGCATGGCGTGCTTGGGTATCAGAGCGCGAAGGCGACGCCTTTCAAACCCGTATTGATGCAACAGGCGCGACACTGGGCAAGCCCGAATTGAAGCGCGTGCCCAGCCCGTTTGAAAAGGATCATCCGCGCGCTGAGCTGTTACAGCGCAAATCCTTGGTTCTGTGGAAAGACATCGAAACGGAGCCAAGCGCGGACGTCGCAGGTGCGATCAACGACGCTTTCACACTGTTCAACCCCGTGATGGATGACCTGCGCGCGTTTTTGTAAATTTTTGTGCAGCGGGTGAATGGGACCTTCGACCCCCACCACCCGCTGCGCCCATCTCAAGTGGTCCCAGACCCCAGAATATGGCTTGACGCATGGATCACATGCGCAGCCCCACCCACGATCAACGGGTCAGGTGGCGTGACCAAAGATGTATCTTTGTCGGGGTAATCCAAAGAATTCAGGAAATGCAGCATGCAGCCCAAACGCGCGCGTTTCTTGTCATTCGATTTGATCACCGTCCAAGGCGCATCAGCAGTATCGGTGTAAAAGAACATCGCTTCTTTCGCCTCTGTATAGGCATCCCACTTACCAAGAGAGGCTTTATCAATCGGGGACAGCTTCCAGCGTTTCAAAGGATCTGTCGCACGGCTCTCAAAGCGTGCTTTTTGCTCGTCCTGCGTGACTGAGAACCAGTATTTGTAAAGTCGGATACCCGAGCGCGTCAGCATCCGCTCCAAATCAGGCGTCTGACGCATAAACTCCAAATATTCGCCCGGTTCGCAAAATCCCATGACCCGCTCAACACCGGCGCGATTATACCAACTACGATCATAAAGAACCATTTCGCCAGACGTCGGTAAATAATTGATATATCTTTGGAAATACCACTGGCCTTGCTCTGCGACTGTCGGCTTGTTCAACGCAACAACACGCGCGGCGCGTGGGTTCAAATGTTCGGTGAAACGCTTGATCGTACCGCCCTTACCGGCAGCATCGCGCCCTTCGAACAACAGTACAAACTTCTCGCCCGTCTCCTGTGCCCAATGCTGCACTTTCAGCAACTCTGCCTGCAATTCGGCCTTAAGCGCCTCATATTCCTTGCGCGGCATCTTGTCGGTGTAGGGATAGGCCCCTTGTTCGAACGTCCGACGCAATTGCGTGGCTGTCTGTCGGTTCTGATCGGATGTTGTGACATCGTTTGCCACATCATTCGCTGTCGTTTGGTCAGTCATAAAGTCCTCCGCGCGGTTTTTCATACCCGAATGTGGCAGAGTTCCGCTGCGTCGTCCTTGATCGGTGTCAAACCTGCGTCATGCTCGGATTATTCAAAATTCAGGGAGTTTGGACGATGAGACATGTATTGGCCGCCGCTGCGGTAGGACTTATGGTAAGCCCAGCCATGGCAGAAAATCGAATTGATACGATCAGACCCGACGCCCCTGCCCTTGCGGCTTATGGCGACTACGTTGTCGGGGTACGCACGTTTGAATTGTCCAATCCCGGTCAGATCGACATCGTGAACACCACGGCAGACAACGCCCCGACCTACGATCGTCCTTTGACTGTCGAAGTTTGGTATCCTGCCGCTGAAGACATTGAAGCAGGGGGAACCTATGAAGGCGTCAACCTGCGAGCGCCGTCGATCCAGGTCAATCTGGAAGGCCAGGCCGTGCGCGATGCAGCCCCTGCCGCCGCTGGTAGCTTCCCGCTTATCGTGATTTCGCATGGCTATCCGGGCAATCGCCACCTGATGGCGCATCTTGGTGAAAACCTTGCTTCAAAGGGCTACGTCACAGTTTCCATTGATCACGCAGACAGCACATATGCAGATCAAAACGCTTTCGGCTCAACCCTGTTGAATCGCCCGTTGGATCAAGACTTCGTCGTTGAAACCTTCGCTGATTTCTCCGGCACATCCCCCGAACTCGCCGCTATCATTGACGGCGATACAGTCGGCATCCTTGGGTATTCCATGGGCGGCTACGGCGCGCTGATCTACGGCGGCGCAGGCGTCACGCAAGCCTCAACAGAATATCCATGGGGCACGCCAAACGGCCTACTACAACGCCACCTTGAAGGCTCCGAAACCCATGCCAGCATGCCGAACGAGCGTGTCAAAGCGATCATTGCAATCGCACCTTGGGGCAAGAACACAGGCTTCTGGTCTGCGGACGGCCTCGCGGGGGTCGAAAAACCGTTGATGTTGATGGCGGGTTCTATCGATGACGTCTCTGTCTACTCTGCATTGCGCTCTATCTTTACGGAAACCACAGGCACCAAGCGGCACCTGCTGACGTTCGAAAACGCCAACCACAATGCAGGCGCGCCGATGCCATCGCCCAAGGAAGGCTACCAGATGGTCGAGGGCATGGATTTCGCGCCGTTTGAACACTATGCAGACGCGGTTTGGGACAATGTGCGAATGAACAATATCGCCCAGCACTTCGCGACAGCATTCATGGACCTGCATCTTAAAGGGGACGATAGCAAAGCGGCTTACCTCGATCTGGTGCCGAACGCCAAAGACGGCGTGACAGCGATGGGCGAAGACGGCAAACCAAAGGCCGAGCACACCTATTGGGAAGGCTTCGCGCCGCGTACTGCCGCCGGATTGATGTTCGAAACACTCGACATTGGTAAATGATAGGAACGCCCCATGACACCGCGCTGGTTCACTTTAAACGGCCAAAAATTCTTTGCGCGCACATGGGGCGATCCATCCCTGCCCCCCTTGCTGATGCTGCACGGTTTCCCAGAATATTCAGGGGCTTGGGCAGAATTGGCGATGGAATTGCAAGATCATTTCTACTGCGTCGCCCCCGATCAACGCGGCTACGGGCAAAGCTACTGCCCGGAGGGGATTGAGAATTACCGCACAGGCGTTCTGGCCTCCGACATGGCCGCGCTCATCGATGAATTAGGGGCGCCTTTCACAGTCATGGGCCACGATTGGGGGGCCTCTGTCGCATACGGCTTGGCGATGTTCTTTCCCGATCTCGTCTCTGGCCTGATTATCGCCAACGGCGTGCATCCCGTCCCGTTCCAGCGCGCCATGGCCGCGGGTGGCGCGCAATCAGCCGCCTCGCAATATATCAACGTTCTGCGCGAAGACGGATCCGAGGGCCGCTTTGCTGCCGATGATTTCAACAAGCTCATGCAACTCTTCTCCGCCAACATGGATCTTAGCTGGCTCACCCCCGACAAGCTGGTCGAATACAAGGCCGAGTGGTCGCGACCCGGCCGTCTACACGCCATGATAAACTGGTACCGCGCCTCGCCCTTGATGGTCGCTGATCCGGGGAAGCCTTTGGATCTGCCCGCGATGGACCCTGCCCGCCTGCAAGTCCACTGCCCGCATTTGTTGATCTGGGGCATGGGGGATACGGCGTTGTTGCCTGAGACACGAGAAGGCTTAGGGGAATTTGCGGCGGATTTAACGGTGCATGAGATTGAAGGCGCGGATCATTGGGTGCTGCATCAGCGTCCGAGTGAGGTTGCTGGGGTAGTGAGGGGCTGGTGTGGTTGAACGAACCCGGCCAAGATTAAGATTTTCTGATGCGGGCGAGGGTGCAATCTTTCTGCTTGGCTCGACTGTGGCCCGCGTTGGAAAATCTCTCAGGGAGGAAGCCGCGGGGGCTTGGCGGGTCTATGGGGAAGAGCGTTTTCGGCTGGCTTGTGACTGCTGCGGATACGTTTTTGGTCATATTGAAGACGGCGGTTTTTACGTTTTGCCCGCTCGCTTGCCTAAGATGGGAGCTGGGTCGCTGCCGGTTTGCACCTCTAACGTGATGTGCTGGATCGCTGCGCACAAGCGGTCTCGGCCGGTGTTGCAGAAACAACCGGATCGCATTGGGCGGGATGAACGGACGTGTCATCATGCGGCCTGTTTTCTCGGTGGAGCGCGGGATCGGGGAACCTGGCCGCGCTTGAAC
>CBFIGL010000022.1:0-45907 GCA_965662135.1 Planktotalea sp. | reverse complement strand
AAGGTATGGTAGCGCTTCGGCGTGCGAGATAACAACGCAAGCGACAACAATCACTCCATTGCCCACGATGTGTTGCCCTTAGGGCGCCAAAGCGGCAAAGACGTCAACCAGATTTATAGCACGCCCCAATGGAAAGAGAGAGTCTATCATGAGCGACATTCACATCCGCGTATCAGGTCATGCGGGCCATATCACTTTGGACCGCCCTACTGCGTTGAATGCACTCACTTATGACATGGTGCGCGAGATCGATACGGCCTTAAGCGATTGGGCGAATGATCCAAGCATTGCACTTGTATTGATCGATGCGGCTGGCGAGAAAGCCTTTTGCGCTGGTGGGGATATCGCGGATCTGTACAGCACAGGGCGGTCTGGTGATTTCGCGTATGGACAGGGGTTCTGGCGTGATGAATATCGCCTGAATGCACGTATCGCTGGTTTCACCAAACCTATCGTTAGCTTTCTACAAGGGTTCACAATGGGCGGTGGTGTCGGTGTCGGCTGTCATGCGTCTCATCGCATCGTGGGTGACTCGAGTCGGATAGCAATGCCGGAATGCGGTATTGGACTGGTCCCAGATGTGGGCGGGTCTTTATTGTTGGCCCATGCGCCCGGACGTTTGGGCGAATATTACGCGCTGACCGCAGCGCGTATGAGTGCGAGCGAAGCCATTTTGACAGGCTTTGCTGACCACTTTGTGGAAGACGCGAAATGGGATGTTTTAAAGGCACAGCTAAGCGAGAGCGGTTCAGTCGAGTGCATTGCGAAGGCAGTTTCGCCTGTGCCCACCCAAGCGATCGGGGAATACATCGATCAGATTAACACGCATTTTTGTGGCGAAAGCCTTGCAGATATTTGCACCAACCTGCGTACAGACGGGTCCGAATTCGCGGCAAAAACCCTTAAAATGATTGAAATAAACTCCCCTCTTTCAATGGCTTGCGCTGTAGAAATGATCCATCGCTTAAGAGGCGTGCACGATATTGAACGCGCGTTAGAGCTTGAGTATCGTTATACAGCGCGCGCAATGGAACATGGCGATTTTCTGGAAGGCATTCGCGCCGCGATTATCGACAAAGATCGTGCGCCAAAATGGAAACATGCGCTGGACAAAGTACCTGCTGTTGATGTCTCTTTTATGCTGCGCCCCTTGGGCAAAGAGAAGCTGACATTTGAAGAGGACAGCAGTGCCATGAAGATCGGATTTATAGGAATCGGGAATATGGGTGGACCTATGGCCGCCAATCTGGCCGCCGCGGGTCATCACGTGCAAGGCTTTGATGTTGCCGGAACAATGGCCGATGGCGTGACATCAGTGGCAAGTGCGGCTGACGCCGCCGTAGGCGCTGATGTGGTGATTACCATGTTGCCCAACGGCGCAATCCTACGCTCTGTCTCGGAGCAGATTTTGCCCGCCATGACAGCAGGCGCTGTGTTGCTGGATTGCTCAACAGTGGATGTGGAAAGCGCGCGCGCTGTCGCTGCACAATGTGAGGCGGCAGGTATTCTTGCTCTGGATGCGCCAGTGTCGGGCGGGATCGGCGGTGCTGCGGGCGGCACGTTAACCTTTATGGTTGGCGGATCTGATGAGGGCTTTAACAAAGCCCTGCCCCTCTTTGAAATCATGGGACAAAAATCAGTTTATTGCGGTGCGTCCGGCAATGGTCAAGCCGCGAAAATTTGCAACAATATGATTTTGGGCGTGACCATGATCGCGACATGTGAATCCTTTGCCCTTGCGGACAAGCTTGGTCTTGATCGTCAAAAGTTGTTCGATGTTGTCAGCACGTCGTCAGGCTATAGCTGGAGCATGAATGCCTATTGTCCGGCGCCGGGCGTCGGCCCCACATCACCAGCGGACAATGACTACAAGCCCGGCTTTGCCGCCGAGTTGATGTTAAAAGATCTGCGCCTTGCCCAGCAGGCCGCAATTGATGCCAACGCGGACACGCCGATGGGGGCTATGGCGCAAGCACTATATGCGCAGTTTGTGGAAGACGAAGACGGTTTGGGCAAGGATTTTAGTGCAATGTTGCCCAAATTCGCGAAAAGCGAACGCCCCTAAAGAACCACAACATAGGGTGCGTGATGTCACGCACCCTCGCTTTTACTACGCGCGCAAACGCATGCCGCCGGGATCAAAGGGTGGCTCGCTCAGAATCACTGCACGGTGTGGCTGACCCAGTACCATAACCTCAACCGCATCTCCTGCTTTGGCATCTTTTATAAAGCCTAACGCAAGGCTCATCCCGACTGTGTAGCCATAGGTGCCAGAGGTCACGCGCCCGATGCCTTTGCCGTCCTTGAAGATTGGCTCGCCCCCTGTTGCATCCGCGTTCGACGCTGTGACATCCGCTTCGTCCAGATGCAGCAAAACCATATGCTCGCGTGCATCTTGCACCAGTGTTTCAGTCACAGCGGCTTTGTTCAGGAAATCCTTCTCCATCTTGCAAAGACGATCTAATCCGACTTCCTGCGGAAAATACTCGGGGCTATATTCACGACTCCAAGATCCATAACCCTTTTCAACCCGCAAACTCATCAATGCTCGCCCGCCGACGGGACCTGCACTAAATTCTTTGCCGACCTCCAGCAAAGCGTCATACAGACGTGCCTGATCGGCCTCGGCGCAGTGTAGCTCCCATCCCAGATCACCCGTAAAGCTGACGCGCAGCGCCAAGACCTCGACTCCCGCCAGCTCGATCCATTTGGAGCGCATGAAGGGGAAATCTTCCGTCGCAAGGGACGCATTGGTCATACGCTGCAACATTTCTCGCGACTTTGGCCCCGCCACGTTAAAGCCGCAGATGTCATTGGTCCGGCTCTCAAAAATCGTGCCCTCCGGCAGAGGCACCTGTTTGAAAAAGCGTTTGTGATAGCGTTCTGCCATGCCAGATCCGATGATCCAGAACTCATCCTCGGCCAGCTTTGTCACGGTGAAATCCCCCGCGATGCCACCGCGTTTGCCGATCAACGGTGTCAGACACGAGCGCCCGATCCCTTTGGGCATATTATTGGCAAAGACCGCATTCAGCCATTCAGCAGCGCCTTCGCCCTTGCAGATGTATTTGGCGAAATTCGAGATATCTATGATCCCCGCATTCTCGCGCAGCATGCGGCATTCCTCGCCCACAGGCCCCCACCAGTTCTGGCGCGTGAAGCCGTTTGTGTCTTTGGTGCCAGCCTCGCCAGAGAACCATAAAGGATGCTCCCAGCCCGAGTTCAGCCCAAAGACCGCGCCCAGTTCGGCCTGTTTCGCGTAAGCAGGTCGCATACGCGCCGGGCGACCGGCTGCGCGTTCTTCATTCGGGAAATGGATCGCGAACCGGTGGCCATAGCTGTCCTCGACCCGCGCGCGTGTAAAGGCTTTGTCAGCCCAGCTGTCAAAGCGCGCCACGTCCCAGCCAAACATATCGTACTGGGTTTCGCCCTCAATAATCCACTGCGCCGCCATCAGACCCATGCCGCCAGATTGTGAGAATCCCGGAATAATTCCGTTACAACAGAAGTAGTTATCAAGTTCAGGCAAGGGTCCGAAAAGTACATTTGAATCGGGCGACCAAATCATTGGCCCGTTTATCACGCGCTTGATCCCTGCCTCTGCCACTGCGGGAACACGTTCAATCGCGTTCATCATATTCTCTTCGATCCGCTCCAGATCATCGGGGAAGAGATCATGGGCAAAATCAAGCGGCGTGCCCTCCTCGGCCCAGAACTTCATGTCCTTCTCATAGGCCCCGACAAGCAAGCCCTTGCCCTCTTGGCGCAGATAGTATTCGCCATCGCGGTCCGAAACAGAAGGCAAACGACGATCGGACGCTTCGATTTCAGGGATGCTTTCGGTGACGAAATACTGGTGTTCTGTCGGTTGAAGCGGCAATTCAAACCCTGCCATCGCCGCCACTTCGCGCCCCCAAAGGCCTGCCGCGTTCACGACCCATTGCGTGTGAATATCGCCTTTTGGCGTTTTGACGATCCACGACCCATCTGACTGCGGCTCTGTTGATGTCACGGGCGTAAAGCGATTGATCTCAGCGCCGCGCTGACGTGCACCCACAGCATAGGCGTTAGTCACGCCAGAAGGATCCACGTTGCCGCCATCGGGCTCGTACATGACGCATTTGATGCCATCGTAATTCACCATCGGGTTCAGCTCGCGCGCCTCTTCGATGGAAATTTCGTAGAAATTCATGCCGTAGAGCTTGGCCTTGGCCGCTTGCAGACGCAGTTGGTGCACACGCTCTTCGGTCTGAGCAAGGTACAAAGATCCGGGCTGGAATACGCCGCACGACTGACCTGTTTCTTCTTCCAGCGCATTATATAGGTTCATCGTATAGTGCTGGATGCGCGAGATATTGGTGCTGTCGTGCAGCCCGTGAATGTTCGCAGCAGCATGCCACGTCGAACCTGATGTCAACTCGTCACGCTCAAGCAGGACTACGTCAGACCAGCCAAGTTTCGTAAGGTGATAAAGGATTGAGCAGCCAATCACGCCGCCCCCGATGACGACTGCCTGTGCAGTAGTGCGCATTTTAAAGCTCCCAAACGCTATGTTTGAAAGTCAAACTAGCTTGGCCAACAGGCTCTGTTTGGCTCAAAGCGACAAAAGATGTCGCTGTGATGCAAGTCACGATATTTCAAAGCTTAAGCCCGATCCGCTGCGCACAGCGCCTTGCGGCTTGCTGTTCCGGATCATTGCCGCGGGTGCTTAGTGTATGAAGCGCAAAGCGTCGTGCACTTCAGGAATGTCACCCCCCTCGCGCGCAATGACATCAATGCTGCTTTGATACAGCCTGTCTTGCGAAACCGGTTTCACCCAGAGCCGATCATAGCGTAAATTGTCTTCCGCGTTTTGAAAGGCAACTTGCGCAGGCATCAATAGCGCCCCCAAACGGTGAACCACGTCCACTGCAGTTTGCGGGTCATTGATGCCGCTGCCAAGCGCGCGGTTTGCCACTTCGCTCATCACGATGACACCAAATTCAGGGTCCTGTTCAAAATTGCGCGTACTCCCGATCAGGATCATTTCGCGCAGCATTTTTTGACGCATATCGCTCAGCTCTTTCAACGAATCTACCCGCATCAGCAGATCCCCTGCGTTGACGAAATCTCCTGCTTTTACGTTTACGAAGATACGCCCTTCTCAGGTGCTTGCCTCGCTTTGCAGTGCATCCAATGCGATCATCGTGACATAGCAACTGCGCGCCGCAAAAATATCTGCGCTGTCGCCTCCGCGATCGCTTTCGTTTTCAAGCAGAACATGCGCGCCATCACTGGAATGTTTAAACGCATACGCAACCACTGGACCCACCTTCGCTTGCAGGCAATCCAAAATGTTCTCCAAAGAGCCTTACTGTTCAATATGATGAATCCAGCGGATGATCGCGACCACGACCTGCATCACGACCAAGATCGCAACAATGAACAAGACAAACCGTGTCGCATTGCTCATGATCGGCGTTGCCAACAAGATGATGCCCGTCAATGAAAACGAGAATGCGCCAATGAACGTAGAAAGAATGCGGTGCGTTGTGTGATCTTCGCGCAGGATCAAAACGGCCCGCGGTGGTGCGGACGCTTCGGCAGCCCGAAAGGCCAATGATAGGATCGACAAGGAAAACGTCGTGACCGTCAGCATTGAAGACGCCAGCGTGGTCAGGACCGTCTCCAAGGCATCAGCCCCCACATACGACACCCAAGCGTTTGGAATAAAAGGGCCAATCAGCAAAGCCCCTACGACAGCCAGCAGCGCGCGAAATGCGTAAGTAGCTTAAGGATTGATTGAAACATTCGAGCCGACATGACCTTTGCGACACAAGTTGTCGCCGTTAAGATAGCCCAAATTCGGGCGATTAAGAACATTCACCCTAAATGCAAAGGGGCACAAGTATGAAAACCTCCACCAGAGTAGCGGTCATCGGCGGCGGCGTTGTCGGATGTAGCGTCCTGTATCATCTGACCAAACTCGGCTGGTCTGACGTGATGTTGATTGAGCGTTCTGAACTGACGTCGGGTTCAACATGGCATGCAGCGGGTGGGTTTCACACGTTAAACGGTGACACCAATATGGCGGCCCTTCAGGGCTATACAATCAATCTTTACAAAGAGTTGGAAGAGATCACGGGCATGTCCTGCGGACTGCATCACGTGGGCGGCGTGACGCTTGCGGACAATCAGGAACGCTTTGATATGCTGCTCGCAGAGCGTGCCAAGCATCGCTACATGGGATTGCAAACCGAGATTGTTGGCCCGGAAGAGATCAAAAAGATCGCGCCAGTGACCAACACGGACGGTATTCTCGGCGCGCTTTATGATCCGCTTGACGGGCATCTTGATCCCTCTGGCACCACCCACGCCTATGCCAAAGCTGCGCGCATGGGTGGTGCGACAATTCAAACCCATACAAAGGTTCTGGAAACCAATCCTCGCCCCGATGGGACGTGGGATGTGGTCACGGACAATGGTACGATCCACGCAGAGCATATCGTGAATGCTGCAGGCCTTTGGGCGCGCGAAGTCGGCGCGATGGCAGGCGTCTATCTGCCGCTGCACCCGATGGAGCATCAGTATATCGTTACCGATGATATCGCCGACATCTACAATATGGACAGCGAACATCCCCATGTGATGGACCCCGCAGGCGAAAGCTATCTGCGCCAAGAGGGTCGCGGGCTGTGTATCGGCTTTTACGAGCAACCCTGTCGCCCTTGGGCCGTGGATGGCACCCCTTGGGACTTCGGGCATGAGCTTTTGCCGGATGATTATGACAAGATCGAAGACAGCATCGCCTTTGCCTACAAGCGTTTTCCCGTACTCGAAACCGCTGGAATCAAATCGGTCATACACGGCCCCTTCACCTTTGCCCCTGACGGCAATCCGCTGGTCGGCCCCGTGCCGGGTCTGCGTAATTACTGGTCTGCCTGCGGCGTCATGGCGGGCTTTAGCCAAGGGGGCGGTGTTGGTCTAATGCTCGCGCAATGGATGATCGAAGGCGAAACAGAGCGCGATACATTCGCCATGGACATCGCGCGTTTTGGCCAAGGTATTATCACGCCCGGCTACACGCTGCCAAAGGTGATCGAAAACTATCAAAAGCGTTTCTCGGTCAGCTACCCGAACGAAGAACTTCCCGCTGGCCGCCCGTTCCGAACAACGCCCATGTACGATATTTTCTCTGACATGGGGGCCGTCTGGGGGCAGCAATACGGGCTAGAGGTCGCCAATTACTTTGCGCGCGAGGACGGTGAGCCGACGTATGAAACCCCCTCCTTCCGCCGCTCTGACGCCTTCGCCGTGACCGCGCGCGAGGTCAAAGCTGTGCGCGAAGCAGTTGGCATCAATGAAGTGCAGAACTTCGGCAAATACGCGGTCACCGGTCCCAATGCGCGCGCATGGCTGGATCGCATTATGGCGGGGCGTATCCCGAAAGCCGGACGTCTAAGCCTGACGCCCATGCTCTCGCCCAAAGGACGCTTGATCGGGGATTTCACGGTGTCCTGCCTTGGCGAGAACGAATTCCAAGTCACGGCAAGCTATGGCAGCCAAGCCTTCCACACCCGCTGGTTCGACCGCAATTTGGAAGAAGGTGTACGCTACGAGAACATCTCGGATCGCCGAACGGGTTTCCAGATTGCAGGGCCGAAAGCGCGTGAAGTCCTTGCCGCCTGCACGCGCAGCGATATCTCAAGCATGAAATTCATGGACGTGCGCCGGATCTGCGTTGGTATGGCGGACTGCATCGTGCAGCGCGTTAGCTACACGGGCGATCTGGGCTACGAGATTTATTGCGATGCCATGGTACAGCGCCAGCTTTGGTGGACGCTTTGGTCCGAGGGGGAAAAGCACGGCATAACCCCCTTTGGAATGCGCGCGATGATGAGCTTGCGGCTGGATAAATTCTTCGGTTCTTGGCTGTCGGAGTTTTCGCCCGACTACACGGCGGCAGAGACGGGCATGGATCGTTTCATGAGCTTCAAAAAGAACGTGGATTTCATTGGCCGCGCTGCGGCAGAGGCAGAGCGCGCCGCGCCCCCTGCCCGCAAGCTTTGCGCCTTTGAGGTCGATGCAAAAGATGCAGATGTGGTCGCGTATGAGCCGATCTGGATAGATGGAAAAGTGCAAGGATTCTGCACCTCAGGTGGGTATTCCCACTATGCGGGCAAATCCATCGCGCAGGCGTTGATCCCGCGTGAGTTAGCGCAAGCCGGTCTTGAAGTGGATATCGAGATCCTTGGCGAAATGCGCAAGGCGATCCTGATCACAGAGCCGCTGTTTGATGCCGATGGCGCGCGGATGCGTGGCTGATGACAGTTATCTGTTTGCTTCCCGCCGCTGGCATGTCGTCGCGCATGCGCGGTGGGGACAAGCTTTTGGAACCTGTAAACGGGGTTCCTTGCCTTGCTGCAATGGCGCAGCGCGCGATCGCAGCGGGGTTAGACGTTCTTATAACTTTACCTGCTCATGATCATCCGCGGGAAGCTGTTCTAAACGGCTTGGACCTTCAGATATACAGAGTTCCAGATCCAAGCGAAGGTATGGCAGCGTCGCTTCGGCTTGCCGCAAAAACAGTCGGAAACCGGGCGAGTGGAATGATGATCTTGCCCCCGGACATGCCGGCCATAGACGTCAATGACTTACGCAAGATCAGCGATGCTTTCTTAACCACACCATCGAAAATAGTTCAGGCGAGCACATCAAACGGCATCCCTGGCCATCCGGTCGTCTTCCCAAAACACATTCTGCCAGAGTTTGCGAAATTGTCAGGGGATCGCGGCGCGGCGGATATAGTAAAAACGTACAAGGCCGATGTTATTTATGTTTCTTTAGAAGGAAATCGCGCGCGACTTGATTTGGATACGCCTGAAGACTGGGCCAACTGGCGTGCTTCAAGTCTCTAAGTGCAAGGCTTTGTTGATTTGCGCAGCATCCAAGGATGGACGCGCAGCAGGATATTTCGCGCTTGTGTCTTCTTCCAACTCAGGAAAAATCGCGATTAGTTCTTCGCGGTGACGTTCATCCATGGCTCCGACCCGCATGTCGCTTGGCTGATAGCTTTCTGACCAAGCGCCGTCCGCTAGCACAATCTCGTGCTGATCAAACATAAAGTGAATGTAGGTGATGTTGTCGACCGTTTCACGAAGGATGCCTTCAAAGCAAGTCAGAAGATGCGCTGCAATCAAAACTTCATCCGCGTCAAACCAATCGCGGATTTGCGCGTTGTTCAGAAGCATTCTGTGTTGAGGGGACACAACCGTATCGCGTTCTGGTAAATCCGGGCCAAGCGCGCCTTGGGCGATGCGAATTGGCTGTAGCGCGGGAACGTCCGTTAAGACAGTTTGATCCAGTTGACGATGCCCAACCCAGCGAACGGTCTGATAGCCATTATCACGGGTCAGAATGCGGGTACCTACGGCAATCTCTTCAACAGGAATTTCGCGCTTGTCGGATTTGATCAATGTACCGGGTGTAAAGCAGGGGCAGTAAGCGGCCTCTTGATGCGGCAACAATTGCGCCGCATCAAGATCTTCGCACACAACTGGGCGAGCGGCCTTACGTAAGACTAAATTTTTAACAAACTCACTCATTATGCTCGTCTATTGCAGGGCCAGTACGCCGTAGTCTCTCGTTATGGATCTAAATTTGCCGATCTATCATGACCCAAATGTGGCAACCGCGTGCAACACTCGCGGCATTTGGGAAAGTCAAATCAATTACACAGCCTAAGGGTGTATGAATTTACAGTTGCAACTCGGCGCGTAAAATTTCGGACTCAAACCCCTTCAGCGACTGTCGCGCCGAGCCGTAGCTTTCGATACCTCTGACTGTTTTCAGCTCTGGAAAGAGTGTGAAAAGCTCGTCGCGTTGATCTGATTCTACAGCTTTCATGGCATGTTCTGCTGGCTGAAAGCTATCAGTCCAAACCCCCTCAGACATGATCAGCTCATGCTCTTCAAACATAAGGTTCAGATAAATAAAGGAATTTGGCACGGATTGCGTCATGCCCGGACGCCCTACAAGATGCTTTGCAGCCAGCAGAACTTCGGAGGCATCAAATAGCAAACGGTTCATTTCACCGCGCATCACAATGCAATGATTTGGTGGCACTGTCAGATCACGCTCTGGTTGGCCGTGTCCCAAAGCACCCGCCGCAATCGTGACTGGGGCAAGCTCAGGGTTCGTAATTAGACTGCCCAAGCCCAAAGTCTTGTGACCGATCCAAGCCAGCTTTTTAGCCCCATTGTCGCGCGTGACAACTTTATCGCCAGAACGCAATGCACCTGCTGGTTTAGGCCCCAAAGGGGTCATAATCAAAGCTTGTAGCGTAAAGCAGATGACTTGTTCGATCTCCGAATAGAACGCAGTGTTGATCACCGCGCCACCCGCATCAAGGAATTCGATCAGACCGCTTTCTGGGCCACCTTGTATGACGCGCGCGTTGATCCCGCTGAGGTCGATGAATCGGTGTCAGAAGCATCTTCAGCCTCACCCCCGATGATCGTAAGATCACCGGCCCCATCAAAGGTAAAGGTGTCAGACGCATTACCACCTTCCAGCGTATCCGTGCCGGTGCCCCCGACAATGGTGTCCATGCCGTCACCACCAAGCACACTGTCATCACCCGCGCCTGCAATCAAACTGTCATCACCACCTTGCCCGAGAATGATGTCATTGCCATCACCACCGCTCAGAGTGTCATCACCGGCTTCTATTTCGGTGACAATCGCGTCCGGGATCAAATCACCACTCATGGTGAAGCCTGACGGGGTTGAACGGGCTTCTAAAGTAAATTCGATGAACTCGCGATTTTCAAAACCCGCTCTGAACCAAGCATCTTGATCCGCAGGGGAATTCGCTTCGGTTCCAGCAGCTGTAACTGTGCCCGGCCCCGTCGTAACATCAAGCGAGGTTCCTGGGGCCACGGCATAATTGGTAAAGCTTGCAGCTTGTAGCGTCACCGCTTCTTGGTTGCCGGGACTGTTACGATCAAATCGTTAAAGGTTGCAACAGGATTTAGTGCGATGGGGTCGCCGGTAAGCGGATCGAAAAATTGCATGCGGAACGATGCTTCCGCACCCGCAGGAACACGGCCGGATCCGCTGTTAAGCAGGATTTCTGATCCATTACCGCCGGACATATCAATATTGAGATTGGGGTTTGTCGTGCTGACAACGATCAATCGTGCCGATACCGAAGAGCCATCAGGCAGTTCAGCGACATCTGCGTAAATCGCAATGTCGCCGGGTTGGGCGTTGTTGTTGTCAACTTGAACTGTCAGAAACAAGATTGCCAATACTTAGATCAATCGGCGACGCATCTGTGCCCGGCACTGTACCAGAGCCAGCATCCCCATAAATCGTATCATCGCCAGTTCCACCTAGGATGGAGTCATCAAGACCTTCGCCAGACAGAAGGTCGTTGCCGGCACCACCGATAATTGTGTCATCCGTCGCGCTTCCAGCGATCGTGTCATCACTTGGCGTTCCGTTGAAAACTGGCATTGCTTGTCTCCCCAGACAAATTCACGCAAGGCACTGTGGAACGCCTTTTACGCAAACTAGGTCGCCAGACAACACGCCAACAAGGGGAAAAACTCCAGACTTAAGTCGCCCGAACCGACCATTGCTAATTTGTAAAAAAAGAGGCGGTTGCCCGAGCAGAAGGGCTGCTTCGTATTTCTTCAGCGTGCGACGTGCCGCCAGATAGGTTTCGGTTCCAACCTGCGTGGCAAGCTCTGGGAACAATTCCAGAATCTCGTCGCGCTGCTCTTTGCCGATCCCGTCGAGTGTGTAGTCACCCAGCTGGAAGCTTTCAGACCATGTGCCGTTTGACAGAACAACTTCATGCTGCTGGAACATGATGTGGATATATGTGGTGCCAGAGCTTTCCACACGGTCCACGCCATCCAGGATGGTCAGGTGCTTTGCCGCCACGAGAACTTCGCGCTCTTCAAAGTACATGGCTGCCTGATCTGTCGTCAGCAACATTCTGTGCTGAGGTGACACAAGGATGTCACGCTCTGGCAGATTGTCCCCAAGCGCACCGGCTTGGATCAAGATTGGCTGCATGTGATCGTTGGCTTCAAGTTGCGCACCCGTCAGATCTTTTGCACCACACCAGCGGATTTCCTGAATGCCGTTGTCACGTGTAATCACGCGATCACCGCCTTGGAGATCTTCCACTTTACGCTCACCAGTTGGTGTTGCGATCAGTGTACCCGGCGTGAAGCATGGAATGACGTTTTCGATTTCGTCGAAACGCATCGTTCCAGTGACCACATCCCCAGCGTCTAGGAAGTTGACCACACCGCCCTCAGAGCCCGGAGCATCATAGTCGATCGTGATACGACCGCCTACGTTCTCTGCAGCACCTGCGCCACGAAGATCGAGCACGTCGAAGTCAACCGGACCGCCGGAACCACCGTCAACCGTATCATCGGCAGTTGCGCCAACGATGCTGTCTTCGCCGTCGCCAGTGCTGATGCTGCCCGCACCCTCACCGCCTGTGACTGTATCGTCGCCAGCGCCACCGATGATTAAGTCGTCGCCGTCTTCGCCGTCGATCAAGTCGCCGCCAAATTCACCGTCAATCGTATCGTCGCTGTCGCCACCATCAATGATGTCGTTGCCAGTGTCACCGAAGACCAGATCGCGACCATCATCCTATCAGGATCCGTGACAAAGGTGATACCACTGTCCGTGATTGGAAGGTTCGGGTCGTCACCGACATAATCAGTGAAGGAATCTGTGCCGACATTGATTGTATCGTCACCGTCACCCGCGATAATCGTGTCCGCATCATCACCCGTGGTAATCAGGTCATTGCCTTCACCCGCTTCAACGAAGTCACGATCATCTTCTGGATCATCATCCTCAGGGAATGATGGAAATGGTGAGTTATCGATCAGCGGGATTGTCCCACTTGTATCGATGACATCGCCGCCGCCGCCAGAGCCGACTGAATCGCTCCTGTCACCAGTTGTGATCGTATCGTCACCGCCCGGAGAAGGTGAAGCGAAGTCGTCCCCTCAACAATTCCGTCAAGCGGTGGTGTACCCACAAGAACTTGGATCGACGTCGTGTCCGTGCCGCCATTTCCATCGCTGATGGTGTAGGTGAGCGTATCCGTTCCAATAAAGCCACCGGGTGGTGTATACACAACATCCCCTGCTGGCGTGAACGTAACAGAGCCCAGCAATGGAGTGACTGAGGTCAAAGAAAGCGTATCCCCTGCGTCTGGATCGCTATCATTGCCCAAGACGTTAAACGTAACGTCTGTATCAACTTCAGTGGTGAAGTCATCATCTACAGCATCGGGATCTTCATTTACTGTTGCATCAATCGTTGTCAGCAAGAGGTCTGAAACGAGAACTTCCCGAGTGCCCGTGCCACCGTTGTTGTAGTCAATCTCAATACGCGCGATTGGCCCAGCAATTTCAATGAGACTAGAAATGCTGCCATCGACTGATTCACCATCAGTGTCAGGATCGCCCTCAAGGTTATTGCCTGAAACAGTGATGTCAGAACCGGGGGAAATAACGATGGGGACTTCGTTTCCGTCCGCATCATAGGCACGGATCGTGACGTTGTCGGTGTGCGGACTGCCCCCCCGTAGGATCACTTGGGTCGTCGTTAATATCGCCAGAATCGACGTCGAACAGGCGGAAGCTTACGTTTGTTACGCTGTCTTGATACAGCGGGTCGTTGGAGGCAAAAATCAGTGAGGTCGTCATCGTATCCGAGAACCTGCAGGTGCCACGCCGTCGCCCCTTCCTGCTGTATGTTGTTTACATTACAACGGTAATCTCCACACCACCAACACCACCTGTAGGCACTGTAGTAGGTGCAGTTAACTGTGTACCGTAGCCACTTGGACCACCACCACTTGCAGGAACATCGCCCCAAGACAGAATAAGATCTGGCATCTTCAACCCTCACACAACGTTTTGACAGAAGCGCTTTAAATTTCACCGCATCGGAAAAGGTGCGGCAATCCCCATACTGAGCAGCGAAAAGACAAAGCAACACCGTGACCTATTGAGGGCACGGAGAGCGTCCGGATCTTTGAAGACCTAAACAGCAGCTTTGCGTCATCACAGACGCCAGTTCGTTCGTCGGCCACCCCCGTAGCCTAGAAAGGGTCCCCCAGCAGGATACCCTTCTGTTTAACCCAGCTATCTACTGCATCAAATATTAAATCCCTTTTTAATCTAATGAGCGGCGACCTAATTGGGAAAATTAAGAACCAAACGTCAACTTCGGGGGAGTTCTCTTACAAAATAAGGCAATCAGAGAAGTCAATTTGAGCGATTCGTCGCTCATTGTTTCGGTATCTTCATGCAATCATGCAAAAATCCGCAACTGATGCCGACTATGAAACAATTAACCAATAGCACAACTCTCGCTCTCACCACGTGATGCGCGACGATCAAATATGGCCAAGCTGTTTCTAATTTTATTTAAACACCGTAATTCAATGCAATTTTTAACAGCATCCTGACGCAATCACGCGAATTCAGAGAGAATCATCACATAGTGACGAGCTGCGCGTAGTGACCAAAGAGACCATTTAAGATCGCGCAGCTTCAGCCTGATCAATATAGCTTAAAACTGAAGGTCTTTCGCGGAAACTTGCAAAGCAAGTGGTACCCAAGGCCGGACTCGAACCGGCACGCCCGTTAAGGCGGGGGATTTTGAATCCCCTGCGTCTACCATTCCGCCACTTGGGCACAATGGGCTCTCTTTAGCTATGCTTTGCGGCGGGGTCCAGACCTCAAAACAGGGAATTTTGAACATTTCTGACCGAGCCGGGCCTTGACCCCTCGCATTGCACATGATCACTGCAAACCTACAAAGGGACATGGGCATGCTAAGAAAACTCTACGATTTGACACTTTCTTGGGCAGAGCATCGTCACGCGCTCTGGTTCCTCGCTATGGTCGCATTCGTTGAAAGTTCGTTTTTCCCGATTCCTCCTGACATTTTAATGATTCCGATGATTCTGGCGCGGCCTTCAAAGGCATGGCTGATCGCGGGCGTGGCTTTGGTCGCCTCAGTGACCGGCGGTCTACTAGGTTATGCAATCGGGGCGCTTGCGTTTGAACAAGTCGGACAACCCATTTTGGAAAGCCTTGGCAAAACCGATTCTATGGCCGAGTTCAGCACACGTTTTAACGACCTTGGCTTCTGGGCGGTCCTGACTGCTGGCCTGACCCCCTTCCCGTTCAAAGTGATTACAATCATGTCAGGTTGGACAGGGATGTCTTTGGGGACGTTTATCATTACTTCCATTCTCGCGCGCGGTCTTCGGTTCTTCATCGTCGCGGCCTTGCTTTGGAAATACGGTGCCCCTATCCGCGACTTTATTGAAAAGCGCCTGCCCTTGATGTTCATCCTTTTCATCATCGCCTTGGTTGGCGGCTTTGCAGCGTTGAAGTTCCTATGACCCGTTCTGTCGCAATTGTCCTTGCCGCTGGCGGCTCCGCTGCTTTGATGCTTGGCGCACTTGGTTTTCAGTATATTGGTGAGATGCCACCTTGTAAGCTGTGCTACTGGCAACGCTACCCGCATATTGCGGCCATAGCGATTGGCGTGCTGGCCCTTTTGGTCGCTGGGCGAACACTTCCTATCTTGGGTGCACTTGCGGCGCTAACCACTGCTGGCATTGGGGCTTATCACACTGGCGTTGAAAGAAGCTGGTGGGAAGGTCCAACCTCCTGCACCTCTGGTTCGGTTACAGATATGAGCGCTGAAGACCTTATGGCACAAATCATGTCTGCCCCGCTGGTACGCTGTGATGATGTGCCTTGGGAACTTTTTGCGCTGTCGATGGCCAGCTGGAATATGCTTGCGTCTTTAGCGCTGTTTGCTGTGTGGTGCATGGCCATCAAACGCAGCTGATCACTGCACGCGCGTTGCCAACAAAAGACTGGTTTCAGAGGTACTTACCCCGTCCAGACGACGAATACGGTTCAGCGCCGCATCTAGTGCCTCTAATGATGTGGTTCCGATTTCAACTATAAGATCCCAACGCCCGTTTGTACTGTGAACAGCGCGCACCTCACTCATACCTGTCAAATGGCGCGTGATCCGTTCGGCACCGCGCCCTTCAACACCCAGCATCATAAGCCCGCGCACAGGATCAGGCGACACATCCCCTTTTAGCGTAACCTGATATCCGACAATTTCCCCAGACGTTTCCAATCGCGTCATGCGACTACGCACAGTGGCGCGCGTCACGCCTGTGCATGCCGCAAGCTCTGATAACGAGGCCCGCGCGTTTTTGCGTAGCTGACTGATCAAATTACGATCTGTATCATCCATATTGGCAACCCTGATTAACAATATGTGCATATATGGTAAATTTTGATCACTATTCAAGCTTACGACTTACCATAAAGATCATGTAATTACACCTAAACGCACATTCTGAGGTCCTACATGTCACAAAATATCCATTTGATCGGTTGCCCTGTCGACAGCGGCAAAACACGTCGCGGTTGCTTGATGGGGCCAGATTCCTTTCGCACCGCAGGACTGCCCGAAGCTCTTGGTGATCTTGGCCTGACAGTCAATGATCTGGGCAACCTTAGCTTGCCAGACCTGAGCGACATCACCCCGTCCGGCCCGGGCTATCAACGGGTTGAAAACATCGGTTGGACCCGCGTTATTGCCGATGCCAGCGAAATCGCCTTGCAAACAGGCACGCCGATTTTTCTAGGGGGCGATCACAGCCTGTCACTCGGCTCGGTCCTTGGCAGCGCGCGCCACGCAGCCAAACAGGAACGTCCATTGTTCGTTATATGGCTTGATGCCCATTCAGACTTTCACACGCCGCTGACGTCGGATTCTGGCAATCTTCACGGGACCCCGCTTGGATATCTGACCGGCCGCGACGGGTTTGAAGACTTCCCCGCGGTGACATCAGCAGTTCCGCAAGAAAACATCTGTATCATCGGATTACGCAGCGTTGACGCCGCAGAACGCGCCGCATTGCAGGACAGTGCAATTACCTATCACGACATGCGCGCGATTGATGAATACGGTATTGCACGCCCTCTGACCGCCTTTTTGGAAAAGGTGCGCGCTGCCAACGGGCTACTTCATGTCTCTTTGGATGTGGATTTCATTGACCCGATGTTTGCGCCAGCTGTAGGCACCACTGTGCCAGGCGGTGCGACCTTGCGCGAAGCACATCTGGCCATGGAAATCATCTGCGATAGTGATCTGCTCAGCGCGCTCGATTTAGTCGAGCTGAACCCCTTCCTCGATGATCGCGGTGCAACGGCTCAAGTCATGACCGATCTCGCCGCATCCGTCTTAGGCCGTCGCGTGTTCGACCGTCCCACTTTCGCTCGCTAAAAGGACCACCTTATGTTCCCTTCAGACAAAGCCCTCGTCCCTTTCGTTTCTGTTGATCACATGATGCAACTGATCCACCACATCGGCCTTGAACGCATGTTGTGCGAATTGACAGATGCCATCCAAGCCGACTTTCTACGTTGGCCAGAATTCGACAAAACACCGCGCGTGGCGTCCCATAGCGATACAGGTGTTATCGAGTTAATGCCCACCTCTGACGGTGAGGTTTACGGTTTCAAGTATGTGAACGGTCATCCGTTCAATACGCGCACCGGCCATCAAACCGTCACAGCCTTTGGCCTGCTGGCAGATGTTGCCACAGGTTATCCAGTGCTTTTGTCCGAGATGACAATCCTGACCGCGCTGCGTACTGCTGCAACCTCGGCCATGGCAGCCCGTGCGCTTGCCCCTAAAGGTGCCAGTGTCATGGCGATGATAGGCAATGGCGCGCAGTCGGAATTTCAAAGCCTTGCAATGAAAGCAGTTTGCGGCATTAATACGGTTCGTCTTTTTGATGTTGATGCGAAAGCAACTGCGAAATGCGCGGCCAACCTCGCCAAAACAGGCCTAAATGTCGTGTCCTGCGCAACGGCTGAAGATGCAATCGAAGGGGCTCATATCCTCACGACCTGTACTGCGGACAAACAATACGCGACGATCCTAAGTGACAATATGGTCGGCTCAGGTGTCCACATCAACGCTATTGGTGGCGATTGCCCCGGCAAGACCGAATTGGCAAAAGGCATCCTTGAGCGCAGCATGATCTTCGTCGAATACCCCGAACAAACGCGGATCGAAGGCGAAATCCAACAGCTTTCTTACGATCATCCTGTAACAGAATTATGGCAGGTTCTTAATGGTCAAGCGCAAGGGCGCACCTCTGATCGTCAAGTGACCCTATTTGATAGCGTGGGCTTCGCGATCGAAGACTTCTCTGCTTTGCGCTACATAAAATCAGCAATCGTCGATACAGGGTTTTCAATTGAGTTGGACATGCTGGCTGACCCTGACGATCCGCGTGATCTGTTCGGGATGGTTCAGCGCTCGGCATAACGCGCGACTGGGGCTCTGCCCCAGACCCCGAGGTATTTGAAGACCAAAGACGTTTACCGGCTCTTTACTATGTTGGCGTTAGTCTTGTTGCACGGAACAGGCAGAGGTGCCGATGACCGTGACCGAAGACGCCCCGAGCTGATCAAAAGGCTCGGGGTGCATGTCTTGGGTCACGAAATACCTCGGGGGAATTTCAGCTTTGCTGAAAGGGGGCAGCGCCCCAATCCTAATAAACCTGTGCGGCGCAGCCGCTCCATCAGATCATAGATAGTCAGAGCGTTGTAATCCGTATTTCGCCATTTTCTCATTCAATGTGCGACGCGGTAGACAGAGTTCATCCATCACCGCTGCGATAGACCCTTTATGGCGACGCATCGTATTGTCGATCAACATCCGCTCGAAGGCTTCCACATATTCTTTCAGCGGTTTGCCTTCCGTGGTCATCACAGGCGTCATTTCATCGTGATCATTCATCAAGAGCGACGCAATCGTTCCAGAGCCACGGCGTGTCTGCAATACTGCGCGTTCGGCGATGTTGATTAACTGGCGGACATTGCCGGGCCAAGGGGCTTGCAGCAATTGCGCGGCCTCTTGCGCCGATACTTCGGGTGCGTCGCAACCGTATTCTTCGGCAAATTGCTCCGAAAGCCGCGTGAAGAGTGATAAGATATCTTCCCCCCGTGCGCGCAATGGGGGAATTGTGATCCGCAAAGCGGCCAATCGATAAAATAAGTCGGATCTAAGCGCGTCTTCGCAGGTGCGGTCCTGTTCTTGCAGATTGGAAATCGCGATGATGCGCGTTTCGGCTGGCGTGCCTTGTTCATTTATCACGCTCAGGAGACGCGCTTGCAGAGGATCGCTCAGTGCTTCGATATCTTCCAACACCAAGGTTCCACCGCGTGCCTCCTCAATCGCAGGCAGGTAGGGATCTTCCGGGGCAACTGGGCCAAACAGGCGCTGCGCCAAAGCATCTTCGTCCATTGCAGCACATGACACGAGCACAAAGCGCTTGCCCGCTCTGCTGCCGACTGCGTGGAGCGCATGCGCGATCAGCGTTTTGCCTGTTCCGGTCTCCCCGTCAATCAACACATGCCCGTCAGCCTGACCCAAATCGAGAATGTCTTCTTTCAACCGTTCCATGACAGGAGACGCGCCAATCAGCTTTTTCATCAACTGACCGCCATCGGACAGCTCTCGACGCAAAGCGCGGTTATCAAGCGTCAGGCGTCGTGCATTTGCAGCCTTCTTGGCAAGCTCGGACATGCGATCCGGATTAAACGGTTTTTCAAGGAAATCAAACGCACCGATGCGCATCGCATTCACCGCCATGGGGACATCGCCATGACCTGTGATCATGATCACGGGCAACGCGCTATCCGTACTCATGAGCTTTTTGAGAAATTGCATCCCATCCATGCCGGGCATCTTGATGTCAGAGATCACGATCCCCGGATAGTCCGAACTGATCCCGGCAAGCGCATCTTCGGCTGACGCGAACGTCTCTGTGTCATATCCGGACAGCGCAAGCCACTGCGAGATCGACTGACGCATATCTTTTTCATCATCCACGATGGCGATTTTCATAGCATTGGCCATAGACTTACTCCGCTGCAGGTTTGGCGATAGATGCCTCATCCTCATGTAATATCGGCAACCGGATTTCAAAGACCGCGCCGCCCTGCACAGCATTGCGTGCAGTCATTCGTCCCCCTAGCTCGTTCACGATACCTGATGAAATGGCAAGGCCCAGCCCGACGCCATCGCCAGGTTGCTTGGTGGTGTAGAACGGTTCGAACAGCGCATCGAGGTCCTCAATGCCCTGCCCGTTGTCGCGCACTGTCAGCATCGCGGTTTCACCCGCTGCCAGTAAAACATCCACTTGCGGATCCGCGACCGACTTGGTGGCATCCAAAGCATTGCGCAATAGGTTGATCATCACCTGTTCCACGCGCACACGATCGGCCATGACCATCACAGGTTCTTGCGGTACCGCTTTGTTTATTTGCACTTGTCGCTGACGTAACTGCGGCTCCATCATGGACAGGCTTGAAGCCAACGCATCCCCAAGGTTTACAGGGGCAAACTCGTCCCCGCTCTTGCGCGCATAGCTTTTCAACTGCCGCGTAATCGCCCCCATCCGACCGATTAAATCGTCGATGCGTTGAAAGCTTGCCAAGGCTTCATCAGGGCGTCCACGGCCAACCAAAAGTTTGGCACCCGCAAGATAGGTTTTCATCGCGGCAAGGGGTTGGTTCAATTCATGACTGACTGCCGCAGACATTTCACCCAGAGCAGCTAGTTTCGAGCTTTGCGCAAGGGTCTGTTCGGCCACGGCAAGGTTCTCTTGCACCTTCTGGCGCTCGGCGACTTCTCGCTGCAAGCGGATATTGAGTTGGCGAAGTTCTGCCGATTCACGTTGGAACAGCGCCATGCGGACCGCGTTTTTTCGGTTCAAAAAGTAAAACGCCAGCGCCAAAAGGATCGCGAATCCCATGATTTCCAGCGCGAGCACACCGTTGACCCGTTCGCGCACTGATGCATAGGACGTGAAACTTGCCATCTGCCAGCCGCGAAATGGAATACGCGCATGTGTGCGCATCACCGCTTCGCCGCGCACATAGGCATCACCCGGAAGGGCTGTCCAATCAGCAGTGGCTTGCAAAGCACGACTGATTGCGCCCGAAGGAGGTTGTCGCTGTAACGCATCCTCTTCCATCAGCCCGCGCCAGCGTGGCTCTGTCGACAGGATGATAACGCCTTCACTATTCGTGATCAGAACCGCATCAGAAATACCCGCCCAAGCGCGTTCAAACTTTTGCAGATCGACTTCGACAACGACGACACCCAACACATCACTGTTGCTATCAACACGTCTGGAATAGGTGAAAGAATAGCCCCCGGATTCTCGCTGAATAACCGAAAAAACTGTTCCATTTGAACGCAGTGCGTCCACAAAATAGGAATCCGAGCGATGCAGGGATTGTAAGCGATTGCGATCAGTCGCAGCGACAGAACGCCCTTCTCGATCCAGAAGCATCAGTGACGCTGCGCCAATTTCTTCCACAAAGCTGATCAGGCGTTGGGTCGAGCTGGAAAAATCGTTGGAATTCAGCGCACCGATCAATGCCGGATCGCGCGCCAAAAGCTGAGGTACGATCGAGTTTCTACGTAACTCGGACAAGATATTGCCGCTATAAAGCGCAAGCCGTAATTCGGCCCGGTTTCGGGTGGTTTCTGTAAATCGATCTGTCAGAAAAGAGTTCGTAAGAACAACAGTCACCCCCGCCAGCAAGATTAGTCCAAACAGGAAAAACCGCACACGCCATGGATCGAACTGACGGTGCATCCGGCTTTTTGCGGCCCGTGGTGTGGGCCGCTTTGCTTGATCAGGTTGTGCCGGCGTGTCTCTCATAGGCGCAATTCTACTGCGCGGCTCTGCGTCACTCAAGTCGCGGTGCTCACGCAGTCGTCATCGCGCCTATAAGACCAGCAAAAAGCCGCGCGCCGTCAGCAGATCCGTGCGCGTCTTCCATCGCTCGTTCAGGATGTGGCATCATACCAAGAACACGGCCATTCGCAGACGTGATGCCTGCGATGTCGCGATCAGAGCCATTGGGATTGTCTGCATAGCGGAAAGCCACCTGCCCTTCGCCTTCAAGACGATCCAAGACATCAGCCGTTGCTGTGTAGTTACCATCGTGATGGGCGATCGGAACCTGAATAGTTTGACCAGCGGCATAGCTGCTGAGAAAATCGCTTTTACAGTTTTCGACAATCAAGCCAACGGTCCTGCAGATATATTTAAGGCCAGCATTGCGCATCAACGCGCCGGGCAAAAGCCGTGTTTCGGTCAGGACTTGAAAGCCATTGCACACGCCAAAGACAAATCCACCCTTTTCTGCGTGGGCTTTTACCGCTGCACAGATGGGTGAGTTGGCTGCAATCGCGCCGCAGCGCAAATAATCGCCGTAGGAAAACCCGCCCGGAATGCCAACCAAATCGATCCCGTCCGGCAAGGCACTGTCTTTGTGCCAAACGCGCACGACCTCTGCCCCCGCCATTTCCAGCCCAACGGCCAAGTCACGATCGCAGTTCGATCCGGGAAAAGTAATTACAGCGGCTTTCATAGCAGTCTCCTTCAAACGCCCCGTCAGAGCAGTGGGGTGTCGGTAAAATTGGTAATAACAGCCACGCCGGGGGGCGCAATAGTGTCGAACAGCGCCAGCTCGCCCGAGGCTTGATCAAGCGTGATTTCGCGTGTCACCAAAGGTGCCACATCCACCGCGCCGCTTTCAATCAGCGAGAGCAGGCTGGGATAGCGCCAACTGGGCATTCCGCGCGTGCCAAACACAGCCAACTGGCCCGAATAGAGTGCGTCCATCGGCAACGTCATGTTTGCGTGTGCGCCCGCAGGCATGCCAACTTGCACCATGCGGCCCAGCTTCTTCAAAGACTTAAGCGCACCCACGGTGGTCTCTTCAATCCCGAGCGCTTCGATGGCGACATCCGCGCCCCCACCTGTGATCTCGGCTATGGCTGCGGGCGCATCGCACGTGCTTGCATCAATCACCGCCTCCGCGCCGAGCGATTTAGCAAACGCTAATTTGTCAGGGGCGATATCCACAACGATCACCCGCGCGCCCAACGCACGTCCGAGCAAAAGCGCAGAAATCCCGATGCCGCCGCCGCCAAAAATCGCCAACCACTCGCCCGCTTGCAGTGCCGCGCGGCCCGTAAGCGCGTGCCAAGCCGTTGTAACGCGGCATCCCAGACCGGCGGCAAGCGCAGGCGCGAGCGTGGTGGGCAAAGCCGTCAGGTTAGCATCCGCAAAAGGCACGGCGATATATTCCGCAAATGCACCTTGATGGGTAAAGCCCGGCACGGCCTGGGAGGCGCAAATCGTTTGATGACCGGCTGCGCAATCCGAGCAGGTCCCACAGGCGAGGATAAAGGGCGCAATCACGCGGTCCCCGACCCGCCAGCGCGTCACGCCAGAACCGAGCGCGACGACTTCGCCGCAAAATTCGTGCCCCGGAACATGCGGCAGGCTCACGTCGGGGTCTGCGCCGACCCATGCGTGCCAATCAGAGCGGCAAACGCCGCAAGCCAGTACCTTTAGAACGACCCCGCCCGCGTCTGGACTGGGGTCTGGCAAATCCACGATGGCAAGCGCTGCGCGCCATTGCCGGATTTGGGCCGCGCGCATTAGTCCAGCTGAACCGTGTAGCTTTCGATCACCGTATTGGCGAGCAGCTTTTCGCACATCTCGTTCACTAGCGCCTCGGACGTGCCATCGGCCAGATCCAGTTCAATCACCTTGCCTTGACGCACGCCGTCGACGCCTTCAAATCCTAGCGCACCAAGCGCATGACGCACCGCTGCACCTTGAGGATCAAGAACGCCATTCTTTAGCATGACATGTACACGAGCTTTCATCGATAAGTCCTTCTTGGCGATTAATTAATCAAAGTCGGCTTTGTCACCGGCTGTTGGTTCTTCGGCAAAACGCCCAAGCGGCGCGCGACTTCTGTGTAGGCGTCTGTGAGTGATCCAAGATCGCGGCGGAACACGTCTTTGTCCAGCTTTTGATTGGTCTCAATATCCCACAAACGGCAACTATCAGGGCTAATTTCATCAGCAATAATAAGGCGTTGAAAGTCACCATCATAGACGCGACCGATTTCAATTTTGAAATCAATCAGTTTGATACCGACGCCATACATGACGCCCGCCAAGAAATCATTGACCCGCAGTGCAAGGCTTAGGATGTCATCCATATCCTGCGAAGACGCCCATCCAAAGGCTGCGATATGTTCTTCAGAGACCAGCGGGTCACCCAGCTTGTCGTCTTTCAAGCAATATTCGATGATAGGACGTGGTAGCTGCGTGCCCTCTTCTATCCCGAGACGCTTGGACATAGTGCCCGCGGCATAGTTGCGAACGATGATTTCAAGCGGCACAATCTCGCAACGACGCACCAATTGCTCACGCATATTCAAGCGTTTGATAAAATGCGTCGGCACACCAATGCTGGTCAAACCATGCATGAAATACTCGGACAAAAGATTGTTCAGCACACCTTTGCCATCAATCACGTCTTTTTTCTCTGCGTTAAACGCAGTTGCATCATCTTTGAAGTATTGGATCAAAGTGCCTGGCTCGGGGCCCTCATAGAGGGTCTTGGCCTTGCCTTCGTAAATTTTTTTTCCGCGCGCCATGGCAGTGACTTTCTTTGCAGCGTGATCAGCAAAAGGCGACTCTGCCTTCGCGACTTGTGCTGCTCTATTAGGACAAGGCGGACGAAGGGGCAAGGTTCCAAGTCCAAGCTTAGTGCCCCTTGCCCCTTGCAGCGCGATGCACGGCGTCGCATATTCATCTCAAACGTAATAACACTTGAGGATGGTACGCTAAAATGAGCACTTTTGATGATCGTGAGAACGCCTTTGAATCCAAATTCGCGCATGACGCGGAGATGCAGTTCAAAGCAGATGCGCGTCGCAACAAACTTTTGGGCCTTTGGGCCGCAGAGTTGATGGGCAAAACGGGTGATGATGCTGCCGCTTATGCGAAAGAGGTTATCAAATCCGATTTCGAAGAAGCAGGCCACGAAGACGTTGTGCGCAAGGTCTCTGGCGATTTGGGCGACAAATCCAACGACGCTGAAATTCGCGCTAAAATGGCAGAGTTTCTGGCAACTGCCAAAGCGCAGCTTATGTCCGAGGACTAAAGGCCTTTTTATAAAATGAGTATCGCCGGCGGATCACTTTCTGTCGGCGTTTTTTATGTGCGAGTTTATCTATTAAGCCTCTGATAAGACATGCTGCGCTAAAGCATGCGCATGTTGTCCCAAGCTTCATCTGTCGCATTCCATCGCAAAGCCCTTGCCCAAGTGCTGGCCCTTTGCATCATTATGCCTCTCTGCGCCCTTGCCGTACGCCCTTTTTTGGAAACTCTCGATTGGGTGCAAGTGACACTTGCATGGCATGGGATCACACCGTTGCAATGGGGCCTCGCGACCCTTGCTACCGCCTTTAGTTTTACGGCCCTCGGGCACTACGACGTCATTGTGCATCGCGTTTTAAGCACCGGAGTCAATGCAAAGGCTGCACAGGCAAGTGGAGCCGCGGCAGTGGCCCTGTCTCAAACGCTGGGGTTCGGCCTTATTATCGGAACGCTCGCGCGTTGGCGTGGCCTTGATGGGCTAAGCGTGATCACCGCAAGCAAGGTAACTGCCCTCGTATCGCTCAGTTTCCTTGGGGCTTGGCTTACACTTTTTGCCCTTTCAGGGTTGATATTTTCTAGTTCATTGCCTCTCCCCTCAATCGTCTTCCAAGCCAGTTTGTTTTCTGCTGTTTGTTTCGGTCTTTATACCGTGCTCAAGCGATATATTTCAGTGGCCGGGCATCGCGTCCGCCTGCCAAGCCTGCGTGCAATTTTTACTTTGATGTGTTTGGCAGCTCTGGATACCGGATTTGCTGCAGTCGCATTCTGGGTTTTGATCCCCCAAGGCGCAGACCTATCGTTATCGGTGATTTTTCCGGTCTATTTAATGTGCTTGGGCGCATCTTTGATCAGCAACACACCCGGCGGCGTTGGACCGTTTGAGCTTACACTTCTGTGGGCGTTACCCCATGCAAATGTGAACGAATTGCTGGCAGGGTTGATCGCCTTCCGCTTGATCTATTTCGCGCTGCCAGCCTGTGTCGCAATCTTGTATTTGCTTCGCCCGATCAACGCGAAAGAACAAACCAGCCGCATGACCCTGTTTTCGCGCGGGTTACACCCTGAAACATCCTCCGGACTTCAAACCGGTGCCACCTTGATCGCACCAAACGGCCAAATCATCGGCGCAACTGCGCGCACGACACAGACGACAACGCTGTTATTTGAGCCCGCAATGGCGATTGATCCGACGATCAAAGCCCTGGCACATCGGGCAAAAACCAGCGCGACAGGCGCGTTGATTTACAAGTGTCAGGCAAGAACCGCATTGCAGCTTCGTAAACGTGGATACGCAGTCGCGCGGATCGCCCAAGACGGGCTACTCAATCTTTCAGATATTTCCCTAGATGGCCCAAAACGGCGCACCCTTCGTCGAAAGCTGCGCAATGCGAAGAAGGGCGGGATCAAGGTTCGCAAGCTTGCTCTTTGCTCTGAAAGCATTGAACGCCTAAACGAAGTAGACCGCGCGTGGTACAGTCAAAATGGGACCCCAAGAGGTCTTTCCATGGGACGTTTTTGCTATGGATATCTTGCGGATCAAGACGTTTTCGGTGCGTTTCAAAACGATCACCTTGTTGCGTTTGTTAGTTGTCACAAGGGGTTTGAAACCTGGACACTCGACATTATGCGAAACCGCGCGAACTTGCCAAGTGGCACGATGCACGCCCTTGTTTGGGCTGCTATTTGTGAAGCGCGTGAAAAAGAAAGCGATTGGTTTTCTCTTGCTTCCACCCCGTATGAAAGGGCGAAAGTATTGAGAGCGGTTGAAAGTTTTAGCTTTTTGACGCCGCCCCATTCCAAAGGCCTTGCGCAATTCAAGCGCGCTTTTGCACCACGTTGGCAGCCACTTTATGCAGCTGCGCCAACACGCACAGGGCTTTGTCTTGCGCTTTGGGACGTATGGCATGATGTCCATGATCCCCCGCCATTGAGCACCAGCTAGCGGATCGTTCAATTTATCACCCCACCCTTCATAATCATTATGATCATTATGAGTTTGCCTCACGTGACCGCGCGTGACAGTGAAGCGAAAAAATAGGTGATGACATGACAAACGCTCTTGCAAAAATGCTAATAGAACGCGACTGGATCCTGGCGGATGGGGCAACAGGGACAAACCTGTTCAACATGGGCCTTATGTCTGGCGATGCACCAGAACTATGGAACGAACAGCACCCGGAAAAGATCAAAGCGCTTTATCAGTCTGCAGTCGATGCGGGCAGTGATCTATTCCTGACGAACTCCTTTGGCGGCAACGCATCACGTTTAAAGCTGCATGGCGCACAAAACCGTGCACATGACCTGTCCCGTATGGCTGCTGAAATTGGTCGCGACGTTGCAGATGCAGCTGGTCGCACTGTCATTGTCGCAGGCAGCGTTGGGCCAACAGGTGACATCATGGAGCCCGTCGGAACGCTTTCGCACAGCGACGCGGTCGAAATTTTCCACGAACAGGCTGAAGGTTTAAAAGCAGGTGGTGCTGATGTCCTCTGGTTGGAAACCATTTCAGCCCCTGAAGAATACCTTGCTGCTGCAGAAGCCTTTGCACGTGCAGACATGCCTTGGGTCGGCACAATGAGCTTTGATACAGCCGGACGCACCATGATGGGCATGACAAGTGCGGCTATGGTTGAAATGGTTGAGAAAATTGATAACAAACCCCTCGGATATGGTGCGAACTGCGGTACCGGCGCGTCCGATTTGCTGCGCACTGTTCTTGGCTTTGCTGCGCAGGGGTCTGCGACACCGATCATCGCCAAAGGCAACGCAGGTATCCCAAAGTATGTCGATGGGCATATTCACTATGACGGCACCCCTGAACTGATGGGCCAATACGCCTGTTTGGCGCGCGATTGCGGCGCGTCAATTATTGGCGGTTGCTGCGGAACGATGCCAGACCACTTGCGTGCAATGCGCAGCGCCTTGGAACAGACGCCGAAAGCCGCGGCACCCAGCTTGGACAAAATTGTTCAGGCACTTGGTCCGTTTTCCTCAACCGGGGATGGCACAGAGGCAGATGCCCCTGTTGCGCGCCAAACCCGACGTCGCAAACGCGCACTTTGAATTTATCGTAACGCAACCCCAGCACAGTTACCTGTCGCGCTATCATGATGTTTTTACCGAATTAAGCGACAAATTTCGCTTTAAGTCGGATGTGAACGCATCAATGTCGCTAATGTAGAAGTGCTGCCGCGACAATCTGACCAGATACTGGCTAAGTAACGGGCGAATGCCCCTATCAAAGGAACGGCCTATGTCCGACGAAGAAGAAATCATCCTGTCTGAACTGGACGACGAAGAACTTGTTCAACAGATGTTCGACGACCTTTACGACGGTCTTAAAGAAGAGATCGAAGAAGGTGTTAACATTCTGCTAAGCCGTGGCTGGGCACCTTATGATATTCTGACCAAAGCACTGGTTGGCGGCATGACAATCGTTGGCGCGGATTTCCGCGATGGCATTTTGTTCGTACCCGAAGTGCTTTTGGCGGCAAACGCCATGAAGGGCGGGATGTTCATCCTGAAACCGCTTCTTGCAGAAACGGGCGCACCGCGCGTTGGCAAAATGGTGATTGGCACGGTCAAAGGCGACATACATGACATTGGCAAAAACCTTGTTTCCATGATGATGGAAGGTGCCGGCTTTGAAGTCGTTGACCTTGGCATTAACAACGCCGTCGATGCCTACATTGAAGCTTTGGAAGCAGAAGAGCCTGATATTCTTGGCATGTCAGCCCTGCTCACAACCACCATGCCATATATGAAAGTCGTGATTGATACTTTGGTCGAGCAAGGCAAACGCGACGATTATATCGTCCTTGTCGGCGGCGCGCCGCTAAACGAAGAATTCGGCAAAGCCATTGGAGCGGATGCTTACTGTCGCGACGCCGCTGTCGCGGTTGAAACGGCAAAAGAATGGGTTGGGCGTAAGCACAATCAAATGGCGGGCTAAGAAGACAGCCAGAGTAAAACGACCAAAACCTAGGCCTCGGTGAAAACCGGGGCCTTTTTCGTCACTCCATTGGATAGTCAAACGCGCGCAAGAAACGGCCATATCGATCAAAGATTTCTTGGTTCAGCGTCTCTGGTAGCACTACGTGCCACTGGCCCGGCGTTTTATCGCGAATATGGCCCTGCTATGCTTGTTGACCGCCTGAACTAAACCGCTCCGCGCGTTGCATCGCTTTGCCCATGACAAAGCGCGACCACTCAAAATGGTGCCCGATTTGTTCAAAAGTCGCAGCCTCGTTGCCCATTATATCCTCATAGCGAAACGTCTAAATTCGCGGGTCATCGATTGGCCAATGCATCGCGCGCAAAATGCCAATTGGCGAAATCTGCTGCGCGAGTATCGCACCATCATACACACGCCTTGTCAACATGGTCAGGCTCTTGTGTAAGCCACAATGCACGCGCACAGCTTTTGAATACGTTTGCGCAGGGATCAGAGCGGGATACAGATAATCTTCAAGGCCGCGAACAATGCGAAACGCTTTTTAATCAAACGTCACGATATCAGATGTATGAACGCTATCACCCAAGGCTGCGCGCTCACCATTCACCAGCATTACCAGATCAGGCCTCGACGTTACCCGTTGTCGCCCTGTAGAAACAAGGTCCAATACATCTTTAAGGATCATAACAATTGCCGGCCTTCATAAAATCTATGCTAGAAGCGAACGACATTAGAGTATCAGCACGACACCGGGTGGCAACGAATGAAACCAGAAATTGACGATATTGCTTTGACCCATGAAGGGATTGTTGCTCATGATAATGGCAAATCCCTGATCATTGCCTGTGGTGCGTTGGCACGTGAAATTTTGGCACTCAAAGACATGAATAGGTGGGATCATATGGATCTCACCTGCCTGCCTGCGATCTATCATGTTTATCCTGAAAAAATAACTGATGCGGTCGAGCAAGCAGTATTGAAACACCGATCCGACTATAGCCGAATTTTCATCGCTTATGCGGATTGCGGCACCGGTGGATTGTTGGCGGCAAAATGCAAAACTCTTGGCGTTGAGTTGATCGAAGGGCCGCATTGCTATTCGTTTTTCGAAGGCAATGCAAACTTTGAGAAGATTTCCGAAGATGAATTCACGGCCTTTTACCTGACCGATTTTCTGGTTCGGCAGTTCGATGCGTTTGTGATTAAACCTATGGGTTTGGATCGTCATCCCGAATTGCGCGATATGTATTTCGGCAATTACGAAAAACTAGTCTATCAAGCACAAACCGATGACCCTGCCCTAACAGAAAAAGCCAAGCGATGCGCTGAACGCTTGGGCCTTAGGTTTGAACGTCGTTTTACGGGTTATGGTGATTTGGAAACGGCGCTTTCATCGGTATCGCGTTAAAAGAACACGCGCTCTACGAACCAGTAAGCACCGACCGCGGCAATCACTAAAGAGGCCGGGATCGCAATGCTTGTACGATACCAGTCTTTGCCGCCAAACCAGTAGCCGACAGCAAGGAACGCCAGTGCAATCACCGTAAGCTGGCCCAATTCGACACCAACGTTAAAGCCAATCAGTGCAGCCACAAACTGTCCCGCTGGCAGACCGAATTCACCCAGAACCGACGCAAAACCAAGGCCATGCAACAAGCCGAACACAAAAATAATCGCAGGCCGCCAAGGATTCATCTGACGCGAAAACACGTTTTCGATGGCAACATAAACAATGGACGCGGCGATGATCGGTTCAACGATGCTGCCAGGAATAGTGACAATCCCAAGCGCGCCAAGCGCGAGCGTCACCGTATGTGCCAATGTGAAGGACGTCACTTGGATCAGCAAAGGACGCAAAGCGGTCGAGAAAAAGAACAGGCCTAAGACGAACAGAATATGATCCAGCCCTTTGGGCAGAATGTGATCAAAGCCAACCGGAATATACTCGGCGAAGACTGAAAAGAAGCCACGCTCTTCGCCGCCAGACACTGCGATTTCAGGGCTGGATTGACCACCGCTGATGTAGCCCGTGTAGGCGTTTTCCGGCCCGATCTGGCGCAGGATCAAGGTGCCATATCCTTTGGGCCAGTCCAGTTGCATCGTGCTTGCAGCTTCGGGCGCAGCCGCACTTAGGGTAAGTTGTGACAGGCGCGGCAATTCAACATCGCCAACCGCTGGAATGTCTATGCTACTGATTTCAAAAGGAACAACCGTCCCATTAACGCGAAACACGACATCTTGCAGCATTTGCGGGGCAAAGTCGCGCAAACGACTTTCCAACGCATCGGGCGCAAGGGCTCTTAAAGCATCGTAATCAGCAGCTTGTGGGACTTCGTTCGTGTCCTCAGCAGAATCCAAATCGATTCCAGCAAGAAAACTTTCCAAGGTGATCCGCAAGTCCAGGTTTGCTTGCCCACTGTCCAAGGTAAGATCGCCCACTGTCGGGCTGACTTCATGGGCCTGTACGGGCGTAAAAGTGATCGCCCAAAGGGTTGACACTGCGAGTAACTGCCCCAGCATGACCCGCAGATTATAGAAAGATGACATGATGACCCCCAAGTATCTCACAATCGCTGCTTTGCTAAGCTTTGTCGCTGCGCCGCTGCTTGCACACGAGTTTTGGATTGATAGCAAGAAGTTTCAAGTCGAAACTGGCGAAAACATTGCTGTCTTCACAAAAAACGGCCAGAATTTCAAAGGTATAGACCTCGCCTACTTCAGCAAACGTGCCGAGCGCTTTGAGCGTATCGATAGTGATGGACGCGCAACGGTAACACCCCGCCTTGGCGATTCTCCCGTGTTTGACAAAGCTATTGAAAAGGATGGGTTATTCACGCTGATATACCAGACTAACCCTGACAAGCTGACGTATAAGGAATGGGCCAAATTCGACAAATTCGCCAAGCATAAAGCCTTTGGCAACGTTCTTGAAAAGCATCGCGCGCGGGGTTTAAGCGAAGATGAATTCAAAGAGACCTACACACGCTTTGCCAAAGGGTTGTTTGCGGTCGGAACCGGTGCAGGACGCGACACACAACAAGGCTTGGAGGTTGAAATCGTTGCGTTGAAAAACCCCTATACAGACGACGTCAGCGCAGGCTTGCCCGTACAGGTATTTTACCGCGAGAAGCCTCGCATCAACGCGCAGGTCGAGGTATTCGAGCGGGATGCCGATGGCATTACCGTCGTATCCACCGTGCGCACCGACGAACAAGGTATCGCTGTGATCCCTGTGAAATCCGGCTATGCCTATTTACTCGACAATGTTGTTCTGCGGGAACCCTCTGCGGTTCTTGCCGAAGAAACCGGCGCAGTGTGGGAAACGCTGTGGGCGGCTTTGACCTTCGAGGTGCGCTAATCCCCTTGCGACGCAGCGACGCCCACGGCAATAAGGGCGCATGAGCGATACACCAAATATTCTTTGCATAGGGTCGGTCCTATGGGATGTTATTGGGCGGTCCAAAAGCGTCATGCGTGTGGGCAGCGATGTCCCCGGGCGCATTACGCAGTTGCCCGGTGGTGTAGCGATGAATATCGCGATGACCTTGCGCCGTTTTGATCTGCGCCCTGCTTTATTAAGTGCGGTTGGCCAAGATGCCGCTGGGACTCAGTTGATCGCCGAGGCAACAGCCCTTGGATTGAATTGCGATCATCTCTATCGGTCGGCAGATCTGCCAACGGATCGTTACATGGCCATAGAAGGCGCGAATGGCTTGATCGCGGCAATTGCGGACGCACATTCGCTCGAAGCCGCAGGTGATAAGATTTTGACACCTTTGCAAGACGGCACACTTGGCAGTTCGGACACGCCTTACGCGGGGATGATTGCTTTGGATGGCAATCTTACCCTTGCCTTACTGAGCAAGATCGCGACTGATCCACTGTTCGCCAAAGCGGATTTACGTGTCGCCCCTGCGTCGCCGGGCAAAGCTGAACGCTTGCGTCCGTTCCTCGATCAAAGCCGCGCAACACTTTATGTGAATTTAGAAGAAGCAGAGCTTTTGTGCCAACAAACACTTGGCACAGCGACTGAGGCGGCACAGGCATTGCTAAAACGCGGGGCCGCACGCGCCCTTGTAACCGATGGCGGAAACTGCGCGGCAGAGGCTGACGCAACGGGCTTGCGCCATGCTGAACCACCACAAGTATTAGTGACCCGCGTCACAGGGGCTGGCGATACTTTTATGGCCGCACACATGAGCGCAGAGTTACGTGGTGGTGCCCCACAAGACGCCTTAGAACAGGCTTTGCAAGCCGCTGCACGATATGTCTCAGGAGAAACAGCACATTGACCCAGATCCCTTTTATCCGCTCTGCCGCTGTCGAGGCTGCTTTTGATGTAGGCACGCCAATTGTTGCGCTGGAATCCACGATCATTACACATGGAATGCCCTACCCGCAGAATTTGGACATGGCGCGCAACGTCGAAAACACAGTCCGCGTGGGCGGCGCAGAAGCTGCAACGATTGCTGTTCTGAACGGGGTTTTGCATGTGGGTCTGGAAGATGCTCAGCTGGAAGCGCTGGCGCAGACCAAAGGTGCGGCCAAGTTAAGTCGTGCAGATATGGCCGTTTGCATGGCCACTGGTGGAACTGGCGCGACCACTGTTGCTGCTACGATGATTGCTGCGCATTTGGCGGGTATCTCTGTCTTCGCGACGGGTGGGATTGGCGGTGTACACCGTGGCGCGGAAGAAAGCTTTGATATCTCTGCAGACTTGCAGGAGTTAGCACAAACTGCCGTCAGTGTTGTTGCGGCTGGCGCAAAGGCGATCCTTGATGTGTCCAAAACTCTTGAAGTTCTCGAGACCCTAGGCGTGCCAGTCATTGCCTACGGGCAAGATGCGGTCCCAGGATTTTGGTCCGCGCAAAGCGTTCATAAAGCGCCGCTGCGTCTGAACACTGCAACAGACATCGCGCGGGCGCATCATATGCGCGCCTCGCTTGGCTTGCCCGGCGGGCAGTTGATCTGCAATCCAATTCCTGCTGACGCAGAAATTCCGCGTGTCGAAATGGACCCAGTCATTGAGCGCGCGTTGAAAGATGCTGAAACACATGGAATCACGGGGAAATCGGTTACGCCCTACCTGCTTCAGCGGGTCTATGAACTGACCGAAGGCCGTTCCCTCAGCGCAAACATCGCTCTGGTGCTTAACAATGCAGCGCTTGCAGCACAGATTGCATGCGAATTAAAGAACAATCAGGTCTGAGATTACAGCCCCCATTGCCCCCGCGCCTTGCGACGCTTAACTAAACGTCAAAGACGCTTGGAATAACATATGAACACCCCTTTTGATGAAAAACCCCGCCGCCCGGGCTTGTTTGCCTCTTTGCGCGCAAGTTTCCTGACAGGATTGATCGTGATTGCCCCTGTAGGCCTGACGATCTGGCTGATCTGGTCTGTTATCGGCTGGATTGACGGGGTTGTTTTGCCGTTAGTGCCTTATGATTTCCAGCCAGAGAAATACATCGGCATTAACCTGCGCGGCATTGGCGTCATCATTTTCTTGCTGTTCACAATTATGATCGGTTGGCTAGCGAAAGGCTTGCTAGGGCGATCGCTGATCCGCTTTGCCGAAAGCATCGTTCAGAACGTCCCTGTTGTCCGTTCGATCTATTCCGGGGTGAAGCAGATCGCGGAAACAGTTTTTGCACAATCAGAACGCTCTTTCGAGAAAGCCTGCCTGTTTGAGTATCCACGCAAAGGAATATGGGCAATTGGGTTTATTTCCACCACGGCCAAAGGCGAAGTTGCTGATCGCGCAACCACCAGCGGCGATCTGGTCAGCGTATTTGTTCCGACAACGCCGAACCCGACATCAGGCTTTTTGCTGTTCTTTCCGCGTGAAGACATTATCGAGCTGGAAATGAGCGTGGAAGACGCCGCGAAACTGGTGATTTCCGCGGGCCTTGTGTATCCAAACTCGAAAGATCCAACACAACCTGTCGAGTGAGGGTCAGTTAAACATCGCCTGCAAGTCAACGCTGCTGCGCTGTCCGATGTCATCTCGATGATTTGCCAAAAACGTCTCGGCTGCTTTCTGTCCCGCCCCTTTTAACGAGGCCAGAATTGACGGGATCACTACTGTTTTCGTTGCGACGGACAATTCGTTCATAAGCGCATCATCCGCAATCATATGAACGTGCACCCGTTTCATCACCCCTTGGGCGATCGTGCCTTCGCTGATCAGACGTTGCACAAAGGAAATCGCACGCAATTCGCGAAGTAATGATGTGTTAAAACCGATTTCATTGATGCGATTTTGAATTTCTTGTGCAGTTTGCGGCACCGCCCCACGCTCTAACGGATTGATATTGATAACCAATATGTCTTCCGGGTATTCTTTTTCAAACAGCGGAAACAGCGGTGGATTGCCAGTATAGCCCCCATCCCAATAAGCTTCGCCGTCTATTTCAACTGCGCGGAAAAGCGTTGGCAAACAGGCCGACGCCAAAAGCGCATCAGGCCCGATGTCTGCGCCTTTAAACACTTTGACCTTACCGCTGCGCACATTGGTCGCCCCGATGAACAGATCAGGTCCTTCGGGTGCACAGACATCACCGTAGTCAAACCCATCAACGATGGACTGCAGTGGATGGTTATAAAACAGTCCCCAACTATAGGGCGAGGTCATGCGATTGAACGCATCCGCAAATGCAAAGGCAGGCGACATTTCTAACGCTTGGCTTAGGACTGAAGGCGAAAAGAGTTCCTGACCAAACCATTGTCCAATCCCCGCAGACGAGCTGCGCGCGACGGATGCCCATAGCGCATCCAATGCGCCACGCGCACCTTCAGCGCCATTCGCAAGCATGCCGGATTTCAACGCTGCTGCGTTCAAAGCCCCCGCTGACGTGCCCGAAATGGCCGCGATTTCAAGAGCAGGCTCTTGCAAAAGACGATCCAACACGCCCCAAGTGAACGCCCCATGCGCCCCGCCCCCTTGCAGCGCGAGGTTAATACGCAGCTTTGTCATTTTGATTTATCTCGCTTTAAACAGACCGCCCAAGATACCGCGCACAATACGCCGACCTGTGGTCCCTTTAAGTTCTTTGATCACGACCTGCGCCATTGCACTGCCAAAGCTGTCGCTTTTAGCGCGTCCACGACTTGTAGATCGAGTAACCCGCGTCCCCGAATAGCGCCGCGCTGCTTTATATTCACGCTCGGCGATTTCCAATTCTTCTTCTTTGGCCTCGGCGGCAGCGGCCGCTTTTGCGGCTTCATCCGCGCGTCCACTTAGAATTTCATAGGCGGATTGGCGGTCAATTTTGTTCTCGTATTTGCCCGCGATGTGCGAATTGGCAATGACCGCCGCGCGATCTGACGGTGAAATTGGACCTAGCTTTGAACTTGGGGGGCGTATCAACGTCCGCTCAACAATGCCCGGAATACCTTTTTTCTGAAGCATTGACGTTACGGCTTCGCCTACGCCCACCTCACGAATCGCTTCTGCGGTGTCAAACAACGGGTTTTCGCGATAGGTTTCAGCAGCTTGCAAAAGCTGGCGACGATCCCGCGCAGTGAACGCACGCAAGGCATGTTGAATACGGTTGCCTAGCTGACCCAAAACATCTTCGGGAACATCAGACGGACGCTGTGTTACAAAGTAAATTCCCACCCCTTTAGAGCGGATCAAACGTGCGACTTGCTCTACTTTATCCACCAAGGGCTTTGGCGCGCCGTCAAACAGCAGGTGCGCTTCATCAAAGAAGAACACAAGCTTGGGTTTATCCGGATCCCCGACTTCGGGCAGTTCTTCGAACAGTTCGGACAAGAGCCACAAAAGGAAGGTCGCATAAAGGCGTGGCGCACCCATAAGCTTGTCAGATGCAAGAATATTGATCCGACCACGCCCGTCGGCTGTGGTACTTATAATATCGCTTAGCGCCAATGCAGGTTCACCAAACAGTTGCGCACCGCCTTGGTTTTCAAGGACCAGCAAACGCCGCTGGATCGCACCGATTGAGCCGGTTGAAACATTGCCATAGCGCAACGTTAATTCTTCGCGGTGCTCACCGACCCAGACAAGAAGGGCCTGCAAGTCTTTAAGATCAAGCAACGGCATGCCTTGTTCATCCGCGACGCGGAAAGCGATGTTCACAACACCTTCTTGCGGCTCGCTAAGTTCTAATAGACGCGACACCAAAAGCGGGCCCATTTCTGCAACAGTAGTACGCACTGGATGGCCTTGTTCGCCGAACAAGTCCCAAAACGTGACAGGGAAGCTGTCGTAAGCATAATCGGTAAAACCGATTTTTTCTGCGCGTGACGTAAACGCTTCGTGAAGTTTGAACGTCTCAGAGCCTGCATGGGCGAGACCGGACAAGTCACCTTTTACGTCGGTAAGAAACACAGGAACGCCCGCGTTTGAAAAATTTTCAGCCAAGACCTGCAACGTCACAGTTTTACCCGTACCTGTCGCGCCAGCAATCAATCCGTGGCGGTTTGCGTACTTAAGGCTAAGCCATTGCTTTTCCGTGTAACCCGGACCGCCGCCGCCGACGAAAATATGATGATCCATTACTGTCTCCCGAGCTTTTCTTAGTTTTCTTGCAGTAGCTGCCATGTCGCAACGGCAAGTTAACTTATTCATGTCAGAGTGCAATCGTCCGCAGCCTGTTGTCCTTGTGTTGCGGGCGGACTTCCTCCCTGTCAGACTGACCGCGTCCCTTGTGGCGCGGTCTTTTTTTGCCCGACACCGCTAAAAGTATAGTGCTAACAAGAAATGCAAATCCTGATGGCATTTTTACGTGGTTACATGCGACATTCTGTCGATTTCCTGTTGACGCTGCACCCCCTCAGTCATAGGGTTTGCTCAATAAGTCGGCTAGTCCGACAGGGAGAATAATTTAAAAAGGAAGACACACAGAGGTCTTCCTTTTTTTATGGTTTATCCAGACCCTCTTCGAATTCTGGCTAACACCCTCGACAAAACCCACAAATACTTGCCAAGCACTCTGGATTGTTCAAAATAAGCGTAATTTCGCTTCTTATATATGGTCCAAGCGCTGACAGTCCTTTAAGCACATGCTAGGCAAGCAAAAATCAAACTAAATCAGGATTATTTTATGATTACCCGTCTTTCCACACTCGCAGTTATCACCTGTTTGACCCTTTCGGGCGCTGCCTTTGCGCAAGAAGCGACCGCGACAGACGACGCGGCCACGACCGAAGCGACCCCTGATGTTGCTAGTGATCTAAGCCTTGGTGAAGATACGTCAGCGCCACAAGTGGGTCAGACTTATGTTCGTGAAGTTGAACAAGATTGGGAAATCCAATGTGTGCGCACAGAGGACGGGGAAAACGAGCCTTGCCAGATGTATCAACTGTTGCAAAACGAAGCGGGTAATCCCGTCGCTGAAGTCAGCCTTTTCAAGCTGCCACAGGGTGGTCAGGCTGTTGCAGGAGCAACAGTGATCGTGCCTTTGGAAACGGCTTTGCAAGCCCAGCTGCGCATCGCAGTTGATGGTGCACAAAGCAAGCGTTACCCCTACTCTCTTTGCAACCAAGTTGGATGTTTTGCGCGGATCGGTCTAACGCAAAGCGATTTGAACGGGTTCAAAAAGGGTGCGAAAGCGACTGTCACAATTGTCCCTTTCGTCGCACAGGATCAACAGATCCAGCTTGAAATGTCGCTTAAAGGCTTCACAGCAGGCTATGACAAAACAACTGTCGCCGCCCAGTAATCAAACCAGATGAACTTACGAAAAAGCGCGCCTTTCGAGGCGCGTTTTTTTTGAACTTATTTGAATTTTCGCAGCACAATGACCGCGTTCAAACCACCAAACGCAAAGGCATTGCTTAAGGCGACATCAACCAGTGCTTCGCGTGCCACATTCGGGACCACATCCAGTGCGCATTCAGGGTCTGCTTCTTCATACCCGATCGTGGGCGCAATGATTCCGTCGCGTACAGCCATGATGCAGGCCAGCAATTCCACAGCACCTGTTCCACCAATCAAATGCCCATGCATGGATTTCGTCGAGCTGATCATCAACTCATCCGCATAAGGCCCGAAAACATCGGCGACAGCTGCGCATTCGGTTTTGTCATTTGCGGCCGTACCTGTGCCATGGGCGTTGATATAACCCACTTCCGCGCGATCAACCTTCGCATCGTTTAAAGCACCTGCAATAGCGCGTGCAGCGCCTTGTTTAGACGGCATCACAATATCCGCCGCGTCGGAGGACATCGCAAATCCCGCGACTTCACACAGAATTTCTGCGCCCCGGGCTTTTGCGTGTTCCAATTCTTCAAAGACGAAGATGCCTGCCCCCTCGCCTTGCACCATTCCATTACGATTGGCGCTGAACGGGCGGCAGGCATCCTTTGACATGACGCGCAGACCTTCCCAGGCTTTCACCCCCCCGAAGCAAAGCATGCTTTCGGATCCACCCGTCACCATGACATCTGCCATGCCGGTGCGGATCATCGAAAACGCTTGCGACATTGCATGGTTGGATGACGCACAAGCTGTAGAGACCGTAAAGCTTGGCCCTTTAAGATTGTGCTGCATCGACACATGGCTACAGGCTGCGTTGTTCATCAACTTGGGCACCACAAACGGATGTACGCGGTTCTTTCCATCCTCGTAGACAGAACGATAGTTGTCATCCCATGTACTGACACCACCGCCCGCAGTGCCAAGCACAACACCTGAGCGCGCAGACAACTCGCCTGTGAACTCCAGCCCTGATTGCGCAATCGCTTCTTTCGCAGCACATAGGGTAAACTGGGTAAAACGGTCATAAAGCGTCATCTGCTGGCGGTTGAAAATGCCTTCCGCCTCAAAGCCTTTGACTTGCCCACCAATCTGGATCGACAAGCGTTCAACGTCGCGAAACTCTAGCTGGCTGATACCGCATTTGCCTTCGCGCATAGCCTCCATAGTGGCGGCGGCGGTCTGACCCAGCGCGTTGATCGCGCCTGCCCCTGTGATGACAACACGTTTCACGATTTCGCGGCGACCAAGCCTTCGATCCCTGCGACGATTGTATCGACGCTGGAAATATCAAAGTCGCTTTTATCAGGCTCGTTGGCATTAAACGGGATTGTCACGTCGAACTCTTCTTCAATGGCAAAGATGCTTTCAACCAAGCCGAGACTATCAATCCCAAGGCTTTCCAAAGTGCTATCCCCAGTCACATCACTGACATCAAGCATGGCTTGCTGTGCGATGATATCAAAGATTCTTTCACGAATGCTCATGGCCATATCCTTTGCGCCAAATGCGATGCCGTTGACTTAGTCATTGTGTGGCGGTTTTTGAATACCTTTTTGCAAGCCTGCGACATCAGCGAAGAGACGCGGCAAACGGCGCAAAAGTTTGTGAATTTCAATCTGCTTGTCCATCTTAACAGCTGGATATCCAAGCATCACGCGACCCGCAGGCACGTTCGACAGAACTTTCGTCGCGCCACCGGTGATGACATTATCGCCGACAAACACATTGTCACTGATCCCTGTCTGCCCACCAAGCACCACATTATTACCGATCCGCGTAGAGCCTGCGATGCCCACTTGCGCGCAGATCATACAGTCATTGCCGATCACCACGTTATGGCCAATCTGGGCAAGATTATCGAACTTGCAGCCATTTCCGATAACTGTGTCGCGCACATTGCCACGATCGATACAGGTATTTGCCCCTAGTTCAACATCATCACCGATTTGCACAGATCCAAGGGAATGAATACGCGCCCAGCTTTGTGCTTTCACATCGCCTTGATCGCCAAGAGTGTCGCGCACACGTTCCACGGCCCCTTCTTCGGGCGTCACAAAAGAAAACCCGTCGCCTCCGACAGCAGCACCTGGCTGTGCGATGAAACGCGCACCGATCCGAACGCGCGCGCCAATTTTCACGCCTTCGCGCAAATGCGAATGTGCGCCTAGCTGAACATCTCGCCCGATGAAGACCTGTGCGCCAATCCGGCTACCTGCGCCAATGTTGGCCCCCGCTTCAACAACGCTAAGTGCGCCGATGCTGACGCCTTGGCCCAGCGTTGCGCTGGGATCAACGACAGCACTTGGGTGAACACCTGTCTGCGGCGCCCTATCAGGATCCATCATCGCACTAAGGCCAGCCATCGCAAACCTAGGACGCCCTGCAAGAATTGCGCCTTTCAATCCATAGCTTTGCCAGTCCGCATCTGCCCACATCATAGCGACTTGGGCCGCACCGTCGGCAAGGGTCGCTGCAAAGTCAGGCTTCATCGCCAAGGCAAGCTGATCTGCGCGCGCGCTTGAAGGCTCGGCAACCGATGTGATTGAAAAGCCCACATCACCAACCGCTTTAGCGCCAAGTGCTTTTGCGATTTGCTCGATCCTAAATGTCATGCCTGCCCTCATCGCGATGCTTTCGCTTGATGTAGGGGATATCAAGCAGCGTGGCAAACCCTGCAATACACAGCAACAAAACTCAGAAATAGAAAAAGCCGGGGATGCGCCCGACTTTTCCAGTTAACGATGTCGTCTTGGCTTAGCCGCCGACAGCACGCAATTGCACGCCCGCTTTGGCCAATGCAGAAAAGACCTTCGCATCACGACCGTAGATATCGCGGCGGAAGTTCACATGTCCGTTCGCAGGAACAAAGGCCGTACGATACACGATATGGACCGGTACGGGTTGTTTCAAGTTCACGCGCGATTCAACACCCGTTGCCAACTTGGCTTTGAAGAAGCCTTGCGGATCACTGGTTTGCTTGGCCAATAGCGCATAGGCAAAATCAAACGGTTGCGCCAAGCGAATGCAGCCATGTGAATAGGCACGCACTTCGCGGCTAAAGAGGTTTTTAGCAGGTGTGTCGTGCAAATAGATGTTGTGACGGTTCGGGAACATGAACTTCACAAGACCCAAAGCATTACGGTTGCTGGGTGGTTGCTTTAGATTGAATGGGAAGTTTTTCGCAGTATACGCACTGAAGTTCACAGCTGAGCGCGACACGGTTCTGCCCCGGCTATCCACAACGCGCAAATGACCAACCGCATTAGGGTTCTTACGCAAAAGCGGCAGATACTCTTTCGTTGCGATGGAACGCGGGACATTCCATGTGGGGTTGATAACCAAGAATTCCATCACGTCAGAAAATTCAGGACTACGACGGTCGCTTTGGTTTTTCCCGATGACCGAGCGTGTTTTGAATGTCTCTTTACCGTTGTCGATGATCGCAGCAGAGAAATCAGTTAGGTTCACCCAAACATGGCGTTTGCCACGTGGACGGTTCATCCAGCGCTCACGCTCCATCGCAACCATAACGGCTTGCAGATGCTCTTCGATCGGACGGTTGATTTCAGCCATCGTACCGGGTCCTGCAACGCCATCAGGGTTCAAACCGCGTGTCAGCTGGAATTGCTGCATCGCAGATTGCATTGCCGCGTCATACGTCTGCGAGGACGAGCGCTGAAGAAAGCCCATCGCTTGCAAACGGTAGCGCAAAATCACGACTGCGTTGCCGGATTGACCGGGCTTGAGGGACTTCGCAGGAACCGTTTGACCCCACCCGCCTTTTGCCAATTGACGTTCCATCATCAGCTTTGCTTTCATCAAGCGCGCATATTCTGGTGCTTTGGGTGCAAGAGCTTGGAAAAAGCGCTTGGGCGAGGATTTGGTGAAATTCGTCAGATATGACACACGATCGCGCAATGGAACCTGACGCACAATCTCGCGGTCCACTTTGGACGGGACTAGTACGCCTGTTTGCAGATCACGGGCATATTGTAGGAAAATGCGGCTCATCTCGACTTCTACGGCACCGCGATCTCTTGGGCTACGTGCCTGCTTCAAAAGGGCTTTAAGCTGCTCTGGATTATAGCGGCTGACAGGTAGGCCGTGATCGGCCGCGTTGGTCACAGCGTTCAAAAGCGCATCACGGCGCTGACGATCTTTTCCGCCAATGCCTGTCCAAACGGATTTATATTTGTTGGCCTGATAAAACGCGGCAATGTCTTTGTCTTTAGCGGCCGCTTCGGCGACGGCTTGTTTAAAGGCTGTCACTTGCGCATTGGCAGATGTTGCACCGAAACTGATCAGCGTAAGAGCACATGCAACAACAAGCGCTTTGAACAAAAATAATGTATGACTGCGAAGCATTTGCATCGATGTCCCCCAAAACTGTTAAACCTCGCGCCGGCAGAGCGCGCTTCTAACGTATATATGCAAACCTAGTCCCGCATTGGGCCCGCTTGAGTCTATTCACAATTGCGAAAGTTAGGACAAAAGCCGCTGTGTGGTGCAGGGTTGCACCGCCGAAGGGGCTAAATCGGCCGAATTAAATGATATATTTACACAATTGAGCAAAAAAATGCCGAAATTGGTTGTCAAACTGGCTGTATCAAAATCCACACTTGGTTGGCGATTCGAAACATGTAATAGAAGCATTACTGCGGGGATGAATAGGCAGAGCGTGCGTAACATCGGATGCGAACAGGTAAGAACGGGACGAATTGAGTTATGGCAAACGAGAATAGTACCGGCGTAACGCGCCGCGGCCTGCTTCGTGCATTCGCGGCCACAGCAGTTATCGCGGCTCCGACTTACAGTAACGCCGCTGGCTTCCTCCGTGGTGGTGGCGACATTCGTCGTATTAAGATGTATTCCGGCCGTACTGGCGAGCGTATCGACATGATTTATTGGGTCGAAGGCAAATACATCAAAGAAGCGGTCCAAGAAGTCTATCACTTCATGCGCGACTGGCGCACGAATGATGTGAAAGCGATTGATTTGCGCACGGTCGATGTGATGGCAGCCGCCCACAACCTTTTGGATGCAAAAGATCCGTATATGCTGTTGTCCGGTTATCGCAGCCCGAAAACCAACAACATGCTGCGCTCACGCTCTAAGGGTGTCGCAAAGAATTCTCTGCACATGAAAGGCCAAGCAGCCGATCTGCGTTTGTCGTCCCGCTCGGTCAGCCAAGTATCCCGCGCTGCAGCAGCATGTCGCGGTGGTGGCGTTGGTCGCTATTCGGGATCTAATTTCGTACACATGGATTGCGGACCGGTACGGACTTGGGGTCGCTAAAACCTTCCTAACATTTAAGTTTTACATAAATCCTGGATGTCTTATCCGGGATTTTTTGTGCGCTTTCCCCTACTGGGCTTGAAACACCTGTGTTCATAAAACGACCTCAAAATAGGTCGCAACTACACAAGCTGCCACGACCATCCGCTTCCATTCTGATTTTAAAAAGGGGGACCAGATGAACCAACATTATCGCGACACGCGCAAGATTGATCCAAGCCAGGGCGAAACGCTTGGTGATGGATCCCCCAATGACAACAACCGGATTGAAATCGGGCCAACGCAACTCGCCTTTGCAGAGTGGCGCGCTGCCGGTCTCGAGCTTCCCAATCTCGCGCGGATGCGGGAATATCGCTGGAAACGTCTGACGCAACACATCGTGGATCGCGAATACGGTGGCTTGTTGATGTTTGATCCACTCAACATTCGATACGCTACAGACAGCACCAATATGCAACTTTGGAACACCCATAATCCGTTTCGCGCGGTTCTTCTTTGTGCTGACGGGTATATGGTGATCTGGGATTACAAAAACTCGCCTTTCTTAAGCGAATTCAATCCCTTGGTGCGTGAACAGCGTTCTGGCGCGGATTTGTTTTACTTTGACCGTGGCGATAAAGTTGACATCCAAGCGGATGTTCTGTCGAACGAAATCCGCGTTCTGCTTGAAGAACATTCGGGCGGAAACAAGCGGTTAGCGGTGGATAAGATCATGCTTCACGGTCTGCGCAGTCTTGAAGCGCAGGGCCTAGAGATCATGGAAGGTGAAGAAGTCACCGAAAAATCCCGTTCCATCAAAGGACCGGATGAAATCCTTGCGATGCGCTGTGCCAATCACGCCTGCGAAACAGCCTGTGCTGAGATGGAGGCATTTGCCCGCGCCAATGTCCCAAATGGCAAAACCACCGAGGACGACATCTGGGCCGTGCTGCACGCGGAAAACATTAAACGCGGCGGCGAATGGATAGAGACCCGCCTGCTCGCCTCTGGACAACGCACAAATCCGTGGTTTCAGGAATGCGGACCCCGAGTAACGCAAAACAACGAAATCATCGCCTTTGACACTGATCTCATCGGCTCTTACGGGATTTGCATAGATATTTCGCGGACGTGGTGGATCGGCGATCAAAAACCACGCCAAGATATGATCGACACGATGCGCCATTCTCATGATTTCATCATGCACAACATGTCCCTACTGAAACCCGGTATCATGATCCCTGATCTGATAGATCAATGCATGGAACATCCTGCCAAGTTCAAGGCCCAGCAATATGGCTGTATGATGCATGGTGTTGGCCTATGTGATGAATGGCCCCTGATCGCGCACAAAGATCAATACGTCCCCGGATCTTTTGAGTACCCGCTAGAACCCGGCATGGTACTTTGCGTTGAAGCCGCTTGCGGGGAAGTCGGCGGAGATTTCTCAATCAAACTGGAAGATCAGGTTTTGATCACGGAAGACGGATATGAGAATTTGACGACATATCCATTTGATGCGGCGTTGATGGGGCAATGAATTTAAATAGAGCCCCCTTAGGTCAAGATAAGCAACTTAAGGGAACTCCATCGAGGTCAACTCAGGGTTTATACACCGTATTTCTTGCGTAGCTTCGCAATCTGGCGCTTATATTTACTGCCTTTCGGAAAGCTTTTGTCTTTTGGAAAGCCACGCCACCAATCACTGTCATTGCTCCAATTGTGCCAAACTTGGCCATCTTTGTCTGACACAAAAGCCACTTCGCATTTGTTTTCATCAACCTTGCTCGAAAGCTGACCGTCTTTCACAGAATGCCA
>CBFIGL010000021.1:0-52639 GCA_965662135.1 Planktotalea sp. | reverse complement strand
AACTTGCCCGATTATTCAAACCGCTACATCGCCCTTGGGCAAGCGAATCTCAAAGCTGGTTCCCGTCTCTGTCGAGCGGGCAAGGTCAAGCCTGCCGCCATGACCCCGAATAAGCTCTGCGGCGATCGCAAGGCCTAATCCGGTCCCACCTTTACGCGCTCCACCTTGAAAGGGCCTAAACAGATGTTCCAACGCTTTCTTCGGCAAACCCGGCCCTGTGTCATGCACGCAGATCAACCATTCTTCTTCGGTTTCTTGCGCGCGCACAGAAATTTCACCCGCTTTGCCTGTCGCAATAATTGCCTGTCGTGCATTGCGCACAAGATTGGACATCACGCGGTAAAGCTGTTCGGGATCGGCACGGATTGAAAGGGTTACGGGCACATCTTCTGCAAAACTCAAATCGTGTTCACCTACAGCTAGGCGCTCAGATGCAATAACATCATTCACAATCTCGCTCAGCATAAAGCGCGTCAGCTTTGGTGCTGGCTCTTCTGCTTTGCCAAATGCCAGTGTGGTTTCACACAAGTTCACAGCGCGCGTGATCGAGTTCACCAACTTAGGAGCCATGCGTTGCACCACAGGGTCTTCGCTCATCTCGATGCGGTCTGTGAACAATTGCGCGGAGGTCAGGATATTGCGCAGATCATGGCTCACCCGCGCAACAGCACCGCCAAGCTGGGCAAGCCGTTCTTTCTGCTTTAGGGCCTGTGTCAATTCGATCTGCATGGATTGCAAAGCCTCTTCCGCTTCGCGCAACTCGGTGACACCAGAGCTTGGCTCGATGATCTGGCGCGCGTCTTCCGGTGCGGCAGCGTAGCGCTGCATGTGATCCACAACACCGCGGATGGGGCGTACCAAAAGATAGCGCACCGCCACGAACAACAGGCAGGCCGTAAAGATGGAAATGACCGCAGATAGCAACAAAATGCGCAAACCGTAGTCCAACATTGCGCTGCGCAAACCTTCGGTGGGCATTGTGACCTCGATCAACAATCCCGCCTCGCGCACAGGCGCGCCGATGATACGGATGACTTCCGGTTCCGGTCTGAGTAACCGCGCGACAGCGTCTCTTATCAATACAAGCGCGGGCGGATCACGCAAATCAAATGTCGCATCTATCGGGCGCGGCATTGGCGAGGATAGAACGAGTTGGCGTACGGCATCACGCCGCAAAACAACATTGTAGACCTCTGCATTCAACAGAAGTTCTTCTTCCAGATCCGCATCGATCATATCGTCCGCCAACAGCGCAAGCGATGCGATCTGAGCGCGCTCGAGACGAGACAACAAGAAATCTTCGCGAAACCGCGCCACTGACGGGAAGAATATCAACATCTCTGCCAACATCACAAAAACAGTGGTCAGGATCAGAAAACGACCTGAAAGCGAATTTAACATGCGCGCATGCGTCCTCTTATGCTTGGCAAAACCTTCATCTTGCCAAGTAAACTCCCCGCACAGCGTCCGGCGGGGTCAACACTCGCGCGCACAAAATCATGGGAGCCAACGCTGCACAAGGCGCACCACTTTCTTGACCGTATCATTCTCAAACAGGCGCGGCGTGAAATACGCCCCAGCTGCGCGCTTGTTCACCTCAAACACGGATGGATATGGGGCGACCATTGCTGAAATCTGGCTCATCTTCAGCTTGTTTGCAATCGCCAGCGACCACATACCGATCAACTCGCCCGCTTGCGGCCCCGCGATCGACACGCCAACGGGGCGGCCTTTCACGACCATCACTTTGATCAACCCATTGGCTTTGCGCTCTGCGATCAGGCGGTCATTGTGGTGTATGTCAAAGCGTACCACTTCCAGTTTTGAACCATATTTTTCATGCGCTTGCGCTTCGGTCAAACCAACCTGCGCAAGCTCTGGATCTGTATACGTCGCCCAAGGAATGTGCTTGGTGCTTTGCTTGGCTGGCAATCCAAACAGAGCAGAACGAATGATCACCCCCGCCTGATAGCCCGCAACATGCGTAAATTGCAGTCCACCCGCCACATCTCCAATCGCATAGACCTTTTTGTTTGTGGTCTTCATGCTGTCATCGACAACAATGCCTGTGCGATGGGTTTCAATCCCTGCCGCTTCCAGGTTCAGCTTGTCCATGTTGGACTTGCGCCCAACAGCCATCAACAGATGCGAGCCTTTGAACACGCGGCCATCCTTCGCGTGCACTTCAATCGCGCCTGCTTTGCCTTTGACTTCACCCGCAAGTGCGTCTTCTTCAATGACCAGCCCCTCAGCACGCAGTTTATCCAGAACGATCGCAGCCATTTCAGGATCATCCTTGCCCAGTGCTTTTGCACCTTCAATGACAGTTACTTTGCTACCCATCCGCAAATGTGCTTGCGCCATTTCCATCCCGATAGGGCCGCCACCGATCACCAGCAAATGCTCTGGTTGCTCGCGCAACTCGAACAAGGTTTCGTTCGTTTCATAAGGCACAGTGTCCAAACCCGGAATCGGCGGTACAAATGGTGAAGATCCCGTGGAAATCACAACACGACGCGCTTTGATGCGGTAGTCGCCTGCTTCCACGAGTGTGGGTGATACAAAACGCCCGTATTCACGGATGACCTTCACACCCAAACCTTCAAAGCGTTCTTGACTATCCATAGGTTCAATCTGCGCGATAACACCTGCCACATGATCTTTGGCAGCGGCATAATCCACTTTCGGCGTCACATCAGCTACACCGTAAACGCTCGCATGGGCTTGCCCATAGGCCGCTTTCCCCGACGCAATCAGCGCTTTTGATGGAACGCAGCCGAAGTTCAGACAATCGCCGCCCATCATGTGGCCTTCCAAAAGGACCACAGTCGCACCCATTTGCACCGCACCTGCAGCTACGGAAAGTCCGCCGGACCCGCCACCAATGACCAGAATGTCTGTTTTAATCGTTTCCATGGTCAAATGTCCTTCTTGCCGGTGACGGCTTTTACAATGATTGGCAACATCGCGAGAATGCTGAGGCCCAGAATAGGAAGTAGAATATGTGGCTCGAAGATGATCCCAAGATCGGGCGTTTCCCCTTTGGCAAAGACTTCTCCCAAACCCGCCCCGACAGAGGTGAACACAAAAGTGCCAGGCATGATTCCGAAGAAAGTCGAGATAACATAGCGGTGCAATGGAACCTCAAGAAACGCTGGGATCAAATTGGCCAGAAAGAATGGCACCGCAGGAACAAGACGGATGATGAACAACATCGACCACTGGTTTTCGTCAATCCCATCCTTGATCTTTTTGACGGCGCCCTGACTGCTTTCAAGTTTTGCACCCAGCTTTTCGCCAAACCCGTAACGTGCCGCTAGGAAAATCAATGTCGCGCCCATTGTTGCGCCTGTCACGTTAAAGACAGTGCCAAAGGTTGTGCCAAACAAAAACCCGCCCGTCAGCGTCACAATTGTAGCACCCGGTAAAGAAAAGCCGACAATCGCGGTGTAGATCGCTAAAAACCCAATGACTGCAATAAGATAGTTACTATCCCGAAAGGCGATCAAAGCCTCACGATTGTCGCGCAACGCATCAAAACTGAGATAATCTTTCAAGGTAAACGTGCCGATCAATGCGATCACAAAGATCGCGATCAAGGGCAGATATCTGGCAAAACCGGATTTGGCTGTGGGTGCTTGGTTCATGTGGCTCATCTTGCTTTCTCGGGAACTCGTTTAATTTGTGTTGCACCATACATGCTGATTTCTGCGCGTTTGCGGTAGCCATATCACGCCTGCTTGATCGCGAGTGACAAATGCTGTGATCAAAGCTGGACTTTACGACAGAACTGTAACATTCCCCCACCAGGATCGACGACGAATGTTGCAGAAATTTGCAATGCTATGGTTTGACTTATCCCCCACGCCCCTCTATTAGACGGGCTTCAAGTTACATTGGGCCTGCGAATCTGCGCACCGCCCTGCTTTAAACGGAGACGGAGCGATGAAACGCACCTTTCAACCCTCGAACCGCGTTCGCAAGAACCGCCACGGCTTTCGCGCACGCATGGCCACAAAAGCAGGTCGCAAGATCCTGAACGCGCGCCGCGCTAAAGGCCGTAAAGAGCTGAGCGCGTAAGCGCCCTTCTTTTAGGTTAATGACTTTGACACCGCCGAAGGCCTCGGATGCGCATGCCGCAGACGAGAACACACCTTCGGCGGTTTCTTTGCATCTAGACGTATTGAAGAAACGCAGCGATTTTCTGCGTGCAGCCCGCGCGCGTCGTCAGGGTACTGCGTCGATGATGGTCCAGATGCATGCACGTGGCGATAATGATCCTGCAATGCGCGTCGGGTTTACCTGTTCCAAGAAGGTCGGTAATGCTGTCGCGCGCAACCGTGCAAAACGCCGCCTACGCGAAGCCGCACGCGCGATCTTGCCAGAACATGGGCAAAAAGGCTGCGACTATGTGCTGATCGGTCGCGCCGAAACGACCGCGACCCGCCCTTACGATCTGTTGCTTGGTGATCTGCGTTACGCGCTTAAGAAACTACACGCCTCAAAGGACACCGCCAAATGAGTCCTCTGGCGCACATTATCGCCCTACCCGTGCGCGCATACCGTCTGATCTTTTCGCCGTGGGTCGGGATGAACTGCCGTTACCATCCCACATGCTCTGCCTATGCAATGGAAGCATTAGAAAAACACGGCGCATTCAAAGGCAGCTGGCTTGCCGCGCGCCGCATTGGCCGCTGTCATCCTTGGGGCAGTTCGGGCATAGACAACGTACCTGATTAACTCCGTCAAACACTCTAAGGCCATCCCATGCTTGATGATCACGACGACATACATCCCTTGTTCCATGGTGCGCCCAGCACCACGGAATTCAAGAAGCTGCGCAAACGCTTGGTTCGCTATACCCGCGAAGCGATTGAACAATACGGGATGATTGAACCGGGCGGCAAATGGCTGGTTTGTATGTCGGGCGGTAAAGACAGCTACACGTTGCTCGCGATTCTGATCGAGCTTAAGTGGAGAGGTCTTTTGCCTGTTGAGTTGCTTGCCTGCAATCTTGATCAAGGACAGCCGGGATTTCCTGCGACGGTCTTGCCTGAATTTCTTGAAAAAATGGGCGTTCCACACCGGATTGAATATCAAGACACTTATTCTATCGTCATGAATAAAATTCCCGCAGGTCGCACTTTCTGCGCGCTATGTTCGCGTCTGCGTCGCGGTAATCTTTACCGCGTTGCGCGTGAAGAAGGATGTACTGCAGTTGTTCTAGGCCATCACCGCGATGACATTCTTGAAACCTTCTTTATGAACCTCTTTCACGGTGGCCGCCTTGCAACCATGCCGCCCAAATTACTGAACGAAGAAGGTGATCTGTTCGTTTACCGCCCCCTTGCCCATGTGGCCGAAGAAGACTGCGAAAAATTCGCCAGCGCGATGAACTACCCGATTATTCCGTGTGATCTGTGTGGCTCGCAGGACGGTTTGCAACGCCAGCAGGTCAAACAAATTCTGGATAGTTGGGAAACCAACAGCCCCGGGCGTCGCCAAGTCATGTTCCGCGCATTGACCAACGCGCGACCTTCACACCTTCTCGATCCCAAGCTATTCGATTTCGCAGGCCTGATGCGCGGAGATGTGCCAGATACCCAAGACTGAACACGATTGTTTGCGCTTGGGCAACAATGCGTTACTGTTTCGCAAAACAACGCAAAAGCGCGAGCAGTGATATGACATTTACCAGACGATCGTTTGCCCTGACCCTTGGTGCCTTCGGGCTAAGCGCCTGTGGCGGAACCACGGCGCAAACCACAAGCCGCGTGACATCAGGTGGTCTTGCGCCCGACATGCGCCCCCAACCGAGTGCAGGCTATGACGCTTGGGTCGCATCGTTCAAAAATCGCGCCAGCGGATACGGTTTAAGCAACGCCACGATTGCCGCAGGCTTTCGCGGGGCGGGCTATCTGCCTGGTGTTGTAAAACGCGACCGCAATCAAACCGAATTCAAACGCTCGCTCGAAGATTATCTTTCCATCGCCGCGTCTGACAAACGTGTCGCCAAAGGGCGTGCCGCCTTTGCACGCCATCGTGGCACACTAAACGCGCTGGAAGCCAAGTACGGCGTCGATGCGACAATAATCTGCGCGATCTGGGGGCTTGAAAGCCAATATGGCGAACGCATGGGCGACATCCCTATTGTGTCATCTACTTCCACCCTTGCCTTTGATGGACGACGCGGTGCGTTCTTTGAAAAGCAACTGGTTGCCGCGCTTAAAATTATCCAGAACGGCGATATCACAGCGGATCGCATGGTGGGGTCATGGGCTGGCGCAATGGGTCATACACAATTTATTCCAACATCCTACGAAGGGTTTGCAGTCGATTTCACAGGCGATGGTCGCCGTGACATCTGGTCAGCGGACCCAAGCGATGCACTGGCCTCTACGGCAGCCTATCTTCAGCGCAACGGTTGGACACGCGGTGTGCGCTGGGGCAGTGAATCCACCTCTGGTACATTGCAGCCCCAAGCAGGTGGGCCCAAGTTCGCAACCACCAGCAATTTCCGCGCGATCAAGCGTTATAATAACTCTGACGCTTACGCGATTGGTGTAGGCCATTTGTCCGATCGTATCGGCGGTGCAGGTCCGCTGCGTGGCAGTTTTCCACCTGATGAATTCGGCCTGACCAAGGACGACCGGATTGCTTTGCAAAAACGTCTGACAGCGCGTGGCTTTGATACGGGTGGCGCCGACGGTATTCTGGGCACCAAAAGCCGCAATGCAATCAGCGACTTCCAGAAAAGCAAAGGTCTTCCCGTAACAGGTCAACCATCCCAAGATTTGCTACGCAGCCTTTAATCCTTGGCGTTGAAAACGAACAACGGCTCTCCGTCGATCTTGTAGCCGTTGATCAAGATAGCCGCTGGCGCGGATGTGAGCCAAGCTTCAAGCATCTTGGCCGCGTCTGTATTCACATGGGCGTGACGATCCGGGTTGACGGGCAAATAAGCATATTGGTTGAACAACACCGGATCCCCCGCAAACAAAAGCGCCATGCCGTACCTGTTTCCGAAGTTAAGCCAGCTCGCACGATCCGACAGGATATAAGCGCCCATCCCAGCAGCCGTGTTCAAGCTGGCCCCCATGCCAGCGCCGACTGATTTATACCAACTACCGAAATCAGTTGGGTCCAAACCCGCAGAAGTCCAAAGCGCAATTTCTTTCTTATGGGTCCCGCTGTCATCCCCGCGCGACACAAAAGCCGCTTGAGCGTTTTCGATACGTTGCACCGCATCAATTGCTGTGTGTGCATCCTTTAGCACAGCACCATCAGCTACGGGCCCCACAACGACAAAGTCATTATACATAATTTCGCGGCGATGCGTCCCGTACCCTTGCGCGACAAAAGCGTCTTCCGCAGCTTTGGAATGCACTAAAATCGCGTCCACATCGCCCGCCTCGCCCAATCGCAAGGCTTGCCCCGTACCGACCACAAGCAATTGCACCTCTAGCCCAGTATCTGCTTTGATCGCAGGCAAAAGAACATCAGATAGACCGGAGTTATGAAAACTCGTCGTCACAGCCAAGCGCATCGTATCCGCATAAAGTGCGTTTCCAAACATCGCTAGCAACACAATAAACAAGCGGATCATTCTACAATATCTCCTTTGAGAAAGGCCTGCGCTTGTGCCGTTTCAGGCGTGTTAAAGAACGCTTGCGCAGCACCTGTTTCATGCACTTTGCCACCCAGTAAGAACACCACTTCCGACGCAAGACGCTTGGCTTGCCCCAGATCATGCGTTGTCATGATGATGCGTGTGCCGCCTGCATGGGCCTCTTGCAGCAAGGCTTCGATTTCGCGGGTCGAGCGGCCGTCCAGATTGGCGCAAGGCTCGTCCAGAAACAACACATCAGGATCACGGATCAAAGCGCGTGCCAAAGCCAGCTTTTGCTTTTCACCCCCCGACAAACGCGGGGCATGGCGTTCTAATGCATCCTCAAGGCCGATCCGATGTGCCCAGACTTGCACTTTTTCCTCGATCATCTGTTTCGGAAGACCAAGCAGAGTTAGTGGGTAGGCAAGATTTGCACGCACAGTGCGTCGCAGCATGATCGGGCTTTGAAACACATAGGCTTGTTCTTGGCGTGCTTCTGTATCGGGCTTGGACTGTTGCAGGGTCCCGACAGATAGGCGTTCCACGCCGTGCAGAACCCGCAATAATGTCGTTTTTCCAGACCCGTTCGGCCCTAAAACAATCGTAAAATGATCGTCCTTGAGCGCTAGATCAACCGGTCCAAGGATCATCTGACCCCGCCGTTTCACACAGGCTGATTGCAAGGAAAGCGTCATACTCACCAGCGTCCCTCCTGCTCTGTGCGCGACAATGTGTGGATCAGGATATTCACCGCCAGCGCCAATGCTATCAGCACGAAACCCAGCCCCAAGGCTAAGGCGAAATCCCCTTTGCCTGTTTCAAGCGCAATCGCTGTGGTCAGCACCCGAGTTGCATGGTCGATGTTACCCCCTACGATCATGATCGCGCCCACTTCCCCAATCGCGCGTCCGAACCCAGCCAGCGCCGCGGTCAAAAGTGCGCGGCGTCCGTCCCAGATCAGTGTGGCAATGCGCTGACGTTTACTGGTGTTCAGCGAAATCAATAAATCATGGTATTCCGCCCATAATTCTCGCATCGCTTGGTGCGTAATCGAGGCGATAAGCGGCGTAATGATGATCACCTGCGCGATGATCATCGCGCTTGGCGTAAACAAAAGCCCGAACACCCCGAACGGGCCAGAACGACTTAGCAATAGATAGACAATCAGACCAACGACAACAGGCGGCAGACCCATAAGCGCATTCAACACGGCAATCGCCGTGCGCCTATAGCGAAAGCGCCTTATGGCCAGCCATGTGCCAAATGGCAAAGCAATGCAGGACGCGATCAACAGCGCCGACAGGCTGACCTGCAACGACCGCGCTGTGATTTCGATCAAATCGGAATCAAGTGTGACGATCAGCCAGAATGCAGCCTCCAATCCGGCCCAAATATCGTTCATTACGCACCCTTTACCGGCCACTTCGGCCCTTTGGCGCAAACAACCATCAATCGCCTGTCAGCACCATCAGATTTACGGCGCGTTTGCCCTCAGAGGCGACGAAGCGTTAACAATTGGACCTTCTTAGAAATAGCGATACATATTTCCTATGACACCTGAATTCGCCCAATCCTTTCCTTTGCGCACTGCGCGCGTGCACGAAGCCAGCGGCCCAAGCAAAGCCGCGTTTGCCGCGGTCTGTGCCTCTGGCGCGCAAGGCCCGGTACTTTGGATTCGCGATGCATGGCGTCCAGAAAGCATTAACCCTTTAGGGCTTAATGCCTTTTTTGACCCTGCCAGGCTGCTCGTTGCTCAGGTGAAGGACCAAATCGAAGGGCTTGCCGTTGCCGAAGAAGCCTTGCGGGATGGCGCTATTCAATTGGTAATCCAAGACATCAATGAACCAATCAGTTTGATCCAAGGACGACGCCTGCAACTCTCTGCAAAGGCTGGAAAATCTACAGGTCTGTGCCTGATTTCTGAAGGTCTGGGCAGTAACGCCGCCGAATCCCGCTGGCATTGCGCACCACTTTTCGATCCATTTTCAGAACCTGCGGACTCGACTCTGCAGCGCTGGGAACTTATTAAGAACAAATCAGGAACATTAAGGTCTTGGCATGTTCGATGGGATACAGCGTCGCGTCGTCTCCATCTGGTTTCCCCGGCTGGCGAGTGATCGCGTTTTACGGATGCGCCCGATAGAGGGGCCATTCGCGCTCACGCATACTTTGGGCAATACCAACCGCATTTATTGCCTGAACAGCGCCGCTGAACGCCTTGGCCTGTCACGTGGTATGCCGTTTTCCGATGCGCGCGCCTTTTGCCCTGATCTGCAAAGCCGCCCTGCTGATCCACGTGATGATCGCCGTTTCCAACATGCGCTGCGCCGCTGGGCGGTGCGTTATTGTCCATGGGTCGGGCTTGAGGATGACGATGGCCTTGTCCTTGATATCACAGGCACCGCCCATCTGTTCGGCGGCGAAGCAGAGCTGCTGATGGACATGCGCCAACGGCTTTCACGTGCAGGCATCGGCGCACGCATCGGTCTTGGGGACAGTCGCGGCGCGGCTTGGGCGCTGGCACGTCATGGCGAAGGAACTGCGCCAATTGACGGCACTTTGGAGGCCCTGCAAGACTTACCCGTCGCTGCCCTGCGCATTGATGAAAAAACCGTCACGGCCCTTGGCCGCCTTGGCCTGCGCACCATTAACGATCTGGCAAATGCCGCACGCGCGCCCCTGACCCGCCGTTTCGGTCCGTCCCTCTTGATGCGCCTCGATCAGGCACTCGGGTATCAACCCGAACAAATCACACCCCTCAAAGATCCGACCCATTATGGCGTGCGCATGACCCTACCTGACCCCATCGGGATCAGCTCTGATGTCTTGGCAGGCACCGAACGTCTGCTCACCCAACTTTGCGAGAAACTCAAATCGCGCGAGACCGGCGCGCGTATTCTCTCGCTGATCCTGCGCCGCGTTGATCAGGACAGCCAGCAGGTCGAGCTGCGCCTCGCCCGCCCCATGCGCGATGCGGCGCGTATTCTGCCCCTGTTCGAGCGTGGCATCAAAGATGTAGACGCAGGCTATGGCATTGACCAGATGCGCCTTGAAGCCACGCAGGTCGAACCGATGCCCGTGCAGCAACTCAGCCACGTCTCTACGGGAAGCAAAGACCGTCTCGACGATCTGATCACCCGCATCGGCACCCGCATCGGCCTTGAGAACGTGCAGCGGTTCCTGCCTGCCGACAGCCACATCCCCGAACGTAGCTTCCTCATCGCTCCCGCCGCCTATTCCACGCCAGAACGCTCATGGGTGCGCCTACGCCCCCGTCCGCTACATATCTTTCCGCCCAGCCCATTGCTCGGCGCACCAGAAACTCCGATCCCGCCAAAACACTTCCGCTGGCGGCGCATGTCCTTTTCAGTCGCGCGCAGCACAGGCCCCGAACGCATCGCGCCCGAGTGGTGGCTTGAGGAGGAAAGCTGGCGCACTGGCGTGCGCGATTACTGGATCGTAGAAACCCGCCAAGGGCGGCGTTTGTGGTTGTTCTATACCCCCCAAAGCCCCGGCTGGTGCGTCCAAGGGGAATTCGCATGAGCTACGCTGAACTCTGCACCACCACCAATTTCACCTTCCTGCGCGGTGCGTCGCATCCCGAGGAAATGGTGACGCGCGCCGCAGAATTCGGCCTGCAAGCCATAGCCATCACCGACCGCAATTCCCTTGCGGGCGTCGTGCGCGCCTACGCCGCCTTGAAGGAACTCAGACGCGCGGGCGAGGAAACCATACGCATCCGTTCGGAAAAACAACTGGACCATTCTTCCCGCCAAGATGTGAGCGATCCAAGCACCCTGCAACGTCCGCACACCCTGCACCTGCCCAAGTTGATCGTTGGCGCACGCCTTGTGCTGCGCTCAAGCCACGTTGACTGGATCGCCCTTCCCAAAGATCGCCCCGCCTACAGCCGGCTCACCCGCCTGCTTACCCTTGGCAAACGTCGCGCTAGTAAAGGGGAATGCCACCTTGATCTACCTGATCTGCTAGACGGCTGCGCAGGTATGATCCTGATCGCCCTGCCAAACGGTCCCTTGCGCAAGGCAACGTCCGATATCCAGCGCATGCAGCGCAAATTTCCGTCCCACGTCTTTCTCGGCGCGGCTCCGCGCTATGATGGCTCCGATCAATCCTACCTTGACGCCTGTGCACATCTTGCCCTACGCACCTCTGCGCCGATGGTGGCGGTCGGCGATCCATTGATGCACCACGCCAAACGCCGCCAACTGGCCGATGTACTGACCTGCATGCGCGAGCACATCACGATTGACCAGATCGGCAAACGCGCCCTGCCCAATGCAGAGCGCCGCCTCAAAAGTCACGCCGATATGGCGCGCGTATTTCGCGATCATCCCGCCGCGCTGCAGCGCAGTGTAGAAATCGCCGCGCGCTGTAGTTTCTGCCTGAGCGAGCTCAGCTATGAATACCCCGATGAAGTGACCGACGGCGAGCCGCCCCAGGAACGCCTGACGCGCCTCGCCTATGAAGGCATGAAACGGCGCTACCCGAATGGGGCGACAGAAAAGGCCAAGGCGCAGGTCAAAAAGGAACTCGCGCTGGTCAAGTCTCTTGATTTTCCTGCCTATTTCCTCACCGTCCACGACATCGTGCAATTCGCGCGCGGCGAGGGCATCCTGTGCCAAGGGCGCGGCTCTGCGGCCAATTCGATCCTGTGCTATCTGCTTGGCATCACCGATGTCAGCCCTGAAGTCATCACCATGGTCGTCGAGCGTTTCGTCTCCGAGGCCCGCGCAGAACCGCCCGACATCGACGTCGATTTCGAACACGAACGTCGCGAGGAAGTGATCCAGCATATCTACAGTAAATATGGTCGCCACCGCGCGGGACTTTGCGCGACCGTCACCCATTTTCGCACACGCGGCGCAATTCGCGAGGTGGGCAAGGTCATGGGGTTAAGCGAGGATGTGACAGCGGGGTTGTCGAGCCAAATCTGGGGGCAATCGGACAAAGGCGCGGACCCTGATCGCGTGCGAGAACTGGGCCTGAACCTAGAGGATCGCCGCCTCGCCCAGACCATCCGCCTCATCGGCGAAATCATCGGCTTCCCCCGTCACCTCTCGCAACACGTAGGCGGCTTTGTCATTACCAAGGGACGTCTGGACGAGTTATGCCCCATCGAGAATGCCGCGATGGAGGACCGCACAGTCATTGAGTGGGACAAGGATGACATCGACACGCTCGGCATCCTCAAGGTGGATATCCTTGGCCTTGGCATGCTCAGCTGCATCCGTAAATCCTTTGATCTGCTGCAAGAACACGAACGCAAATCCCTTTCTATCGCCACCGTCCCGCAAGAGGACGCAGAGACCTACGACATGCTCTGCTTCGCCGATGCTGTGGGCGTCTTTCAGGTGGAGAGCCGCGCGCAAATGAATTTCCTGCCGCGCATGCTCCCGCGTAAATTCTACGATCTGGTAATCGAAGTCGCCATCGTGCGCCCCGGCCCAATACAGGGAGGTATGGTTCACCCTTATATCAATCGCCGCCAAGGTAAGGAGGTGGTGAACTTTCCTTCAAAAGAACTCGAAGAGGTGCTTGGCAAAACTCTTGGTGTGCCTTTGTTCCAGGAACAGGCCATGCAAATTGCAGTCGTCGCCGCTGGGTTCGATCCGTCCGAAGCAGACCAACTGCGCCGCTCGCTTGCCACCTTCCGGCGCATGGGCACGATCAGCACGTTCAAGGATCGTTTTATCAGCGGCATGTTGGAACGCGGTTATGAAGAGGATTTTGCACAGCGCTGTTTTGCGCAGATCGAGGGCTTTGGCGAATACGGTTTTCCCGAAAGTCACGCCGCCGCCTTTGCGATGCTCGTCTACGTCTCAGCGTGGATCAAGAAACATCACCCCGCAATCTTCGCCTGCGCCCTCCTGAATTCGCAGCCTATGGGGTTCTACGCCCCCGCCCAGATCGTGCGCGATGCCCGCGAACATCATATCGAGGTGCGCCCGATCTGCGTCAACGCCAGTGCATGGGACAACACGCTGGAGCGGCGCGGTGATGGGGCCTTGGCCCTGCGCCTTGGTTTTCGCCAGATCAAGGGCATGCGCGAGGAAGATGCCGCTTGGATCGTTTCCGCGCGCGGCAATGGGTATCGCGATCCCGAAGCCGTCTGGCTGCGTGCGGGCGTTGCCCCGTCGGTTCTTGAGCGCCTTGCCGAAGCGGACGCCTTTTCCGACATGGGTCACACGCGGCGCGATGCGCTTTGGCTGGTAAAGGCGATCCGTGGCCAACAACCCTTGCCCCTGTTCAATGATCCCATTGATGGTGAAAGCATTTCCGAGCCTGATGTGGTCCTGCCTGCCATGCACCTTGGTGAGGAAGTGGTGGAGGATTACGTTTCCATGCGCCTCACGCTACGCGCCCATCCGATGGAATTGCTACGCCCGACGATCCCCGACCTGACACCTCATGATCGCCTGCCAAACGCGCCCCTACACCGTATTTCCGTCTGCGGCCTTGTCATCACCCGCCAACGCCCCGGCACCGCATCAGGTGTTATTTTTCTGACGCTCGAGGATGAAACAGGGGTCAGCAACGTGGTGGTTTGGCCCAAACTTTACGAGAAATACCGCCGCGCCGTCATGGGTGGGCGTCTGCTGCGTGTCACGGGGTTCTTGCAGCGTGAAGGCATCGTGGTGCATGTAATTGCGCAAGAGGTGGAAGACCTCTCGCACCGCCTGCGCGATCTGGGGCATCCACTGGACGAAGAGGTTGGCATAACGCGGCCAGAAGCCGATGACGCACCGCGCCCACGGCGTCAGCCAGCCCGCGCAATGCATCCGCGCGATCAGGCGAAACGCCTGTTTCCAAGTCGCGACTTTCACTAGCGCGCGAAGGTCAAATCCGACAGCATAATACCCGCATCCGCACGATCAGTTGCGCGCAAACGCAAGCTATCCGTGCCAACGCGCCACTCTACATTCTGCGCTAAAGCATCCCCTGTTTCAGGGTCTTTCGCCTTAAACGTAAAAGCAACCACATCGCCACGTCGAACCCCCGAGATACGCACAGAGCCTAACCCATCGGGGTTAAACCAATGTCCGGAAATCTTGTCGGATCCACTCTTACCCCTAATCTCTCCTGACAGAGTGATCTTTTGACCAGCAGCCACACAACGGCCGGAGACTGACTAGCTAAACGCACCGCATCTTGCGCGCGCCCCCGCGCTTTCGCGCTTCATAAAAGCGGTTCAAGAAATGCACGGAATCGTCAATGGCGATGCCGAACGTAATGGTCAGTGCCAGCACAGCCGTTGGCGAAAACTCTCCAGCTGCCCAGACATGCAAAGAAGATGCGGTTAACATGAGAGGCAATATATTCGGCATAAGCAAAAGTGGGAACAGCCGCAAAGATCCAAAGGCCAGCGCAACGACCAGCGTCGCCAGAACAGACACAAGCACCAAACTGCGCGAGAGCTGTGAAATCAGGCTCACTGACTCGATCCGCATAACAGTTGGAAGACCGAAGATGCGCGTCGCGCCTCCCTCAGAGGCGGCTGTATGTAGACGTTTATGCAGATCGAACGCTGCCTCATCACGCATGGGTTCGGGGACTGAAATGAATATGCGATGCACACCAGTTACGGGACCTAGCTGCGCGAACAAAGCGCTTGATACCCCGGACAGATCATCAGGCTTCACAGCCCGCGCTATCCCGAGCCAACGTGCGAGAGCAACATCTGATAGAACAGCTTCAGCCCCTGCGATTTGAGCTAAATCATCGACCAAAGCGGTGGTCTGCTCCCAATCCGCCTTCACATCGACAATCATCTGGAACACGCCACCAAAATCGCGCGCAATGGCATCATTCGTTTGTAGCGTCACACTACCTTGGGGCAGGTTTTGATAAAGCGGGAACCATGGCTTGGCTTGTTGATAACCGATCATGGAAATAACCAGAAGCGCAGCAGAAGCTAGAATAACGCCACGCGGCCATCGTAAGCTAAATTGCGTCAAAGCGATCGCAAATTGCATCGCGAAACGCGGCGCGGGGCGTGTGGAAAATCGCATGACCTGTGCCAAAAGCACAAAAATGGTAATCAAGACGACAAAAGCCAACAAAGTTCCAAGCGCGCCAAGCACTGCAAATTCAAACAATTGTTCGTTGCTGGTGATCATTATGCACGCAAATGCCAGCGCAGTGGTCAGTGCTGTCAACGCACAGGCAGGACCGATGCGCAAAACCGTTTCACGCACACTGTCACCACTTGCCTTAAGATGTCCGGCAAGATGCACACCGTCTGCCATGCCAAGCACCAAGATCAAGATAGGGATAACATTGCTCAGGACATTGATCGGAAAGCCAAGCCAGACTGCCAAGGCCAGAACGCTACTCGCGCCAAGCAGCGCTGGTATCGCAGCAAGGGCAACCATGCGCAAATCACGTAACAACAGCGCGGCGGCAAAGCAAACCAACAAGCTGCCCCATAGGTTAAGGGCAATTAGGTCGTCCTTCAGACCATAGACGATTTCCAAACTGATAACGTCTTCACCCGTGAATGTAACCGATGTACCTGACGGCAGGGCACTTTCGATTTCAGCTATTATAAGCGGTAGTGTTTCCGCCATATTCACTTGTTCCAGATCAATACTGATCGCGATCAAGAGCGCGTCAGCATTGATGTTTATTAGCGTCGGCAAACCTGTTTCCAGCGCGCGAAACCGCGCGATTTCGAACCGATAGGTATCGCTGATCTGCGCGCCAAAAACGGGCGTTCCCTTTGACGCACCTTCGCTTGGCGGAAAACGCACGGCAAAAGGCGATGAGATCGTATACACCCCGTCCAGAAACTCCAGATCAAGTGACACATCACGCAACTCAGTTAGCTGCGCGGCACTGAAGGCTTGTTGCGCCTAGACATAGGCCAACACAGTTGACGTCGGTGGCGTTTGACCAGCGCGGTAATCCATCTGCGCGCGCGATACAGGGCTGTCCGTCAGAAATGCACGGTGGATATCGTCGTCAAAGCGCAGGTTTGGAAGGCTGACAAAAATCAACAGAACAAAGGCTACAAGCACGATGCCCACTAACTTAGGCCAACGGAGCGCAGCAAGGCCAATGCGCTCTGCGCCGAACCCGATCCCTAAACGCATATTTACAGGCTCCGCAGCTTGGATATTTCTTTTTCCTCAACTCCAATGCGCACATAAAGCATTGCCGCGTTCAGCACCGTGAACCCCACAGCCACCCATGTCAGCCCCAACACCATGGGCGCGACAATGATTTCGGCGACAACAAGCATATAGTTGGGATGCTTGAAGTATTTGAATGGTCCTGCGACCACCAATGACTCTTGCAATATGATCACCCGCGTGGTCCAGCGCGCACCCAGCGTGCCAAGAATCCAAACCCTAAACACCTGTAAAACCACAAATATCGCAAGCCAGCCAAAGGCCACGCGTTGATCATAACCCAGGAAAAGCAGACAAGCGATCCAAAGGCTATGCATGCCAACCATGACAGGATAATGCGCCGCACCTATTTCATAAGCACCTTTGGCAAGCAAAGCTGCTGTGTTGCGCTTGGCAATGACCAATTCGCTGAGGCGCTGCACAATGATAAAACCAAGAAAAAGAAGCGTAGCGGTTTCCATTATGCGATCCGTTTTGAGACGTGGAAAGGTAAGAAGGACGCGGTAAAACCCGGGCCTAATGCGCAGCTCATCATTTGACCTGTTTGCCCTGAAGCGAGCACCGCCTTCATCACAAACATCACAGTAGGCGCAGACATATTGCCTGCTGCACGCAATGTGTCGCGTTCGACATCAAGACTGCCTTGCTCAAGATGCAACGCGCCTTCAATAGCTTCGACCACTTTTGCACCCCCAGGATGGCAGACATAGCGATCAATTTGCGCATGACTTAGTCCGGCATTTTCAAGCGCACTTTGCGTTGCACCTGCAAACTCTTCCGTGACAAATGTTGGAATTGAACGGTCAAAGACGACACCAAACCCCGCTTCGTCGACGTCCCAACCCATGACTGCCAAAGTATCAGGCCAGATTTTCTGATGGCCTTGACCAAATTCAACCAAAGCGCCCTTTTTTGGTTTTTCGTCGCTTAAACATGCTGCCGCAGCACCATCCCCGAACAAAGCAGTCGCAATGATATCCGCCTTTTGCAAACGGTCCGCACGAAACGAAAGTGAGCAGGTTTCAATCACAACCAGCAGTACCTTCGCGCCAGTTTGACCATTTGCCAAAGTACGTGCGACCGACAAGCCTGTGACACCCCCTGCGCAACCAAGTCCGAACAGTGGCACACGCATGATATCGTCGCGAAACCCCATATCGGAGAAAACCTGTGCCTCTAGCGTCGGTGTCGCAATACCTGTGGAGGAAACAGTGACAACACAATCGACCTGATCTGCGCGCCAGCCTGCATCACGTAACGCAGTATTTGCCGCATCAAGGAACATCGCTTTCGCGCCTTTGATAAAGGCTACGTTACGATCCACCCAGCCATGGGGTTCGTGAAACCAATCAATTGGAACAACAAAGTAACGCCGATCAATTTCTGCGGTCGCAAAGCTTTTGGAAAGGCGGTCAAACTGGGGGTATTTTCCGCCGAAGATAATGGCCGCACGCTCGCGCACTTCTTCTTGTGTCAAACAAAAGGGAGGAAGCACCGTCGAGAGTCCATGAAGATAGACGGACATTCAATTTCCTTAACGAAAAGGCGCAAGAACGCGCGTATATTTTACGCTAAACTGCTGCGCCGATAAGCGGAAGGACATTCTATCATCAATGGTGCGCACGCATCTAAACCGCTTAGCTAAGACATTTTACTCCAGAGGCTCGAACAACGCTCCTAAGCCAATCGGGTCGCACGTGGGCTTTCATCCATTTGGTATGTCAGATGATCAATCAAACGCAATGAAAGTTCAGCTTTGACGCTACCATAGGCCGGATCATCCCATAGATTTTTGCACTCTTTCGGGTCGGCATTCAGATCATACAACTCGCCCCAATCCTCGCCTGCAAAAACCGACATGCGCCACGCTTTGGTGCGCAGGGTGCGCACACGCGCGGACTTGCTAAAGCCCATTCTTGGGCCGCCATCGTTGTGTTCAATCATAACCTCATCGCGATGCGGGACAGCCCCGCCCAGCGCCTTCAAGAAACTACGCCCTTGCATCCCATTGTATGGGTTCAAACCGACGCGGTCCAAAATACTTGCCGAAATATCAATCGTTGAGGCAAGTGTGTCGGTGCGCACACCAGCGCGCGTCTCTGGGTCGGACCAGATCATCGGGACCCGCGTGATCGACGGCGTCTGGATCGCGCCTTTCAACATCAAATTGAAATCGCCCAAGTAGTCACCGTGATCTGACGTAAAGATGATTATTGTATTGTCATACGCGCCAGTTGCTTTGAGGGCCTCAATGATGCGCCCGACATGATCGTCGATCATGGTGATCATGCCAGCCGTGAGCGCTTTGGCCTCTAGGATGTGTTGATCGTCTGCGCGAAACGGCATCTGCGGAATTGGGGGCAGCACACCCGATTTCCACTTTTCGCTTTCATACTCCATGGGGGGCGTGGGGTTTTCATGCGCCTCATATGGCAGTTCGACTTCAAAGTCTTTGGGATCATACATGTCCCAGTATTTTCCCGGCGGATTGAAGGGATGATGTGGATCAGGGAAAGAGACAAAGGCAAAAAACGGATCTTCTTGCTCTGCGCGACCCTGAATGTACTCTATCGCTTTGTCTGCGATCCAAGCGGTTGGATAGCTTTCTTCTGGGATAGGTGTGCGGTAGGCCTGTGGACAGGTATACTCATGGTCCAACTCGTTCGCAGGATCGTGCAGCGCTTCCCAGTTTGGAACGGTCTCACGGAACCATTGGCCATATTGACCGCCACACTGATCACCGTGGCTCGTCACCAAATCAACATGCTGGAATCCGTAGTAAGGCGTCTCGAACGGTGTATCTGCACTACCTTGAAAACTGGCAGGTTCTTCTTTCTTGTAGCTGTCAGGTTCCGGCTTCCAAGCTTCTGGGACCAGTCGCTCAACGGTATCAGCGTCGCGCAAAGGCGGGCTGTCTGTGAAAGGTTGCAAGTGGCTTTTCCCGATGCTCGCCGTCGCGTACCCGCCCTTTGCCAGCACATCAACAAAAGTGTTCGCACGTGTCGGCAACAGGCACCCATTGTGACGCAAGCCATGCACGGAGGGCATCCGACCTGTCATCAAGGACGCTCGGTTCGGCATGCAAACAGGCAAAGCAACATGAAAGTCTTCAAACATCGTACCCTTAGCCGCTATCGCATCAATATTTGGCGTACGCACAACCGGATGACCGGCGCAGCCTAACCAATCAGCGCGATGTTGATCCGTTATAATCAGAAGGAAATTTGGCTTCTTTGACATTCTTTATCTCCCGCCTCAGGCAATTGCAGTCGGCTTTGCGCTGAAACGGTGGACCACCAGAACAGCCAGACCCAAAGCAATCGCACCAAAGTGAATCATTTCGGGCCGCATCAGAAGACCCACAGCAATCGCAAGCCGCACAATAACCCACGGCATCGACAACGGTCCTGTATCGTAACGCGCCAAAGCACTTGCAACGAAATACAGCGCCAGAACTAACTTGAACATCAACCAGATCAACGGTCCGGCTTCTGCGCCATTTTCATACCCCGGCAGGAATTCTTTGCTTGGGCTTGCAGGATCGATCAATGCTTGATCGATTAGCAAAAGCTCTGGATAGAACGCAAATACAAACGGGATCATAAACATCACGATCCCCGATCGCACAGCGCTAAATCCTGTAGCCATCGGTTCGGCCTTGGTGATGGTTGATGCCGCAAAAGCGGCCAAGGCGACAGGTGGTGTAATTGCAGACGCTACAGCGAAGTAAAAGATGAACATATGCGCCGTGAACGTCGCAATCCCGAGACCGATCAAAAGCGGCCCCATCAGCAATGCCACGTTGATGTAAGCGGGAACCGCAGGCATCCCCATCCCCAGCAAAACAGCCAAAAGCATTGTGATGCCAAGCGCGACAAATTGCAGATAGGCTGAATCGCCGCTGCCAAGATCAAGCACCAGCAAGAAGCGCAGAACATCCACAGCGACAAACCGGGACAAGCCTGTGAAGTTCAAGCAAACATCAATCACTGTCACGGCAAGGAACATCAAATAAAGCGTAGACACTGTGATGCCTGCTTCCGCCAATGCATCAAGGGCTTTGCGTGGTGTGCTGCGGAAATCCTTGTCGAGAAACAAGAGCAAGATCACAAAGGCAGCCCCCCACCATCCGGTTGCACCCGCATCACCTGCAGCGTTCTGATATATCTGCAAGAGCCACGGCAAATTCGTTGCACTACAGGCACCGTCAATCGTCGTGGTTTGCACCCCAAGCACCCAACCAAGCGGTCCACATCCGACCAAGTCTTTCGGTGTCAGCAACAGGGTCAAAATCAAAAGGATCGGCAAGAAAATCTGCATCAAATGCAGAAGATCCGTGCGGGTAATATACATATCTGGCGTCAACTCACCAATCGCCTCTATCCCCTGTTTGCGCGATTGGAACATTGCTGTCAGGAAAAGGCAGAAGAAATAAGCAATCGCCGGGATCGTAGCCGCGACAATCACATCGCCATAAGGCGTGGCCGTAAGCGCGGCTAGAATAAAGGCCGCAACACCCATCACTGGGGGCATGATCGATCCACCCGAGGAGGCAGCCGCCTCAACGCCACCGGCAAAGGTCGGGCTAAAACCTCGGCGGATCATCATCGGGATCGTAAGAACTCCGGTTGAAAGCACGTTCGTTACAGGTCCGCCCGTTATCGTTCCGAACATCGCAGAGGATACAATCGCCGCATGCGCAGGTCCGCCGCGCAAATTGCGTGTCCAGCGGAATGCCAATTTGATCAGCGATTGACCACCGGCAGATTTACCGAACATCGCGCCAAGAATGATATAGGGAAACACGACGTTCATAATGACGTGCATGAAGCGACCCAGCATGCCAGATGCGTTATTCACCAATGCGTCATGTACATTAGGACGACCGTCCAAGAAGGTTCTAGGCTCACCGCCCAGCTTGGTCATAAAGTATTTGTTGATGTCATCAGGTCCGTGGAAGTACCAAACCAGAACCGTAACAATCGTATAAAGCGCAACCACCAGCGCAACCAGCACAAGGGGTAGACCCCAAACTTTGATGTTGTATCCAAGGAAGACCAGCATCGAAACGCCCATAATCACAACCAGCCAAATGCCTGTTGTGGACACACATTTCGGGTCATCCACGCTGCTGGGCACAGGTAATCCGAAATCTTCTGCAAACTGAATTTCCGCTTTAAGCGTTTCAGCAATCAGCCTTGCACGGTCCCCGTTCAAAACATCAATGATGCAAACACTGTCAATCTCGACAAGATATGTGAACGATATCAAGGCCGCTGAAATAACCAAAGCGACGTCCATAAAAAGACCGAAACCAGCGCGTCGCGTGCCTTTCCAGGCGCGCCACATGGAATGCTTTAAAGCAACAATCAACATCATTATGAAAAAGACGATCGGATAAAACCATTCGGTCGCGAAAGAGCGGACCTTGAGGTCTTTCAAACCAGTTACTGAACGCCACATGTCGTCCCAACCTGGAATGGTCGGAGTGCTGTTGATGATACCCACAAAGACGAACGCCAACGCGAGAAGGTATAGAAGCCGGTTGGGAAAGACAGACTTGCTCGGGGTGTCTTTTACAGCGTTCGACATGAATGACCTCAACCTGATTTATGCAATCCGCCGCCCCAATTGGAGCGGCGGCAATGTGTCATTAAGACGGATCTTACATGGTGTCTTTTGCACAATCCGGGATTTCATACCCGGCATCTTCCCATGCACGTGTCGCACCCTTGTGGTACTTCACAGGGTTCGCACCACACATGCCCAAACCGGGATTGTCGTAATTCACTGTCGCGCCATAAGGTGCTTTTGCCTTCAGCTCATCAAGGGTTTCGATGTAGCCTGTGACCAGCTTATAGACCAATTCTTCGTCCATGTTCTTGTTCACAACATTACCGCCGATTGTCGCAAAGCTACGGAAGGTATCGTCTTCGGACACGAAGGTCCAATCGTCGCCCAAAGCCTCTTGCAGATCGGCAATTGGTGCCGTGAACGGCGCACTGCCCGGTGCCTTGATGTACTTCTGCATCGCTTCGCTTTCGTACGTCTCCTTTGGCACGGACCACATGGTCATCTTACCTGCAGCACCCAGCGTCGAGATGCGCGCGCTTGGGAACAACTCAGGCAGAACAATCGCATCAGGCTCACCGCCACCGATCACGGCTGTTGCTTGGCCCCAGTTCGCTTGAATGCCTTTGTAGCCTTCGCCTTCTTTCAGACCGGATGTGATTTGCAGCATCGCGCGTGCGTTCGTCAAAGCACCCCCACGAGGTGGGCCGTTGAAGATTGTTTTTCCTTCAAGACCATCCCAACCAGTTATGCCTTTGGCGTCATATGCAAACAGCATAAAGATTCCAAGGCTGAACGGATTGATCGCGCGCAGGTTAGATGCAAGCTCTGCGCCCTTTTCCGCGCCAAGTTCCCCATAAGGACCAACGCCACGGTTCATCAGGAACGGCAAAATATGCGGCGTTCCGGCAATGTCTGTTTTGCCCTCAGCCACGTTTTGCAGTGAGTTTGTCAAAGTTTGGCCGTCCGCCAGTTGAACATTCGCGATACCCATTGTGCCTGCGATTTCCGCAAGATGCGCCGCCGACAAATGCGTAGATCCACCCGGGCTTGCTGTTTCAGCGGTCAGATTGACTTGCGCCATTGCGGGTGCCGCGATCATCGCGCCACCTAATAGCGCTGCAAGTACTGTATGTTTCATAGTTTCCTCCCAAAAACTCTATATTAGGAGTCAGCTTCACCCAGCTTACTTAACATAGCAAGCAAATTCCAAAACTGAATTCATATTACCCATCAAAAGTACTATCTGCAGGTTGTAAATACCCATTCAAAGCGCCAAATAGCCAATCCCGAGAAACGCGACGCAACACCCGATCCACTGCGCAATGCTCATGCGCTCGCGCACGAAGGCCCAAGCCAAGACAATTGTCAGCAAGCCGAATGTCGACGCCGCAACCGCCGCATATCGCGCATCTTGCAAATGTCCCGCGCTCAGGACACATAGCAAGGCAATGCCATCAGCAAGTCCCATAACCATCAAGATCGGCAGCGCCTTGCGCCCGGGCCAAAGCGGGAGCTTCATCGTAAGAATACCCGCTAACAAAAGCGCAATCGCCACCAACCGTGTGACCAATGTTACTGGCAGTTCACCGGCTTGTGCGCTGGCCATTTGCCCCAGACTAAACGTGCAGGCAAAGCCAACCGTGGCGACAAGCGCTTAAGCAATCGTCAATCCTTTGGAGGCGCATCACCTTTACTGTCATCCGAAAGTGCTGCCACCCATGAAACGCCCAAGACAATCGCAAGGACAGCCCCCCACTGCCAGATCGTAACGCTGACTCCATTGAGCGCCGCAAATGCGACGGACAAGATCGGGTAACTTGCGATCACAGGGGCGACCAAACGAACTGGGCCACGCTGAAATGCGCCATACAAGCCCAGACTCGCAATCAAAAAGAAGACCCCTGATGCGATGGATTGGCCTAAAACAGGTGTTGGCAAAGTAGTGAAGCCACTGCGCACTCCCATCAATCCAAGATGAAAAACCGTTCCGAAGTTGAGGACGGCAAGCAAAGACGCCATTAGCGGCGTTTTCTGCGAAACAACGCACACGCACACATCATGCAGGCCCTAGCAGAATGCAGCAATCAACCCAAGCGCCAGCGCACTCATTTATCAGATCTAAAGAACGGGATCATGAAAACCAAACACGCAATCAAAAAGAACACGCTTCCGAACATGTCCCAAAAACTGCCAATACTTGCAATACAAAACCCGATGGCTGAGATCACAAACAGTATCCAACCTAGAAAATTGATCTGATGATTATTCACACAACACCCTTGGTTTAACTTGCACAATTCGATGATGAAGCACGATTTTTGGGAAGAATATACGAAAGTTTCACATGACCTCGCGCGGATCGCCGCCTATTTCAATTCCACTAAACTATTCCGACCTGCGCGGCGTCAAAATACATACAGTCCCCTTCAGGCACACGCACGCAAATGAAGCTTGTTTGTAGCACTCTAAGCCCATACGACACTCAGGTGTTGCGCTTTGTCTTGCGCCTTCGCGACGCCCTTAAAATGCCTCACATTCAGCTAGGAAATCAACATGTCAGAGCTTGAAGACGCCACCGAAAAAACCCACTACATCTGCCAGACCTACATTCAGAAACAAAGTAAAGGCGGTGCCCAAGCTGGACTGAAAGTAGACAAACAATTTGAATATACGTCCGCCGATCAAGCACAAAACCGGGCAGAACGCGAATTCGAGGCAAACAATTGCATCGGTGCCGACGCCTATATGGTGGTGGAAGATTCAAATTCGGGCGAAGTCGGCTCCCCTACGTTTTTGGTCAGACTGGGTGAGTGTCCAGAGTTCGACGACTTTTAGGTCCTGTCAAAAGGCGCGCGATCCTAATGCGCTAGGTCTTCTTTGTATCATCTACGATGTCCATTGTCGCCATGCCACTATTTCCAAGGGCAACGCTCGCGAATGGACCGCCATGGCACATATCCCCGACGTCTTGCGGATTGGCAGGCTCTGCATTGGACAGGATATCTGCCGCAAACTGCTCTGCATTGTCTTTGGGGCGATATCCGAGAAAGCTGACTTGGCTATTATCTACAGGGGCGCGATCATTGGCCGAAACGCCGTATACGACAGAGAAACCAACTGTAGGGCTATCAATGCAACGGGTCACAAGCCGGATCAGATCGTCATATGACAGCCACGAACCCAAAGCGCGCGGGCTGGTCACTTGGGCGCAAGACAGGATCCGCATGTGAACGCTCTCTAGCCGGTGTTTGTCCCAATAGAGCGAGCCGAGATCTTCGGCGAAACACTTGGCCAGACCATAGAATGTATCAGGACGATGTGCGACGTTCGTATCGATGAAATCACTTTTCAGATGCATACCAACTGCGTGGATCGAGCTACCGTAAATCACACGTTTAAGACCAAGCCGATGGGACGCCTCCCAAACATTATAGGCCCCCACGAAATTCGGTCCAAGCAGCTTTTCAAACGGACCTTCGTCCGCATACGCCCCCATATGAACAACCATATCCGCACCCTCAAGAACGCGCATCATATCGTCCATGCTGGCCAGATCGCCCTTTATGTAGGTCTCGCCCGCGTAAAGCGTGCCAATATCATCCGCGATATCGCTCGACACCAATTCATCGCAAAGTTTGCTCAAAGTTTCACGCAAGTATGAGCCAAGCCGGCCAGCCGCTCCTGTCAGAACAAGTTTTTTCATCATTCAATTCCCTTTGAGTAAGTTATGACCAAAAGCCTATTCAAGCGCGCTTTTGACACTGGCAAGTGCAGCATCAGACGCTTTGGCCAGTAACATCGTATCCGTAGCACAAGCGACGAACGTAAAACCTTCTTTCAAAAGATCAGCCGCAAAGCCTGTGTCATTAACCAGCGTGCCAACTGGAACGCCTTTATCCATCAGTGCTTTGGCGGCGGGTTTGATCAACTACCACACATCCTTATGCAAAGGGTGTCCAACAAGGCCAATATCAGCGGCGATATCGGCGGGACCAAAGAAGATACCGCATACACCGTCGACTGATCCAATGTCCAACGCACGCCCGATTGCAGCGGCCGTTTCAATTTGCAAGATAACGATTGTTTCATCCTCAACACGCGCAACGTAATCTTGAACGCGACCGAACTTCGTGGCGCGTGTCCCCCAGAAAAACCATGTAACCCGTGCGGGGGGTAACGGGTGGAAGCTACGGCTTTTTGTGCCTCCTCTACCGTTTGGATCATCGGGAACAAAAGCCCCTCGACACCCATATCGAGCAAGCGTTTCACGATCACAGGGTCATTCCACTCAGGACGCACAATTGCGGTGGTTTCGCTGGCGGCAAACGCCTGCAACTGGCCAAGTACGCTAAAATAATCGTTGGGCGAATGCTCCATATCAATCAACGCCCAATCATAGCCTGCAGGCGCTGTCTCTTCGGCAGCAAACGGGCTGGCCAGCGAAACCCAAAACCCAATCTGTTTTTGTTTTTCTGCAATGGCCTTGGTGAACGGATTAGACGCTAGCTTCATCAGATAATTGCCTTTTCAATGATTGGTCTGTTCTGCTCTATCCGCTCAAAGTTGAATGGGCTCATAACAAGCATTCTGTAAGCAACATGCACCATAATTTCAGCCGTGCCACGTCTCATTGCTTGGGATTGTTGCAGGCCGTGTCCCGAAAAACCAATGAGGAAGTAAAAGTTTTCGACCGTCGCGTGCGGTCCCATTATCGCCTTGTGATCAAATGTATTGTTAGCATAGTGTTCGCCCCATTCGGATTGTACTTTGATCGCTTCAAACTGCGGGATGCGCGTTGCAAGAACAGGCCAGACGTGGTCCGCCCAGATCGAATGATCCATGTGGAAATCATTTTAATCCACGGCTGGATCAATCTCTGAATGGCCGCCACATTGAAAGGTATCACCACCATTTTCACGCACATGCACTCCCGATGGATCAATCGTCAAAGGCAGATCACGATCGAGCGGTTTCTCCGCCGCGAAGATCCAATAGAACCGTTTGCGCGGCTCAACAGGAACAGTCACCCCCACCATTTTCGCTGTTTCAATCGCGCGCGGACCGGAGGCGTTAAGCACTTGACCGCAGTCAATCACTTCGCCCGATTTCAGCGTCACACTCTCAACACGCGTGCCAACAGCGTTCTTTGTCATCGCGACAACTTCGTTCTTCACATATTCCACACCACGTTCACGTGCGGAGCGACGCCACCAATCGAACACGGCGGTGGCAACCCAAAAGCCTTCATCCACAAGGTTGATTGAACCAAGCACAATGTCATCGACGTTATAGAACGGATAGGCTTCTTTGATTTGCTCGGGGTTCATCATTTGCGTCGCCGCACCTGCAGCGATCTGCGTCGCATGGCTTTCGCGTAAGACCGCAGCAAAATCCTCGTTATCCGCCAGATACCTGTAGCCGAAGTTCTGAATGCTCAGATCCGGCACTCGATCATCATTCCCCATATAACGCGGCAGGTTCTTGACGAAATCAGCGGCGAATTGGGACATGCGCACGTTGAGTTCGGTCGAGAATTGCTGCCGCATGCAGGAATTGGTGTGCATGGTAGAAGAGAATTCATATGACGTGTCACGCTCGACCACGAGGACCTTGCCGTCTAAATCAGCATCATCAGAGAGGAACCACGCAGCAGAGGCACCCATGATGACGCCGCCAACGATAACAACGTCATAGATGGTGTAATTTGGTGTTTGCAAAGCCATCAGACAGCCTCGCCATTTGCAATTGCAGTTTCAACTTCAGCGATGTTGCTCGTGCTCAGTCCATAGTCATTCGATGCGCTATCGGCTGAAATATATCCACGTGCAAGATCGCGTTTCACCAGATCAACAGAGCGCTCTTTCGGGTCGCCGTAACCTGCGCCTCCGGGGAAGGCCATCATCACTTTGCGCCCATGCGCGACGAACTGTTTGCCCTTGCCGTTCATCGGCGTGCCATCATCTTGCACAATGGTTGTGGCAGCTCCTGCGCCACCACCACGACGCCCTTGCGCTGGATGGTTGACGCGGTCGAACATGGCTTGGATGTCAAACTCATGCTTTTCGCCCGCGCCCACTTCCATGAACTGCCCAAGTCCGCCGCGCTGCTTACCCGAACCGCCCGAGTCAGGACGCAGCTCTTTACGCCAGATGATCACAGGACCTGAATGTTCAGTCGCCTCCACTGGCATAGTCATCACGCCAGATGGGAAGGCCGTTGCGTTCAATCCGTAATGTTCAGGACGCGCGCCAGAGCCGCCCAAATTGAACGTCAGCACTTCAGAGCGACGCGCATCTTCGGGCGCAGGCGCGTCTGAGCGCGGACGCAAAGAGACTTGGAAATTGCACAGGCACCCTGCCCCTTCCGCTGGCACCAAGCCCGGAACGATTTTGTCGAACGCATTGTATACCGCATCAGGCACAAAGTGCCCTACGATATGACGCAAAGCCACGGGCGCAGGGTGCACCGCGTTGACGATGGTATCCACAGGCGCTTCGATTTCGAACGGCGCAAGCGAGGCCGCGTTGTTGGGAATTTCAGGCGCAATTGCAACTTTCAAAGCATAACATGCATAGGCTTTCGCATAGACCAGCGGGCAATTGATGCCCTTTTTGTCGAGGCCTGAAGATCCTGCGAAATCAGACACAATACGGTCCTCATGCACCGTGACTTTAACTTTGAGCGTGATCGGCGTTGCGAAGCCATCCACGGTCAGTTCACCCTAGGCTGCGGTGCGCGGCAACGCAGCGATCCGCTCCAAAGTGGCGCGGCGGGAGTTATCAAGGATGGACGTCGCAACGCCATTGAGATCGGTAAGCTCAAACTCTTCCATCATCTCGATCAAACGACGATGGCCAAACTCGTTACAAGTCGCAAGCGCATACATGTCGCCAATCAACTGGTCCGGTTCACGCACGTTGTCGCGTACGATCCGCACGTGGGTTTCATCGACCGTGCCTTTGTCGGCGAATTTCATGATTGGGATGTAAAGCCCTTCTTCATAAACGCTTGCCGCATCCGCGCCAAAACCACGCCCACCGATGTCCACGATATGCGCGGTGCAAGCGAAGAAACCGACGAGCGTGTCGTGATGAAAAGACGGGGACACCATGGTGATATCGTGAAGGTAACCCGTACCTTCCCAAGGATCATTGGTGATGTAAACATCGCCTTCATATATGTTGTCGCGCCCGATCCGGCGGATGAAATGTGCTACCGCGTCAGCCATTGCATTGACGTGGCCCGGCGTGCCTGTGACCGCCTGTGCCAGCATTTTTCCGTTTACGTCATAAACCCCCGCAGACAAATCCCCCGCTTCGCGTACAGAGGTAAAAAAGCGGTACGCACAAGGGCTTGCGCTTGTTCTTCCACGACCGAAATAAGGCGATTCCACATGACTTGGTAAGCGACGTTTGAAGGGGATTAGCTCATGCGTCCGCTCCTTTGCTGTAGTCTTTGACGGGTGGAATGGTCGCATCGCCGGCGATTACCATATCGATACAGCCATCCGTCTGAACAACTGCGTGACAGCTACTTGGGACAACGATGGTTGTTTCACGCTCAAAAATCAGGACTCCACGATTGATGACGCGCCCTGCCTCCATCTTTGTGCGATCATACTTATACGTATTTATGCGTTGACCCGCACCTGTGTCAAAGAAAGTACACTTGCCGTTCATTGTCGCAGTTTTCAGCTCTGTCACTTCCGCGACCTGCGCCACCGGCTGTGGCGGGGTCGTCGCATTGACGGACCAAACGGTAATTTCGATATCCATACCCTCAACCGGACGCCCAAACAGCTTGGTGTAATACTCGATAAAGCGTGCTTCAAAGGTGGCGGCATCCGGGTTCATCGCTTGCTCTTGCGTCAAAGTGATCGGGATTTCCCAGCCTTGGCCAGAATAGCGCATATAGACTTTGAATTCTGGCAGGATCTCACTGTTCGCATCACATGTGCGCACGAAACCAGTGGCTTCGTTTTGCAATTCGCTTAACAAGTTTCGGATCATCTCAGGGTCAAAATCCGAAAGGCGCAAGTAAACAGATCGGTTCGCTTCAAAGCCAAAAGGCGCGCGCAAGAAGCCGATGGCAGAACCAACCCCAGCACCCGGCGGGACAAGGCAGCGATCTATGCCAAGCTTTTCGCACAACCGACCCGCGTGCAGAGGTGCCGCGCCGCCAAAAGCGATCATCGTGTATTCAGACAGGTCTTCGCCGTTTTCCACCGCATGCACGCGCGCGGCGTTGGCCATGTTTTCATCAACCACTTCAGCGACACCATAAGCGGCCTCAAGCGCGTCCATATCGAGTGTCTCACCAATTTGCGATTTAAGCGCGCCTTTGAAGGCAGCGGTGTCGAGTTGAATGGTGCCGCCTGCAAAATTATCAGGATCAAGCTCACCTAAAACAAGGTCCGCATCCGTCACCGCGGGACGTGCACCACCGCGCCCACAATAGGCCGGACCCGGCTCGGACCCCGCACTTTCAGGCCCGACACGGATCTGATGCATGCTATCCACATACGCAACTGAGCCACCGCCCGCGCCAATTTCCACCATATCAATGACAGGGATAGAAATCGGCATGCCGGATCCCTTTTTAAAACGATATGTGCGCGCGACCTCGAAAACTCGAGACGTTTTGGGGCCTGATCCTTTATCAAACAAATCTTGGCTGTCGTGCCACCCATGTCAAAGCTCAAGACTTTTTTGAGTCCGTAACGCGCTGCGATATGAGCTGCAAAAACCGCCCCGCCAGCAGGACTGGATTCCACCAGTCGCACAGGAAAGTCAGCCGCATTTTGGATCGAAATGATACCGCCACCGGAATGTATCAGGAACACACGACCTCTTGCACCTTCATCGTGCAACCTTTCCTCAAGGCGACCTAGATATGATGCCATCAGAGGTTTGATTTAGGCGTTGGCCACGACCGTATTAAAGCGCTCGTACTCACGCATTTGTGGTGACACTTCTGAGGAAATCAAAACCGGCACATTTGGTAGTCGTTGCGCCAAAACATCACGGATCATCTGTTCATGCGCAGGGTTTAGACACGAATGGATCAAACCTGCGGCGACACTTTCAAATCCGGCTTTTTCGATTTGATCTGCGACGGCGTCGACCTCTGCGCGGCCTAGATCAATCATCACTTCACCCAGAGCATTCACACGCTCGTTCACGGTAAAACGGAACTAACGTGGCAACAACGGTTCGGGCAATGTCAGGTTAAGGTCATACTGCTCGAACCGGCTTTCAGTGCGCATTTCAATAACATCCCGAAACCCCTGAGTGGTGATCAACGCAGTCTTTGCACCACGACTCTCAATCAACGCATTGGTCGCAAGAGTTGTCCCGTGGATGATTTGTTCAATCTGATCAGGCGTGACACCAGCCTTTGCGCAGACCTGATGCATCCCGTCGATAATCGCAGTTTCTGGCGCTGAATACGTCGTCAAAACTTTGGTTGAGAAAACCTCGCCGTTTTTCTCAAGGACCACGTCTGTGAACGTCCCGCCAATGTCTGCGCCCAGCCGGATTGAAGATTGTGCCATCTGCAAAAGTCCTCTTAGATCGCATTTCAAGGGGTTTGATAACCACCGATCAACGCTTTGTTCGTCAAGGCTTAGACTGGATTCACGAGAAGCAAAAATTCTTATTTTTGCTATGGGTGGTTACTTTTCATTATCTTTTGTCTTGTTCCGAAATCTGGCGCGCAAGCACTGCGGCTTGCCGGACAAACCGGGGCACGCGCGTTTCATCATATTGAGCGAAAACTTCAAGTTCACTGGGGTGCCAATCCGCATCTAGCCTGACCAAACGCCCTTTAGAAATATCATCGCTCACAATCCGAAGCGGCAAAAGCGCAATACCCATTCCATCGACCGCCATCGGTACGCAAGATGCCAAACTATTGGAATGAACAATCTGATCTTGGGAAAGGTCATTTGCCTCAGCAAATCGGGCCAATTCCTTTGATGCTTTCGAATGCTTTGCGTGGGTCAGAATCGAATTGGCAAACATATCCTGCAACGTCGCCCGTTTGCCCAATTGCTGCGACACCTCTGGCGTCGCGACCCAAACATACGCATATTTGCCCAACGCAATTGTGCCGCACAGATCAGTTGAGAACGGTGCCGTTTGCAGCGCCAGATCCAATTGCCCGCTTGCAAGACTGCGGTCTATTTCACGCGATAAATCAACCTGAAGTTCCACATTGACTGATGGGTAAGACTGCTTGAACGCGCGCAGGAAATCATGCAGCCACGTACAGGCTATCAGCTCTGTAACCCCCAAACGCAGACGCTCCTTGATCAGGTCCTGACGCTGCGCCTCTTCCAGAAATGCTTCGCCCGACCAAATCACTTGGCGGGCCGCGGCCACAAGCTTTGTACCCTCTTCGGTCAGTCGAACCGATCCCGCATCACGGTACATCAGAACAACATCAAGCGACTTTTCAAGCGAAGAAATACGCGCAGAGACTTCGGCTGGGACGTTCCCAGCGCGGCCGCCGCTTTGCGAAACGTTCCTGTATCGACGACCAACACAAAGGCTTCAAGCTGTTTCAGCGTGAACTGACTTTTGATCATATACGGCCTTAGAATAGAAAAAATCTATCCCACACATGACGAAACCGGGAACGCAATCATCAGGCTGAGCAAATGCAAGCGCAACATGCCGCCATTATCCCGTCACCCCTTCCATCTGCGGTAGCGGTTTCGGGGATGTCACCTTCTCAGGTCGCCGTTTTTCGTAGAACGCATTGCCGCCAGCGGTCAGGACATAGTGAATGTTGTTGAAATTTGCGTCATACCAAGCGGCATGAAAAAACCGCGCACCACCAACATGCGGGTGTCGCTCTCCTGCCAATACAGCGGACGCTGAGGTTTCGGCCAAGGTTTGGGCCTCACCGCTCATTGTTTTACTCATCACCCCTGGTGCGAATTGGTTCTGCTGGCTTACCACGGCGCAAACCGTATTCGGAAAATCCGCAGACTCGACGCGGTTCATCACGACACTACCCACCGCAATCATACCATCACGGCTGGAGCGGTTGGATTCAAAATACATCGCCCGCGCCATGCAATTGATGTCTGATGCCGAAGCATGCGTTTGCGTTGATTGTGGTGCGCGCGCGCAGGCAGCAAGGCCACAAACAGCTGCCAAAGCCATTATCACGACGTTAGTGGATTTAAATTTCTGCATTTCGAATGCCCCCAGACCTACTTGTAAATATTAGGCCTTATGGTCTCAAACCAAGCGGCGTAAAATTGAAACGCTGTATATTCGATTGAATTGCGAGCGCGAAGTTAAAAAGGCGCGTTTGTTCTGAGCTTCTTTTTTGGAACAAAGACAACCTAATTCAAAAACACAACAACGCTGAGCGTGTCACCGAAGAGTAGCCGCTTGATCCTGTGAGCGGCTTACGGATGCCAGATGACTTGTGTCAGCGGTTACGCTAGGAAGAACGGACGCGAGTTAAAAATTCAAGGCGGCCATGTTGAGCAAAATCCCCATTTCAGTCGTCCTAGCAACCAGTTTTTTGGTTGCATTTGCGACACTACGGGTCGTCCCGCTTGGCTTGGAGCTCGCATTTCCTGCCATGACACATCAAATTTCCAACGCGCGCTTGATGTTTTTGCTTCACATTTCAGCGACTTCGATCGCGCTGGTCTTTGGGGCTTTGCAGATCATCAAGACCTTGCGTCTTAGATTTCCACGCTTGCATCGGTGGATCGGGCGAGCCTATGCAATCGCTGTGTTGCTAGGCGGCTTTGCCGGGTTGTTTATCGCGTTCGAAATAACCGGCCTCTGGTCAACCTTCGGTTTCTCAGCACTTGCTATAGTCTGGTTAATCACCACATTCCAAGCCGTGCGGCTGGCGCGGGCACGCAAGTTTGCGGATCACCGACGCTGGATGATTTGTTCTTTCGCCCTGACTTTTGCCGCTGTGACATTGCGCATTCAACTTGCGATTTTCGCGTTCGGGCTATCGATGCCCTACGAGCAAGTTTATCCGATACTTGCATGGTCCTGCTGGATCCCTAATTTTCTGGCTGCTCTATACTACATTCGCTTGCGCCCAAACCTTCAGTGACGAAAACTCTGATATGACCGAAAAAAAAGACCCAGCTTACGTGAACTTGAAAAAAACCCCGCACGAAGGCCAAGGCCTGTCAGGCTTTGCGCCTTATCTGATCAATCGCATCGCGCACCGTTACAATCAAAGCCTGCAAGATACAGTGAGTGGCTTGGGCCTCACGGTCCCGAAAATGCGCGTTCTAGCAGCCCTTGCTGCAATGGGTCAGCTGACCATTAACGAACTGACAGTCGTCGCCATCGCAGAACAATCCACGATGAGCCGGACCTTGGACCAAATGGAACGCGACGGCTTACTTCAACGTCGCGTGAGCGAAGATGATAGTCGCGTGCGTGTTGTGGCACTGACCAAAGCAGGCCTTACCGCCTATCGCACGGTCTGGCCCCGGATGAGCGCAGAGGAAGATGCACTTTTTGAAAACATTAGCGATGAACAACGCGACGTGTTTCTGCAAACCTTATCGCAGATTTTGATGAACATCCGACAGCATGACATCTAACTTTGCGGTTTGACTCTGCTTGCGAATTCCTTATCTATTTATGCAAATGCATATATTATCCTGAAAGGGTCGCGCAGTGGCTGAGCGTTCATTTGCGAAAGAAGTCCAGCACCTCAAGATCGGCGCAGGCGAGACATTTCGTGGCGAAGGTATTCTTGCGATCACTAAAGCCCTGCTCGAGAATGGTGTGGGTTATGTCGCAGGATATCAAGGCTCGCCAATCTCTCATTTGATGGACGTTTTGGCCGACGCGCAAGATATCTTGAAAGACATGGGCGTACATTTCGAAGCCAGCGCATCCGAAGCAACTGCTGCGGCGACGTTGGCCGCCTCTGTCCACTATCCGATCCGTGGCGCTGTGACGTTCAAGTCGACTGTCGGAACCAATGTTGCCTCTGATGCCTTGGCCAATCTCGCCTCGGGTGGCGTCACCGGTGGTGCCTTGGTGATTGTTGGTGAAGACTACGGCGAAGGTTCGTCAATCATGCAAGAGCGCAGCCATGCCTTTGCCATGAAAAGCCAGATGTGGCTGCTTGATCCGCGCCCGAACTTACCGTCGATGGTCAAGGCCGTAGGGGATGGATTTGCATTATCAGAAGCAACCAATAGCCCTGTGATGCTGCAACTTCGGATCAAATCCTGCCATCTCTTGGGTGAGTTTGAAGCCAAAGACAATGTTGTCCCGACAATGACCGTTAAGGACGCTTTGGAGAATCCAAAACGCGATCTTGCGCGTGTGGTGCTGCCGCCAGCCTCGTTTTTGCACGAGCAAGAGAAAGTCACAAAACGCCTACCTGCCGCGATCGACTATATCCGCGAGCACAAGTTGAACGAGACTTTTGGCCCCACAAACGGCAAGGTGGGAATAATCTGTCAGGGCGGTCTTTATAACAGCGTTATCCGTGGCTTACAGCGTCTTGGACTTGCGAACATCTACGGCGACAGCGACGTGCCTATGCATGTTTTGAACGTGACCTATCCGCTGGTCGATGACGAAGTTCTGACCTTTGCCAAAGGCAAAGACAGCATACTGGTGATCGAAGAAGGCCATCCGGCCTATATCGAACAACACATCCGCGCGATCTTGCACAAAGCTGGTGCGCGATGTGACGTTGAAGGCAAAGGCCCCTTCCCTGAAGCTGGCGAATTGACAGGCACAGTGATGCTTGACGGGATTTCGACGTTCTTGCGCGATGCGGCCTCTAACGTGATGCCACCCGTTGCACGCGCACCCAACGCGCCACCCCCGATCCTGAAAATGCCAGAGCTGAGCGCGACCGTTCCGGCCCGCCCACCAAGTTTTTGCATTGGCTGTCCAGAGCGACCCATTTTCGCCGCCACCAAGATGGTCGAAGAAGAGCTGGGGCCCCATCACATCGCCAGCGACATCGGCTGTCATTTATTTTCAATCAACGCACCGTTTGACATCGGTGCGACGACGATGGGCTACGGTCTTGGACCAGCCTCCGCCGCCGCCTTCAATGATAAGACCGCGGGGCGGCGATCTATTTCGTTCCTTGGCGATGGTGGTTTTTGGCATAACGGTCTAACGTCTTCCATCGGCAACGCGGTGTTCAACGACAATGACGGTGTGATCATCATCGTGGACAACTTCTATTCGGCGGCGACGGGCGGGCAAGATATCTTGTCGTCGCGCGCAGACAACAAATCGAAATCCACGAAACACCCGATCAAGAAAGCGGTCGAAGGCATGGGCGTGAAATGGGTGCACCAGATCGACCGCACTTATGACGTGGGCAAGATGCAAGCCACGCTGAAAGAAGCGCTTGAGACGTCCGAAAGCGGTCCGAAAGTCATCATCGCCTCGTCCGAGTGCATGTTGAACAAGCAGCGTCGCGAAAAGCCATTGCGAAAACAAGCCGTGGCTGAGGGCAGACGCATGACCCGCACGCGCTTTGGTGTGGACGAAGATGTTTGCACGGGCGATCACGCCTGTATTCGCCTGTCAGGATGTCCGTCATTGTCGCTGAAAACACTCGATGACCCCTTGCGCGATGATCCTGTAGCCAGCATTGATCAAAACTGCGTTGGTTGTGGCAACTGTGGTGAAGTCGCGGATGCGGCCGTGCTCTGCCCGTCCTTCTACCAAGCTGACTTGATCGAGAATCCATCGCGCTGGGATCGTCTATTCAGTAATTGGCGGCAAAAGCTGATTACGAAACTACAACAACGCCGCGATGCCCGTCGCTTGGTCTTTTCCGAGAATGTGTCATGAACGTGCAAAACATCCCTGCTGTGCAGTCGAATGAAATCATCAAACTTGCAGTCTTGGCCGTAGGCGGCCAAGGCGGCGGCGTGCTGACCAACTGGATTGCAGACCTCGCCACACGTGGCGGATATGCAGTGCAAATGACTTCTGTCGCGGGGGTCGCGCAGCGCACGGGTGCCACGATCTATTACGTCGAAATGGCCCCCAAGTCAGATCGCCTTCCGGTCTTTGCCCTGAGCCCTGCGCCTGGTGATCTGGATGTTTTGATCGCAGCCGAACTAATGGAAGCGGGCCGCGCTGTGATGCGTGGGTTTGTGACCCCGGATCGCACCACATTGATTGCATCCAGCCATCGCATTCTGGCAATCTCCGAAAAAGAAATCCCCGGTGACGGGCGCGCCGAAGGCGGATTGGTTGAAGAAGAAATCACCAAGGCAGCACGACGCACTGTCTGTTTTGATATGGAAACCTTGGCTGTTGGCGCAGGTAGCATGATCTCTGCCAGCTTGTTCGGCGGACTTGCCCGCAGTGGTGCGTTGCCATTCGATATTGCCTTGTTTGAAGAGGTCATCCGCGCCTCTGGCCGTGGGGTCGAGCAAAGTCTAGCAGCTTTCCGCTCGGCATTGAATTTTGACGCGACACAGGTTGAGCAGGATGAATCGACAAACGTCGACCCTAAGGTCAAAGGCCCAGACGCATTGATGACGCAGTGGTCAGTCTTGCGTTTGCAGATCAACACGTTCCCAAGTGAAGCGCAGCCAATGATCCAAGCGGGTCTACAAAAGGTCGTGGATTATCAGGACATTGATTACGGGTCTGCCTATTTGGATCACTTGCGCGACTTCGCCACGCTGGATGCAACGCTGATCGAGACAGCGGCCAAATACATCGCCAATGCCATGTGTTACGATGATATTCTGCGCGTCGCTGATCTAAAGACCCGTGCATCGCGTCAGGCGCGGCTGCGAAATGAACAGGACATTCCAAATGGTGAAATCGTCCATGTGACAGAGTATTTCCATCCCCGCGCGCAAGAGGTCTGTGGCACCCTACCCGCAACCCTTGGCGCTTGGATCGAAGCGCGTCCGCGTGTCTTCCTGGCTTTGGATCGCATCACGAACAAAGGCCGCCGCATTAGAACCGACGGGTTCATCGGGTTCGGATTGCTGTGGCTCGTCAGTGCGTTGAAACCCTATCGGCGCAGTTTTTTGCGACACAGATACGAGACTGCGCATCTTGAGATCCTGCTTGAAACGGCCCGTTCAACAGCGGCTACAGACGTCGGATTGGCTGTTGAAATCCTAACCTGTCAACGCTTGATCAAAGGCTATTCCGACACGCATGCGCGCGGGCATTCCAAGTTTGGCAAAGTCATGGCTGCTTTGGACATTCTGAACGGACGCGAAGATGCGGCCGACTGGATCAGACGTCTGCGCGAAGCGGCTTTGATGGATGAAAAAGGCGATGCGCTTGACGGCGCGCTTGCAACAGTGCGTTCATTCGCGTGATCCTTCATGCAGTCGCAACTTGAACACCGCGTAGATCAACAAAAGCACACAGCAGCCTGCGGCCAACAGAAACGGCGCGCGCAGGGCTGTTTCGCGACCCCAACCGTCTTCCAATAGCGAAACGACCAAACCACCGGCCAAAGCGCCCAACGGCATCGAGCCCCATCCAAAGAAACGATAAATACTATTCACCCGCCCAAGCAATTCGGACGGAATACGACGCTGACGCCATGAAACGGTGATCACATTCCACACCATCGCCCCTGCCATGACCACGAACAGGGCACCCGCCATCACAACACCATTCCCGCTCAGACCGATAGCGCAATAGCCAAGCGCCCAGGCCGCAATCGAGGCATACAAACAAGGACGCAGCCCAAGCGCTTTGGTCAAACGCGGGGCTAATAAACTACCCGTGATCGCACCAAGGGCCGCAATCGAAAGCACGGTTCCGTAAGCAAAAGAAGACAAGGCAAGCACATCCTGCGCAAACAAAACCTGTATAGTAATGGTTGCTGTTGCCAGAAAGTTCGCAATCCCAAGAACGATCGCAAGACGTAGCAAGGTTCTATCAGCACGCATAAACGTGATGCCCTCAAACAAAGCTTTTGTGAAGCTGACTTTTATGCGCACTTGGGCAGGCAGGCTAATCAACCAAACAAGCCCAGCCGCCAGAACCAACATAGCTACGTCAATTCCAAATGGCAGGCCAATGCCGCTCGCGATCAGGACACCGGCCAAAGGGGGGCCGATGAATTGGCCAGTCAATTGTTCGGTGCTCCACAATTGCCCGTTGGCCACTTCCAGGTCCTCTGGCGCGACAATCGCCGGCAGAATGGTTTGTGCTGCATTGTCACGCAGCACTTCGGTTGAACCAAGCAAGAATACCAGTCCTGCAAGCAGCCAGATCGCACCAGCAATCGGCTCATTCACGGCAAGCAAGAAGATCGCGAAGACGATTGCAGCCCGTAGCAAATCTGCGCGTGCAATCAGTTTTCGCTGATCGCTGCGATCTATGATTACCCCAGCAGGCAGTGCAAACAACAACCACGGCATACGCCCTGCCGCTGCGACGGCGGCAATCGCAACTGAATCTCGCGTCATCAGCGCCGCGAGCCAAGGTAACGCCAGAACGATCAACCCGTCCCCAAGATTGGTCATCGCACCCGCGGAAAAGAGAAGGCGGTAGTTGCGGTTTCGAACCAACAGGGCAGCAGCCATTTTGAAATCCATATACGGTGGGCATGGTCAGGATGGGCTGCTCAAAGGGTCGCGTCAAATGCTTCGTTCACAGCGACATCGCCCCAACACTGCCACCACCGCAAACGAACAGGTTTTGCCCCGTGACAAAACTGTTCTCTGGATCACAGAAAAACAGGAAGGCGTTTGAAATATCTCTCGTCGTGCCCAAACGGCCAACTGGAATGCGCGCTGCCAGATCGGCCTCACGTTCGCTGCCTTTCGGGATGATATCCCAGAAATTATCTGTCTGCACAGGTCCGGGCGAAACGACGTTCACGGTGATCCCATGCGGCGCAAGTTCTAGCGCCCATGTGCGTGCCATGCCGATAATGCCTGCTTTGGTCGCCGAATAAGCGGTGCGCGTGGGAACCCCCAATGCTGCGCGCGAGCCGTTAAACATCACGCGCCCGAAGCTGCGTGCTTTCATCGACGGCAAAACTGCTTGTAGCAGGATCAGCGGAGCGCCAAGGTGAATTTGCGCAAGCCCCGTCAGATCGCTGACCTTCGCATCCTCTACCAAATTAGGCCAGATGATACCTGCGTTATGCACCAGATGCGTCACATCATGTTGATCGGCGATTTCTTTGGCCGCTTGTTCGGTCGCTGTGGCGTCCAGAAGGTCGACTTCGACGTGGTGAAGCTTGGCATCCGACCACTCAGGCACGCCGCGTGACAAGGACACAACATCGTAGCCCTTCGCGATCAACCGCTGTCCCAGATCAGCCCCGATGCCCTTGCTGCCACCTGTAATGATAGCTGTATATTTGCTCATGACGATACCATAGCAAGAACGCGCAAAGGACTTCCTGTGCCGCCTTTGATCTTCAGGGGCGGTGCAATCAATAACGCGCCGGTGGGGGGGAGCGCATCAAGGTTGCGCAAACATTGCAGGCCGAATTTCCCTGCACCATGCAGTAAGTAATGTGCAGGATAGGGCGGCACATAATGCGATCCTTGGCCTGCGTCCGTACCCACTGTTTCCGTGCCAAATCCGCGAATGTTGCGTTCCAAAAGCAGGCGAACAGCATCAGGCGTCGGGCCGGGTGAATGAGGGCCATCCTCGGCCATGTTCAAGTACTCCGCGCCACTGCGTCTGGACCAATCGGTGCGCATCAAAACCCATGTATCCTCTGGGATCATGCCATGTTCGGCCTCCCACTCAAGGATCACTTCTGGCGTCAGCTCATAATCATCATCCGTGGACGCACCGTCTGAACAATCAATCACGACAACAGGGCCAACAAACACACTGGGATCAATTTCGTCCACATCTCCGTTGGGCACATCCTTGCCCGAGACCCAGTGACTGGGTGCATCAAAATGCGTGCCCGTGTGTTCATTCATCGTCAGTTTGTGCCACTTCCATGCCGGCCCGCGATGATCGTAGGCGCTGACCTCTTCCATACGAAACCGCGCGCATTGGCCGAACTCCGGTGGTAGAATGATGACAGGAAAGTCGGGATCTAATGTGTGTGTAAGGTCGACGATACGGGCCTGTCCTTTCATCAAGGCATCGCTCACTTTCGCAATAAGATCGCTCATGATCCGCCTCCTGTCATTTCTCGCTCCAACAACAGCGCATTGGCCTGCCAGCGCGTATAGACATCGCGTGCGATGTCGCCACAGGTGACTTCCTCTAACCCATCGACCAAGCCCCTGACGACAGACCGCGCGATTGCGTTTGGCGTGACTTTGGGCGGCGGCAAAGGTTGGAACCATGCATCCCCTTCAATGGGGCCGATATAGACGTTCATCATGCGCACCCCACTGCTGCAAAACTCTGCGCGCAGGCTTTGTGAGATGGATCTTGCTGCAGCTTGAGAAGCCCCGAACGCACCATAACTGGCATCTGGGGACAGCGCACGAACGGACAGAATGTTCACAAAAGCCACCGCAGAATTGGTCCCGTCTTGCGCACGTGCGCACATGGCAGGCCCAAACCCTTGAGCAAGGCGCATCAGGCCCAGTGCGTTCACCTCGAAACTGTTGCTCGCGAATGTCGTGTCTGTCTGCATAATCCCACCGGGGCGCACATAACTGGCGGTGTTGATCAAGATATCGACCTTGCCGCCTATTTCAGCAGCAAGTTTGGCAACGGAGGACACATCAGTCACATCTAACGGGAGGACCGAGACATTGTCTAACCCTTCAAATGCCGCGCGTTCGGGCCATGCAAGCCATGCCTCGGGTTCACCCAAAAATACATGCGATGCACCCGCTTCTAGCAAAGCTTGCGTCAATGCTAAAGCCATGGGCGCGCGCGCATCGCTGATTAGGATACGGCGGTGTTTTGGATCAGACGACATCGCCCGCAACACAGGGTCATCTTGCATCACATCACTTCCTTTCAGCGGCAACGCGATCAACACGCCCTGCCCGGCTTTATCAAGTTTCAGCGCCATGCGCACTTTATCACCACGCCCAACAGCGCCATGCAAATGGCAGTTTAGCGTCGGACCAGAATCCAGATGCACGGCCCCCATGCGCCACGGCATGCGTTCGCGAAAATAGGGTTCGGGCGAGACTCGAATTGTGGTTACGGCCATGACCGTGCCGCATGGATCAGCGTCTTGCCAAGGCAAATCAGGCGACATGCATTTCACACAAGCATCGCGCGGCGGGTACTGGATTGCGCTACACTCGGCGCAGACTTGTAAACCAAAGCGACCTTGCGCGGCCATAACGCCAAGCCCAAGTGCTGCACGACTGCGCGCTATGGGTGGCAGAACAGGAACTTGTGTTCGCTTTTGCGGGTCTTTCTTCAAAGGCGCGGTCAGTTGCGTTGTCATCGACGCGCCCCCTCAATAACAGCCGCCGCAGAACACAGGCCGCGATCATAGTTGATCACACCAAATCCAGACACTGCCGCGCGTTTCGCGCTCTTCACCTGCGTTGGACCTGCGGTTCCTGTAACCTGGCGGATCGCTTCGACCAGACCCAAATACCCGCCTGCCGCCCCGGCTTGACCGACAGATAACTGCCCCCCAGATGTATTATGCGGGAAATCACCACCAATCGTCAGATCATGTCTGCGCACAAACTCCGCCCCTTCGCCTTTGGCGCAAAACCCGAGATCTTCAAACTGCATCATGCAGATCACAGGATAGTCATCGTAGGTCTGCAAAACGTCGATGTCCTTGGGACCGTAACCTGCCATGTTCCACAGCTCGTCAATGTCGACGGCCCAGCCGCCACGCAACTGCATTGGATCATCTGGAAAAGCATTCGTGCGCTCGATCGTAGCGCTGATCCGCGCGAAAGGCAGGCCTTTGGCCACAGCCATATCTTCGCGCATCATCACGAACGCCTCGGACCCAGCGCACGGCATCACACAATCAAACAGGCTGATCGGATCGGAAATCATCCGCCCGTCCATATATTGTTCATGGCTAAGGGGCTTCTTCATGATCGCTTGCGGATTATGCAAAGCATTGGCGCGTTGGGACACTGCGATCTTGCCAAAATCCTCGCGCGTTGCGCCGTAGCTGTGCATATAGGCGTCCTGCAACAGCGCAAAGCTCGCGTTCGGGCCGCCAAACCCATAGGGAAATGTCGCATCCATCGAGAAGCGCGAAAAGGCTGACAACAAGTTGCGAAAGCTATCAATGCGATTGGTATCACCTGATACACAAGCGACGATATCCACGTCACCGCATTGCACCGCACGAGCAGCACGGCGCATGGCCGCCACCCCACTCGCCCCGCCCATGGGAACCGTATCCAGCCAACGGGGCGAAATACCCAAGTGCTGCGTCAAACCCACAGGCGTATCAGGCGCAAGGGTAAAGCTGGAGACCGACAGTCCGTCCAGCTCTTGTGGTGTAACACTGGCTATCTTAAGCGCCTCGCGCAACGCACGCGCGATCCACCAATGTGCGCTTTCATTTGTGTAGCGCACATAAGGCACGGACACAGGGGCTGTCAGCACAACGCCGTCATAGGGTAAACGGTTCATGATGTGCTTCGCTTTTTCAAATGGCGTGTATCGATTGTCTTGGGGTCATTCAGCAGATCAGCCGCAAGTGTTTTGAGGGTGGCGCGTTGCAACTTTTGCGTAGCCGTCACAGGTAAAGCATCGACGAAGGCGACATAGCCCGGAGCTTTGTAATAGGCCAATTGTTCAAGGCACCAAGTCGTGATCGCTTTGGCCATGGCGGCATCTGGTTTGTCTTTGGCGACAATGCAGGCAAAGACCTCATCCCCTCTTATCGCGTCAGGAACCGCCGCGACAGCCACGCTTGCAATATCAGGATGGCGCGCCAAGACAGACTCTACTTCCACGGCTGCAATGTTTTCGCCAGAGCGTCGAATCACGTTCTTTTTGCGATCGACGAAATACATCGTCCCGTCAGCTTCGCGGCGCACGATATCGCCGGTATGGAACCAGCCCCCCGCCCAGGCTTGGTCGGTCGCGGCCTCATTTTTGAAATAGCCCGCAAAGAAGCCTTTGCGCGGATCGGGCCCCGCTGCGCGCACAAGCAATTCGCCGTGATCGCAATCCTCGCCCGCGTCATTGACCAGACGCGCCTCAACCGTTTCATCCGGCGATCCTATTGAGCTTTTGCCAATCACCCGTGGTTCGCGATTGGCGCAGATGGTTCCGCCAGCCCCCGTTTCCGTCATGGCCCAACCTTCGCTAAGCGGGAAGCCAAAGCGTTCCTCGAAACCGGCATGCAGCTTGGGATCAATGCCCGCACCGAAACCAAACCGTACCGTATGGTTGCGATCCTCTGCGCTTGGCGCAGCCCCCATCAACATCGAAGGCATGACGCCCAAATAGTGCAAGCAAGTCGCACGGCTATCGCGCACATTGGCCCACCAAGTTCGTGGATGAAACCGATCCAAAGCCGTCAGACACCCACCGACACAGACCATCGCCATAAAGGAAAAGGCCATCGCATTCATATGAAAGATCGGCAGCGGCGTGATCATGCGTTCGCCGTCCGTGTTAAGCGCACAAACACCAGTCGCGGTGCTGTACCAACGGCCTGCCTCGGTGAAATATGCATTGGTCAGAATGCACCCTTTGGGCTGGCCTGTGGTGCCGGATGTATACAGCAACGCGGCCTCTGGCTCACCTGCGCGCAAGGCAATTGCTTCTGTCGTAATAGCCAAAGGCAAAGCATCACCAAGCGAAATTACGGGCATATCAACCCCTGCCTTAACCGCAGCATCGCGCATTTCTTGCGTACGGCTTTCAAGACTAATCGCCAGAACAGGTTCTGCATGGCCTATCATATAGGCCAGCTCAGCCTTGCGTAGATCGGGGTTCACAGGGACCACAGAGATGCCCAGCGCATTGAACGCCAACCACCACAAAAAATAACTTGGGCGGTTTTCAAGCAAAAGCATCACCCTTTGCCCTTTAACATATCCAGCAGCTTCGATCCGGGCGACATCACTTAGCAAACGGTTCAAAGCCTGCGCATAGGTGATTTCACCTGCCTCGATAGTGTAGATATCCGCTGTTTCTTTCAGCACATTCAGAAAAGGGCGTTCGGGCCAACGCGCAGCGCTTTCGTGAAATGTATCAAAGACAGACTGCGCGCTCACGGAAGCAACTGGATATTGCGAAAGGCCGCGTCGCAATTCACGATGTCCACACGCTTGTTCGCGATCCGCAAAGCACCGTCCACCAAAGCCAGATCATGGCGCGCGGTCAAAGCCAGCAATTGTTGTTCATCCAGTCGCGTTTCAACATAGTGCATCGACGTGTTGGTGACGAAGCGATCCCCGTTCATTTCATCCACAAAAGGACGCTGGATAACGTGATGACAACGGCTTTTGGGTTTTTGACTAAAGGTGCGCGCGCCGTTCAAACGCTCGACCCGTAGTTTCAGCATGAACATATCTTCATACAGCAAGGACGTTTGGTTGATCGGATCGGTTTGCTTATACTCAAGCGGCATCCAGTAGTGTCCGTCAGGCAGCCAAAGCGCGAGCCATTCATCATAACGCCCCTCATCCAACATGCGCGCTTCTTCATAGATGAAATCGATCAGCTGATCTTTTGAGACGCTCATTGTCCTGCCTCCTGATCGGCCACGCTATAGGTCATGAATTTGGCCCATGCGTTGAACTGGTTGCGCATTTGGCGCTCAGTTGTGCCGTTGTGGACCGCCTCTTGTGAAAAGTCTTCATCGTCCTCAAGCAACCGCTGGATGTTCACCCATTCCATACCGTCGCTGTGCAAGCCTTCTTGCGCGCGTTCATACATTTCCAGATCATCGTGCCCGACAATCGAGGTTGGCGCATTGATCATACGATTATACATCGCTGTGCGCGCGGTCAGTTCGTCAGGTGCACCGACAAGGCGGTAGATGTAGCTTTCCACGATAGTTTTATCCGCCGCCAGTGGAATGAAAACGCGCAGCTGCTGGATCGGGCCTTTGACCATGATGTTGGGAAAATAGACAGTGTTATGACGGTTCTCATCCAGAATAGCCTTGGCTTTTTCTTCCCCATAGGCTGCTGTCATCGCTTCGAAATAACCTTCAATCGCGGTGTAATCCGAGTGGATCGAATGGTTTACACCAGTGTGACCGTGACCGTTGGGCCATGTTCGAATACCCATGCCTTCGAAGAATTCATAGGGACTCATGAACGGGGCGATAATTTCCATCGCCGCAGGTTTTGGTGCACCTTCGGGCAGATCAAGCTCTTCATATAGTTTAACCGCTGTGCCTGCGCTGCTTTCATGTGCGACCATCGGATGGCAGGTGTCTGTCTGGTTCTCGACCAGCATTTTCCAATTGCAATGATGCAAGTATCGCAAAGGCGAACCGACGACTTCCAGACGTCCTTCGGGGGATCTATCGACCATATTGTCGATCGAACTTAGACTGTCGCCAAAGAACTCTTCAAAGCTGATCCCCTCTTCTGCGAGGCGCGCAAAAATGAAACCACGGTAATTTTTCATCGCTCCCACGGCTTTCATCCCTTTACCGCTGGCCGTGCTTTCCAAATCCGTGCCTTCATATCCTTTCTTCAAAGGGATCGCGAGAAGGCAGCCATCGGTCTTGAACGACCACGCATGATAGGGACAGCGAAAAAATTTACCTGTGTTGCCTTGGCGGTCAATGACAATTTTAGTGCCTTTATGCGGGCAACGATTATACAAAACGTGAATGTCATCCGCCTTGTGGCGCACCTGAATGACAGGTTGATCCCCGATCTGCGTGGCGAAGTAGTCGCCCTTGGCAGGGGTCTGACTTTCATGACCGACAAAGACCCATGCGTTGGTAAACACATGCTGCATCTCAAGCTTGTAGACGTCTTGGTCTATGTAGATATCGCGGTGCACCTGATTGGGTTCGACCAAAGCCGCTGCCGCTGCCGGATTTCCTGAATAGCGTTTCATCTACACGTCCTCCTGACGCCCTAAGCGTCGATATCCAACACTAAACGCGCGGTTTTCGCACGGCTTACGCAAATCTGCATGACGTCGCCCGCTGTACGTTCTGCCTCAGAAAGCACAACGTCACGGTGATCTGGCGTCCCTTCCAGGACGTCACACTGACAAATTCCACAATCACCACGCAGGCAATCATACATGACATCCACGTCGTTTTCTTCGAGAATGTCGATAATGCTACGACCCACCGGAATCGTAAAAACCGTGCCGTCGTTGATCTGGACTTCAAATTCTGTGTCGCCATCATGTTTCGCAGCCGCTTCGAACAGCTCAAAGTGGATGTGATCTGACGCGATGCCTGCGGCTTCGGCTTTGGCGCGCGCCGCGTCAAGCAATCCACGAGGACCACAAACATAAAAATGCGCGTTCCCAACGGATGCGATCACCGCATCAAGATCAAGCGCCGTGTCTGCATCATCACAATGCAGATGTAATGCATCGCCCCATTTTTCGCCAAGCACCTTTTGGTAGGCCATTAGACCCGCACTGCGCCCCGCGTAATGGAACGCGAACCTCTGACCCGCAGCCGACAAAGCTGCCGCCATAGAAATCAGTGGCGTCACCCCGATCCCACCTGCCAGCAATACCGCAGGGGCATCCGTGTTTACTGCAAAACCATTCTTGGGCGCGCTGAACGAAACCCTGTCGCCAATACCAAGCGCATGCATCGCCTTTGACCCACCCTGCCCTTCATCTTCGCGTTGCACCGCTACTTGATAAGCGATCGGTGCCTCGGCAACAGGTTCAAGCGAGACCAGAGAATAGGCGCGGGGTCCATCGGCCAAGTCAAATTCAACATGAGCACCAGCGTGCCAGGCGGGCAACACAGCCCCATCAATCGCCCCAACGCGCACCGCGCTAATGCGATCCGTGAGAACAGCAACGTCTAACACGACACCCTTAATCTTGTTGTTCCCAGCTATGCGGCCCACACCACTCTCCCTTTGCAAAACAATATGAATTTTCATATACTTTAGGTCAAGATAATTTTAGACCAGCAAAGCCTTTCTCTAGGATCCGTTCATGACCAATCAACCTGTGCCAAAAGACGAAGCAGACTTCGTCGCGGATTACTTGCTTTACCTGCTGGCCGCAGCAAGTGAGACAGCAAGTGCGCAGTTTCATGAGCAGGTCCGCAAGGCCGGATTGCGCGTTCCCGAGTGGCGTGTACTGGCGTGCTTGCATGATCGCGATGGCGCGATGATCACCCAACTTGCGCGTCTCGCTTTGGTCGAACAATCCCGACTGACACGGATCATCGCGCAGATGGAAACCCGTGGATTGGTTCAACGCAGTAGTGACCCCGATGACGGTCGGCGCGTGCGCGTGTACCTGGCACTAGACGGTCAAAAGCTTATCACCCGCCTTGTCCCCCAAGCACGCGCGCATGAACAGGCTTTGCTTGCGCGCTTATCTGATCAGGGCTGCGCAGACCTGAAACCTGTTTTGCGCAAACTTCTGGAAACACTAGAGACTGACCAAACCAAGATTGCGTCTTCGTAGCACTCAGATTTAACATCTGTTTTGCTAGATTTTCAGGACCTCATCATATGATGGTCGCTTCATCTTCTGACGAAAGTGACACTCAGCGTCGGGGCCTTTCCTGATACAGTGGTATCGTTAACTGTTGCGATGGCTTGGAAATTGCCGATAGTCATTGGGCAAAGATGCTTAGGTAAGATCCCGTAACCGAACGATGCGGGAAACAACAAAGCAAACGAATGCGTGCGACGCGATAAAAGCCAGCCGAGCATTTTGGGGAGATGACAGCAGATGTTTTTGAAAAACGCTTGGTACGTCGCAGCTTGGGAATACGAGATCACGCGCGAATTGCAGCAGATCATGGTCCTTGGCGAAAAGGTATGCGTGTTTCGAACTCAAGCCGGTGAACTTGTCGCGTTAGAAGATGCCTGTCCCCATCGAAAACTGCCGCTCTCGAAAGGGCGTATCAAGGGTGACACGGTGGAATGTGGCTATCATGGCCTGACCTTCAATTGCGTCGGGCAATGCGTCTGGGCCCCCGGTGCTGGCGGCATCCCTTCAAATGCTAAAGTGCACGCATATCCGCTGCACGAAAAATACGGGCTTGTCTGGATATGGATGGGCAATCCTGCCTTGGCGGATCCTTCGGACGTTTTCGAGATCGAGAATTACGACAACCCCGCTTGGGGCATCAATCGCGGCGCAGCGATGGAGCTGGATTGCAACTATTTGTTAATGTGCGACAACTTACTGGACCCCACCCATGTGGCTTGGGTTCATCAAAGCAGCTTTGCCGCAGATGCCACCAAAGACACGCCTTTGCGGATTAAAAAAACAGACGAGGGCGTAATCGTTCATCGCTGGATGATGGATCATGAACCCGCACCTTTTTACAAAAAAGTTGTGGAATTCGAAGGCAATTGCGACCGCTTGCAACACTACGAAGTGCGCTTTCCGTCGCACGCTTTGGTCAAAGCAGTGTTTACCCCAGCCGGAACAGGCGGGCCGGATGGGCCGCTGCATGAAAACACGTTCATCATGGACAGCTACAACTTCATGACGCCTACGACTGAAAGCCAGACACGCTACTACTGGTTCCAACTGCGCAACATCCGTCCTGACGATGAAGCGCTGTCCAAAATGATGTCAGAAGACGTACAGCACGCCTTTGAAGAAGACCGTGCAGTACTGAACGAAGTACAGCTTGGTATGAGCAATAAAACATCGCCTCATATCGATCTGCCTATTGATGGCGGGCAATTGCGCTTTCGCCGCCAATTGCAAGCCATGATTAATGAAGAACAACAGGTTGATCGCCAAATGGCGCAATGATCCAAGTAAACACATCAAAATAAGGCCGCTGCCCCATGAACCATCCACTTTTGACGCCCGAACATATCGAAACTTATGCACGCGACGGCGTTGTCTTGGTGAAAGGCCTGTTCAAAGATCAGGTCGAACAGCTTCGTGCGGGTGTGGCGCGCAATATGGCAGAGCCTGGTCCATATGCTGCCGAAAACCTGAAAGAAGGCGAAGGCGGGCGTTTCTTTGATGACTATTGCAACTGGACGCGCATCCCTGAATTTGAAGCGGCAATCAAGGCTTCGCCTGCGGCGGCGGTCGCGGCGGAATTGATGCAGTCCAAGCATGTGCAAATGTTTCACGATCATGTGCTGGTGAAAGAACCGGGCACATCCAAGCCGACCCCGTGGCATCAGGATAGCCCGTATTACTTTGTCGAAGGCGCGCAAACCGTCAGCTTCTGGTCGCCGCTTGATCCGGTGCGCGAGGCATCCTTGCGCTGCATCGCGGGTTCACATCTTTGGGAAAAACCCGTTCTACCGACGCGCTGGCTGGCTGAAACCAGCTTTTATCCGAATGAAGAAGATTACATGCCCGTCCCTGATCCAGATGCAGAAGGCATGAACGTGGTTGAATACGAAATGGAGCCGGGCGATGCGGTCGCGTTCAACTACAAGACCTTGCACGGCGCGCGCGGCAATGAGGCTGGCACACGCCGCCGCGCGTTTTCCTTGCGTCTGCTGGGTGATGATGCTCGTTATGTTGAACGACCCGGCCCAACATCACCGCCCTTCCCCGGTCACGACATGAAGCCAGGTCAAGTACTGCGAACAGACTGGTTCCCTATGCTGTTGTAAGACGGCCTTCGCAACAACACTTGTTTCGAGAGAACGGGAAAACCTTCATTGCGAGGGATAGATCTTGCTAACGTCTAAGACTTTAGCAAGGGCAGACAGCCGGGCAGGCCTGCGGGCAGAAAAACCAACGCCCCTGCCGCATAAAGACTTTTACCTAAATCAGGTGCGTCAGAACGTGCGGCAATCCAGTTTGCACCACCCCCAACCACAGACACATCCTGCGGCAAAGACGCGATGAGTGCTGCAGACGGGAAAAGCGCCACCGCCACCGGTGCGGCATCTGTGAAATACATCACGAATACCTGTATGCCAAACCAGCCGATGATTGCCGCCCCTAACGACACAGCCCATGTCTTAATAGTCATGGAGATGTTCCAACCTCAGGGTGTCGCCGTCGAGACCACGCAGGGTTTGTGCCAAATCAGTGACCGGCAATAAAACCAGATGGGGCGTGTCATCATAACCCTGACGCACAAAGCTATAAAGTGCTGCATCAAATGACGGCGTCTGCGACATCATAGAGAACAGAATGTCATCATTCCCCGCGATCTCGACAAAGTCACCACCAGCTTGGGCCATTTTCAACAACAGCTTTGTCAAAGCACGGTAACGGGGCGTATCGATTTCAATCCCTTGGGCGCGTGTTGCGATGACTTGCACATCCTCAAGACCAGCAAGCTGCTGCTCTGTCAGGCCTGCCACGATTATACGTAAGCGCAGTGCATCCGGCTCCATATTGGCAACCGCTGCCGCGATCACCCTGGCGTATTGGGCTTTGGTTGCATACTCGATCCCCAATGTGAAACGACGTTCACGATCGCGCAACACGTCGGCTTTCGCCTCTATCAAAGCTGCGCGATCTTTTGGGAAGTCCCATCTGTACCAAGGCACTTGGCGCAAGAATTGGCTGTATTGTGTGGCTTGCTTTGCCGACAAATCATCCAAAGGCGCGCGCGCGTCACCGCGCAGTAATGTGGCTGCGCGCCCAATCGTTTCTTCATAGAGCATCTTTGCCAAAAGCTCTGCGGTGAAGCTAACCCGGATTGTGTAAATGGTTTGTTTGAACGCACCGGGAAACCCGCCGTGCGGGCCAGAGGCTTTGGACAGGCTACACAGCGACGTCCAGAAACCACCAATTGATGACAGATAGCGATAGTCGTGAGGATCTCCATCACTGATCACTTTGGCGTAGTCATCATAGGCATGTACAATATGCCATTCAGGGTAGGTTAGCAGCGTGCGCCCTTCATCACGATGATGTTGGGGCGGCAAGATCGCGGTGTATGCAGCGTTCTGCCCGCTTGGACGACAAGCCAGTTCCACATATCCAACGGGGGCCGCCAAACCTACCAGTACGACAAGCAGAGCAATACCAAGCCGCTTGAAAAGCCGTTTCATACAGCGCGCCCAAAGCGCAAGCCAGCAATCAGAGCTATACCACCCAGCGCGATATGGGGAAGATTGGCCAGCACCCGGAAGATCGTGAACGACAGGCCCTCGGACGGGTTGGTGAAAATACCAAAGTCCAGATATCCATAGTCGGTGAAAAAACCAAAGACCCCGTCCCCTAGATACAGCGCACCAAAGATCACCAAAAACACCTTGCTGGCACGCGCTCCGAAGATTGCAGCGCCTAGCGCCCAAAGCGCAGATACCAGATGCAGCGCATCA
>CBFIGL010000020.1:53848-54165 GCA_965662135.1 Planktotalea sp. | reverse complement strand
GACTTTTACAGTTCTGATACTCGCGCAACATCCCAGCTTGAATCTCGCTCGTTGCCCAAAAATCAAAGTTTTCTACAATAGCTTCTGGTGTTTCACCTGCAATATCTTGACTGGCGGAAGGGTAAATCTGACAGCCCTTTTGCCCTTTGGAGCTTTTAATGGCTTTGAGGATAACCCCATTGGACAGCCACCACTGCTGCTCACCTGCGTTTTTGAGTGACGGATTAATAGAATGACCTTCACGGATAGGCGTAAGGAATTGAGCGTCAAACGCTGCAGCACCGATCAAAAAACGGCTTTCGACATCGGCATGTGCG
>CBFIGL010000020.1:0-53838 GCA_965662135.1 Planktotalea sp. | reverse complement strand
CCGCAAAACCCTGCAAAGATATGGAAAAACGCCGCACAATCATTCCGCGGCTATCTTCGACACGGTCACAGGCACCACTTTCGCATCGCGGATTTCAAGCGTTGCACTGATCTTACCTTTGCGGCCGTCTTCATAAGTGACTTCTGTTTCGGTGTAGATTTCGGATGAACCATCATACAGCGCGTTCACCAGATCTTCGAATTTCTCGCCAATGATCTTGCGGCGCACCTTTTGTGTGCGGGTCAGTTCACCATCATCCGCATCCAATTGCTTGTGCAGCACAAGAAAACGGTGAACCTGACAACCAGACAACATCGGGTCTTCGGCTACAGATATGTTCACGGTTTCAACATGCTCTTGGATCGTGTCCAAAACCCGCTGATGACCGGCTAGTTCTTGGTATGACGCATAAGCGATATTGTTACGCTCGGCCCAGTTTCCAACCGCATTCAAGTCTATGTTCACAAAGGCTGTGCAATACTCTTTACCAGCTCCGAAAACGACGGTTTCCAAGATGTTGGGATAGAATTTTAGCTTGTTCTCAACGTATTTGGGCGCGAACATTTCACCGCCGGCCATTTTGGCAACGTCTTTGGCGCGGTCGATGATGCGCAGATGGCCTGTGTCTTCCTCAAAAAAGCCAGCGTCACCCGTCGCGACCCAGCCTTCTGGGTCTTTGGTGTCAGCGGTGCTTTCAGGGTTTTTGTAATACTCAACAAATGTGCCCGGACTGCGGTAAAAGACTTCGCCATTGTCACCAATGCGCACTTCCACACCAGGGCTTGGCACGCCAACCGTGTCTGCGCGCACTTCGCCATCAGGCTGCTGCGTGATGAAAACACCCGCTTCGGTCTGACCATAAAGCTGCTTAAGATTGATACCGAGCGAGCGATAGAAATCGAAAATCTCGGGGCCGATCGCTTCACCAGCCGTATACCCGACGCGCACGCGGCTGAAACCAAGGGTGTTTTTAAGTGGGCCGTACACCAACACATTGCCCAGCGCGTATTTCAACTTGTCAAAGCCAGAGACAGGCTTGCGGTCCAGAATATCTGGCCCGACTTTGCGCGCGTGCTCCATGAAGTAATCAAACATCCGCTTCTTCATGGGACTCGCGTCTTCCATGCGGATCATTACCGTTGTCAGCTGTGTTTCAAAAACACGCGGTGGAGCGAAATAATAAGTTGGACCAATCTCGCGCAGATCGGTCATCATGGTCTCAAAGCTTTCAGGACAATTGACGCAGAAACCGGTCCAATAAGCTTGTCCAAGCGAGAAGATGAAATCACCGACCCAAGCCATCGGCAGATAGGCAAGAATATCTTCACCCGCGCTTAGATGGTCAAACTCGGACGAATTCTTTGAAGTCTCGATGATGTTGCGATTGCTTAGCACGACGCCTTTAGGCTTGCCCGTTGTACCGGACGTGTACAGCATAACACAGGTTGTGTCGTAATTCAGTGCTTCACGGCGACGGACCAATTCGGGGAAATATTCGTCGCGCGCTGCGCGTCCCTGATCTTGGACATGCGAAAACTGATGCAGCGTCGTGTGGTCGTATTTGCGAAGGCCACGCGGATCTAGATAGATCATATGCTGGAACTGGCTTAGCTGATCTTGCACTTCGATGACTTTGTCGACTTGCTCTTGATCCGCGACAATCACAAAGCGCGCGCCGCAGTGATCCAACACATAGGCCATCTCGTCCGCAGCCGCATCGGAATACAGCGGAACAGGAACAGCGCCAACAGATTGTGCAGCAACCATGGACCAATAGAGATACGGACGGTTGCGCCCGATAACAGCAACGAAATCACCCTCAGTGACGCCAAGGTTCAAAAGACCAAGCGCAAGCGCCTCGATTTCTTTCTCTGCCTCGGACCATGTCCAGCTTTGCCAGATACCGAATTCTTTTTCGCGGTATGCAGGTTTGTCACCAAATTCAGTTGCGTTTCGATGCAACAGCGCAGGAATGGACAATAGCCCATGTGCGCCCTCAGACGTCTGTGTCAATGATGTCTCCTCCCGTCGCACGCTACAGTCGCACGCTTGGTCGCAATTGCTGCGACTCGCCATCTGTATCGTGTCAGCAAATTCTTGAACGTCAAATTTTTCCATAAGTTTTCTGAAACCTAACGAATTGTAACAAAGCGATCTGTACCCTTTTCGCCCCCTACCGCAGGGTGTTAGCCATTGGATCATGAACCGCACACCAAGCCATGATACGATGATTGCTGCCGGGCTGAATCTAATTCAGCAAGCCATGTCGATATTCGACTCAGACTTGCGGCTGGTCTTGATCAATCGACCCATGCAGCAAATGTTCAACCTGCCCGATGAATTGGTGCAATGCGGCGTGAGCTTTGAAGAGGTGATCCGCTTTCTCGCCAAAGGTGGCGAATACGGTGAGATCGACGATCTGGAAGGCTTCATCGCCGCACGTGCCAAACTCGCCCTTGCCTTTGAACCCCATTATATGGAGCGCACACGCGCAAATGGACGGGTGATCAGCGTCGAAGGTGCGCCGCTGCCAGAAGGGGGATGGGTCACAGTCTATACCGATATTACCGAAACCAAGCAGCAAGAAGCCTTGCTGCGCGCCCGTTCGGAAGTGCTAAGCGTACAGGTGCTTGCACGCTCCGAAGAACTTGCATCGACTAACCGTGCCTTGGCGTCCAGCAATGCAGCGCTGGAAGAAACCAAACATCAACTAACCCAAATGGAAGCCCACACGCGACTGACCACACAAATGATGCCCGCCCACATCGCGCATCTTGATCGTGACCGCCGCTATACGTTTTCCAATCGCCGCCTGCGCGATGTGATGCCGGGCAGTATTGATGAAATCGTGGGGCTGTCTGCAAGCGATGCGTTAGGCGCATCCACTTTTTCCGTCATCGACCCCTATCTGCAACGCGCTTTTGACGGAACCCCTTCTGTTTTCGAATTCACCCACGAACCCAGCTCACGCCGGATCCGCGTTGCCCTGACGCCAGAAACGGCAGATGACACGATAAACGGCGTCTATGTGCTTTCAATGGATGTCACCGAAGAAACACAAACCCGCGTCGCCTTGCAGCAAACCCGTCGCCGCGAAATGGCAGCGCAATTGACCAGTGGTTTGGCACATGACTTTTCCAATCTTTTGACCATCATCCTGGGCCTGCAAGGCAAGTTAGAGCGCATGACGGACTTACCACCGGATGCGGATCATTTGATCACAGCCACGCTTGCCGCCGCAAGACGCGGTGGGGGTTTACTGCATCGGATCGCAGATATGACAAGCCCGCGCGCCTTTCGGCCTGTACCCACCAAGCTTTCGGTCTTCCTCTCAGAACTTAACACCATGGCGGCCCCGACCTTGGGCCAAGATCACCAGCTATATATCCAATGTGAGGCACCAGATGGAAGCTTCAATATTGATGCAGGCATGTTGCAAGACAGTCTGCTGAACTTGATCCTGAATGCCCGCGACGCAGCACCGCGTGGAACGCAGATCACCCTCACAGCCCGCGCCGTTCGTGAAACTTGGCTCGAGCTTGAAATCGCTGATCAAGGTGCAGGGTTTTCCGAACAAGCACTGGATCAAGCCCTGCAACCCTTCTTCACAACAAAGGGCGGTGAAGGGTCCGGCCTTGGCCTTGCCATGGTCTATGACATGACAAAACTTGCAGGCGGCGACATTCGTTTATTCAATGATGAAGGCGCGCATGTTGTGCTTCGTCTTCCTCTAAGACCAGCAGATCAACAGCTTCCACCAGGTCTTGTGCTGCTCGTCGAGGACAGCGAAGATCTGCGCATGTCGATCCGTGATATGTTGATCGCACAAGGGCATTTGGTACTAGAAGCCACGTCTGTTCACGAAGCCGAAGCCTTGCTCGCCTCGGTGCCGGATATCGCCTATGTCCTCTCGGACATCCATCTCAGCGGCGCACGCACGGGTCTTGACCTTGCAAATGTCACGGACCGTCCCATCACATTGATGACGTCCCTACTTGCCAGTCACCCTTTGCACCAAATAGCCGCCAAGCGAGGTGCCTTCTTGCATAAACCCTTCACTGAAGACGCATTGCGTTCAGCGCTAGCCCAAGCCGCGGCAAAAGGAACACAAGATGAGTGATCTGCCCCTTGTGACAATTCTTGATGATGAACCGGAGATACGGGAAATCCTGTCCGAAACGCTTCAAGATGCTGGCTTTCGCACCATGAGCTTTGGGCGCGCGCGCGAATTTGAGGCGGCGCTTAAGACAGTAACCCCCGATGTATGTCTCGTTGACTTGTCGTTGCCAGATACGGACGGCCTAACGCTTGTTCATCGTCTTGCCTTGGAACAGGGCGCAATTGTCATCATCATATCCGGCAGATCGCAGGTGCAGGACAAAGTGACAGGCCTTGAACTTGGTGCGGACGATTACATTATCAAACCTTTCGATCCTTCTGAAGTTGTGGCCCGCATCCGCGTTCGTTTACGTCGGCGAATGCCTGACGAAACAACATCTAATACTGCGCATTTTTCTGGCTGGACTGCTTCGTTTGACCGTTATGTACTTGTCGATGACAGCGGCGATGAAACAACCTTCAGCCATGCTGAAGGCGAAGTCCTTAGACTGTTTCTTGAAAGCCCAAAACGCTTGATCTCGCGCACTCAAATGCAAGATATGCTTGGCGGCGGTGCTGGTGACAGTTTTGACCGCGCGATGGACGTGCGCATTTCGCGGCTGCGCACAAAACTAAAAGAAGATCCAAAGAACCCACAGTTGATCAAGACGATCTACGGTGCTGGATATATTTTCCTAGGCGATGTGGTGTGGCGATGAGCACAGACGAAATGGCAAATACTCCTAAAACTTGCTGCGGTGTCAAAGGTTCAAAAGATGAACAGGCCCCGCATCATGTCTATCGCGACGCAGCACTTGGCGTCCCTGTTGCTGACACAAAGACGCTGGCTGACTTACGCAATCAGCTTGTCCCGATACCCGGTGGCATTTTTGAAATGGGCGCGCGCAGAGGAACCTTTCCAGCTGACCTCGACAGTCCGCGCGTAAAGGTGAAAGTCTCTCCCTTTCTGATTTCGCCCCACACCGTCACCAACACTGAATTTGCGGCGTTCATCGAAAACACCGGCTACGTCACCGTCGCCGAACGCGAAGGCTGGAGCTTTGTCTTCCACCTTTATCTGGACAGGCCAACCGATTGGCCCGTCTCTCCACCCGGATTACAATGGTGGCGCAAGGTTGAAGGGGCTTATTGGGGCGCACCCCGTGGTCCGGGTAGCACCTGGACAAACAATGCAGACCACCCCGCAGTGCATATCACTTGGTCTGATGCTTTGGCCTACGTGACATGGGCAGGACTACGATTACCATGGGAGGCAGAATGGGAACGTGCCGCGCGTGGCGGTTTAGCCAAGATGAAGTTTCCATGGGGCAATTCAATGATGCCAAATGGCTCGCACCGCATGAATACGTGGCAAGGAAATTTCCCGAACGAGAATACTGCAGAGGACGGTTACGCCGGAACCGCACCAGCAAAGTCTTTCACCCCCAATGCTTACGGCCTGTACAATATGACTGGCAATGTTTGGGAATGGGTCCACAACTATTTCGGCCCTCTGCCGACTGCGTCCAAAATCCCAGCCAAAGATCCCCGCGGCCCGAATACCGGCGACTGGCGCGTGCAACGCGGCGGCTCACATCTCTGCCATGTCAGCTATTGCGATCGCTATCACGTCCATTCACGCAGCTCGAACGACCCAGACAGCTCCACAGGAAACTGCGGCTTCCGAGTCGCCGCAGATATCGACCTATGAACTGGCGACCCCGGCAGGATTCGAACCTGCAACCTGCCCCTTAGGAGGGGGCTGCTCTATCCAGTTGAGCCACGGGGCCACGTGAACTCAGGTTTAGCTGTTGAAATACTAAATGTCAGGGCGAAATTTGGAGAGCTAAATCACCCCATGGCGCTTGTCGTGTTTCCGAATTAGGATTGCGCTAACAGACTACTGAGTGGAGCCAAACCCTTGTCCAAATCTGATAACCGCCCGCTGACTCTTCGTGATGTATCCGAAGCGTCAGGTGTTTCGGAAATGACCGTATCGCGGGTCTTGCGCAGCCGTGGGGATGTGTCAGCCGCGACCCGTGAAAAGGTTCTGAAAGCCGCAAAAGAGCTTGGTTACGTCCCAAACAAGATCGCTGGCGCACTTGCGTCCCAGCGCGTCAATCTGGTCGCAGTAATTATCCCGTCCCTATCCAACATGGTCTTTCCCGAAGTGATGACGGGCATTAGCCAAGTATTGGAAGATACAGAACTTCAACCAGTTGTCGGCGTGACAGACTATCAGCCCGAAAAAGAAGAGCGCGTGCTGTTCGAGATGCTGTCTTGGCGCCCGTCAGGAATTATCATTGCAGGTTTGGAACACTCCGATGCGTCCCGTGCGATGCTAAAAGCCTCTGGTATTCCCGTTGTAGAAATCATGGACGTCGACGGCACACCAATCGACACATGTGTTGGCATCTCACATCGTCGCGCCGGTCGTGAGATGGCGCAGGCGATCATCAAGGCACGGTACGAACGTATCGGATTTATGGGTACGAAAATGCCCCTGGATCACCGCGCGCGAAAACGCTTTGAAGGGTTCACTGAAGCGTTGGGCAAGTCGGGTATCGAGATTGCAGAACGCGAGTTTTACTCGGGTGGGTCTGCACTTGCGAAAGGTCGCGAGATGACCGCGGCAATGCTGGAACGCGATCCGGAACTCGATTTCCTCTACTATTCCAACGATATGATTGGCGCAGGTGGTTTGCTGTATTTGATGGAAAATGGTTATGACATTCCAGCACAAATTGGCCTTGCGGGCTTCAACGGCGTTGAGCTGTTACAAGGCTTGCCACGGCAATTGGCGACGATGGATGCCTGCCGGCTAGAGATTGGTCGCAAGGCTGCTGAAATTATAGCAGAGCGCGTAGAAAACCCGGAAGCGGCGCTAGAAAAGCGCGTAGAGCTTACGCCAAAGATCAGCTTTGGCGACACTCTGAAACGGCGCTAAAGGTGTGACGCTTCCCGTCCTCAAAAACAAAACGGCGCGCGCGATATTTCTTGACCGTCATTTGCTCAGCGCCGCTCCGACAGGAAGCGGTAAAGGCGACGATCTGCTTGATCTGATAACGCATCTTGGCTTTGTGCAGATCGATAGCATTAACACAGTCGAACGCGCGCATCACATGGTTTTGCGCGCAAGACGCGCCGCGTACCGCCCGAAGAACCTCAGCCCTTTGCTTGAAAAAGATCACTCGCTTTTCGAGCATTGGACCCATGATGCGTCTGTGATCCCGACCGCCTTCTTCCCACACTGGAAACTAAGGTTTACCCGCGATGCAGAGACGTTGCGCCGCCAATGGCGCAGCTGGCGACGCAAAGGGTTTGAAGAAAAAGTTGACGCCCTTTTAGAACGTATTGCCGTCGAGGGACCAAAATCATCAGCCTGTGTTGGTGAAGGCGAAAAACGTGGATCGGGTGGTTGGTGGGATTGGCATCCCTCAAAGACCGCTTTAGAATACTTGTGGCGGATCGGTGAATTGACCGTTGCGCGACGCGAGTCATTCAAAAAATTCTACGATGTGACCGACCGTGTTTTGGATACCGGTTTGATTGCGCCTGAGCACGACACGCAAACCAGCATTGACTGGTTGTGCAACGCAGCGCTGGATCGGCTGGGTTTTGCGACATCGACAGAAATTGCAGATTTCTGGGACATCGTGACAAAGGCAGAAGCCAAAGCATGGTGCGCCAATGCAGGGTTGGTAGAGATTGATGTTGAAGGTGTCGATGGCAGTTTGCGACGCTGTTTCGCGCGCGACGGCATCATGGATGAAAAACCGCCCAAACCGACGAGCCGTTTGCGTATTCTTAGCCCTTTCGATCCTGCGCTAAGGGATCGCAAACGAGCAGAGCGCTTGTTCGGATTTCACTATCGCATCGAGATTTTTGTGCCCGAAGCCAAACGGCAGTATGGCTACTACGTTTTCCCAATTCTTGAAGGTGACAAACTGGTTGGTCGGATCGATATGAAAGCCCTGCGCGCTGAAGATATTTTGAACGTCACAGGGCTTTGGTGGGAAACTGGTGTGCAGGCCACGCCCGCGCGCCGAAAAAAATTGCTGAGCGAGTTGGACCGTATGGCGCGGTTTGCCGGTGTGTCGCGCGTACAAATCAACACGCAGCTTGGGGTGTGACACCTGGATTTGAGTTTATTCAGCAAGATGAAGCTGAGGTTAGCTTAGCTGATCCGAAAAGCTGTCTAAGAGTTTGTGTTTGAGAAGTTTACCTGTTGGAGCCGCTGGCAAGCTTAGGGCCAAGATAATCTTGCTTGGGCGCTTGTAAGGTGACAGGCGCTGTTCCACAAAATTGCGAAGCTCTGCTTGTGAAACCGCATCAAGCATTGGCACCTGAACAAAGGCCAACACCTCTTCATCGCCAGTTTCAGTGGTTCGCCCAATCACCGCTGATTGCACGACATTTGGATGATCGTTGAAAGCGGCTTCCACTTCTGGCGGGTAGATGTTGAAACCTCCACGAATGATAAGCTCTTTGCTCCGGCCCAGAATATGCAGCAGACCCTTATCGTCGATACGTCCAAGATCGCCCGTATGCATCCAGCCATCTTGGTCGAGCACTTTGATTGTATCTTCGCGATTGCGAAAATAGCCAAGCATGATGTGCGGACCGCGCGTCAGCACTTCACCGATACCATCACCACCGCCTTGAGCGGTTTCATCAATGCAAATCTCAACTCCGTTCAATGGTGGGCCAACCGAAATATCAGGATCACCAAACAGGCTTTTCGTCGTACAAACACCTGCGCTTGTTTCTGTCATGCCATAGCCGTTCTGCAACGCGATGCCATAGAACGCTTCTGCCTTGCGCTTCCAAACAGGATCAAGCGGAGCCGCGCCCGAGGACACATAGCGCAAGGGGCCGCCTGCAATTGTGTCGATCCCTTGTTCGGCAGTGTATTGCATCAACAACGCATGCATCTGTGGAACGGCAGGAAGAATGGTCACGCCGCTTGTCAAAGCCACATAAAGCTTTGCGGGCGCAAAACGTGCTTCCAGCCGGATTGTTGCCCCTGCGAAAGTCGCAGCCATCAGCATCGAAGCAAGCCCGAACACATGCGTCATAGGCAACGCGCCATAGACAATATCGTTCTGCGTCATGCCGCGCGTATTGGCAGAGGTTTTGCCTGCATAAACAAGATTGCCATGGGTCAACATCACACCCTTTGGGGGCCCTGTTGTGCCCGTCGTATAAAGCATAACAGCAACATCCGCGTCAGGCGCAGGGTCACTTGCACCCAGTTCAGCCATCATGACACTACCCCAAGGTCCGTGCACATCGCGTGCAGTGACGCAATCGCCATGCGCACGAGCATCATCAGACACATTCGACATGAAGACACCGATGCGAGGGGTTGCGTGTTTGATTATGCGGTTCAGTTCTGTCGCTGTCTGACGCGCGTTCACAGGAACCGCCCAAGCGCCAACCAACGAGCAGGCATAGATAAACGCACACACTGCGGCGCAGTTCTCCGTCACAAGCAGAACGCGATCCCCGCGTTGAACGCCTGATAGTGTTAACAGATCAGCCGCCGCTTTTGCACAACTCCATTCGCGCTCAAAATTCCATGAATCACCGTCCCAATCCTGAAGCGCAATCGCATCGGGGCGTGTTTCGGCTTGGTGCTTTAGAAACTCATGAATGCGCATGGGTTGCCTTTGATAACCGCTGTGCAGCGGCCTCTGCTTGTGCCTCCAAGCGCGCAACAATTTCTGCCATCGGTTCAATCTTATCCGTCAGGCCAAGCGCGTGACCCGCCGACAACATCCCGCGCGATACGTCCCCGGTGTCATAAGCTTTGCGTCCCACAGTGCCTGCAACATGTTCGCGCAGACCCTCAAACCCAATCTCGGGGTTCTCTTGCTCTAACTTAGCTACCAGATCAGTTGTTTCATTGCGCAATGTGCGGATCGTGTTGCGGACGGTGTGCATGGTCAGCGCCGTGTCGCGTTCGCTCGCATCTACCAATGCTTGCTTATAATCGCGGTGCGCGTTTAGCTCTTCTGCTACAAGCAAGCGCGTGCCGATCACAACACCGCTGGCCCCCATCGCAACTACCGCAGATATCTGCGCGCCATGGCCAATGCCGCCACCAATCAAAAACGGAATGTCCAAGCGTTCCAATGCAAGCGCGTTGTTGACCATCGTTCCGATCAGATCGAGCCCCGGATGACCCCCGCATTCCGCCCCAACGATCGCAACCATATCGACACCAATGCTTTGCGCTTTCGACCCGAACCGCACTGAGGGCACTTTATGAATAACGAAAGAGCCCTGCGATTTAAGCTGCTCCATATATTCTTCAGGGTTACGGCCAGAGGTTTCAATTGCCTCAACCCCTTCATCTGCGATCAACTTGAAAATATCCGCGGTCTTTTCGCCCGGCACCAGTTTTGGCAACATGGACACATTCACACCGAACGGTTTGTCGCCACACAGTCGCCGCGCTTTGGCGATCTCGGCTTTCAGATCATTCGCATCAGGAAAAGATGCAGCTGTCACAAACCCCATAATTCCCGCATGCGCACAGGCAGCGACATAGTCAGCATCGGCAAGCCACATAAGGCCGCCGGCCAAAATGGGCATACGCAATCCGAATTTCTCTGTCAGGGGCGTTGTCAGGCTCATGGGTAATCGGGTGTTTCTTTGTTAAGAAAGGCAGCAATGCCGATCTGTGCTTCTGTATCGACAACTGCTCTGATCATCGCTTCGCGTTCAGCATCCAGTTGATCTGCTTCGCTAACGTCAAAGGCATTGCTGATAAGTGACTTGATAACGCCTTGGGCCTTGCGCGGACCTTTAGCGAATGCACTGGCAAACACATGGGCTTCAGACAAAGGATCATCAGCAATCGCGTTGATCACACCTAACTCAGCCAAACGCTGAGCAGAGACCGGGCGCGCAAGAAGGCACATTTCACTAACCATCTGGCGCGGTAACATGCGTGTCAGGGAAGACGTGAGACCGGCGTCAGGCACGACACCTGCTTTGACATAGGACGCTGTAAAGGTCGCGTTTGGCGCGGAGACGATCATATCGCACGCAAGTGCAAGCGACAGGCCCGCACCCGCCGCACCACCTTCAACAGCAGCAATAATCGGGATGGGGGCGTTGCGGATCCCTAGGACCAAATCATGCAGCTCTTGCACCTTTTCACGGCGTTCTGCCAGACTTAGGGCGCTGCGCTGCTGCAGCGTGTTCAAATCACCTCCAGAGCAAAAGAACCCCCCTTCAGATGCGAAGATAATGGCGCGGATTGAGGGATCATCAGCGCGCGATAATGCCTTATCAATAGCCTCATAGAGATCGGGCGACAGTACCCCGCGCCGTGTCGGATTCGCGTTCAGAATGATCAAAGTCGAACCCTGTTGCTCCACACGCGCCAAGCTCATGACAACCTCTCCTGTGGTACCTTCTTGAATACACCTGTCGAAGTCGCGATCAATGTTCCGTCTTCGTGATGTAATTCGCCCGAAATAAACTTTAGCGACCTACCTCCGCCCGTGATCCGTCCAGCCGCAGTCACACGTCCGGGGCGACCCGCAGCAATGAACTGCACACTCAACGAAACGGACAAGAATGGCGCAAGGCCGGAAGGATCGACCGTCATGCTTCCTGTCGCGCCGCTTGCGCTGTCTAGAAGCATGGTGGCGATACCGCCGTGCAGCGCATTGTGACGGTTCAAATGTCGTTCATCCAAATCCAGCCAACAGCGCGCACCACCGTCGGAGTGACCCACTTCGATCACATATCCGACCAGCTTTTGCGTGCCTGTTTCGTTGCGAATTTCTTGCGTCATTCAGGCGGCGCTCAACTTGATAAAGCGCTCTAGGTGATGATCTGTGTCACCGAACAGATGGTCTGCCATGACGATCCGCTTAGCGATATGCGCCAGTTCGTATTCTTGGGTCATCGCAATACCACCATGCATCTGGATCGCTTCCTCCGCGATCAAACGCGCAGAGCGACCGATCAGGTTTTTCGCAGCACTGGCGTAGCGGTCCCGCAAGATGGGGTCCGCTTCCAAATAGCCGGCCGCACCGATCACAGCAGAGCGTACCTGCTCCAGCTCGATCAGCATATCTGACAAACGATGCTGCAAGGCTTGGAAGGTGCCAATGGGTTTGCCAAACTGCTTGCGGGTTTGCAGATAGTCCACGGTCAGGCGGGTTGCGGTTTCCATACCACCCAGCGTTTGCGCGCAGATTGCCGTGATTGCAGAAGCAAAAACAGTCTCTAAATGGGTATACGCTCCGCCAATTGGACCAAGGCGCATTTCCTCACTGACAGTCAAACCATCAAGATAGATATCTGCCGCCATGCCGCCACCCATGACAGGTGTGTCACGCATATCAAGATCAGAAACAGGCACTAAGAACAGCGAAATACCATTCGGATCATCAACGTCACCAGCCTCGCGCGCAGAGATGATAACGTAATCCGCATTAGGTGCACCCATTGCCATGGACTTGTGGCCGGTCAGCTTACCCGCATCATAGCGCGTTTCGACGTGGTTCAGATCATAGCGACTTCGGGGTTCACCATGCGCAAGCGCAAGTTTAATTTCCCCCCCAATAACAGACTCTAATAGGCTTGTTTGTGTCTGATTTCCAAGCGCGCTGACAAGGCCACCACCAAGAATACAGGTTTCCAAAATCGGTTCAACAACACCAGCGCGTCCCAGTTCTTCGAAGACAACAGCTATATCAAACCCAGCGCCGCCGAAACCGCCGTGATCTTCGTCAAACAAGGCACCCAGAATGCCCAACTCGGCCAGCTGCGCCCAGATGTCTGCACTCATGCCGCTGTCGTTTTCCAAGATCGCGTTGCGGGTTGGCACGTCATACTTATCCGCAAGAAAGCGGCGCAACGTGTCCTGCAACATTTGCCGTTCTTCAGTGAGTTCGAAATTCATCGCATCGCTCCCAATGTTGTCTTCGCAATGATCTGGCGCTGGACTTCGTTCGAGCCGCCAAAGATCGAAAGCTTGCGATTGTTGAAATATTCCGCTGCAACCGGCGCTGCATATTCAGGGCCGAAGGGGGCTTCGTTCGCGCCTTCAATCGCCTCAGACGCAAAGGGCAGCGCATAGGGCCCAACCGCACGTCTTGCGAGATCGTTAATCTCTTGGCGGATGATTGTTCCTTTGACCTTCAACATCGACGCTTCCAGCCCGGGTGCGCCACCTTTCGCCGCTTGGGAAACGATGCGCAAATTGCTGAGGCTCATTGCCATCAGATCAATCTCAACCTGAGCAATACGGGCCGCAAAATGTGGATTTTCAATTAGTGGCTTCCCGCCAGCCATTTCAGATTTAGCAATCCGCTTCACCGCTTGCAAACCCGCGGTTGAAAATCCGACACCTGCAATGTTAGTACGTTCATGGGTCAATAGATATTTGGCGTAGGTCCAACCTTTGTTTTCGTCGCCAACACGGTTTTCAATCGGAACCTTGACGTCCGTGAACCAAACTTCGTTTACCTCTGCGCCGCCGTCCAAAAGCACAATGGGGCGCACTTCGATGCCCGGTGTGTCCATGTCGATCAGAAGGAATGAAATGCCTTCTTGCTGCTTCACATCTGTATCTGTGCGTACAAGACAGAAGATCATGTTGGCGTGCTGTCCAAGTGTCGTCCAGGTCTTCTGACCATTGACGATGTAATGATCCCCGTCGCGCACCGCGCGCGTTTTAAGGGACGCAAGATCCGAGCCAGCACCCGGCTCGGAATATCCCTGACACCACCAGTCTTCGCCGCTCAAAATACGCGGCAACCAGCGATCACATTGCTCTTTAGACCCAAACTTTTGCAGAACCGGTGCAAGCATCGACAAACCAAAAGGAATGATGCGTGGTGCATTCGCAAGAGCGGCTCCTTCTTCATAAATATGGCGTTGAACAGCATTCCACTCAGCGCCGCCAAATTCCTTAGGCCAATTCTGCGCAAGCCAGCCTTGGGCATTTAGAATACCATGCCATTCTTCCATGTCAGTCTTGGTTAACTCTACGCCAAGACGTACTTTCTCTGACATCTGCTTGGGCAGTTTCTCGGCTAGGAAGTCGCGTACTTCACTTTGAAAGGCGCGTTCTTCATCGGTGTAACTTAGGTCCATCTTGTAACTCCTCAGAAAATTTCAAACAGGCCAGCCGCACCCATGCCGCCGCCGATACACATGGTGACAACACCCAGCTTCGCACCGCGCCGCTTGCCTTCAAGCAACAGATGCCCCGTCATGCGCGTGCCGCTCATTCCAAAGGGATGCCCGATTGCAATCGAACCGCCGTTGACGTTGCATTTTTCGTCATCAATCCCAAGCCGATCGCGCGAGTACAGCGCTTGCGATGCGAAGGCTTCATTCAGCTCCCACAGATCGATGTCCTCTACCTTCAAACCATGGCGCTCCAACAGACGCGGCACAGCGAACACGGGACCAATCCCCATCTCGTCCGGCTCACATCCAGCAACTGCAAAACCTTTGAATGCACCCAGCGGCTCAATGCCTTGGCGTTCTGCATCGCTTGCCTCCATCAACACCACGGCGGCAGATCCATCAGACAGTTGGCTCGCGTTCCCCGCGGTCACAAATCCCCCTTCGCGGACGGGGTTTAGCCCATTTAGACTCTCAATATTAGTTTGCGGGCGATTACATTCGTCGCGATCAACCGTGACGTCATGGTGCGAAACCTCGCCAGTCTCTTTGTCTTTCATAGCCATAGTTGCGGCCATTGGCACGATCTCATCCGCGAATTTTCCAGCGGCTTGCGCGGCAGCAATGCGCTGTTGTGAGCGAAGCCCATAGGCATCTTGTTCTTCTCGCGAAATGCCGTAACGCTCTGCTACGTTATCGGCCGTTTCGATCATCGTCATGTAGACCGCAGGCATATGTTCTTCGATCCACGGATCACGCGCAGGCACGCTATGATTTCCCGTCAGTGAGATACTTTCAACACCCCCCGCAACCATAGGGCCAGCACCGTTCTGGATAGACTGCGCGGCCATCGCGATTGTTTGCAAACCGCTTGAACAGAAACGGTTCACGGTCGCACCGCAAACGGACACAGGCAGCCCAGCGCGTAGCGCGATCTGACGCGCGATGTTGCCACCTGTTGCACCCTCGGGCGTGGCGCACCCCATCAACACATCCTCTACAGTCGCCGGATCAATCCCCGCGCGTGCGACGGCATGTTGAACGGAATGCGCACCCAGCGTTGCGCCATGTGTCATGTTCAAAGACCCGCGAAAGGATTTGGCCAATCCGCTTCTTGCCGTCGATACAATCACTGCCTGCTTCATACCGTGTCTCCCTTGTTCAAATCATCGAAAGTTTTTCCTGCCGCAACCAGCCGCTCTAGCAAAGCAGAGGGCTGCCAGAAAAAATCATCCTCTTTGGCATAGCTTTGGATATCTGCAAGGATGCCGTCCAATCCTTGCAGATCAGCCCATTTCAACGGCCCGCCCCAATGGCGCGGAAAACCGTAACCAAAGAGCAGAACCATATCCACATCCAAAGGACGGTGCGCGATGCCCTCATCCACGACTTTCGCGGCCTCATTCACCATCGCGCACATATAACGGCGCTGAATATTTTCGTGGGTAAAGTCGCGCGGTGTGATACCAAGGTCAGCGCGCTCTGCTTCGATGAGCGCGGTAACGGCTGAATCAGGTGTCCCGCCGCGTTTGCCCTTTTCGTAGATGTAATAGCCTTTGCCTGTCTTCTGGCCAAAGTTGCCAGCTTCACACATTTTGTCTGCATACCGCGCGACCCGCTCACGTGCATCAAGCGTAGGTGCAAGGCGTTTGCGCGTCGCCCATCCGATATCAAGTCCGGCAAGGTCTGCGACTTCGAAAGGTCCCATGGCAAAGCCGAAACCGGTCATCGCTTTGTCAATTTCAAAGGGCGATGCACCATCCAGCACCATGTGATCCGCACAGGTGCGATAGGTCTTGAGAATCCGGTTGCCGATGAAACCGTCACAAACGCCCGACCGCACGGCAATCTTGCGCATCGCTTTGCCCAGCGCAAACCCTGTCGCCACAACGTCAGGGGCGGTTTGATCCGCAACGACAACTTCCAGAAGTTTCATCACATGCGCGGGTGAGAAGAAATGCAAACCCACAACGTCAGAAGGTCGTGATGTGCTTTCGGCAATCTCATTCACATCCAGATACGACGTGTTTGATGCCAGCACTGCACCTTTTTTGCACACGCGATCCAGCTCTGCGAAAATCGCTTTCTTGACACCCATTTCTTCAAAGGCCGCCTCTATCACAAGATCGGCGTCACTTAAGGCGTCGTAGCTATCAGAGGCACGGAAACGTCCTTCCATGATCGCATCATACTTGCCCGTCGTCAGCTTGCCCCGCTTCACCGATCCTTGAAGGATACCAGCCACACGCTCTGCACCTGCCTTGGTAGCACCTGCGTCGCGTTCGATCATTGTCACATCAAGCCCCGACAACAGCGCCGCAACAGCGATGCCAGCACCCATTGTACCACCGCCGATAACGCCAATTGCCTTCACGTCGCGCGGCGCGACACCATTGAGATCGGGCAGTTTAGACACTGCACGCTCGTTAAAGAACGCATGGATCATCCCTTCGCGTTGAGGGGAGTTCAGCAACGTCATGAACAGATCGCGTTCGCGAATAAGACCTGCATCGATATCAGTGCGACAGGCTACTTCAATCGCTCGAATGGCGGTCGCTTGCGCAATTTGGCCACGACCGCGCTTTAGCGCCTCTGCATGTGCAGCGTCGAAATCAATCGGCTCGGGACGTGGCAGATTGCCAACAGGGCGCGGGCCTTTGCCTTCTTGAAGAAGCCGCTGCGTATAAGCCAGGCCGATTTCTTCGATATCACCGTCTTCGACTTCATCGACGATCCCCAGTTCCAACGCTTCGACAGCGCTGACATGGCGACCTGTTGTTATAATTTCCATCGCCCGTTCAACGCCGATCAAACGCGGCAAGCGTTGCGTGCCACCCGCGCCCGGCAAAACACCTAACAGTACTTCTGGCAAACCCACTTGTGCGGAGGGCACAGCGATACGGTAATGCGTGCCCATCGCCACTTCCAGACCGCCGCCCAGCGCTGTGCCGTGAATGGCAGACACGACAGGAAGTGGACTACGCTCTATCCGTGTACAGACGTCCGGCAGCGCCGGTTCGCGCAATGGCTTTCCAAACTCTTTGATGTCCGCACCAGCGAAATACGTACGTCCCCCACCGACAATAAGGACTGCCCTTGCTTCTGCTTCAGCGCGTTCAATACCCGCTAGCAACCCGGCACGTACAGCATGTCCCAATGCATTCACTGGCGGGTTGTTTGCCCGCAAAATCGCGATGTCGCCTCTTAGTTCGTATTCAACAGCGTCACTCATGATCTTTTCCTTCGGCAAATGTGATTGCCACTTAGATTGCAGCAAGCAGCAGGCTTCGTCACCACGTTCTATCGTCCAAGAACGTAGCGTCACACAAAACGGGTAAAACAGGCGTATCAGGAAACTGCTTTAAGTTCACACCGTTGCGTAAGTATACTGCGACGAAGTCATAGCGCCCTACACTTTTCACAAAGAGCACGCATCGCATGGATATTCGATACACCGAAAGCGGCGATATCGCAGGTTTGAAACAGGTTCTTGACCAGATTGATCTGTTCCCAAGCACCATGCTTGACGACATGGTAAAGGGCTTTCTAGACGGTGAAACAGATGACCTTTGGTTGACGCTAGAAGTGGACAGCACGGCGATCGGTTTTTGTTACGCAAACCCGGAACAAATGACCGAAGACACATGGAACATATTGGCTTTAGCTGTTTCGCCTGCGCATCAAGGCAACGGTGCGGGGGCGAAGCTAACCCGGCAGATGGAAGTGCAGATCGAAGACCAAGGCGGCCGTATCATCATCGTAGACACCTCAGGGACAGATGCATTCACGCAAACGCGCAGTTTCTACGAAAAAGCGGGCTACACAGAGAAAGCCCGCATTCGTGATTTCTGGGCCAAAGGCGATGATAAAGTCACCTTCTGGAAGTCCCTCAACTACCTTAGGCCGCGACCATCAAACCATCGCGCTTGAGGATATCATGGCATTCATCCAGTGATTTCACAGCCCGCTCGATCAGCGTGTCGATCTCGTTCTCTGTGATCACCAGTGGCGGAGAAATGATCATCCGATCCCCCACATGACGCATCACCAGATTGTTCGCGAAACACCGCTCGCGGCAGATATAACCAACCGTACCTGTTTCGGATTTGAACGCTGCGCGGCTTTCTTTATGCGGCGTTAAAACCAGCGATCCCATCATACCGACGATATTCACTTCGCCCACCAAAGGATGATCGATCAGCGCTTCCCACTTTGCTTTGAGGTAAGGTGCCGTTTTCTCACGTACGCGGGTCACGATGCCTTCTTCATCAAGGATACGGATGTTTTCAAGCGCCACCGCAGAGGCAACGGGATGACTGGAATACGTATAACCGTGATTGAACTCGCCCGAATTGATCACCGTGGCTATCTCGTCGCTGACAATTGATCCACCAATCGGCTGGTAGCCAGAGCTAAGCCCCTTCGCAATCGTCATAATATCGGGGCGAATACCCATGGTGGTTGAACCAAACCAGTTACCTGTACGCCCGAAGCCACAGATTACCTCATCCGCGATCAAAAGGATTTCATACTTGTCGCAAATACGCTGGATTTCGGGCCAGTAAGTTGATGGTGGAACAATCACACCACCCGCGCCCTGCACGGGTTCCGCGATAAAGGCCGCAACGCGATCTTCACCCATTTCAAGGATCGCTTGCTCTAACTCTTGCGCGCGCAGCAGACCAAATTCTTCAGGTGTGCGATCACCACCTTCTGCCCACCAGTTTGGTTGGCCGATGTGATAGATATCAGGGATTGGCATACCCCCCTGCGCATGCATTCCGCTCATCCCACCAAGAGAACCAGATCCGACAGAAGAGCCGTGATAGGCGTTATGACGCGATATAATCACCTTCTTCGTCGGTTTGCCCTTCATGTCCCAATAGGTGCGCACCATGCGGATGTTGGTGTCATTCGCTTCTGATCCAGAACCCGCATAAAATACATGGTTCATGCCCTCCGGCGCGATTTCGGCCAAGCGCTGGCTAAGCGCGATGACGGGCACATGGGTCGTCATAAAAAACGTGTTGTAATAGGGAAGCTCGCGCATTTGCCGTGCCGCGACCTCTGCCAATTCGTGACGCCCGTATCCGATATTTACGCACCAAAGACCTGCCATAGCGTCCAAAATCTGGTGGCCCTCAGAATCGCGCAACATCACTCCATCTGCACTTGTGATGACCCGCGCGCCCTTGGCCGCAATCACATCGCCCGTTGTGAAAGGATGCATGTGGTGGGCCGCATCAAGGGCCTGCAACTCTGCCGTTGGCATGTGGTTGGTAATGGCGTTCATAATGTGCTCCATTTCAGGGCAGTGGGGCTATCTCAAAATCTCGCGCAGCATATGTAGCGTTTGGGCCGTGTCAATCAGCGCCGTTGCGTACAATAAAACCTTGCGACTCCCCAAACTGCATGAAAACAATGTTTTCCAGAATGTCGCGACACAGAAATGCGGCACGTCTCATGTCTTGGGGAGTTAACCACATGAAAAAACTATTACTCGCGAGCGCAAGTCTCGCCCTGATCGCGGCCAGCGCTTCAGCAAACGAAGTGCGTGTTTATAACTGGTCTGACTACATCGACGAAGCACTTTTGGAAAAATTTGAAGCCGAAACAGGCATCAAGCTGATTTACGACGTCTTTGATAGCAACGAATTGCTAGAAACAAAAATGCTCGCAGGCGGTTCCGGCTATGATGTCGTTGTTCCATCCGGCACATTCTTGCAGCGTCAGATCACAGCAGGGGCGTTCCAGAAACTGGACATGTCCAAACTGCCAAACATGGCCAACATGTGGGACGTCGTGTCTTCACGCACAGAACAGTACGACCCCGACAACGCTTATTCCATCAACTACATGTGGGGCACCACAGGCATCGGCGTGAACATCGGTAAAGTGAAAGAAGCGCTGGGCGAAGACGCACCTATCGATTCGCTTGAGTTGGTCCTGAACCCGGACAACATGGCAAAGCTGGCGGATTGCGGCGTTCACATGCTCGACGCCCCTGCTGAAATGATCCCGATGGCGCTAAAGTATATCGGCGAAGATCCTGCCAGCCTTGACCCGGATGTGATCGTCAAGGCTGAGCCCATTCTGGCAGCCGTGCGCCCCCATATTCAGAAATTCCACAGCTCCGAATACATCAACGCCCTCGCCAACGGCGATATCTGCGTTGCAATCGGTTGGTCAGGTGACATCCTGCAAGCGCGTGATCGCGCAGCGGAAGCCGACAACGGTGTCGAAATCGCATACCACGCCGCCAAAGAAGGTGCGCAAATGTGGTTCGACCAAATGGCGATCCCAGCGGACGCGCCAAATCCAGACGCTGCGCACACGTTCCTAAACTTCATCATGGACGCGCAAAACATGGCCGATGCGTCGAACTATGTGTACTACGCAAACGGCAACCTTGCGTCCCAGCCTTTGCTTGAGGAAGACGTGATTGGCGATCCGGCGATCTACCCTGATGAAGCCACGCTTGAGAACCTGTTCACAACCACGCCATACCCACCAAAAGTGCAGCGCGTTGTCACGCGCATGTGGACCAAGATCAAATCCGGCACCTGAACAAAACGACCCCTGCGCACATAGGGGCGCGGGGGTTCCTCCCCCTACCGGAGATTACAGATGGCAGAGCAGCCTGTGTTTGAGCCTTGGAACGACCCAAGCGCGAAACCCCTGATCCAGTTTCAAAACGTCACCAAAAAATTCGGCGATTTCGTCGCAATTGATGATCTGACACAGAATATCTACGAACAGGAATTCTTTGCTCTGCTCGGCCCTTCAGGCTGCGGCAAGACCACGATGATGCGTATGCTAGGCGGCTTTGAAACGCCTACGACCGGAACGATCAAAATCGCCGGACAGGACATGAACAAGGTGCCGCCCAACAAGCGCGCCGTGAATATGATGTTCCAAAGCTATGCTTTGTTTCCGCATCTTTCGATCTATGAAAACATCGCCTTCGGCTTGCGGCGTACGGACATGAACAAAGACGCCATTGATGCGCGCGTTGCTGAAATGCTGAAACTCACGCGGCTTGAAAAATTTGCACGCCGCAAACCCCACCAGATTTCCGGCGGTCAGCGTCAGCGTGTGGCGCTCGCCCGCTCGCTGGCAAAAGCACCCAAGCTACTCTTGCTAGATGAACCTCTCGGCGCGCTGGATAAAAAGCTGCGTCAGGACACCCAGTTCGAGCTGATGGATATTCAGGAAAAGACCGGCACGACCTTTGTGATCGTCACGCACGATCAAGAGGAAGCAATGACAGTCGCTTCGCGCGTAGCTGTCATGGACGAAGGTCGCATCATTCAGGTCGCGACCCCCGCGGTGATCTACGAGGCTCCGAATTCGCGATACGTGGCTGATTTTATTGGTGACGTAAATCTGATCGAAGGCACCGCGCGCAAACGCAGTATCGAAGCGGCAGAGCCTGTTGAAGACCCCACGGAAGTGACCGAGGCCAACGCGGCGGAACCCACGACGACCAATCCGGATCAACCGCGTCCTCAGCCAAACAAGCTAGGCGAATGGCTACACGACAAAGTCTTTTATCGCGTGTTAGGCGAACGCACAGAACCGCAAAAACTTCTTCCTGCGCCAAGCTCAGCCGAGCTTCAAAACACCCTGTCAGAACCAACTCGCTCTGATGTTCCTGAAGGTGGAATCGCGCTGACTTGGAACAAAGATCAACCCGCAATCATTGTAACCAACGGCGATGAAGCATTAGACGGTAAAACCCTTACCCTCGCGATCCGCCCCGAAAAGCTCAACATCGCCAAAGAAAAGCCTGACACAGTCAACGCGCTACAAGGCAAAGTGATCGACATCGCCTATCTCGGCAACGTGTCCACCTATCATGTCGAACTTGCTGGTGGCCAAATGATCAAAGCGCAGATGGCAAACGCCCGTCGCCTCGCGCGCCGTGATATCACTTGGGAAGATACGGTCTGGATCAGCTTTACGGACACCGCCGGTGTCCTCTTGGAGCAATAGGCATGCGTCGTTTCACGCTCATATCTGTTCCCTATATCTGGCTTTTGGCGCTGTTCCTCGTGCCGTTCCTGATCGTTTTGAAGATTTCGCTTAGTGATGGTGCTCTGGCGATTCCGCCCTACACACCGCAGCTTGATCTGGCCGAAGGTTGGAGCGGTATCAAAACCTTCTTTTCCGAGCTGGATTTCGAAAATTTTGCCTTTCTCACAACCGATGATCTCTATTGGAAGGCCTACCTGTCCAGCTTCAAAATCGCTCTCATCTCGACCGTACTCGCACTGCTCATCGGCTACCCCATCGCCTATTCCATGGCACGCGCTGCACCCGAATGGCGGCCAACACTTTTGATGTTGGTGATCCTCCCGTTCTGGACCAGCTTCCTGATCCGCGTTTACGCATGGATGGGCATCCTCAGCAACGAAGGTTTGCTTAATCAATTCCTCCTTTGGACCAGCATCATCTCAGAACCCTTGACGATCCTGAACACCAACACCGCCGTCTACATCGGCATCGTTTACACATACCTGCCCTTCATGATCCTGCCGATCTACTCGGCACTGGAAAAGATGGACGATAGCCTGCTGGAAGCCGCCGAAGACCTCGGCTGTTCGCGCACGTCTGCCTTTTGGCTTGTCACCGTTCCGCTTAGCAAAACAGGCATCATCGCTGGCTGCTTCCTCGTCTTCATCCCGACGCTCGGTGAATTCGTTATCCCATCCCTGCTGGGTGGGTCACAAACCCTGATGATCGGCAAAGTCCTGTGGGAAGAATTCTTCAACAACCGCGATTGGCCCGTGGCCTCTGCCGTTGCAATCATCTTGCTCCTGATCCTGATCATCCCGATCATTCTGTTCCAACGTAACGAGCAGAAACAGAGGGAGATGGAAGGATGAAACCCATGATTCCTCTCTCTAAAAGTATCCCCGCCGGAGGCTCCCGAACATGAAACGCTTCTCATGGTTCAACATAACGGCGCTGACCTTGGGTTTTTCATTTCTCTACCTGCCCATGATCATTCTGGTGATCTATTCTTTCAACGAAAGCAAACTCGTCACCGTATGGGCAGGTTTTTCAACCAAATGGTATGGCGAGTTGATGCAGAACGAGGCGTTTTTAAGTGCGGCTTGGGTCACGATCAAAGTCGCGGTCTTTTCCTCAACACTCGCCACGATTCTTGGCACCATGGCCGCCTACGTGCTCGTACGCGCGAACCGCTTCAAAGGGCGCACGCTATTCTCCGGAATGATCTATGCGCCGCTTGTGATGCCCGAAGTTATCACAGGTCTGTCGCTCCTCCTTCTATTTATCGGCATTGGGCTTGACCGCGGCGTCCTCACCATCGTCCTGGCACACACGACTTTCGCGATGTGCTATGTCTCTGTCGTCGTTTCCTCGCGGCTCGTTTCTTTCGATCGCTCCCTTGAAGAAGCCGCGCTCGACCTCGGCTGTTCCCCTTGGCAAGCCTTTCGCCTAGTTACACTTCCCATCATCGCCCCTGCTGTGATCTCTGGCTGGCTTCTTGCTTTCACGCTGTCCCTTGATGATCTCGTCATCGCCAGCTTCACTGCTGGTCCTTCGGCGACGACCCTACCGATCAAGATCTTCTCTGCCGTGCGCCTTGGCGTCAGTCCGGAAATCAACGCGCTATCCACAATTATGATCGCAATCGTCACCATAGGCGTGATCAGCGCATCCCTGATATCCAAACAAGCAAGCCTGAAACAACAACGCGACGAACAAGCCGCTGCGCGCGGATGAAACGTATCTACGAACCGCTCGCTTACGGTTCTGAACCCATTCGTGATGGGTACTGGCAAACCACCGCAAATCCGCTCAATCAACCTGCTTTGCAAGGGACCCATCAAACAGACGTTGCAATAATCGGTGGTGGCTTCACAGGCCTGAACGCGGCGCTTCAGTTGGCGAAAGACGGGGTAGATGTCACGCTTTTGGATGCCGAAACCATCGCGTGGGGGGCAAGCGGCCGCAACGGCGGATTTTGTTGTCTTGGCGGTGGCATATTGGAAAACGCGGAAATCGATAAGCGCTACGGTTTGGACGCGCGTTACGCTTGGCGACAGTGCGAGAAAGATGCGATCAACCATGTGGCGGACTTGCTACTTGAGCATAAGATCGACGCTGATACCCACTCCCACGGCGAAACCCTGCTTGCGCATAAACCTGCCCGCTGGTCCCTCTTAGAAGACCATGCAGAAAAGGCGGCGCAGGACTACAATTGCGAACCGATTCTGATTGCCGCGAAAGACCTGGCCACGCATGGCCTCGCTGGCCCTTTCCACGGCGCGCTTAAGATCCCGATTGGGTTCGCGCTTAACCCGCTGAAATACGCCCTTGGCATCGCCAAAGCCGCGCTTTCACATGGCGCGACCCTCTTTCAGAATTCCCCTGTCACCCGTATCGAACAAGGCGCGCAATTCACGTTGCAGACACATCAGGGGCGCATAAATGCCAAACACATTATCATCGCAACCAACGGTTATTCTTCCGAAGATGTCCCGAAGTGGCTTGCCGCGCGTTTTATGCCTGTACAATCGAGTGTCCTCGTCACGCGCCCTTTGACAGGCGGCGAAATCAAGGCTTCGGGCTGGACCTCCGATCAAATGGCGTTCGATAGCCGCAATCTGCTGCATTACTTCCGCCTGATGCCCAACCGCAGTTTCCTGTTCGGAATGCGCGGCGGCATTTTCGCGAACGCGCGTTCGGATGCGAAGATCAAGGCGCTCATCCGCCACGATTTCGAACAGATGTTCCCCGCGTGGGCACATGTGGAAACCCCACACCTGTGGTCCGGACTTGTCTGCATGAACACCAAACGCGCGCCCTTTACTGGTGCTATCCCAGACATGCCCGGCGCATTTGCATCGCTTTCCTATCATGGAAACGGTGTGGCTATGGCCAGCTACTGCGGCGCACTCCTTGCCGACCTCGTGCAAAACAAGCCAATTCGAAACCCATATCCAGACGTACTAAAATCCATCCCCAACAAAATCCCCTTCGGCAGCAAACGCCGCTGGATCCTGCCGCCATTATATGCCGCTATGGGCCTCGCGGATCGTTAACCGCTTCATCTTGCCAAATAAACTCAATTTCCCACACCCAATTAGCCTTGCGGCGTTAGGTTCGGACGCGCCTTGCCGCGCTTCAAACCCAGCGCACGCTCGCGCCAGATAATCAAAAGCCCCGCAACAATCACAATCAAAGAGCCGATCAACATTTGCGGTGTGGGCACATCAGCGAAGAACACATAGCCAATAATCATCGCAAACAGGATTGACGCATAATCAAACGGCGCAATCACCGCTGCATCGGCAAAGCGATAAGCAGAGGTAATGAAAATCTGCGCAACACCGCCAATCAGACCCGCACAAATCAACATTGCGATCGCACCCGCATCCGGCACGGTCCAACCGAACGGCAGTGTCAAAAGGGATAACACGGTCGTCGTCATCGAAAAGTAGAATACAATCGCAGACGTCTGTTCAGTCTGGGCCAAGCGACGGATATGGATTTGTGCCAACGCGCGGAAAATCGCAGAGGCCAGCACAAGCAAAACGCCAAGCTGCGCAGTTGAGGCCATCGCCTCTCCCGAGAAGATCGACAGGCGCGGCGACAAGATCACCAGGACGCCGACCAAGCCTAGCAGGACAGCCGACATGCGATATACGCGCAAGCGTTCGCCTAGTATCACAGCTGCAAATATCACCGTCATCAACGGCGCGGCAAAGCCTATTGCAGTCACATCCGGCAAGGGCAAATAGGCCAATGATGAAAAGCCGAACCCCATGCCACAGACACCGATCAGCCCACGCCAGACATGTCCCATGGGCCGCTTGGTTTTCAAGCCTGTGGACAGCTCGCGCCGCCAGATCAGCCAGCCCAAGATGATCGGCAAAGCAAAGAAAGAGCGAAAGAACATCGCCTGCCCCGTCGGCACGTCCTCTGTCGTCGCCTTGATCAGCGCGGACATGATGACGAACAAAACGACTGAGGCAAGTTTAAGGGCGATACCCGTGTAAGAGGACATATGCTATCGCTATACCTCTTGAAGCCCCGTGAAAAGACCCTCAGCGCGCCGCGAAGTGCGCATCCACGATCCGCTGTACCATTGGTGCGAAATGCGCGAAGTCAGGCGTTTTCATATCCGCGTATTTGCCCGCATCATCGAGGTAACGCACCGCGATGATCTTCTCCAGATTCGGATTTTGCTCGAACGCAGCAATTTCGCTCTCCGACATCGGTCCGCCTTGCAAGTTGAGCGAATGCACCGACGCTTCACTCAGTCGGCCGAAATACTCGGGCCGTGTCGCACAAAGGTAGCGTTTCGCCGCAACGTGATAGCGCACGCAATCCGTTACAATGCTTGGAAAGAACAGCTCCAGCACCTCTGCGCCCGCCTCCTCATGGAAACGGTCTTCCGTATCATCAGGGCTATAGGTGCCAAATTCAGACGTAAAATGCCCGATATCATGCAGGAGCGCAGCAACAATGATCTCTTCGCTTTGCCCGTTCTTTTCGGCAATCGTAGCACCTTGCAGCATATGTTCTGCCATGGTCACAGGTTCGCCCAGATATTCCTCGCCACCGCGGCGTTCGAAGATATCTGCCAAAAAGGCAACGATAGTGTCTTTGCTCAAATCCCCGCTCATCGGCTAAGCGCCGCATGAGTCGAGCGCAAGCCGTCCATGTCCGCATAACATCCCTGAAGCCAGCGTGATCCTGCCCCCGAATACCCCTTGCGTGCATGTAGAACGCGGGTGTTGTCCACGATGAAACATTCACCAGGTGCCAGTTTGAACGTCACCTCCATTGCGGGGTCATCAATGATTTCACCAAGGCGGCGATAGGCGGCATAATAGTCCTCCATATACTCGTACGGGACATCCGTGATCGCCGCCGCAGAGCGGTTGTTAAAACGCACGCCAATAATCTCCCCATCTGGGGCAATTTCGATCATCGGGCGGCGCGCACGCAGGCACACATCGCTGGACCCTGCATATTCAAAACGCGCGCAATACCGGCTGAGCAAATCGAACCAATGGGGATTTTCGCGCTGCAAACGCTCTGCACAGGCGAAACCGTCAACAACCATATTCTCGCCGCCCTCTGCGGAGTTTTCTAAGCAATAAAGGATCTGCACCGTCGGCACAGGATCGCGATAAGGGTTGTCCGTATGCGCCTGCAATCCAAGTCCTGTGTACGCGAGATTGGTCGGGTTAACCTCTGTGCGCACCTCAAACAGACGTCCATAGTTCGTTTCACGCACATAGCCGAACAGCTCTGCCACCTTGAACAGCGCGCCTTCTTCAACAGGGCCGCCCGAGAGCTTGCCAAAACCATACCGCACGACGCCGCCAAGCCATTCTGCAAGGGCAGTCTTATTGCGCGATACCTTATCGAATTGCGCGCGCGGGATGTTTTGCCCTAGCGTACTTGTCCAAGTTTCAACATCCGGCCCGGTCCAGCTGCTTTCTCGCTTGTCGCTGGTGTCATACGCATGGGCCACAAGCCAATCCAGATCATAGCTCACGCGCTTGTCTTCGGGTTGAAATTCGACCTTTAACGTCCCATCCGCAAGATGCGCTTCACTCACCTTTGTGTCTTCGGGAATGTCGCGCAAAGCAATCAAGCGTTGCCCGTTACCAGTATCGCGGGTTTCAGGGTCAGGTGCGTTGTCTCGCAGCCAGATCGCGTGAAAGCGCAGCGTACTTGCCCCGCTGCCCAGCAAAATCGCACGCCCTTCGTCGATGATTGAAACGTCATTCATGGCTGCCCCTTTCAGACACTGTATCGCATCAGAATGCGAAAAAGCGCGACGCTTCACCCCAAGGGAAACGACGCGCTACTATGCCTAAAAACGACATTCAGGCGCTTGGGTTACTCCGCAGCGCGCTTTGGCAACACCCAATCGGGGCGGATGAAGTGGCAGGTGTAGCCATGCGGAATGCGCTCCAGATAATTCTGATGCTCCGGCTCTGCCTCCCAGAAATCACCGACGCGCTCGACCTCGGTCACGACCTTTCCAGGCCAAATGCCTGAGGCATCCACATCTGCGATTGTATCCAAAGCGACCGCTTTTTGCGCCTCGTCCACATAATAAATGGCCGAACGATAACTGAGTCCGCGATCGTTGCCTTGACGATTGGGCGTGGTGGGATCGTGAATCTGAAAGAAGAACTCCAAGAGCGTGCGATAGGTGATGCGCGCTGGATCGAAGATAATCTCGATCCCCTCTGCGTGCGTGCCGTGATTGCGATAGGTCGCGTTCGGAACGTCACCCCCCGTGTAGCCCACGCGCGTTGAAATCACCCCGTCCATCTTGCGGATCAAATCTTCCATGCCCCAGAAACATCCGCCTGCTAAAACTGCGCGTTCGCTCATGCTACATCCTCCACTTGATCCAGATATGCGCCGTAACCTTCACCTTCCATGTCATCACGGTGGATAAACCGCAAAGACGCAGAGTTGATGCAATACCGAAGTCCACCGCGATCAGGCGGTCCGTCATTGAACACATGGCCCAAATGGCTGTCTCCATACTTTGAGCGCACTTCGGTGCGGATCATCCCATGTGTCGTATCTTTCAACTCAGCGACGTACTCATGCACCAGCGGCTTGGTAAACGACGGCCAGCCACATCCACTTTCGTATTTGTCCGAAGAGGCAAACAATGGTTCACCTGACACGATATCTACATAGATACCGGGTTCTTTGTTATCGAGGTACTTGCCCGTTCCAGGACGCTCTGTCCCGCTTTCCTGTGTAACGCGGTATTGCTCAGGGTCGAGCGTCGCGACAACGTCCATATCTTTGCGATAATCAGCCATGGCATCCTCCTAAGATGTCTATGGAGTATTAAATGGGGTGCGCTTCAGAAAATCAAAGTAAGATTTCAAAAAGCACGCGCGCCCGTGAAGTGTTGAAACATCAGTTTGTAAGCGCACGATGAGCTGCATAGATATATCTCATCACGCCGCTATTCTTGGCCGCCCAGACGCTTCCACTGTAATCACTGCCTCGATGAACACCTCGCGCGCTTCGGCTTGCGCAGTTTTGATGTCACGGGTTGCGTGCAGATGTATGTCCTCAGCGCCCGAGCTGTCTGCATCACGTTTTGCTTGATCCCGTAGATGAGTTTCCAGCGCATCCAACGCCTGACTACTTTCTGCAAAGTCTTGCGGGCCCGTTTCAAAATGCACACGGTAGCGCCCTTCGCTTGGTGCAGTCACAGTGCCTTGCCGGCGCATTGTCACGCGACCCACGACAGCGCCAATCGCATTGGCTACTCCACCATGTTCGGGAAGGATCGCCTCACACCCAAGGCGCGCGCCAACTGCAGGATAATAGCTCATCGCAGAAGCCCCAAGGCCAACGATCGGCAAGTTTAATCCTACATCAATTCGCACTAGCCCACGATGCGACGACAGACCTCTTTGGGTCAGCACATGGCGCGCAAGATCAGCAGGCGGTTGCGCAAAACTATCTGCTTCTTCAGCAAAAGCAGTCTCTAACAAGGCTAAAGATGTTTGCTGGGTCAATTGATCAATAACGATTTGCGCCATCACATCAGGATCAGGTGCAAGCATATCCCCCGATCCCGTGCGCCGTCGCCCCATCAACGCAAGCGCCTTCTTTGCGGCTTGTGTATCCCAGGCATCAACGCAACCCAAAGCGTGGCTTGCATCACTTGGTGTCAGCGCAGCGATCTGGACCAAGCCGCGTTCAACAAGCCGCTTCAAGGCTTGTGCTTCAATGCGGTTCTTCAACGCCTGCCCCATGGGTAGAACGGCGTTGCCAATATGCTCTAACAGGGCTGTTTCACGCGCGCCCAAACCATCGGTGCGCAAACCCGGCACGGCCCGCACAAAGCGACCATCATGTTCATTCGGAACTGCGCTGCGCATCTGCGCATCTAGTGCATTATGAACCACGTCAGGCGCATCCACAGCGATCAGTGAAACAGGCACGACCCGCCGCGGGCCAAGCGTGACACCACCTTGCAATCCCTCGCTTTTGAAATGGACCTCACTGTCGCCACCCAGCCCATGCGTGCGCATTGCAACCGCTTCGACCATCGTGCGATACGGGCCAACCTGCGCACCCATTGGATCAATCGCAGGGCGACCATCACGCAGGACCGCAATATCCGTCGTTGTTCCTCCAATATCAGACACCAGCGCATGATCTGCCCCTGTCAACCAGCGCGCCCCGACGATTGATGCGGCAGGTCCGCTCAGGATCGTCTCGATCGGTCGTTCTCGCGCCATATCAGATCCTATAAGGGCCCCATCGCCCCGAACAACCATCAAAGGCGCATTTATGTTCAGCCGTTTTAGTGTGTCTTGTGCAGAGCCGATCAATCCGTCAATCATTCCGATCAACCGCGCATTCAGCAACGCGGTCATAGCGCGCTTTGGGCCATTCAGCTTGGCTGACAACTGATGGGACGCGCTCACTGGCGCACCCAGCCTTTCAGCGATATGCGCCATCACAGCAAGCTCATGCGCAGGATTGCGGGTGGCAAACTGCGACGCAACGGCAAAGGCGGACACATCCGAATGCGTCTCTAAAAAGCGGTCTAGAGCCTCAGTATCCAGCGTCGTAGCTTCACCACCAGCATGGTTGTGCCCGCCCGCAAGAATAAGTGCGGGATCGCCCTTTAATGCATCGCGCAGACCATGCGTATCCAAATCGCGCTCTTTGAAACCAACGTAAATCAAAGCGACGCGGCTACCTTGTCCTTCGACCAACGCATTGGTCGCCAAAGTTGTGGACAAAGACGCCATCGCGACCTCACTGGGATTCACACCGCTCTCTGCTAAAACAGCCTCGATTGCGCGACCAATACCTAGCGACAGATCATGTTTGGTGGTCAGCGATTTTGCCGATGCGACTACATCGCGCTCATCACGCAACAGAACCGCGTCTGTATAGGTCCCACCTGTATCCACACCTAGCAAAAGCGCCATAGTTCCACTCCATTGTCTCGCACACCACCTAGCATCAAAACGCGACACGTCCCGCCCATAAGCGGCAGGTTATCCTTCATCTTGCCAAAAAACTCCTCGCGGAGCGTCCGACCTAACCGGCCAAGCGCGCACAGGCCCAGCGCGCAGCATCAACAACCGTAGCGTCTGGATCATCCAACAGGTTTTGGGCAGCATTTCGCAACTCCGCCAAACCAGAATTCCCGATCGCATAAAGCACGTTGCGCACAAACCTGTTCCGCCCAATCCGCTTAATGGGAGATCCCGAAAACAACGTGCGAAAGGCGGCATCATCCAATGCCGCTAATTCTGCCAACTGCGGTGCGCGCAATTCATCCCGTGCAGCATAGCGCATCTCACGTGCCTCTAGCGCAAACTTGTTCCATGGGCAGGCCGCCAAACAATCATCACATCCGTAAATGCGATTGCCCATGAGAGCCCGCAAGTCTTCATCGACAGGACCCTTATGTTCAATCGTCAGATAGGAAATGCAGCGCCGTGCATCCAACTGATAGGGCGCAGGAAACGCGGAAGTCGGGCAAATATCCAAGCACGAGGTACATGTTCCACAATGATCCACCTCCGCTGAGTCAGTCGACAGATCCAGTGTCGTAAAAACAGACCCTAAAAAGAACCAATTACCCATTTGACGGCTGACCAAGTTCGTATGTTTGCCTTGCCATCCTAGACCCGCAGCAGCGCCCAAGGGCTTCTCTGGAACCGGAGCCGTATCAACGAACACTTTTACTTCACAATCTTGCTCACCAATCAACCATCGTGCCAAACGCTTAAGGCGTTTCTTGACCAGGTCATGGTAGTCCTTGTTCTGCGCATAGACTGAGATCGCGCCACGATCTGCGCGTTGCAGTATCTCTAACGGATCATGGTTAGGTGTATAGCTTTCCCCCAACATTATGACGCTTTTTGCTTCTGGCCAAAGGGCAGACGGATTGCTGCGCCACTCCATCCGCTCCGCCATCCAGCCCATTTGGCCATGCCAGCCTTCATCAACAAAAGTTTTCAAGCGCTCGGGAACCAACGGAACGTCCCATGGACGACAAATACGACAAGCATCAAAACCAAGCTCTTGCGCCTCGGCAACAAGCTTATGCTTCAGGTCAGAAATCAAGGTCGTTGTAGTGCGCGGAAGGAGGGAACCCCGGAACTTGATCCGCCAAAATCGTGCGGAACGCCGGACGGGATTTGATCTTCGCGTACCAGTCTTTCACCGTTTCAGACCGCGACCAATCCACATCAGAACTATAATCAAGCGAAGATAGATGTGCAGCTGCTGCGAAATCCGCAAGAGACATCGCATCGCCAGCAAGCCAGCGACGATGATCCAAAAGCCATGCCATATAATCAAGGTGATACTTGATCGCGCGCGCACCTGCTTTGACGTTCTTGCTGTCAGGGTAGCCCTGTTTCATCAGCTTCTTGTTCACCCGCTCGTACAATAGCTTGGTCGTGACTTCTTGATGGAACTTGTCATCAAACCACGCCACCAAACGGCGCACTTCGTAACGCCCTTCTGCACTGCTTGGCATCAGGGGGGGTGTTGGGTTCTTTTCTTCTAGGTATTCGCAGATTGCCATACTATCCGGCATCGTACGCCCGTTCAGTTTCAGCACCGGAACCTTGCCTGCCGGATTGCGGCGCATGAAATCCGGATCGGCTTCCCAATAGCGTTCTTCGATCAGCTCGACGTCAATCTTCTTTTCAGCCAGAACCAAACGGACCTTGCGGCAAAAAGGAGAAAGAGGAACGTGATAAAGGCGGGTCATAGGATATGAGGGTCTAACTTAAAATTACGTGCATCTCTGAATGCCCCGCATTGAGAGCAAGTTCAATCCTGAAAACATGCGGCGCGTCCATCGCGGCGGATCGTGGCCGCACCATCAATGATTTGCCGCGTACGTTTGCGCACATAGTTCGAAGGCCGCGAGGCACTTCGTTTCTTGGGTGAAGGCAGGATCGCCGCCAATCGCGCCGCTTGCGTCGCGCTTAGGCTTTCAGGTCCGACACCGAAATAATGGCGCGCGGCAGCTTCAACACCAAAAACACCTTCATCAAATTCAGCGATATTCAGATAGACTTCCAAGATACGCTTCTTTGACCAGACCAGCTCGACCAGTGGTGTTAAACCTGCCTCCAAGGCTTTGCGAACATAGCTACGGCCATGCCAAAGATAGACATTCTTCACCACTTGCTGGCTTAAAGTCGACGCGCCACGCGCACCACCCGAATCCACAGCAGCGCGGATAGCAGTCATATCAAAGCCCCAGTGATTGCAGTAATTTGCGTCCTCAGCCGCCACAACCGAACGCGCCATAACAGGCGCTATGTCTTCAATGTCAGTCCACTGATGATCGACCTCGCCACCAATGCGTAGTTCTTCACTGCGCATATAGGGGGTTTTGTTGGGATTGGCCCAAACATAAAGACTGACCCACAAAAGAACAGCAGCCATCACCAAAAGGATGCTGCGCAATGCCCAACGCCTGACAAATTTCCGCGCCTCAGTGATCCGCACCGCAAGGGGGCGTTTCGCTCTAGTCTTGGATGTCTTCTTTGGAGACGTTTTTTTCTTTACTGCTCTCGCCATAAACGACACCCTACAGCGTGCGCCCTAATAGCAAAACGCCCGAAGCTTAACCTCGGGCGTTTTTATGATGTCAGTTGCGCTTACTCCGCAGGAACAGCTGTTTCTTCAATTCCCAACGGGTACGGAATCTTGTTCAGCATTTCAATCGGACAGATTTGCACAAAATTTTGCAGCTCCAGGTCCCAATGTTGCAACAGCTCTTCTGCTTTACGGCTGCCTGTTTCGGCCAAATGCCGCTCGACCAGTGATTTCAACTGACGTTCCCAATGGCGGGTTGTCACAGCGCAGGTCACAAGCGTTTCATGGTTCATCAACTTAGGTGCAAGACCATCTGGGTCATAGAGATAGGCCATCCCCCCAGTCATACCCGCGCCAAAGTTTGCACCGATGGAGCCTAGGATAACCGCAACGCCGCCGGTCATGTATTCACAACCGTTAGACCCACAGCCCTCGATCACAACGCTCGCGCCAGAGTTTCGCACGGCAAACCGCTCGCCCGCACGACCCGCAGCAAAGAGGAAGCCGTCCGTCGCACCGTAAAGCACCGTGTTGCCGATAATCGTATTCTCGGACGCTGTCAGAGGACTTGCCATTGGTGGACGCACGACGATTGTGCCGCCAGACAGGCCTTTACCCACATAGTCATTGGCGTCTCCACTGACTTCCAGCTTTAGACCCGGCGCGGCGAATGCTCCCAACGACTGTCCAGCAGAGCCTTTCAGGTGCACCAACAAGTGATCCGGTTGCAGCGAATTGCGCATGCCGAAGTTCTTGACGATATGGCTGGACACGCGCGTACCAACAGTGCGGTGCGTGTTCTGAATCGCGTAGGACAGTTGCATCTTCTCACCATCTTCCAAGAAGCGCGCAGCATCGCGGACGATTTCTGCGTCCAATGTGTCGGGCACCGCTGTACGTGGGCGCGAACGATCATAGACGATATCCGCAGCGCCATCGACGGTGATGAGCAGCGGGTTCAGGTCCAGATCATCCAGATGCGCAGAGCCACGGCTGACCTGATGCAACAGATCGGCACGACCGATGACATCATCCATGCTACGCGCACCGATAGAGGCAAGCACTTCACGCACTTCTTGCGCATAGAAGGTGATCAGATTGACAACCTTATCCGCATTACCCGTAAACTTATCACGCAGCGCTTCGTCTTGTGTACACACACCAACGGGGCATGTGTTGGACTGGCACTGACGGACCATGATGCAGCCCATCGCGATCAACGCGGCTGTGCCGATACCATATTCCTCAGCACCGAGCATCGCCGCCATGACAATATCGCGACCCGTGCGCAAACCACCATCTGTGCGCAGCGTGATACGATCCCGCAAGTTGTTCATCGCAAGCACTTGATGCGCTTCGGTCAGACCCATTTCCCACGGCAAACCCGCATATTTGATCGAAGTTGCAGGGGATGCGCCTGTGCCGCCATTATGACCTGAAATCAGTATCACATCGGCCTTTGCTTTCGCAACACCAGCGGCAATCGTGCCAACGCCCGAGGACGCGACAAGCTTGACCGTCACCTTACAGCGCGGGTTGATCTGCTTGAGGTCATAGATCAGCTGCGCCAGATCCTCGATCGAATAGATATCGTGGTGCGGCGGCGGTGAAATCAGCGTCACACCTTTGGTCGAGTGACGCAGACGCGCGATCAGGTCTGTGACCTTCATACCGGGCAACTGACCACCTTCACCGGGCTTGGCGCCTTGTGCGACCTTGATTTCCAGCTCTTCACATTGGTTCAAATACTCCGCCGTAACACCAAAACGACCGGACGCAACCTGCTTGATCTTCGCACTTGGGTTGTCGCCATTTGGCTCTGGCACAAAGTGCGCCGGATCTTCGCCGCCCTCACCTGAGTCAGAGCGCGCACCGATACGGTTCATTGCGACATTGAGCGTTTTATGTGCTTCAGGGCTTAGCGCACCCAAAGACATGCCCGGTGTGACGAAACGCTTGCGTATCGCGGTAACGCTTTCCACTTCATCCACGTTGATCGCTTCGCCCATCGGCTTGATCGCCAGCAAATCGCGCAGGTTGATTGGCGGGTTACTTTGCATCTTGGCCGAATACTGCTTCCACATCTGGAAGGAACCCGTGTTGCACGCAGTCTGCATCATATGCATCGACTGCGCTTCCCATGCGTGAGTCTCGCCTGTTTTACGTGCCTTATAGAAGCCACCAATCGGCAGAACATCGCGGCCACCCTGCCAGCCCAGCGCATGAATTTCTTCCGCTTTGAACTGGATACCAGAAACACCAATCCCGCTGATGCGCGAGGTCATTCCGGGGAAGAATTCCGCACACATCGCGCGCGACAGACCAACGGCTTCAAAATTCAAACCACCACGGTAAGAGGACACAACAGAGATGCCCATCTTCGCCATGATCTTGAGCAAGCCTTGGTCAATCGCCTCGCGATAACGCGCGATTGCCTCGGTCAGGGTACAATCCAGCAGACCGCGCTCAATGCGATCCGCAAGGGAATCTTCGGCCAGATAAGCGTTCACAACCGTTGCACCACACCCGATCAGAACCGCGAAGTAATGCGGATCAATACACTCGGCTGAGCGCACGTTGAGGGAACAGAAGGTCCGCAAACCCTTGCGCGTCAGGTGGCTATGTACTGCAGAAGTCGCAAGGATCATCGGCATGCCAACAAGGCCCTCGCCCTGATTTTGATCGCTCAACACGATGTGCCCTGCGCCAGAACGCACGGCATCCTCCACCTCGGCGCGAATACGGGCGAGACCTGCCTGCAAAGCACCTTTGCCACGTTCAAACGTGCAATCAATCTCGACCAGATCAGCATTGAAATGACGTGCTAGTTCATCCAATTGCGCGTTGCCCACAAAAGGACTGTCGAGCACAAGAATTTCTGTCTGAGCTGAGCTTTCATCAAGCACGTTCTTGAGATTGCCAAACCGTGTTTTCAGGCTCATCACGCGGAATTCGCGCAAGCTGTCAATCGGTGGGTTTGTCACCTGAGAAAAGTTCTGACGGAAGAAATGGCTAAGTGGACGGTACTTCTTGGACAGAACCGCAGAAGGCGTGTCATCACCCATAGAGGCCAGCGTTTCCTTGCCATCTTCCGCCATAGGCGCAAGAATTTGCTCCAGCTCTTCAATGGTATAGCCCGCTGCGATCTGACGCTTGCGCAGCTCCGCGCCAGAATAGATCGCCGTTTCTGTGACCGAAGCAAGCGCTTCATCAAGCTCGTTGATCTTACCGACCCACTCGCCGAACGGCTGCGCCGAAGCGAGCTTGTCCTTGATTTCGGTATCACGGTACATTTTGCCGCTTTGCATATCGACGGCCAAAATTTGACCCGGGCCAAGCGCGCCCTTTTCTACAACAGTGGCCTCATCAATCGGGACCATGCCCGCCTCTGACCCGGCGATTAAAAGGCCATCGCCCGTTACAACGTAGCGCATCGGACGTAGACCATTGCGATCAAGACCTGCGCAGACCCAACGACCATCGGTCATGGCCAGCGCAGCGGGGCCGTCCCATGGCTCCATCACGGAGTTGCAATAGGAATACATATCGCGCCAGCTTTGCGGTAGTTCCACCGCCTGCTTGGACCACGACTCAGGCACCAGCATGGTTTTCGCCATGGGCGCATTGCGACCCGCGCGCACAAGAACCTCGAACACGGAATCTAGCGCGGCAGAATCCGAAGATCCGCCTGGAATGATCGGCTTGATATCTTCCGCCATATCGCCAAACGCGCCGGATGCCATGCGGATTTCATGGCTTTTCATCCAGTTGACGTTGCCCTTGAGCGTGTTGATTTCGCCGTTGTGCGCGAGCATGCGAAAGGGCTGTGCAAGCCACCACTGAGGGAAAGTATTCGTAGAATAACGCTGGTGATAGATTGCAAACGCACTCTCGAACCGTTCGTCCATCAGATCGGGATAGAAGACCGCAACCTGCTCGGCCAGCATCATGCCTTTGTAGATGACAGAGCGGCACGAAAGCGACGCAATATAAAGCTGGCCAATGCCAGCCGCGATCGCAGCTTTTTCGATACGGCGACGGATTACATAAAGCTCGCGTTCGAACGTTTCTTCATCCACGCCCTTGGAGTTGGAGATCAGAATTTGCTCGATCTCGGGGCGGGTCGCATTGGCCTTTTCGCCAAGGCAGGTGATGTCCACAGGCACATGGCGCCAGCCGTATATGTAATAGCCCATACGCAGGACTTCGGTTTCCACGATCGTCCGGCAGGTTTCCTGCGCGCCGAAATTTGTGCGCGGCAAGAAGACTTGGCCGACGGCCATCAACTCGTCCATGCGCGGCGTGTGACCTGTGCGTTCAATCTGATCGTAGAAGAAAGACACGGGGATTTGCACGTGAATGCCGGCGCCGTCGCCGGTCTTGCCATCTGCATCCACAGCGCCACGGTGCCAGATCGCTTTTAGCGCATCAATGCCCGCTTCAACCACTTTGCGTGAAGGTTTTCCGTCAATAGAAACCACAAGGCCAACACCGCAAGAGCTATGCTCTTCGCTTTCGTCATACAGACCATTCTCGGCCATATACGCGCGCTTGGCTTCTTCGTTTTGGACCCAATCGGCATCATACTTTGTCATTTGGTTTGTCCTTCCAGAAATGCGTTCAATTGGGCCTTCATTTCGGCCTCGGTACTTTGTTTTGCACCTGCACGGGCAGGTAACCAGTCAGGGCGATGATCCACGAAGATTTCTTCGCGTAACTCCAGCCCGGATTTATCGTCAAGCAGACCCGGAGCCATAAAACCAATGCTCCGTCTTTGCATCTTCCAATAGAGTGTTGTGCCACAACTCTTGCAAAAAGCGCGCTCTCCCCAATCACTTGCGTTGTAGCTGGCGATGGCTTCTTCACCCTCTAGCTCAAGATCCTTGATGCGCATGGCATAAAGTGGTCCGCCCCCCGTCCATGTCTGGCACTGGGTGCAGTGACAGGCCTGAATCCCGTTGCTAGGCAAGGTCGCTTTAAAGCGCACAGCCCCACAAAGACACTTTCCTGTCGCATGTCTCGCGTCGTTCATGGCCTATTCCGCAGCTACGGCAGCAACACCGTTTAACTGCTCCAAAATTGCTTGTGCGCAATCACGTCCATCTTTGATCGCCCAAACCACCAAGGACGCACCGCGTACAATATCGCCAACGGCATAGACGCCCGGCAGATCAGTCGCACCCGTTGTAAACTGCGTTTTGATTGTGCCCCAGCGCGTGACCTCAAGGCCATCCACACCCCAGAGTTTCGGCAAATCTTCGGGCTCAAAGCCCAGTGCTTTGATCACGATATCCGCCTCTTCGACGTAGTCCGCGCCCTCGATCACTTCGGGGGCTTGGCGACCTGTTGCATCTGGCGCACCAAGGCGCATTTTCTGCACCATCACACCGGCGACTTTACCGTTCTCTTCAGTGAAACCCTTTGGCGCAGAGAGCCATTCGAACACAACGCCCTCCTCCTCAGCGTTTTGAACTTCGCGCTGGCTGCCGGGCATATTTGCCTTATCGCGACGATAGAGACATTTGACTGACGTCGCGCCCTGACGGATCGCTGTGCGCACACAGTCCATCGCAGTATCACCGCCGCCAATCACGACAACCTTTTTGCCCTTGGCATCCAGCTGGCCGCTATCAAATTCAGGCACAGCGTCGCCAAAGCTTTTGCGGTTGGAGGCTGTCAGATAATCAATCGCACGCTCGATGCCAGCGGCACCAGAGCCGGGGCCAGAAAGGTCACGGGTCTTGTAAACACCCGTCGCAATAATCAAAGCGTCATGAGCTGCTTGGATGTCCTCGAACGAAATATCCGTGCCAATGTTGCAATTCAATTTGAACGTGACACCGCCCTCGGCAAGCTGATCGTTGCGGCGCATGATCACGTCTTTTTCCAGCTTGAAACCGGGGATGCCATAGGTCAGCAAACCACCCGCGCGATCATAGCGGTCATAGATCGTCACCTGCACACCTTGGCGGCGCAGCACGTCAGCCGCGGCCAAACCACCGGGGCCAGCACCGATAATGCCGACGCTTTCTGTACGCTCTGTGTGCGGTTTGATCGCTTTGACCCAACCGTTTTCCCACGCAGTGTCTGTGATGTATTTCTCGACAGAGCCGATGGTTACAGTACCATGACCAGAGTTCTCGATGACGCAGTTGCCTTCGCACAGGCGATCCTGCGGGCAAATGCGGCCGCAAATTTCAGGGAAGGTGTTCGTCGCTTGGGACACCTCATAGGCTTCCTGCAAGCGACCCTCAGCAGTCAGACGTAGCCAGTCTGGGATGTTATTGTGCAACGGACAGTGGGTTTGACAATACGGAACACCACATTGCGAACATCGACTTGATTGCTCTTTCGCCTTCGTGTCAGCGTATTCAGCGTAGATCTCGCCAAAGTCCTTATTGCGCAGATCAGGTGCGCGTTTTGTCGGCATATCACGTTCCACGGATACGAATTTCAACATTGGCTGCTTTGCCACGATCTAGCACTCCCATAAGTCCGACATATTTCCCGTCAGCCGTGTTTAGCCAAAGTCATATTAAAATAAAAGTCATAAAGAGTTACCTAATTTATGATTTATCGTACGGATTCCGGAACAAATGTTGATCAACCTTAAATTTATAGGTCCGAAACGGAACTAACCTCCCTCTTTTCTCACGAATCACTCTGCGATAGGGCTGCGTTTAGAAATTTCAGGAAACGCATATGTCTCTCTTTCACCTCTTCCTTGTTGCGATCATCCAAGGTGTCACCGAATTTTTGCCAGTGTCCTCCTCTGGCCACTTGATCTTGCTGCCCAGCCTCACGGGGATGGACGACCAAGGCCAAGTCATCGACGTCGCTGTCCATGTTGGCACGCTATTCGCAGTGGTGATCTTTTTTTGGAGCGACGTTCGTTTAGCGCTTGGAGGTATTCCCCGCCTGTTGCGCGGCAAGGTGGATACACAGGGCGCATGGCTTGCGATGTGTCTCGGTCTGGCGACAGTGCCGGTCGTTCTATTCGGACTGGTCCTGAAATTGACAGGCCTTGATGACGCGATGCGTTCCGTTACGGTGATTGGCTGGACGATGCTGATCTTTGGTATTGTGCTTTATTGGGCGGATCAAAAAGGCACGCAGGACAAAGTTGCAGCCCAGTGGTCGATGAAAGACGCGGTTATCATGGGTCTGTGGCAGGCCATCGCGCTGATCCCCGGCACATCACGTTCGGGCATCACTATCACCGCCGCGCGCTATCTCGGCTATAAACGCGAGGACGCTGCGAAGCTGGCGATGCTGATGTCGATCCCGACGATCTTTGCTGGCGGAAGCTTACTGGCCTTGGAGGTCGCTACAAACGCAGATGCGGCCCTTGCCCGCGACGGAGCGATTGCTGCCATTTTCGCGTTTATTGCTGCCCTGCTGGCGTTGACGCTGATGATGCGTTTATTGAAATCCGTAAGCTTCACGCCCTACGTGATCTACCGTGTAGTGTTGGGGGTTATTCTAATCTGGATCGGCTACAGCGCTTAAAATGCAGTTGAACCGAACAACCCTATTTTGACTTTGCGCGCGATGCTCAAACCAACCCGGCAAGCTTGGCGAATGGATCGCGGTTAGCGTCTTTATGCCATTCGTATTCGCATCCAAGCGCCAAACGGTCGGCCATTTCCATACCGTATAAATCCGCCATCACCGCAAGCGCCATGTCCATACCAACAGAAACCCCTGATGACGTAAAGAACTTACCGTCTTCAACCCAACGCGCTTCTTTAACCCAGTCTACTTTCGGGGCAAGAGGCACCGTTTTTGTAAAGTCCGTTTTATTGGTTGTTGCCCTGCGACCGTCCAGAACACCAGACGTTCCCAGCAAGGCGGTTCCAGTGCAAACGGCCATGACACGCTCTGCCTTCACGCTTGCGTCGCGAATCCATTGTAGCATTTCCTCGTCTTCACCCTCGATCAGGGCTGAATTGCCACCGGGGATGAACAACAGGTCGTAATCGTTCTTTTCATAGATAGTTTTGTCCACGACGATGCGCTGGCCATGGCAACTCGGCACAGGTTCGCACCCTTTGGCGACCGTTATGATTTCAGTCTCCTCACCGAAGCCGCCAAGCATTTCCATAGGGTCGAAATAGTCTAGCGTTTCAAAGCCATGAAAAAACCAGCGCCGCAAGCGTTCTCATGGGTCGTCACCTTTCTTGGTTTGCCCTTGAGGACGGTCATTTAGATATCTTATGCCCTCAAATTCTTCGCCGAATCCTTGATCGCGGCATACTGACCAGACGGGCGGAAACGCCACAGATAGTCAGGCAGCACGGACTCCAGCGCAGTCGGGACGATGCCCAAATCCGCGAAGCCATTGGCATCCTCAGACACAACATTATCGATGCGCAGGTTCTTCACCTGATCGCGGGTCGCTGCAGGGTTTTTGACAAGGCCAAGCGTAACCATCTCAAGCACATCAAAGCCAAACGCCATAAGGCTAGCGATCGGAAAAGGAATGTTCAAGATCAGACGCCGACGCTGCACCACATGCAGCATCTCTTGCAACAATTCGCGGAACGTATTCACGTCTGGGCCGCCCAGCTCGTAAACGCCATGGGCTTCGCCCAGTACGCCTTTGACTGCAGCAGCAGCGACATCGTCCACATAGACCGGCTGGAACTTTGTTTCCGCGCCGATTGCTGGCAAGATAGGACCCATCCGCGACATGGATGCGAAGCGGTTAAAGAACTGATCCTCCGCGCCAAAAATAACCGAGGGGCGCAGGATCATTGCGTTCGGCATATGCTCTAGCACGTTCGCTTCGCCCAACGCCTTAGTGCGGGCGTAATCGCTTTCAGCATCTGTATCCGCGCCAATCGCAGAGATCTGCACCATCGTCTCGACTCCGGCCGCGGCCGCTGCGCGTGCAACGCGCTGCGCACCTTCTGCTTGCACGGCGTCGAATTTGTTTTTGCCGCTTTGCGTGAGAATGCCAACGCAATTCACAACAGCATCGGCCCCTTGCAGAGCGGCAGCAACCGAGGCGTCATCGCGTATATTGCATAGGATCGGTTCCACTTGACCCACTGTACCGTAGGGTTTGACGAACATAGCTTCGTTCGGGCGACGCACGGCCACGCGCACGCGCCAGCCTTCTTTCGCCATGCGGCGGGCAATGTAGCGGCCCACAAAACCGGAACCGCCGTAGATCGTGACAAGTTTGGACATGCACATAATCCTTATGTCTAATGCTTGACGCAGATGTACCGACCCCCGCGCACGCGGGCAAGACGCTTATCTGGGGCATTTTAGCGTAAACCCGAAAGTTTTGACTGAAAAACGCGAAAGCGATCAAGCTTGAGCAGAACAAGACCCTCGAATCCCGTTGACAGCGCTCATCCCCAAGTCTAAATGCCCCAGCGAAGGCACCTGCCCAGGTGGCGGAATTGGTAGACGCGCTAGCTTCAGGTGCTAGTATTGGCAACGATGTGGAGGTTCGAGTCCTCTCCTGGGCACCACCACACCTCAAAAACCTTTATTTATATGGCGAATATGGGTGGTCTTATAAGAGTTTCGTACCAAATTTACCCAAAGTTTCGTACCAAATTGGTGAGCATGACTGAAGTGTTTTCAACACTCTCGACCAAATACTCGGCCTAACTTGCTCAACTGATTCACGTAGGCAGATTAGAACCTGTGCTTGCCCAGCGCACAGAGAGGCGCTCCAGAGGTCACTACACAACTTCTCACAACCCTTCCTTCATAGACCCAACTGTCACAGCATGAATACGGCTCTGAACGTTACACACCCCAGCAAATGCCTCAAAGTCCCAATCACTACATGTAGTTCTACACTTTAACATCAACACACTATGCAGGATTCCCTCTTGCTGTTCAGATGTTGGAACATGGGGTTTGAATACGAAACGAACTGGGGTTTTTCCTGCGTTTCCTTTTGCCTCTTGAAAAGCTAGTTGATCGTTCACATCTAATAGTCGTCGGTTATGCCGACTTTCGTTTGCCTCATTTAGGCGGGCACTATTGACGTGCAAGATAGACAGACGTGCGGGGTATCCTCGACGTGATCCAGCTGCACATACGAACATCGGTCCTTGGTGGGGACAGGTGCTGGAAAGACATTGAGAGGTGTGACTTGAGGTATGGCGTAACCAGCATACCGTTTTAGGGTCATATGTTTAAGCAATCAACTGTTGGGGATGAAAAGACCAACCATAGATGACCCTCGGGTTATCGGCGGCCTGATTAGCACACACCGACATTCAAAAAACGACGTGAAACCTCATGGGGTCAATCCGTCTTCAAACTGCTTTTCAGCGGTCATGTGTGCTGTTGCGCCTTCCTTTGGTGTCGTCGGTTCTTGTCCGCTGCTTGGCCCATAAATCGTGCGCTTTGCACGAATAACCCGAAGGAAAACAAATGACGAAACCCCTATCAAAACCATATGGCGATGACAGCGACCAAATCTGCTCCTACGAAATGGTGATTTACCATGTTCCAAACGTCAAAGTTGGATCGACTAATGACCTGAAAACCAGACTTATGGCGCAAAAGTTACGTCCCAAAGATGTTGAAATCTTGCTCAAGGTTCCCGCCAACTCAGCCTCCTACAACCATATCTGGCACATGGAGCAGGTGAACGCACGGATGTTGGGTCTGCCATCCGAACACGAAGGCAATCGCCTAGCCGTCAATCGTGTGCGGACAGGATCACTGGGACGATCTGGAAACTACGTCCTCACCAACTGTGAAACTGGGACCACCACAACCGTGTCGGAAGCAGGTCGATTTGAGCGATAGCACGATCTTTATCAAAGTGCCTTATCGAAGGCTGCCAACCCAAACAGTAACACCAAATATGTCACTCTTGATGGCGTCAAACACACCGTTGCCAATGCCGACCAACAGAAAGGAGGTGAATGATTCATGGCTGAAAGAGAACACAAGAGCAGCGTCAGGGTCATGCTGACGGATGAGGCTATCCAACGTCTCAAAACAGCGTCTGACAGATCGGGAACCAACCTTTCCGTAGCTGTCGAACAGGCAATTCGTGCCGCCTTCAAGAGCAATACCAAAGCCATCATGGGCAAGGACAATATAGATGACCGTACAGAACAATAAATCAGAACTGCCAGCAGGGTTCACGGATATTACACCACGTATTGTCGCAACTTTGAGCAAACGTGTCACGCACAGGGAGGTCAAACACGATGATGGGTCAGTCGAATATCAAGAACTGTCGTTCAATGAAGCGCAATCAAAAGCCCTGAATTACATCTTGGCATGTGTAATCAGATACAAGGGGGAGTTCCTGACCTGCTTTACTGACAATAAGCCAATCTTGGACAATGATCTGAACACGACGGTTGATGCCTGTAAGATGAATACCGAAGCGTTATCACGTGAGATGATTGAGCATGCCATAAACTGTTCGATGAACTTTCAACGGTATGCCTATTATCCTGGCTTTCCAAAGTTCCTGACGATTGATGGGGCGACCACGTACAATACTTGGAAGCAAATAGAGCGGTTGACAGTCACAGATGCTGAGTTCTCGACTTGGGTAAAGTCCAAGACAGATGCAGGCAGATTAGCAACAGGGGCTTTGGACAATGGAGCTGCATTTTGTGCTTTCAAATATAGCACTGTGCCCCCGATTTGGGAGATCATGCTTCGGATGTTGTTCGGGAATGAACACTCACCTGTAGCAAGTTCAAATTGGCCTGAAGAACACGAGATTTTCACAGAGTGGTTTGCTTGTGTGATCTTTAAGCCGCTTGATCGTAGACTTTGGTCACCTGTGCTGCGTGGTACGCACGGCATCGGCAAAGGTACGTTTCAGCATATGGCGAGGGCTTTGATAGGGTCAGGTGGCGTTAGTGTTGTGCAGGGTATCGAAGGCGTTGCAGGACAGTTTGGTGGTGAAAACGCACTGGCACGTTTGCTGGTCGTTGATGAAGTTTGGTCAAAGTCAGCCAAGCTCATGGAAGCGTTTAAGCCGATTGTAACCGACCCTTCCATTGGTGTGGAACGAAAAGGAGAGATGCGATTTACGACCAGAGCGACAGCAGACACTCTTGTGTTCTCAAACCATGCGAAGCCGTTCACAGCAGCAGCAACAGAACGTCGTTGGTGGGTTCCTGACTATCGAAACCTTGATCTTGGGCCAAGCGTATCCAAAGAGGAAGGTCAGGCTTTCCATGCAGAAGGTGCAAGAATGGTTCGGAAGGCCATGCCATTGGGAGCAGGTGGAGACCAAAGCCAAATTCGTGATTTGCTATGCTGGCTCAAACTGGTTGCCATGAATGTCTCCAGCGACTTTGGTCAAACAGCACCGCAGTCAGATGGCTTTGATGATCTAGTCGACCTTGCAATTGAGGAAGCGCACGATGGGTTGATCGGTTGGCTCGATGCCATGGGAACTAAGGATGCATTATCTTTGGCTAACGTAGTGGAGAAGGCAGATGTGCCTAAATCCCAGTTGGTCACGTTGCTGTTAGAACGGGGCTTTCGTAAATGCCAGATGAAATCCGAAGGTGGTCGGAACGTCTGGACGAAGGCACCCAATGGCACAGGGCCAAATTCTTTGCTCGAATATAGGGCATAATTTCAACCGTGGGGCTGCTGGCATACGCTGGTGGCCCTGCCTCAATCGGTACAACCCTGTACAAGGCTAATACAAACCAAGGTACAACCCTGTCATGTCACCAAAGCCGTTGTTTCATTGGCTCATATGGATTGGTACAACCCGTACAACCCTACGACCATTCTTTTATAACCTGCCGTCCTAGAAGTTCATTGGTTCATAGCTGTACTCCCATGATGCCCAGCGCCGCATGTAATAATGGATGCGTCACATTTGAGTGTGGAATTGAATTCAAGCATACCTGCGACATTCGAAAACAACGCTTGTTGATGCATCAAGAGTTTCGTTACAAAGTATTTCCAAAGCGATTACAGATCGCAGTATTGGGTGCAACATAAACTGCTGGTATGTACAGTAAGTTAATTGTTGAGAAACTGATTGAGGCGTTCTTATTTCATCAAACAAGCTGTAATTTCGGCTACCCTTTCCGGAGAAGTCTCTCGCCTAAAGAAAGTACCAATTCCGGTCTCAGGAAACATCAGATAAGTAAACGTTGAGTGATCAACTAGGTAATATTCGTCGTCAGTGCGTTGCGCTTTGTAAAATGTACGATACGCTATGCTGGCGGCTCTGACCTGTTCGGATGACCCCGTCAAACCAATCATTTTTTCGTGCGTGTTGAACGCAAAATCGCCAACTACTTCTGGCGTGTCACGATTAGGATCTACACTAATAAATACTGCACCGACATCCAAGTTGCGCTGTGCAAGATGGTCAATTGCTTCAGCGTTGCGAGCAAGATCTAGCGGGCAAACGTCAGGACACGAAGTGTATCCAAAATATATCAGTGTCGGCTTAGTAATAATATCTATGTCCGTTACTATCGTTCCGGTTTTTGATACAAGCTCAAATGGACCACCAATATTAGGAGCTTCTGCTTCACTGCATGCACCGAGTGTGAATCCTGTTTCTTTGGCGCTGTCTGTATTAGTTGCGCTAAGTTTCTCTTTGTCGTTATCAAAAAACCCCTGCATCTTTAGGCTTAATCCGATGCCAAGCAATGAGCTGATGGATGTGCTTTGAAATTCTTGCAGCGTGTCACTTCCACCGCCCCATGGCAATTCTACCGCTTTAAGTGTTTTACCGTCACAGAACACTTCAGTATGTATTTTATGGCCATCCAACATGATCCTTAATAGGCCGACTGGTCCTCGTCCATCTTCAAAAGTCCAAACCTGTGAGAAAGGCATTGAATTGCTGACAGCAGCGCCAAGATTAATAATTGATTGCAAATTACCAAGGCAGTATTTGTTCGTATCAAATTCATAACCTTCCTTCGCAATAGCCAAGCCTTTGCTTAAAGTGCTTGGTACTGCGTCAAGGACAATATCAGCTTTTGCTAAACCCTCTTTGGCAAGGTTGGCAGCTAACTCTCTGTAAAGGTCTTGGGCATGCATAGGGGAAGCCCCCAATGTTGCTGTGATTAAAAAAGGTAACAGCAATCTATTAAGCATAAAATTCATTCTCCTAATCCGCCTCATTACTTTTGATGTTACCGTAGCCGTCTTTGTGTAGCCAGCTAATGATTTCATCTCACTGGCCCCTGGTCGTGTGATCCACGCAATGAGACACCACATTCCCCAAGATTAAAGGTCATCTTGTCTCAATAGCTTGCTCCATAACTGATACAGTGATAGTATCATATAGACCTTAGAATCTAATGATTCGTCAATTTGGAGACACTCGCAATGCTTATCGGATACGCCAGAACCAGTACAACAGACCAACACGCAGGGTTTGAGGCACAACTCGTGGAACTGAGAGCATACGGCTGTGAGCGTGTGTATCAGGAGCAAGTCAGTGCAGTAGAATCACGACAGGAACTTGAACGTGCTATTGATATGCTGCGTGAGGGCGACAAATTGGTGGTGACTAAGTTGGATCGTTTGGCCCGTAACGTCATGCACATGGGTGAACTGCTACAACAGATTGAAGCCAAGGGTGCTGGCCTTGTTATACTGTCTTTAGGTTCAGAGACTGTTGATACGTCTACAGCAACAGGCAAGCTGATCCTCAACATGATGGTGTCTGTCGCACAGTTTGAACGTGAGATGATGAAGGAACGGCAGATAGAGGGCATCAAGAGGGCGCAAGCAGAAGGTAAGTACAAAGGCCGTGTGCCTACAGCTATGAAGCAAGCTGACAAGGTGAAGGCTCTGGTCGATGCTGGTGTGAGCAGAGTTCAGGTGCAAGAGCAGCTTGGGATCAGCAAAGCCAGTTACTATCGCTGCTTGAAGGCAAGCTGACAGAGGCGATATGAGCCTCACTCAGGGTCATGAAGGATTAGGTCAGCAGAGTTCGTTTTGACCAATAGTCAGCCTGTGATGGCGCTTGTATGGCGTGGGACCCTCCAGAAAATACAGAGGTGAATCCGTCTCGCTTGGTTCCCCCATATGAATCCAAGGCAACGATTTAGTTTGAGACTTGCCAATCAGCCTCCCTGACCCCTCAAGACTTTACCATCCAACACTTGTCATTATAGTGTATTCAACCCTCGCAACGCAAAGGATAGCAACCCCATGACACGTGTAACATTTGTCCTGATCACCATGTTGACGTTAGTCTTTACGCCACTTGCTGCACAAGACCTTAGAGGTTGGTGCTATCCTGTGAACGAATGTATGGGCGAGCAAATTCCGATTGGGACAGGGACTTATGATACATGCGAGGAGAGTTGCAGACTCACCAATCCAGTGCCAGTCCGAGATATGGAAGCCACGCTTTATGATGAAGTTTGTGAAGGCGATTGGATGGAGAACGGCTCAATGAGCAATCGGATTATGTTCATTAAGCAATCATCAGGTCAAACTCGAATGTTTGCAATACGTGAAGGTTGGACCGAGCAACTTGAACGATGCAAATAGCAAACAGCTAAAGTTTTGCGCAGACTATTGTTGAACACAAAGTAGCTTTGTCGATTTGATAACTGCGGGTAAAGATCGTTCTTACAGTGTTTTGCACAGTCTTGTCGGACGTAAACCATGAGGAGCGTTAGTCTATGGTTCGGTATTTTAAATCACTCGGTTTAGCTCTGCTGCTTTCAGTGGGTGTTGGCACTGTGGGTACGGCTGCCAGCTTTGACTGCAACAAGGCCACCACAGAGACTGAGATCGCAATCTGCAATGATCCTGAGTTGAGTGCTTTGGATGAGGTGATGGGGCAGGCTTATCGACTGGCCAAGATATCGGCAAATTGGATGACACCTGAGGAACTAAGAAATTCACAAAAAGCATGGTTGCAGCAACGAAATCGCTGCGGTGACAATTTCGATTGCTTGCGAAACTCATATGTCCAGAGACTTGAAGAGGTTTCAGATGGGGTACTGCATATTAATGTCGGACGTAATTTCACCTCCTATGTCTATGGGGGTGAACCCGTCTCAGGAGTATGCCCGAGTGGAACAAAGCTCGCTGACTGGGGGCAATGTGTAAGCTGGATTCGTGGCGGTCCAAGCTTTCGAGGGCTAAGTGCTGCAGGCACAATGGCGTTCAGTTATAATTATGTCGGCGCTAACGCTCATTCGTGTTCGCTGTCTGGGCGTGCTGATAAAGTGAATGGGCTTTGGATCTTTCAAGATGATAGCTCAACATGTGCATTGCGCATAGAAGTGGGAGCAACAGGCCTGTCGCTGAACCCGACACCTGAATGTAACAACTACTGCGGGATGCGAGCTCAAGGGGCTATGGAGCAGATTATTGAATACTAGAATATTAGAATATTTCGCCATCATAACCTGCGCCAAACACCACAACCACCCATGAGGTGCGTCAGAGGGCCGTATGTAGAGGTTGTGGCGTCAGGGGCGATAACACCTACAGTATCACTTGAATCAGCATTTATGTACATTTGTGTGAGCCTAAGCGAAAGCCTTGAGAACCACGACAGTCCAGCGAATTAAAGCGCGTTGGTAGAGGTGCTGAGAGCTTCATTGGCAAATAGGAATAGTGCCCCTTTTTATCCATTGAGAAAGATTGGCTTGGAATGGTTTTGACCCGAATGCCCGAGATAAAGATTTGGTTTGCGGATGAGGCTGTTAGCTGACAGTCTGACCTGAAACGGGGAGAATACAATGAGCTTATTCAACAAATGGTGGGATGCAGCAAACGCACTCGACAGACCACGTATGGAAGAGTTGCTGGACGACAGCTTTATTTTTGTCAGACATAATACGGGCGAGGAGATGACCAAGCATGAGTTCATTGACTACTTGATGACAGGAGTTAGAGATCAAGTGAGTTCTGAGGGTAGACGTTTGATCTACGAGAATGATGAAATTATCGTTAGCCATTCAATATTAGACGGACCAGCGGGCAGGAATGCTGTGATGCTAGTGCGTTTGGTAAAAGATGGAAAGATTACGAGAATGGAATCAGGCGCGACACCGCTTTCTGTTTAGGAAAAGTTAAGTTTCACGAGCAGTCTGCGTGATCAATAGTAGCGCTGACTTAGCGTAAGCTGTGGCTTTTACCGGCGCAATTGGCCTCTGCACCTTAAGAACTTATTCGATAATCGTGCTATCCTGCCACCCATGAGGTGCGCCAGAGGGCCGTATGCAGAGTTTGTGGTGTCAGGGGTAACAACACATATCGACTGGTGTAGTTTGCCCTGTACGGGCTTCTGTGTAAGCCTCAGTGCTATCCCTAGCGCAACGACCAGTCTACGTGGTTGATTGCTCGCTTAAGTTCTTCCAGCACCAATCCGTCGGAGTAGTTTCCAAAGCTCTGGATGTCTTGGGTGTGGCTGAGAGTTGTGCTTGGGTGGGAGCATTGGCGGAATAGATTGGGGCCACGCGTTAGTGCTAGGGATTTCAGTGCGGCGAGGTATGGGAACCAGTAGCCCCGTAGCGGCGATATGACCATGGCAGGGTGGGGCATTGGACCGTTCTAAGTAGTATACCGACCATCAGCCCTCAAATGTAATCTGATGTGAATTTTTTAACGGTGGCAGCATAAGCTATATGACGTCCATCGCCCAGACTGCCGGGCATACCATCTACAAGAAACAACTATTGCAACCGCCACATTCGCAGGGAGCAACTCCTGCTGAGCAGTATGTTTGTCATACTAAGAAAATGGTTGGAGTGGTTAATCAATCAGATCACCAGTCATTGGGATAGTGTGACGATTAACTGGGTCAAATTCCTCCAGCATATGCCTGTGTTGATCCAACCATTCCACTCCAGACTGAACGCTTTCGTCAAAAACAGATGTGTCTCTTACACCCACCACTACAACTTCGGTTTTTGTTTTCATCAGTTTAAAATCATTCATGGCACTATCGCCAATATTTCTTTTTTGTAAGGCAGTTATAAACTCAGCAAAATAGTTGGGATTTGGCTTAAATCGAATGATGCTTAATTTTTTGCTCATTTGTATTTTCCTCATATTTTTTAGCTTTAAACGATTTTATTTTTTAGCGACCGCCGCTTGGTGTCAATTCATAGTTTATGAGTCTCTAAACAGCTCATCTCCACACATTCAACTACTATCTAACTTTTATCGGATTCGATTAGATACCCAACTCACATCAATACAAGTTCAATAGTCAAACTAGTTTACCTTTTTTAGTGGTTTTTGATCGGACTGGTTGTAGGTTGAAGGTGAGCATAAAAGTTTAACCGGTAAGGAGAAAAAGGATGCTTTTCAAATTTGCATGGACGCATACACCTGAAGCGAGAGACGAAACGGTAAAGAAATTTATGGCCACTGGTGGTATGCCACCTGATGGCGTTGAGTTTATCTCTAGATACCATAATCTAGATGGTACTGGTGGGTTTGTTATCCTAGAGAGTACGAGTGCGGCGGCGCTGGCTGACTATGCTCTTGATTGGAATGGCCTGATAAGAATAGAAATTACTCCCATTATGGATGATGACACAATCAGCTCAGTGCTTCCGAAGCATTTTAGCTGACTGTTCAAGAGTGACAGTTTAATTATTCTTCTGAGGTCGTTGTAACGATTACCCTAGATTGAATGAATGGCGAGTTCTGGAATTTGCTCTTGTTCGGTGGCGGAGACTTTGGCGCCGCCATCAAGGACGCTTGTGCCACCGCAACAAGACGCCTCTGACTTCTATGATTTAACGAAACTAGTGCGCCAAAAGTTAGTTCAGAAGTGTAATATGAAGTGCAGTCTTATCGTGGCCATACAACCCGATACCACTCTGGAGGAAAGACTGGTTATTCTCATACGCGCGTGTAAATCTTAGAGAGGACATATCAGATTAAACGGTTGGAGGTATGGAAATGCCAAAGGGGTACTTGGTGGCGAACATTCGGGTCACTGACGCTGAAATGTTCCAAGAATTTTCAGGGATGGCAGCACCAGCCATCAAGAAATATGGCGGTAAGGTTCTCGCTAGAGGCCCCTTAGCGGACAGGCACGAAGGTGACCTCGCTGGCACGGTGATGATGATTGAGTTTGAGAGCAAGAAAGCTGCCGAAACGTTCTACTTTAGTGCCGAGTACCAAGCAGCAAAGGCTGTGCGGGAAACATGTTCCGATACTGACCTGATGATCATTGAGGGCGCTGAGTAGTTCAGCCGCAACCATAGCAAATATATGAGTTGGCATGGCGTTGGCATCCGAAATTTGTTGTGACTGGTTTACCCAGTCGACCCGCAGCAAGCCTTTGGATGGGCCGTAGCGGGGCTGAGAGCGTGGCAGGGTTGGGTATTAGGAGTCCAAAATACACGTGTGAACCTTTGGGCCTCAACCACGCTTTATTTACCACATTGTGCAGTTGGTTCCCATTGCATGGTTGGTGCAAGACATGGATCTCATTGGAGGCCCTTCTAACTGCCTTGCCGCATCTCTCATGTGACCAAAGCCACGAACCATAGCTGCAGATTGGGCGTCACGCTGCTGTTGCTGAGTTTGCATACAGATAGCGAAGGCGTTTGTGCCTCGCTGATAGCCATAGGCATTGCACGTCTGCTGATCCGCAGCCACTCTGTCTGCTTGAGATACGCAGCCAGCCAAGATCACTGACGCAAGTAACAACATAGCAGCGTGGCGCATGGTCTTCCCCTGTGATTGATTCCTTGCAGCTATCAAAGCCGAAGCGGCTTGACCAAGCAACCCTGTGCGCTCAAGCTGTGGTGAAACAGGAGCCACACAATGAAGCGAATTATCTTAGCCACAACCATGGCAGCCGCCATGTTGGCAGGGCCAGTCTTTGGTCAAGTGTCGACTGCTGATCTTCTTGATGAAAGATACGCTACTGATAATGAAATCTACCTTGAGGGAGCTATGGCCACGTTAATGTCCGCAAATGCATGGAGGATAGCTAGTGGTGATGATGGCATATGGTTTTGCCCGCCCGCA
>CBFIGL010000019.1:0-59377 GCA_965662135.1 Planktotalea sp. | reverse complement strand
ACGCCGCCGCTACCGTGGCCGAGTATTGCTCCGCCGATTACACTATGGACGTTGTATGCGCCTGATCGCTACTTCGGTAATTCACGCTAAAGAAGATGGTGCTACAGCGCTAGATATCGAAGATTTCAAATCAATCTTTGATCTTACGTTTAAGCATTTCAATCCAGTCAATCCATTCGAAATTACCGGCTGGGAAAAGGGCGCGGATGCGGTCGAAGCGGCGGGAGAAACAAACGCATCCGACATCTTATTTGATGATGGCCAACCAGCGGTACCCGCTAAAAAGAAGGGCCGAAAGACGGCCAAAAGAGCGGCTAAGTGATGTCGGACTGTTTGGAGCCCGTAGTTGGTTTTAGTGATGACGAATTGAGCCAAGGATTCTTCGCACGCCTCTCAAGCTTCATGCCGGCGTCTCGGCCAATCGGTTTTGCAGCTTTGTCGACTTGGATCGGGCCGCATTTCGGAACGGGAGCGATAAGTTCATTGATCTGATCGCTGAGCTATCTGGAGTGGCGCAGGAGAGGCTTAGCCATAATACAGTGAAATTATTGGACGACGGTTCCTTTCTGCTGCGTGGTGAGACGCTGGGTATGTCGGTCCTTCGCAGAACCCAGGTTAGTTATTGTCCGGAATGCTTGCGATCTGATCGAAAAGAAACTGGAGCTGATGGGGCAGGTTACTACCGACAAAGATGGGCATGGCAACTTCGCCCATTTGTTGCATGTCCCATCCATAGCATGCCTTTGGCTACTATCACGGCGCGGTACGGTGTCGATGCATTTGACTTGGAGAAGTTGCTCGAACCGTCCGGCATCGAGTTCGACTCGTCGTCGTCAGCGTCGCGAAATCCTGGAGTGCTTCAGAACTATGCCACCGCCAGGATGAATGGCTCCGGTGACTTAAGCGCGTGGCTTGACGACCAAGGGATCACCGAGGGTGTAAGAGCTTGTGAAATGATTGAAAGCTTGCTCGTAGATGGACCTCAGGCAGCGATCAAAGACTATTCAGCTATTGACTGGGCGGGGTGTTGGGGATGCCGGTTTTGCGGTGTGCTCAAAGGGTCCTGAGGCGATTAAGGAAGCCCTAAAGTTGGTCCGGATCAATTCAGGGAGAACCAGCGGACGGACGGGCCCTCAGGCAGTGTTTGGCCAACTCTACAACTCTATCAAGAAATCTGAACGGGGAGAGGCGCTTGGGCCAATTGTTGACGTTGTTCGGGATACCATCGTTGAGAACTTCGCAATCGGAACTGGCGAAACCGTGCTGGGCGCGGTCGTTGCTCGCCGCAAAGTACATTCGGTAGGCTCGCTAGCCGCAGCAACTAATACGCAACGATATCGACTTTATCGGCTCGCGCGGACGATCGGGTTGATCCCTGCGACTGCGGATCAAAGGGCGTTCAATCAATGCGTATTTCCTGCCGAAGAAGCTGAAAGGCTCATCGCCCAAATCGAAAATTCCGTGCCGCAAAATTTGGTGATGGGGCTTCTCGGATGCACTGTCACACAGGCTGATCGACTAGTGCGCAATGATTTCATTCGATCGATTACCCCGATTTCTGAAGGGACGGTAGGTCAGATGCGCGGCAATTTTAGTCGCGATGATCTATCGGAGTTCCTCGATCGTATTTGCAGAGATCTCCCTGTCATCCATTCGGAAGTGAAAGATCATATCAGCCTTTCAGTCGCTACAAGGGGAGGAACCAGCACAGAGCAGGTTGTGGGATGGTTTCTTGACGGAAAGCTTCCTAAAACATGTCTGCTGAATGGAGAAAAACGTCTCGATCATCTTCGATTTTGCCGTTCTGAACTCCTAGGTCTGTTTCAAGATGCCAATAATCGTGACTGCCATCGGTTGTTTGTGGTGTCTCAAATGTTGGGCACGAACCTAACAGCGATCAAGCGGCTAACCTCGACGGAAAACGGAGGACCCTGGCTGAAACCAGTCGGAACAGAAGAATGTAAGATGCGCGCCGGATCTGCTTATGTGTCAGGTGTTGAGATTGAGCGGTTCAAATCGAAGTATCTGACGCCCGGGCTGATCGGGCGGATGTTTGGTATTCACTCCGCAGCCGCACGCCGCATCCTCAAAGCTAATGATGTTGATCCAGTCCACGATCCAAAAGAACTCGGGGCGTGCATTTACCGACTTCGAGATGTCATGTCAGTGGCACCATATCTGGAAGCTGCCAAGGCTGGATCCACCGGTAGTCTGGCAGCCCCAAAGCAAGATCGACAACCAAATTTGAGGGTAATAACCGGAAAATGGGTGAATATGGTGAATCCGATGCTTCCATCCAGTGAAATGTATGCTTCCACTTGAACTGTCGCTAAACCAATAGTTCTTAGAACTAGGGACATGGCGTGCAAAATTGTGAAAGTTATGCTTCGCTCTACAGCAAACCGCGTCCATCGTTCCACCAGCGATGCGGATTGTCGCGGTTGGGATCATAGGCTGCACGGTGTGCATGGTCGTCGCATAAAAAGATAACGGGTTCTTCATCGTGATGAACTGCTAGGATCGCGTCCATTACTTTGGCCAATATCGCCTCATCGCGTTCAATCGAAACTTTAAGCTCGACCGTAGGTTAGGTTTCAGTCGCGCCGGGAATGAAGTTTTCCACATGCGTATGTGTTGTCGAGCCCGGCTCTGGTTGCGCGGTTTCGCGACCTTTCGCGGAGATACTCGCGCAGCGTTGATAACGGTCATAGCTGAGCGGATGGACTTTCATGATCGCGTCCAAAATGCGATCTGTGTCTTCAAGCAACGTCTGGATTTCCAGAGTCCAAACCGAGATAAAATGGCCCGAAGTGGCTTTGTACTTACTTAGGTCGCTCATTTCTATTCTGCAAATCCAATGACTTGATAATCTTACTAAGGTTCTTTTCTTTATGCTTCCGCTCGGTCAGAGAGGCTGTGTTGAATGCATCTTCTGCGACAAGCTTTTGCCAACGATCCACACGGGCGCGATCAATATCACCACGTTGGAGTGCGGCTTTGACAGCGCACCCCGGTTCGCTGTCATGGGCGCAATCGCGAAACTTGCACTGCGTTTGAAGCGTGGCAAGGTCAGCGAACAAATCGCTGACACCCGCTGCGGCATCGGTCAGCTGAAGTTCACGCATTCCAGGGGTGTCGAGAACGACGCAACCACTGGTCACAAAGTGTAATTCACGGCGCGTTGTCGTGTGACGTCCTCTGCTATCCACCGCGCGAATTTCGCCCGTTTCGATGTCATCTGATCCAGCAAGTGCGTTGGTCAACGTTGATTTCCCGACACCGGACGACCCTAGGAATGCAACTGTCTGACCGCGTTTGCACCATTGGGACAACAGCGTCAGCGCTTCGTCAGATTTTGCGTTCAAAGTGGTGACATCAACCAGATCGGAAATACTGCGCGCCTGCGTTTCATAAGGGGTTACATCATCGCAAAGGTCCGGTTTGGTCAGCAAAATTACGGGTGTCACATCCGCATCAAAGGCAAGGGCAACGTAACGTTCAAGCCGCGCAATATTGAAATCAGCATTGCAAGACGTCACGATAAAGGCGGTGTCGATATTGGCGGCGATCAACTGCTCGAACCGGTCTTTGCCGGGTGATCGGCGCTTGATCAGGCTTTTACGCTCAAGCAAGGTGCTGTCTGGCAGGCTCTCGGCCTTATAAAGAAACCAGTCGCCCACAGTCGCATCTTTGCGCGGGGGCAGTACGGTTGACACTTCAGCACCTTGGACTTGCAAGCCACTACGATGGACGGATGTGACGCGCACGGGTGGAGTTGTGATCAAGGTATGTGCATCGACCTGTCGGGCAAAAAAGCCGGACCATCCTAGACGTTCAAGCGGATTTATCGGTGCAGGTTTTAAAGCCGCGTTTGGTAAGAAGGCATCGTAGTTTCGGCTCATGAGGAGGCACTAAACTGCGTGTTGTTCATGAAAAAGGGCCGCAAAACGCGACCCTCACTCAAATTCATTTGGGCGTCCAAAGTCACTCGGACTTCGGCTCAGACTTCGCCGGTGCGCCTGTCGGGACTTTGCCAGCGCCTTTGGAGTTCAAAGGATCGTCCTGACGTTGTACGGACCCTTCAAAATGCGCACCGCTTTCGATGGCGATTGTCTTGTGGATGATATCACCTTCAACGCGCGCAGTAGATGTCAGGCGTACTTTCAAACCGCGAACACGACCAACGATCCGACCGTTCACAACAACATCATCTGCGATCACTTCGCCTTTGATGGTTGCGGTTTCGCCAATGGTCAGGAGGTGAGCGCGAATGTCACCTTCCACAGTGCCTTCGACCTGAATGTCACCGGTTGTCTTAAGATTGCCTGTAACGTGCAAATCAGCGGACAGGGTCGACGCTGGTGGCTTTGCCTTGGGCGCAGATGCTTTGTACTCGCTCGCACGCGGAGGTACGGCAGGGGCAGCAGAAGCGGATGCCTCTGGTGAAGTTGAAGGTGTGCCGTCCGCCTTAGGGCCGGGTTCGTTGATTTTGCTTTTAGAAAACATCGTTTGCAGCCTTAATATAGATCATCGGATTGACGGCTTTCCCGCCGACGCGCACTTCGTAATGTAGATGCGTGCCAGTGGAACGTCCAGTATTGCCCATATCACCAATACGTTGACCACGCGAGACCCTTTGTCCGACCTTCACGCGGAATTTGGACAAATGGGCATAACGGGTTTCAATACCGAACTGATGTTGGATTTTAACAAGCTGACCATAGCCAGACAGCCATCCTGCATGGATAACGACGCCGTCAGCTGTAGAATAGATCGGTGTGCCATGGGGGGCTGCAAAGTCTGTGCCTTTATGCATACGTCCCCAGCGGTAACCGAAACCGGATGTAAAACGGAACGCGCTTTTCACCGGATTTGCGAAGGGTGCCTTTTGAGCGGCAATTCGGTATAGGTTCAAACGGTCCATATCTTTCAGGATATCATTGGCGCGATTTGTTTCGGCTGTTTCAGCGCTGCCCCGTGTAGAGAAGCTAAGCGGCATAAGTGGGCCACCTTGACCAGAATAGCCTTTGCGTACTTCGTTCAAGATGCGGTCAGTATTCATACCCGCAGCACGGAACATTTTGTCCAGCGGCTTAACTGAAACTGTCATGGCTTCTTCTAGCTGACGGAAGATCTGGTCGTTCTTGTCAGCCATAACCTGAAGTTCTGACTTCATTTCTTCCGCTTGAACCAGCGCATCCTGTGCATCTGCAACAACCTGATCGCGCTCTTGAGCAGTTGCTTCCAGTGCAGAGGTCAAGAAATCCAAGGCCGCGTCGTCAGTCGCGCTTGTCGCGGCGATATTCGCACCACCATCAGACAGCTGAGCCACCTGATCGCGCGCCGCTTCACGATCTTTCATCGTGCGGCGCAGGGTGGTCTGGATCACATCAATCCCTGTTTCCAGTTCACGACGGCGCGTCTCAGAAGACAGAAGCTCTGATTGCATGATGGAAATCTGGCTAAGGGCGGCGTTAAAGCGCTCTTGCGCTGCAAGTGCTTCAGCCGCACGTGCGTCGCGTTCCGAAGACAGCTCGTTCAGGCGACGCTCATAAGCGTTTTGGTCGCGCTTGGCTTGATCACGGAAATTTCCGGACCCGATACTGTCCATTAGTAGAATGGACGTGGAAATGATGGCCCAAGCGACAATTGTCGCAGACCCCGTGAACGCCATAAGCTGCGTCACTGGACGCAAGCGAATAAAGCGCGTGTCTGCGTCAGACCGCAGAAACACTCTGCGCTCTGGAAAGTGGCGCTCTAAGAGCCCATTAATTTCCATCGAAAGCTGTTTTTTCAAACCAGCGTCCCTTTTCGTCCCAGCCCAACATCTGGCGCTCGTTCTAGGAGTTGAGTAATCAATCCTGCGGCACCTTGGGTGTTTCAATAGCCAGCAGGCCGCTTTGGTGCAAGTGATTTGGCCCTAAGCCTAAGTAAATGCACCCAAATAGAAGCAATGAGTGGCAGAAAACCGCCTAACTTAATGGTTTGGGCCCTTGTTTGCTGTGCTTATGTCTCGGGCAACTCTTCGGTCAGCGGCCAGTAAAAGTCCGGCGGTATTCCAGCATCAGCGCGTTTTTCTTCGTTAAACGGTGGCTTTAGCGTGCTGTGGAAATATTTGCGCACCAGATTGTGGAAGACGATTTTCGGATCTAGATTTTCGCGCCCGCACATGAAGTTGAACCATTTGGAACCGTAGGCGACATGGCTGACTTCTTCTGCATAGATTGTTTCAAGGGCGGTCACGGCGCTTTCAGCTTTGGCGTTTTGAAACAGTTTGATCATGCCGGGTGTGACGTCCAGACCACGCGCTTCTAACACCATGGGCACGACTGCAAGACGTCCCATGAAGTCTTCTGCGGTGTCTTCGGCCGCGCGCCACATCCCTGTGTGGGCGGGCAGGGCACCATAGAAACTGCCCAATTCTTCAAGGCAGTCACACATAAGATTGAAATGTTTCGATTCGTCGTCTGCGGCGTTGACCCAATCGTCATAAAAGCCTGCAGGCAAGGAAATATGAGTAAAACGTGCTATAATATCCCAGTGCAAATCGACCGCATTCAACTCGATATGGGCGACCGCGTGTAATAGGGCGATGCGACCCGCTTCGCTGCCGGGTTTGCGCCGCGGCACATCGCGTGGCGACAAAAGTTCTGGCGCATCCGGGCGCGCAGGATGCATAGGCGGGGACGCCGTGCCGATTTCTGGCAGATCGCCGTTTGCGCGCGTCGCACGCCATTGGGCTGCGTATTTGTGCGAAAGGGCCGTTTTTGCGCGCCCGTCCGCTGTTTGCAGCACATCAAGCGCCATTTGCGCCAAAGGTTTCACGGTTTCAGGGCTCTGGCCGCGTCCAGAACCGCCTCAGCGTGTCCGGGGACTTTCACTTTGCGCCAAACCTGCGCCAAAGTGCCGTCAGCCGCGATCAGAAACGTGGCGCGTTCGATGCCGAAGAATTTTTTGCCGTACATATTCTTTTCTTTCCACACACCATAGGCTTCACAAACTGCGTTATCTTCATCAGACAAAAGCGGCATGGAGAGCCCGTGTTTCGCTGCGAATTTCTCGTGGCTGGCAAGGCTATCAGCCGAGATACCCCAAATTGTGACGCCTAGGTCGGAAAAATCTCCATCCATCCCAGTAAAAGCAATTGCCTCTTTCGTACAGCCAGGCGTGTCGTCGCGTGGATAGAAAAAGACAACGACAGGGCCAGTCGTCTCTGAAAGGCTAAGGGTTCGGTCGCTAGTTGCAGGCAAAGAAAACTCTGGCGCTTTGTCACCGATATCAATCATTTGGCATCCTCTTGGTTTCGCTAGGCTTAGGTTTCATATTAGAAGAGGCAGGACAAGTGAACGCCAGCGTGCTGATTTAAGGGCAAACAAACAAACATGAGCGATGCGCCGCAGACCCCAACAGAGGCGACAGAGCCTGAGAAACGCAAGCGCGCGTTGAAAAAACGCCATTTCGCGCAGGCCTTGTTAACGGGATTGGGTGGATTTGCGGTGGCCTTGGCGATTGGTTTTGTGCTGTTGGTCGGGCGCGATATCGAAGCGCCAGAATGGCTGCAAACCGAGATTGATGCCAAAATTGCCGAAGCCTTACCCGGTGTAGACATTGCTATCGGCACTATGTCGCTACGCATCGAGCCGTCCGATCTTAGCCCGCGTGTCTTTTTCCAAAACGTCAGCGTCAAAGATGACACTGGTTTGCCGTTTGCCTCCTTGGGCGAGCTTAGCGTGCGCGCCGCGTTTCCCGCTGCGATCAGAGGGCAATTTCTGCCCAAGAAAATATCCTTGTCGGGCGCATTGATGAAATTGCGTCGCGGTGCAGATGGCGGTTTTGACTTGACCATCGGCTCTGGCTTGCAAGCCAGCGGTCAAGGGACAAGTTTGGTGGATTTGATCGAAGGCCTTGATCAAGTGCTGGTCCTGGATGAGCTGCGCTATTTGCGCGAAGTCGATGTCACAAGTTTGACCGTTCTTTATGAAGACGCGCGCGCGGGACGGGCGTGGACCGTCGACGGTGGCCGTATGCGGGTGAATTCTGACGGCGATCAACTGACAATTGGAGCAGATTTTGCGCTGCTTGGTGGTCAGGATTACGCAACAACATTAGAATTGAGCTATGACAGCGATATCGGTTCGCGCGCGGCAAGGATCGGTATTTCACTAGCCGATGCACCGTCTCAAGATATTGCAAGCCAAAGTCAGGCGATGGCATGGATGAAAGCGTTGCGCGCGCCCATTTCGGGTTCTTTGCGCACAGAGGTGGATGAAGACGGGGATTTTGGCCCGCTGAATGCGACCCTTCAGATTGGCGAAGGCGTGGTACAGCCCCAAGAAGAAGCCACGCCGGTGCCGTTTGAAGGTGCACAAGCCTATTTTAGCTATGAACCGAATGAAAACATTCTGGAATTTAGCGAATTGAATATCAAGTCTGCTTGGTTCGAAGCGCGCGCGGAGGGCCGCGCACAGCTACAGAATGCACTGGGTGGATGGCCAGAGGCGCTGTTGGGGCAGTTCAGCATCAGCAGTGTCAGCGCAAATCCTGATCAGCTTTATGAAACGCCTGTCACGCTGGAACAAGTTGATCTGGACATGCGGCTTGTGTTCGATCCGTTCCGTCTTGATATCGGTCAATTGGTTCTTCGCGAAGGTGGGCAAACCGTGATCGCGAATGGTCGCGCCGATATCGGATTGGATGGCTGGCGCGTGGCACTGGATGCTCGTGCGCAAGAGCTTGACATCAAGCGTGTTTTGGATGTCTGGCCCGACACGATCAAGACGAAAACGCGCAGTTGGATCGCGCGAAACATTCTTCAAGGGGACGTCCAGAATGCGCGTATGGCCTTTCGCGCAGTGCCGGATACGCCGCCAGATTTACATTTGAATTTTGCTTATACTGATGCGTCCTTGCGGTTCATGAAAACCATGCCCGTCATCAAGGACGCGCGCGGTTACGTGAAAATTGAAGGAGAGCGCTTTATTGCTGCGACCGAAGCAGGTTTTGTGACACCTCCGCAGGGCGGGCGCATTGACGTTTCGGGCACTGTTTTCGAAATTCCTGACATGCGTGTCAAAGGCGCGCCGGCCATCGTGCATCTGGAAACCACAAGTTCGGTCACAGCGGCGCTTTCAATGTTGGATCAAAAGCCGTTCTCGTTTCTGAGCAAAGCGAACCAATCCGTGACATTGGCCGATGGTCGGGCATCTGTTTCGGGCAGGGTCAATTTCCCTTTGAAGCAGAAAATTCCCGCCTCCGAGATCAAATTTGATATTGCAGGTCAGATCACCGGTGTGCGCAGTGACACGTTGATTGATGGTCGTATTATCGCGGCTGACAGGCTCGCTTTAACGGCAAAGCCGGACGAAATTACCCTGCAAGGGGCAGGGCGCATTGATGCGGTGCCTGTTGAAGGCGTTTGGCGCATGCCTTTGGGCAAACCTGATGCAGGAAGCCAATTAACAGGACAAGTTGAGTTGTCAGAGCGATTTGTTGATACTTTCAACATCGGCCTGCCGCCCGGATCTGTGTCGGGTAAAGGGCGCGGTGAAGTTACGATCAATCTGCGCGCCAACCAAGCGGCCAGCTTTGCACTGACATCCAATCTTCAGGGGGTGGATGTTAAAATTGCTCCTTTGTCCTATCGCAAGCGCGCGGACACGCGCGGTTCGCTATCAGTGATCGGCACGCTTGGGGGTAGGACGACCGGTCCACCTGTGGTCGAGCGATTGGTGTTTGATGCACCGGGGCTTAAGGCAAACGGGTCAGTGCGCATCAGCGCGGCGCGCACATTGGATCGCGCACGCTTTGATCGGGTTGAGGCTGGGACTTGGCTAGATGCGCCTGTGACGCTGACTGGTCGCGGGCGCAACGCCACTCCGTCGGTAACTGTGGGTGGTGGTTTCTTGGATTTGCGCAAAATTCCGGCGCAAAACGGACAAAGTACGACGGGTGCGGTTCCAATCACTGTTGCGCTTGATCGCTTGCAAGTGACGGCAGACATCGCGATGCGCGACTTCAAAGGGGCCTTTGAGTCTAACCGTGGTTTAACCGGCAATTTCACGGGGCGGCTAAACGGCAAAGGACTTTTGTCCGGGCGAACATTTGCAAATGGCGGGCGCACTGCGGTTCAGATCAAAAGCACCAATGCAGGGGCAACGATCAGTGATGCAGGCCTTTTGAAAAACGCCAATGAAGGCGCGCTCACGCTTAGTCTGACACCGCGCGCCGCGGCTGGTGAATATGACGGAATTTTAGAGATTACGAACCTTAGATTGCGCGACGCCCCGCCTGCGTTGGCGCTTTTAAGCGCGGCGAGCGGGATCGGATTGTTGGAACAGCTAGACGGTCGCGGTTTGGTCTTTACGGATGTGAACAGCAGGTTTCGCATAACGCCTAAAACCATCATCGTTTCAGAAGGCAGTGCTGTTGGCCCGTCTTTGGGACTGTCCGCGGATGGGTTTTACGACGTTGCCAGCAAGCAACTTGATATGCAGGGCGTTGTCTCGCCGTTTTTTGCGATCAACGGGATCGGTTCGATCTTTACGCGGCGCGGCGAGGGGCTTATTGGCTTCAACTTCAATGCCAAAGGTCCCGCGGCTTCCCCCAATATCGATGTGAACCCTTTGAGCATCTTCACACCGGGGATGTTTCGGGAAATCTTCCGACGTCCACCACCCAAGTTGAGCCAGTAACCCGATGAAACTAAGTGACTTTGATTTTGACTTGCCGAAAGCGTTGATTGCCACCCGACCTGTTAAACCGCGCAGCTCAGCGCGATTGCTGTTGGCGCAAGACGGGGTGATCAAAGATGCCCATGTCTATGATCTTCCTATGATTTTTCAAAGGGGTGATTTGCTGGTTCTCAACGACACCAAAGTCATTCCCGCACGCCTGTTTGGAATGCGTCACCGCGAAAGCCCCCATGGGTCTGGTGAGGCAAAGATCGAAGTCACGCTTCTGGAACCTAGTGCCAAGCAAGGACAGTGGCGTGCGTTGATAAAACCGTTGCGCAAAGTCACGCAGGGCGAGGTAATTGTTTTTTCAAAAGCGTTAAGAGCGACTTTGATGGGGAAAGAAGACGGTCAGGGAACATTAGAGTTCAACCTGACAGGCGATGATTTTGACGCAGCCCTTGCTGACGCGGGTGCAATGCCTTTGCCACCCTATATCGCGGCACGCAGGCCAGCAGATGCGCAAGACAAAGATGACTATCAAACGGTGTTTGCCCAGCACTCAGGCGCAGTTGCAGCACCCACCGCATCGCTACATTTCGATGAGGACCTGCTAGAACAGTTGCGCGCGCGCGGCGTTGAATTTGCCCATGTAACCTTGCATGTAGGGGCAGGGACGTTTTTGCCAGTGAAGGTCGAGGATGTCACAACCCATAAAATGCACGCAGAATGGGGGCAGGTTGATGGCAAAGCTGCCGCGCAGATAAAAGCTGCGAAACAAGATGGCCGTCGCGTTATCCCCGTGGGCACGACTGCATTGCGTTTGATCGAAAGTGCAGCCGCGCAAACTGGCGAAATTGCCCCATGGGAAGGTGAGACGGACATCTTTATCTATCCGGGCTTTCAGTTTCATGTCGCAGACGCGCTTATGACAAATTTTCACTTACCCAAAAGCACTTTGATGATGCTTGTATCGGCGCTGATGGGGAAAGAAAAAGTGGATGAAATATACGCCCATGCCATTCAGAACGAATATCGTTTCTTTTCGTACGGTGATAGTTCGCTCTTGGTTCCGCAAAGATAACGACGCGCACGACCTGCGGTGTGTCGCGCATAAACCAGATATTGAGAATAACAGGGCATACACGCTGGGAATTCGCCCTCCGGCTAAGCGAGGCTAGCTATGTTTACTGTTCTTTCAAATTCTTGGGCGCTTCTGCTTGGTATGATGCTGCTGATGCTTGGCAATGGCTTGCAAGGTACGTTGTTGGGCATTCGTGGCGAAATCGAAGGGTTTTCAACCTTTCAGATGTCCCTTGTCATGTCTGCCTATTTCATCGGGTTTCTGGGAGGTTCGCGGATTGCGCCCGAAATGATCCGTCGGGTTGGCCATGTGCGCGTGTTCGCTGCTCTTGGCTCGCTGATTTCTGCGGTTTTGATCCTGTATCCCGCACTTGCAAATGCGGAAGCGTGGATGATCGGCCGTATTATAATCGGGTTCTGTTTCTCGGGCGTGTATGTGACAGCGGAAAGCTGGCTGAACAATTCGGCGACGAATGAAACTCGGGGCCAGACGCTTTCGCTTTACATGATTGTTCAGATGATCGGCATTGTTGCGGCACAGGGGGTTGTGTTGTTGGGTGATCCTTCGGGGTTTATCCTGTTCATTATCCCGTCGGTTCTGGTGTCGTTGGCCTTTGCGCCAATCTTACTTTCAATCACACCGACACCTGCATTTGATACGACCAAGCCGATGACGTTACGCGCACTGTACACTGCTTCGCCTTTAGGGGTCATTGGCATGTTTCTTTTGGGCGGCGTATTCTCTGCGCAATTTGGTATGGCAGCAGTATACGGCGGTAAAGCAGGGCTAAGCATTCCGCAAATCTCGATCCTTGTGTCGGCCTTTTATATTGGCGCTTTGGTTATGCAGTATCCGATTGGTTGGATGTCTGACCGTATCGATCGCCGTGTTCTGATCCTCGCAACTGGATTTTTGGGTGGAATTGCCGCGTTCATTGCAATTTTCTGGGGCGGCAACTTCCCTCTTCTCCTTACAGCGGCTTTCCTTGTCGGCGGCACATCCAATCCGCTGTATTCCCTGTTTCTGGCTTATACGAACGACTTTCTGGAACATGAAGATATGGCGGCCGCATCTGGCGGTATGATATTTGTGAACGGCCTTGGCGCGATTTCGGGACCGATCGTCACAGGTTGGCTGATGACAGCTTTAGGAGCTGGGGCCTTCTTTGGAATGATCTCTACGCTGATGTTTGCAATAGCAGGCTATGCGGTGTTCCGAATGACACAACGCTCATCGCCATCCATCGAAGACACCTCAGGATTTCAGGCGATCATGCCATCGTCCTCGCCGGTTTTTGTTGAAGTTGCCCAAGAAATTGCCATTGAAAACGCGATTGAAGAGCAACTTGAGGAAAATCCAGCCTGATTGTGTCGCATTTGACGCATTTTGTTATTAGGCCTGATGCGTAAGCTGATTGTAACATTCCAGTATCGAGAACGCGCAATTGGGAGAATTAGAATGATTGCGGCTGCAAATGATGTTCTGAGCTTTTGGCTTGATGAAAAGACACCCGCCGACTGGTACAAGGCGGACGACAGCCTTGATCAAGAAATACGTGACCGGTTTGGCGCGACATGGAACGAGGCGATGGAAGGAAAGTTTGGCCTTTGGCTGACCTACCCGACGGGTGCCTTAGCTTACATCATTCTGATGGACCAATTTTCTAGAAACATGTTCCGTGGCACAAGCAAAGCATTTGCATCTGACAAGGTGGCACTTGCGGCTGCGAAGGTTGCGATTGATCGCCAATGGGATATGCGCATTGACGAACCCGCGCGCCAGTTCTTTTACATGCCGCTTATGCATTCCGAAAGCCTGTGTGACCAAGAACGCTGCATTCGTTTGATGAAAGAACGCATGCCATCGTCTGGCGAAAGCAACCTGCTACACGCCAAGGCACATCGTGAAGTCATCCGCAAATTCGGCCGCTTTCCATATCGTAACGACGCACTGTCGCGTCGATATACGCGGGTGGAACAAGATTACGTAAAGAACGGCGGATACGGGTCAACTGTGCGCGAATTGCAAAGCGTCAGCGCGTAACACGCAGCGCTTAAACCAGATTTGAGGCGGGCAGTCAGGTGGCTGCCCTTTTCTTTTGCGTTCGTGCTGAGTAGCCTACATCTCAAAGCCCAAGCAGGAGCAAGCAATGAGCAAAATATCCTACGATATGATCGTCATCGGTGCAGGTCCCGGCGGATATGTGGCGGCAATCCGTGGTGCGCAATTGGGGCTGGATGTTGCCATTGTAGAGCGCGAACACATGGGTGGGATCTGCTTGAATTGGGGCTGTATCCCGACGAAAGCGATGCTGCGTTCTGCCGAAGTGTTTCATTTGATGCAACGCGCCAAAGAATTCGGGCTAAGTGCGACTGGGATTGATTACGATTTGGATACGGTTGTTCAACGTTCTCGCAAGGTTGCGGGGCAATTGTCATCGGGCATCTCACACTTGATGAAAAAACACAAAATCACTGTCGTGATGGGAGAGGCGCGTCTTGCGGGCAAAGGCAAAGTTGCAGTCAAGATAGATAAAGGTGAGGTTGAATTAAGCTCTGCCAACATCATCCTTGCCACCGGCGCGCGCGCGCGCGAATTGCCGGGACTTGAGGGCGACGGCGATCTGGTCTGGACCTACAAAGACGCGCTTACCCCACCGCGTATGCCCAAGAAATTGCTGGTCATCGGATCAGGGGCGATCGGTATTGAATTTGCAAGCTTTTACAATACTTTGGGCGCAGATACGACTGTGGTTGAAGTGATGGAGCGCGTTTTACCCGTTGAGGACGCAGAAGTGAGCGTATTCGCCAAGAAAAGCTTTATTGCGCAAGGCATGAAAATTCGTGAAAGCGCTATGGTGAAACAGCTTGATCGTGCAAAGGGTAAAGTCACGGCTCATATTGAGCAGGGTGGAAAGGTCACGACCGAAGATTTTGACACGGTTATTTCTGCTGTCGGGATTGTCGGAAACGTCGAAGACCTGGGCTTGGAACAGGAGGGGGTAACTGTCGATCGAACCCATGTTGTCACGGATGAATACTGCCGAACCGGCGTCGATGGTGTCTTTGCTATTGGCGATATCGCAGGCGCGCCATGGCTTGCGCATAAGGCTTCTCATGAAGGGGTGATGGTTGCGGAATTGATCGCAGGTAAGACAGTTCATCCCATCAAACCGGGCTCTATTGCGGGCTGCACCTATTGCCACCCGCAGGTTGCCAGCGTGGGCATGACCGAGGCGCAAGCGCTTGAAGCAGGCCATGCTATAAAAGTCGGACGTTTTCCCTTTATGGGCAACGGCAAAGCCATCGCCTTGGGCGAAGCAGAAGGCTTTGTGAAAACCGTGTTTGATGAGAAAACGGGTGAGTTGCTGGGCGCGCATATGATTGGCGCGGAAGTGACTGAAATGATCCAAGGCTATGTCATTGGTCGTCAGTTAGAGACAACCGAAGAAGACTTGATGCACACGGTCTTTCCGCATCCAACCTTGTCTGAAATGATGCACGAAAGCGTGCTCGATGCCTTTGACCGTGCCATCCATTTTTAGGATTTTCTGATGCCTTCCTTGAATCGGATAGAATTGCGCAGGATCAGTCGGGCATGGCTGAAAGAATTGCCGTTGCAAGGCATGTCAGTTGCCGAGATTTCGGGGCAGTGGGGCAAGTATTTCAACTTCGCATCCTATGAACAGTTCCGTTATCCCAAATACGATATTTGCAAAGGTCCGTTTGAGGGCGAAGACGGGCGTCCACGCAAATTTGATCTAATTATCGCAGATCAAGTTTGGGAACATTTGGATCGCCCTTATGCAGCGATGAAGAATGTGCGCAAAATGATGAAGCGTGGGTCCTATTTTTACATCGCAACCCCGTTCTTCATTCCATTTCATGCGGCGCCACAGGATAATTCACGCTGGTCTGCACGGGGATTGAAGAACTTGCTTGTTGAATGTGGCTTTGATGAAAGCGCTATTCGGACCAGCCAATGGGGAAACCGTGCCGCGGCGCTTCGCAATCTGGAGCCCGAGTGGCCACCAGAGCATGACATCGAAAACGACGATCTTACAAATGATCCCGATTTCCCGATCACGGCTTGGGCACTTGCACAAAAAATCTGATCTTTTGGATCAATCGGTTTTGCCTGCTGTACAGCGTTCAAACTGGTTTATCATTTTTCTTGTTTGGGCCGCTGGATTGGGCGCCGCTGCTCAGTTTGGAAAAATTGCCGTTTCTCTTGATGAATTCCGCAAAATCTATGCGGTCAGCGAAATCAGCCTTGGCTTTCTCATATCCTGCGTCGGTCTTGTAGGACTTATTTTCGGCGTTGTTGCAGGTATTTTAATCCCTCGCCTCGGCATTCGACGTGCCTTTGTGTGCGGCATGTTAGCGGCTGCGCTCTTGTCGGCATTGCAGTCTTTCACGCTGCCTTTTACTGTAGTGATTGCGCTGCGTGTTTTGGAAGGCACCAGCCATTTATGCATCGTAGTGGCGGGTCCGATTTTAATGGCGCGCCATAGCTCTGACGCGGCGCGTTCGTCGGTGATGACCCTATGGAGCAGCTTTTTCGGTCTGTCTTATATGCTGATCGCATTGATCGCGCCCTTTTTGATAACGCACGGGGGGGTAAGCACGCTTTTCCTTGCACATGCAGCGTATATGTTCGTTCTAGGACTGCTGTTGTGGATTACTTTGCCTGCCCCAGTGCGCCCCAGTCCTAGTGCTGTTCGCGAGATACGATTAAATCCAACAGAAATCCTTAAACTGCACAGCACGATCTACACATCCCCTTGGATCAGCGCGGCAGCGCTTGGGTTTGTCTACTACACTGGACTTTATATTGCGCTTTTGACCTATTTACCCGGCTTTGTCAGCGCGGTGCATCGCGTAGGATTGTCGGCATCTTTGCCTTTGGCGTCTATCATTACATCTTTAACTTTCGGGGTCCTGCTTTTGCGTTTTGTGGACCCTGTACGCGCGGTGATGATCGGATTTGCATTAACCGCGCTTACAGCACTTCCGCTCTATTTCACCTACGGAAATGACGGCGCTTTCATTATTGCCTGTTTGATCCTACTGGGCGCGACAGGCTTTGTGCCTGGTGCTTCTTTCGCGGCCTTGGCAACACTTAACGAGGATGAAACAGATCGCGCGTATGCGACGGGTGCCATCGCACAGCTTGGCAACGTAGGCACGACCTGCGGGCCACCAATACTTGCCGCTATCATTGCAAGCAGTGGGATAATTGGAACGATTGGTTTCGTGCTGCTATTTTGCCTGTGTGGCATCGCTGTTCATCTGGTTCTAGAAAGTCGTCGTAGCGAGACAGCGGGACAAAGAGATTAATCTTCCGTATATTCCCGATTTGTTCTATTCGTTATCCATCATCAGGGCTGGCCGAATCCGAAGCTATGCCTATGTGGTAGCGTTGAACCAAAGGGGCGCAGTATGGCCGAGCTTAAAAATATCGAAGTGCGCGGCGCGCGCGAGCATAATCTCAAATCAATTGACGTGGATATTCCGCGTGACCAACTGGTGGTTATTACCGGATTATCAGGCTCTGGCAAATCATCGCTCGCGTTTGATACGATCTACGCTGAGGGCCAGCGTCGCTACGTTGAGTCGCTTAGCGCTTATGCGCGCCAATTCCTTGATATGATGCAAAAACCTGATGTGGATCACATCAGTGGTTTAAGTCCTGCGATTTCAATCGAGCAAAAGACAACGTCGAAAAACCCACGATCGACTGTCGGCACGGTGACTGAAATCTACGACTACATGCGCCTGCTTTATGCGCGTGTTGGTACACCGTTTTCACCAGCAACAGGTCTTCCGATTGAAGCACAACAAGTGCAAGATATGGTCGATCGCATCATGACGATGGAAGAGGGCACGCGCGGCTATCTTCTGGCCCCGATCATTCGCGATCGAAAAGGTGAATACCGCAAAGAATTTATGGAGCTTCGCAAACAAGGCTTTCAACGTGTGAAGGTGGATGGGGAGTTCTATGAGCTGGACGAACCACCCACGCTGGACAAAAAATTCCGTCATGACATCGATGTTGTGGTAGATCGTCTGATTGTGCGTGAAGGACTTGAAACCCGCCTAGCCGATAGCCTGCGCACCGCCCTTGATCTGGCTGACGGAATTGCCATTCTTGAAACAGCCCCAAGCGAAGGCGAGCCGGAGCGCCACACATTCTCTGAGAAATTTGCTTGTCCTGTCAGTGGTTTCACCATTCCTGAGATCGAACCCCGGCTTTTCAGTTTCAACGCGCCTTTCGGTGCCTGTCCTGATTGTGATGGTCTGGGAAAAGAATTATTTTTTGACGAACGCTTGGTGGTTCCCGATGCGACTTTAAAGATTTCTGATGGTGCGTTGGCCCCTTGGCGCAAAGGAAAGTCACCGTACTTCTTGCAAACCATTGAAGCGATTGCAAAACACTACGAGTTTGACCAAAGCACGAAATGGAAAGATTTGCCGGCCTATGTCCAGCAGGTTTTCCTATATGGCTCTGGCGAAGAAGAAATCCCATTCCGCTATGATGAGGGTGGGCGCGTCTATCAAGTGACCCGCGTGTTTGAGGGTGTCATTCCAAACATGGAGCGGCGCTATCGCGAGACGGATAGCAACTGGATTCGCGAAGAATTTGAGCGTTATCAAAACAATAGACCATGTGGCACATGTGACGGTTTCCGCCTTCGCCAAGAAGCGTTGGCTGTCAAGATTGCAGGGCTGCATGTTGGTCACGTGGTGCAAATGTCGATCCGCGAGGCGTATGAATGGTGTGCGACTGTGCCTGCGTCCTTAACAGTGCAACGCAACGAGATTGCGAAAGCCATTTTGAAAGAAATCCAGGAACGCTTGGGTTTCCTTAACAATGTCGGCCTAGAGTACCTTACGTTGTCGCGTGCCAGTGGAACGTTAAGCGGCGGGGAAAGCCAACGCATCAGACTAGCCAGCCAGATCGGATCCGGTTTGCAGGGGGTCCTTTATGTGCTGGATGAACCTTCCATCGGTCTACATCAGCGTGACAATGATCGTCTGCTTTTGACGTTGAAGAACCTTCGGGACCAGGGAAATACCGTGATCGTTGTTGAACACGATGAAGAAGCGATCCGTGAAGCGGACTATGTCTTTGATATCGGACCTGGTGCCGGTGTGCATGGTGGCCAAGTCGTTTCAAAAGGAACGCCTGCTGAAATCATCGCTGATCCTGCGTCCATGACCGGCCAATATCTAAGTGGTAAACGCGAGATAGCTGTGCCCGCAAAACGTCGTACGGGTAATAAGAAAAAGATCAAAGTTGTGAAAGCAACTGGCAACAACCTGCAAAATGTCAGTGTCGAATTTCCGCTCGGAAAGTTTGTGTGTGTGACAGGTGTGTCGGGTGGCGGTAAATCAACGCTAACGATTGAAACCTTGTTCAAGACAGCATCGATGCGTCTAAATGGTGCGCGTCAAACGCCCGCGCCGTGCGAGACGATCAAAGGCTTGGAACACCTTGATAAGGTGATCGACATTGACCAACGCCCGATCGGGCGCACGCCGCGGTCCAATCCGGCAACTTATACAGGTGCTTTCACGCCAATCCGCGATTGGTTTGCGGGTCTGCCAGAATCCAAAACACGCGGTTACAAGCCCGGACGCTTTAGTTTCAACGTCAAAGGGGGGCGCTGCGAAGCCTGTCAGGGGGATGGGGTTATCAAAATTGAAATGCACTTCCTTCCGGATGTGTATGTAGAATGTGAAACCTGCAAAGGTGCGCGCTACAATCGTGAAACGCTGGAAATCCGGTTCAAAGGCCAAAGCATCGCTGATGTCTTGAATATGACTGTCGAAGATGCGCAAGAATTCTTCAAAGCGGTTCCAAGTATCCGAGAAAAAATGGATGCGCTAATGCGGGTTGGCCTTGGCTATATTAAAGTTGGCCAACAAGCGACGACGCTCTCGGGTGGTGAAGCGCAGCGTGTCAAGCTGTCTAAGGAACTTAGCAAACGCTCGACAGGTCGCACGCTTTATATTCTGGATGAACCGACCACCGGTCTTCATTTTGAGGATGTGCGCAAGCTGTTGGAAGTTTTGCATGAATTGGTAGAGGGCGGAAATTCTGTGATTGTGATCGAGCACAATCTTGATGTGATCAAAACAGCAGACTGGATCATCGACATTGGTCCCGAAGGCGGAGATGGTGGTGGCGAAGTGGTCGCAGTTGGAACACCCGAAACCGTTGCTGAAGTCGAAGGCAGCTACACCGGGTATTACTTAAAGCCGATGCTTGAAATCGCGGCGAAACGAAACGCCTCGAAATAAGGTTACAGGGGCCGGATTTTCAGTTGCGTGATCCGATTGCCATCGCGCCCGATCACTTCAAAGCGGAAACCGTGAAAGCTGAACACTTGTCCAGTCGTCGGGATCATTTGTGCTTCATGGATGACCAGACCTGCGACAGTGTTGGCTTCCTCGTCCGGCAGCGCCCAATCGACGGCGCGGTTTAGATCACGGATCGTCATTGCGCCGTCGATCACGTAGTGGCCATCCTCGTCAGGGGCGAGGCTTGCGTCTTCTTCCAGATCGAATTCATCCGTGATTTCGCCAACGATTTCTTCAAGAATGTCTTCTAAGGTGATCAAGCCTTGCAAGGTTCCATATTCATCAACAACCAGCGCAAAGTGGGTGCGGCGGCGCAAAAAGTTGCGCATTTGATCGTCCAGCGTGGTGGTCTCAGGCACAAAATAGGGCGGCATCGCAACTTCACGGATGTCGAATTTGGTCAGCCCTGCAACCGAACCCGTTTTAGGGTCAATCAAACGGTGCATTGCGCGCAGCAAGTCTTTGGCGTGTACGGTGCCAATGATATTCTCCGGCTCACCATCAAATACGGGCAGGCGGGTATGGCGGCTTTCAAGGCACTGTCGCAGGATCGCGGAAGGATCAGAGGCCGCATCAATCATCTCAATTCCAGAGCGGTGCAGCATGATTTCTTCAACCGCGCGCTCGCTAAGATCCAGCGCGCCAAGAATACGATCGCGGTCTTCTTTTTCGACGATGCCTTCAGAGTGACCAAGGTTCAAAGCACCTTCAATCTCTTCTTTCACGGCCAAAATATGCCCATCCGGGTCTGTCACAATTCCAAATATGCGCAAGACGCCGCGCACGAAGAAACGCACAGCTGTAACGATGGGCGAGAATACGGTGATGACCAGTTGAATAACTGGGGACACCAAGGCCGCGGCACGTTCTGCGTTGGTGATCGCATAAGTCTTTGGCAGAACTTCTGCAAAAATAAGGACCAACAACGTCATGACCAAAGTAGCCATGGCGACGCCACTTTCCCCGAACGCGCGCGTGAACAGCGCTGTCGCAAGCGATGTTGCCAGAATATTAACCAGATTGTTGCCCAAAAGGACCGAACCGATCAGACGTTCATTGTCCTCAGTAATTTCCAAAGCACGCTGAGCCCCGCGCGAACCTTTGTCCGCTTGCGTGCGCAGTTTACCGCGCGACGCGGCCGTCAACGCGGTTTCAGAGCCAGAGAAGAATCCGGATAGGACCAGCAGCAGCAAAATGGACCCCGAAGTGATCCAAAATGCGCTATCAAATACTGTTGTAGTCGGGTCCATCGGGCTTGTCTTCCTATTGGGTCTTCGTGTTATGGGGGCGAGAGGTCGACACTTCAAGGGAACGGAGCATGCGTGTAAGCGAATTGGGTAATTTGAGCGGTGAAATCACTGTTTTCGGCGGCCCTTACTCGAATATCCAAGCGTTAGACGCGCTTTTAGATACGGCGCGTGGCACATTGATCTGCACTGGTGATCTGGTGGCCTATTGCGGCGCACCAAATGCGGTCATCATGCGGATGCAGGTCGAAGGCATTCACATCGTTGCTGGAAACTGTGAAAAGCAACTGGCCGCGAACGCTTTGGATTGCGGGTGCGGGTTTGAGGATGGCACGACCTGTGATCTGTTGTCTGCTGCATGGTATGGCTTTGCCAATGCTGAAGTCGGGCGGGGTGCGCGCGCTTGGATGGCTGGTCTGCCGGATGTTTTGACATTTACGCATACGGGGCGTCGTACGGCGGTTATTCACGGCGGTGTCACTGATGTTGCGCGGTTTTTGTGGAGCGTGTCGAACGAGGCCGATTTCCTAGAAGAGCTTGATGCGATCAATATGCTTTGCGGTGACGTGGACACTATCATAGCAGGACATTCTGGCATCGCTTTTCAGCGCGACATTGCAGGCGTGCGCTGGATCAACGCAGGGGTCATTGGCATGCCTGCGCACAATGGGACGGCCCAAACTGAATTCCTACGAATTCTGGAAGACGGAACCATTCAGTTTGAAACTTTGACGTATGACGTTGAGGCAGCAGTACGCGATATGACCGCTGCGGGTTTGACCCAAGGCTACCACACTGCTTTGCAGTCAGGGATTTGGCCGTCCGAAGACGTTCTACCAACTTCTTTACGCCGTTAATCTTCATCCTTGGCAAGTGGGTGATGGGTCAGCACCAACTCTTGCAATCGCGCTTCCAAAACATGGGTATAAATCTCTGTCGTTGCCACATCTGCGTGGCCCAACAAGGTCTGGATCGAGCGCAGATCAGCACCATTTTCTAACAGATGTGTCGCAAAAGCATGGCGTAACGTGTGGGGTGTGACCTTGGCGGGGGATACGCCCGCATGCACTGCCAACTCTTTGATCAAGATATAGAACCTGTGTCTTGTCAAATGGCCTTCTTTGCTACGCGACGGGAACAAGAATTTGGACACGGCTTTGCCTTTCAGCCGACCTGCTTCTTGCAGATCATCCAGCGTTTCAAGCCAGTTTTCCACAGCATCGCGCGCAGGCGGTGACAAGGGCACCATGCGTTCCTTGTCACCTTTGCCGCGAATAAGCAGCATCCTTGGGTTGCCGCGCGCCGCGGATAAGGGCAGCGACACCAATTCGCTGACGCGCATACCTGTTGCATAGAGTAGTTCCATCAAACAGGTATTGCGAATGCGATCTGCATTTGATCGACCGACTTCGCGCGAGGCGGCCAACAAACCATCAACCTCTGTCATGCTTAGCGTTTTGGGCAAGCGTTTGTCGCGCCCAGGACCAGCGATTTGGATTGCTGGATTGTCACTGCGCCAACCTTCTTCAAAGCCGAAACGATACAACTGTTTGATCGCAGACAAACGCCGCGCGCGGGTCGATTTCGCCAGACCTTGCGCGTCGCAAAAGACCAAATAGGCCTCGACATCGTCGCGGGTTGCTTGGTCGAATGACAATTTACGGCCCGACAACCAGTCAGCAAAATCTTTCAAATCACGCGCATAGGCAAGTTGTGTGTTGGTCGCGGCGCCTAATTCGGCGGCTTGGGCATCCAGAAAGGTGGAAATCCAGCGCAGATGATCGGCATTGGCGCTCATTCTGAACTGTTCTGATCAAGTAGCAGCAACTGTAACGCGCTGCGCCGCGCGGTGTCTTCCAAACCAACGCTGCGCAGAAACGCAAGTCCGCTTTGCAAGGCACCGGGATCGCCTTGTGCACCGGTCATGCTTAGCGCCAAAGCACGCAATATTGCTTCGCCTAAACGGTCCTCACTGACCATGTCTGTTAAGAATTGCGGCGCACCCGCTCCTGAAAAGGCAGCTTGGATCGTTAAGCTTAGCGGCACCGTGCTTTGCGCCTTCGGTTCACCCACCGCGACGGACAGCGCTGCGCGCAATGTTGGATCAGACGTGTCGCGGGATGCAGCCTGTTCGTATAGCGGCGATAGCAATGCAATGCGCGTGATCAAGTCAGCATCTGCACCTGTACTTGGCAGGCGTAATAAGTCTTCAGTAAAAAGTGCGGCAAAGGGCACTTCCAAATTGGCTTCTTTCATCTTGCCCCATGCGCGGCGCAATTGTTTAAAGATTGCAACAGGATCTCCAGATGTCATCGCGGTTTCAAAGCGTTGAATCGTCTCGACGCGGTCCCAAATTCCACCGGAGGCGGATGGAATGCGGCTGGTGTATATGCCCAACAGGCGGTTCTCAGAAATTGCACCGACACGCGCCAAACGCTCTGCTGCATCCAGTTGCGGCTTCCACCCAGCATCACCGGCAAGATCAGTTGCCGCGAACGCGCGCGGTAAAGAGGCTGTGGGCAAAGATTCACCTGCGGCTTCAAACAAGCGGAACTGTAAAACGCTGACGGTTTGTGGAGGTTGTGGTGTTTCTTCAAACATTTCGGGATCTAAAAAGCGTTCCAGCAAGGCCACATCAATCGGCTCGAGTGCGCCGATCGCATCTGCCGTCGATAGGGTAAGCGCAGCAATGTCCCACTCCTGTGCGCGCGCTTCACAATAGATGCGCGTTGCAAAATCACGACTTAGGTTCGGATTTGCTTTCAAGGCTTTGCAAGGAGCATCTGAATTTCCGCTCAGCAAAGAGACGTCGAAATAGAGATCAAACAAATCCAGATGCGCAGGGTCGGCGCGTTCTAAAAGTGCCGACGCAGGATCCAGAGCACCCAAGTACAACAGCTTTTGCACCCGCGCGCGCATGAACTCTGCTGTTTGTGAATCTCTTGGGGGGGCCGCCTCTGCCAAAAGAAGCGTGAAAAGCAAAGCATGCAGCGCTGGCAGGTCTTCCACGTTCAGGGCTGTGATCAAAGTGGTCAAAGCATCTGCATCACTACTTTGCCACAAGGACCGTGGTAGGCCTGTGATATTGCTCGGCAAAAGCCCAGCCGCGGCGCGCACGGGTGCCCCCAAAGGTGTGACAGTGACTTCTGGCGTCAGGACAGATCCCGCAACGGCTGGTTCATCAGCACGCGGCGTCGGCGGCACAAGCGGGACAACAATTTGTTTGGGGCGTTTTTCCAGCCATTCAATCGCGGACAGGGGGTCAGTCGCATAAGCGGGCGACAAAGCGGCGCAAAGCAGCGTGCAAGCAGATGCAAGGCCAAGCTTAACTGCCGCCATTTAAATCCACCGGAACGCGAATTTCATGTAAGGGCGCTGAAAAATCGGCCCCGAAAAAAGGGCCCAAGTACGCATAGGCAATCAAGGCAAGCCCTGCCAAAATCGCCAGATAGATCAACCATTTGATGATACGCCACATGAATTTGATCCTTGCCTGCTTGCCGTCTTTTGTCACGTTTATATATGGCCTTTTTGGTAAGTTCACGTCATTGAAGTGAACAAATCGAAATTTGGCGGGCATTAGCCGATGCGCGCCGTTGGATTTAGGTCAAATGGTCTGGAAATTGCACAAAACGGTGGTCTTGGTCGGCATGATGGGTGCGGGCAAAACAGCTGTGGGCAAAGCTTTGGCTGCAAAGCTGGATGTACCGTTCCTTGATTCGGATTTGGAAATCGTCAGTGCGGCCAATATGAGCATTGCTGAGATCTTTGAACGCGACGGCGAAGCTTTCTTTCGTGCGCGCGAAAGTGAAGTGATCGCGCGCTTGCTGGATGGGGTGCCATGCGTGTTGTCCACGGGCGGTGGTGCGTTTCTGGCAGAGCGTAATCGCAGCCTAATTTCGCAGCGCGGTGTATCGGTTTGTTTGAATGCGGACCTGCCACTCCTTTGGTCGCGCGTGCGCAGTAAAGACACACGGCCTTTGCTACAAACAGCTGATCCATTGGCCACGCTGAGCGGATTGTTTGAAGCACGCGCGCCGATCTATGCCATGGCTGATCTGTCTGTTGATGCCAGTCATCACTATTCAATTGAGGATATGGCAACGCAGGTGGTGCAAGCCTTGCAAGCACGTGCGGATGTTTTGGAGAAAAGTGATGTTTGAAACAGTACAGGTGCCTTTAGCGGGGCGCGAATATGAAATGCGCATTGGTCCGGGTCTGCTGGATCGGGCCGGGGCAGAAATTGCGCCGCTTTTGCATCGCCCGCAAGTCGCGGTTGTCACCGAAAGCAATGTCGCACCGCTTCACCTGGAAACACTGCGCGCGGGGCTTTCGGCACAAGGCATCGATATGGTGTGTTTGGAACTGCCCGCAGGGGAAAGCACAAAGGCATGGCCGCAATTTACCCGCTGTGTTGAATGGTTGTTAGAACAAAAGGTCGAGCGGCGCGATATCGTCATTGCGCTGGGTGGCGGAGTAATCGGCGATCTGGTTGGTTTTGCGGCGGCCGTATTGCGCCGTGGTATTCGGTTTGTGCAGATGCCCACATCATTGCTGGCACAAGTGGATAGTTCCGTTGGTGGCAAAACCGGGATCAATGCGCCGCAAGGCAAAAACCTGATCGGAGCGTTTCATCAACCCTCTCTGGTTCTGGCGGATACAAATACGCTGAACACGTTGACCCCACGGGATTTTTTGTCCGGCTACGGCGAAGTGGTCAAATACGGAATGCTTGGGGATGCAGATTTCTTCGAGTGGCTAGAACGACTTGGCCCCGCGTTGCTCTCGGGTGATCAAGACGCGCGCGTCCAAGCGGTGCGCCGCTCTGTTCAAATGAAGGCAGACATTGTTTTGCGCGATGAAACAGAGCAGGGGGATCGTGCACTTTTGAACCTCGGCCATACGTTCTGTCATGCTTTGGAAGCGGCAACTGGCTACTCAGATCGTTTGCTTCACGGTGAAGGCGTTGCGATTGGCTGCGCGTTGGCGTTTGAACTATCGTCTCGCCTTGGTCTGTGTAGCCAAGAAGATCCCAGTCGCGTGCGCGCGCATTTGCGTGAGATGGGAATGAAAGTTGATCTGTCAGACATAGCGGGCGATCTACCGGATGCTGATGCATTACTTGATCTGATGGGGCAAGACAAAAAGGTGATCGACGGTCAGCTACGCTTTATTCTTGCGCGTGCAATCGGATCGGCGTTCGTCACATCCGATGTGCCCAAAGATGTGGTCCACACACTTTTGGAAGATGCTTTAGCGGCGCGATAGGCTTTTCCTCTCTCGATAAATATCCCGGGGTCCGGGGCAGCGCCCCGGTCCCGCAGGTTCAATTCTTTAAAACGGGATTTCATCATCCAGATCGCGCGAAGGTGTGCCTCCGCTTTGGTTGCCACCGCCATAACTGCCGCCACCTTGGCCGCTATCATATCCGCCGCCTTGGCTGCCGCTGTCATAGACACCGCCTTGAGAACCGCCACCGTAGTTACCACCTCCGCCGCCGCCGGAATTATCACCGCGACCATCAAGCATTGTCAGCGTAGAGGTGTAGGGACGTAGCACAACTTCGGTGCTATATTTGTCCTGACCGGATTGATCCTGCCATTTGCGTGTCTCAAGTTGACCTTCGATGTAAACTTTCGACCCTTTGCGCAAATATTGTTCGGCAATACGTGTCAAAGGCTCGGAAAAAATTGCAACCGAATGCCATTCCGTCCGCTCTTTGCGCTCGCCTGAATTCTTGTCTTTCCAAGTTTCTGACGTTGCAATCCTCAGGTTGCATACTTTGCCGCCATTCTGGAATGTACGCACTTCTGGATCGCGGCCCAGATTGCCAATGAGTATCACTTTATTTACAGATCCGGCCATATCGCCCCCTTAAGATGTCTCTGTGCAGCCCTTGCGCCGACTCAGTCAGCGAAGTTTTGCCGAACCTACACCACCAGATCATGGTTAAAAACGGAATAACGACGCAAGCACTAGTCGGGCAGCGAAAATCCACTATATTGCAGCCAACAACAGGCAAACAGGTTGAACTGAATGAGCGTTTTCAACAAGAGAAGTCGCACGGGCATTGCGGCGCTTCTCATATTCGCGCTGGCAACGCCAGTGGCGGCGGATCGTTTGTCGACGAAATCGCGTCAAAAGCTGTTCAAATCGCAGTCCAAGGTTTTGGATAACCGCGCATCTCAACAATACAAAGCCTCTGTGCGTTTAAAGCCGCCATCGGTCGTCACACCGACCAAATGGGGCACGGACGGGGACACGGGTACGTCACCAAAGTATCGTGGCCGCTATAAAGGTATCTACTCCAAGATGGCGCGCGCGGCTGCGCGCAAACACGGTATCCCCGAAGACCTGTTCCTGAGACTTGTGCAGCAAGAAAGTAACTGGAACCCGAACGCGGTGTCACACGCGGGCGCGCAAGGTCTTGCGCAATTGATGCCGGGCACTGCAAAATATCTGCGTGTGGATGCTAGCGATCCTGCCCAAAACCTTGAAGGCGGTGCGCGTTATCTTAAAGAACAGTTCCGCAAGTTTGGCACGTGGCGCTTGGCACTTGCTGCCTATAATGCAGGGCCGGGCGCAGTTGAAAAGCATGGTGGCGTGCCTCCTTACAAGGAGACACGCAATTACGTTAAGGTGATCTGGGGCGGTTAACTGCTTGGTGCAACCGCTTGGCCTATGTGATTTGCCTCTATAAACGGTAGGTTTGCATCCAGCATCTTATCATGAATGATCGTGCGATAACGCGCGGATTCTCCACAGATATTGGTTTCTCCGGTAAACAAGCCAGATGCACCAATGATCAAACGCCCCAACGCGCTGCATTCACCGGTCCCGCTCATGTGCCAGGCACCGGGAAATGCAAGATGGGTTGCATCGGGCATCTGATCCGCCAAATGTGCCGCGTCAATACCAGCAGGCAAGTTGGGGTGATCCCCCAAGTTCAAAAGCAACGTCGGATGTGCAATTGCGGCCAAGCTGTCGGCCGTCATGGCCTTTGGCAAGGCTGGATCAATCGCAAGTGTCGCTGTTACGCGCGCATCTTTGAACGACGCCTCATAGCGCCCCGCGTCAATATCGTTGAAATCAACGCCCCCGCCGGAAAGCCATCCACAATCGAGCATGCCCACATTCGCGTCACAGTAAGCGACATAAGCCTCTTTGCTGACTTGCGCACCTGCAAGGGCCAAGGCCGTGTGACCCCCAAGGGAAAAGCCGGCACTGGTCACGCTGTTCATATCCGCGGTCAGGCCATTTAGCAGACCCGCTTCAAAAGCGTCAATCAGTGCTGTCAGATCTGCAGGGCGTTCCCATATTTCAATGGTGCGATGTGGATCACTGTCCATCGAAGTCGTGCCGTGATGGTTTACCCCTGCAACGATATACCCTTGCTCGGCCAAGTCCGTTGCCAGCCACGCCATCTGTGTCATACGCCCACCAGAGCCATGACTAAGAACGATCAGGGGAAACGCGCCATCTCGCGGGGCGGCGTCACGGTGCGCATGAAATCCGTACATCAAGGCGTTTTGCGCGATTAGATCAGCGGGGCAGGTTTCATCCGTCGGATACCACATTTGCAAATTCAGCGCTTTATCGCGATGCGCGACCTCAAATGGCACCGTGCTAAACCCAACCTGTGTTTCAGGTATTTCGCGGGTTTCAGTGGAAAGCACCCAAGCGGTGCCAAAGAAAAGGGCCGTACCCGCGCTTGAAGCGGCGGTGGTTCGGATCATGAGTGTTCTAAGTGTCATCGAAAAGTCCAATCGTTTCGTGGTTGCGATAAGACCTAGATGCGCGCATTTTCTCAGATAAGCGTCCTGAAACGGGTTTTGGGACGTTCTCAAACCGGTTTTAGTCCTTTTTCGGAGCAAAATATGCTGCCAACCCTACCCATTCCGATGTTCGGCGCGTTGATTTTGGGGTTTTTGAGCATTTCCTTGTTCACAACTCAAAACCGCGTCACCGCTTTGACTGCTTTGGCTGCACTTTGCGCTGTGCAATCCGCACTAATCGCTTTGGTGATGCATTATGGCATTGATGGGCTGCGCTGGGGTATGCCGGTGCTTGCGTGCTGTATTGCGCCGATGGCATGGATCGCATTGCGTCAATCTGGAATTGAGTAGAATACACCTCCTTGGCCGCATTTGGCTCTGCCTGTTTTAGCGATAATTGCACTGATGGTGCAGTCTTATGCGCTAGATGTAATCATCCCGCTGTCCTACCTCGGTTATGGAGGAATGATTATCTATACCGTGTCTCGCGGTGGTGATGCTTTGCCTTGATTACGCATAGAAAGCGGTGAGGTTTCGGGTCGTATCTGGCGCTGGATCGGAGCGGCGCTTATAGCCTCGGCGTTCAGCGATCTTGCGATTTTACTGGCGATCATTTCAGGCGTACCTGAATGGCAACCCTTTATTGTCGGTTTCAGCTCTTCTGGTATGCTGTTGGCCTTGGGCGCACTTAGTTTGTCGCGCAGCCTAAGTGACATGCCTGAAGAACGGCACGACAATGCTGCGACTGCCACCGCAAGCGCGGGTGAGGAAGATACCCAAATCATCGCCCGTCTTGACGCCTTGGTTGAAGAGGGACGTTTGTACCTTGATCCCGATCTTACGCTCACGCGCCTTGCGCGGCGTTTGGGCCTGCCAGTGAAAACGCTCTCAAGCGCTATCAATCGTGTGACAGGTGAAAATGTATCGCGTTACATCAATGCGCGCCGGATCAAAGCGGCCTGTGACGCGCTAGCGAGCGGGCAAAGTGTAACAGAGGCCATGCTGAGCGCGGGCTTTAACACCAAATCAGACTTCAACCGTGAATTTCTGCGTGTGACAGGCAAAACGCCACGCGAGTATCGGGGGTAGAGGGGGCCAGCCCCGACCGATCAAACATCGGCCCCCCGGAGTTTACCCGGCAAGATGAAGTTATTCCGCGGCCATTTTGATCACAGGTTCCATTTCGGCCAATTTTTCATCACTCAGGTGGCATTTCACTTGGTGATTGCCCTCAAGGATGCGCACGGGCGGTACTTCCGTGTCGCACAGGTTTCCGGGCACTTGCGATTTCCAGCCACAGCGCGTCTGGAAAGGGCAGCCTGACGGCGGGTTCATCGCGGAGGGTATATCGCCTTCAAGCACAATATGCTTTTTCACGATACTAGTGTCGGCGATTGGAACCGCTGAAAGCAAAGCTTCGGTATAAGGATGATAAGGCGGCGAAAAGACCTGATCCGTCGTGCCCAGCTCTACCACATGGCCCAAGTACATTACCATCACACGATCGCTAAGATAGCGCACGATCGACAGATCATGCGAGATGAATAGCAGCGTGGTTTTTTCTTCACGCTGGATTTCCATTAATAAATCGGTGACGGCCGCTTGAACCGACACATCCAGCGCTGAAACTGGTTCATCCGCGACCACAATTCGCGCACCACCAGAGAAAGCGCGCGCTATGCCGACACGTTGCTTTTGACCGCCCGACAGTTGACGTGGCATACGATCCGCAAATTCGCGAGGCAGTTTTACGAGGTCGAGCAATTCTAGCATGCGATTGCGTCGATCCGCTTCCGAGTTGCCGATCTTGAAGATTTCGAGTGCCCGAATGATCTGGCGACCCACTGTCATTGAGGGGTTCAGCGTATCAAACGGGTTCTGGAACACCATCTGCACATCTGCGACGGTCTTGGTGTCACGTTCCGCGATCGTGGTGTTTCCGATGCTTTGGTTATCCAGCAGGATTTCACCGTCCGTAGCCGTCTCCAAACCCATCAAGACTTTGGCAAAGGTGGATTTACCGCAGCCGGATTCCCCCACAATCGCGAGGGTCTCGGATTCACGCGCTTCAAAGCTCAGTGTTTCGTTCGCTTTGACGACCTTCTTATTCGCACCACCAAAGAGCGCGTTTGCGGAAACCTCATAGTATTTCTTGAGATTATCCATCTTCAGAACGACTTTGCCGATCTCGCCTTTGACCTTTTGTTCACCCAGCGTGATGGGGGCGTTCCAGTCAATCTCTTCATGTTTCAAACAGCGGGTGGCATGGCGGTCATTACCGTCAACACCTACCATCGGAATGTCGCCTTGGTCACATCGACCCGCCTCGAAATAGTCACAACGGGGTCCGAAGTTACAACCATTAGGACGCTCGTGGGGCAGGGGGAAGTTGCCGGGAATAGCAACCAAAGGACGTGCGTTCTTGTCGGCACCGGGTAGCGGGATCGAGCGGAACAACGCTTGCGTATAGGGGTGCTGCATTTCGTCGAATACATCTTCGATTGATCCGCGCTCGACCGCCTCGCCGGAATACATGACACAAATCCGGTCACAGGTTTCGAGAACCAGACCAAGATTGTGCGAAATGAACAGCATCGAGGTGCCATATTTCTTGCCCAGATCGCGCACCAATTCGACAATCGCCGCTTCAACCGTCACATCCAAAGCAGTCGTTGGTTCATCTAAAATCAGCAAAGCAGGCTTGGACATCAAAGCCATGGCGATCACGATCCGCTGCTGCTGACCACCTGAAAGCTGATGGGGATAACTGTTCAAAATCCGCTTCGGATCAGGCAGCTTCACATCCGTAACGACTTGAAGCGCGCGTTCCATCGCTTCTTTTTCGCCGATGCCTTCGTGGATCATCGGCACTTCCATCAATTGACGGCCGATCTTCATCGCAGGGTTTAGGGATGCCATGGGTTCTTGGTAGATCATCGCGATTTCATTGCCGCGTACCTCGCGCAATTCCTCGGCGCTCATCTCGGATAGATCGCGTCCTTTGAATTTGATAGACCCACCAACGACGCGACCATTCTTACCAAGATCCTGCATCACACCAAGCGCAACAGTGGACTTACCGCAACCTGATTCACCAACCAAACCAACCGCTTCACCTGGCTGTACCGTTACAGAAAAATCCATCACCGCTGGAATTTCGCGCAGCCGTGTAAAGAAGGAAATCGAGAGCTTATCAATCTCAAGGATCGGCCCGTCATAGTCCAGTTTTGCCATGTCATCTCTCCCTTTGGAGCAGAGCCAGAAAACCCTTTGGTTTCCTCTCTCTATAAATATCTCGGGGGTCGAGGGGGCTGGCCCCCCGTCCGCCCTGTTAAATCAATCGCGTAGGCTTTCTTCGCGCAAACCATCTGCAAGCAGGTTCAAACCCAGCACCAAGGACAGCAATGCCAAGGCAGGGGGCAGGGCTGGATGCAGGTAGATCGACAAAAGCTTGCGGCCTTCGTTGATCGTGCTGCCCCAATCCGGACTCTCTGGTGGTAGACCAAGGCCGAAAAAGCCAAGGGTGCCCAGCAGAATGGTCGTGTAGCCAATGCGCAGGCAGAAATCGACGATCAGTGGGCCACGCGCGTTGGGCAGGATTTCCCAAAGCATGATGTACCAAGGTCCTTCACCGCGGGTTTGCGCCGCAGCCACATAGTCACGCTGTTTGATGTCCAGCGTCAGGCCGCGCACAATTCTGAAAACCGTGGGCGAGTTGACGAAAACCACCGAAACGAAGACCACCAGAATGCCGGCCGCCGGATTAAAGAAGTCCAGATCACCTAGCAGATCGACCTTGGTTCCTTTGGCATTGATCGTGACCACATAGATGATCGCCAGTGGGATCAGAACTGCACATAGCCAGATCACGTTCTTTTGTGGCTGCTGTTTGAGGCGCGTGTTTATCAGCACCGCGAAGAAAATCAGCGGGAAGAAGAACAATACAATCGCCATATACTGCGGCAAGCCAGTGTTTACGATTTCAGGCGTCACCAGCAGGTAGAACAACAGGATCACCGGAAAGGCGAGAACGAGGTTGGCGATAAAGGACAAGAGCGTGTCGAACTTGCCGCCAAAGTAGCCCGCAGGCAGTCCAAGCGTGATGCCAACCATATAGGCGAACAGTGTTGCAAGCGGTGCAATCACGATCACGATGGTCGCACCTGACATGACGCGGCTAAAGATGTCGCGCGCAAGGTTGTCACCACCAAGCAGATAATGGGCATAATCGCCGTCCTCAGCACCGCGCAGCGGTGTGCCGGGCACTTTGTTCTTCATGCCCGAAACCTGTCCCAAAGGATCATGTGTCAGGATCATGTCCATCGAGCCGAGGATCGCGACGAACACCCAGAACATCACCAGCGCAAAGCCGATCATGCCAATCGTGCTGTCAAACAGTTTACCATAAAGCCCGAGTTTACGTTTGTAGTAAATCGAGACAGTGAAAGTGACGATCAGCGCAATCCACACAGGGATCAGCTGGACGAACATACCGGCGAAAATTCCGCCCCAAGATAGTGGTTCCATTTCCAAATGTCCTTAGCTGACGCTGATACGTGGGTTAAGATAGACGTAGCCGATGTCAGAAATCAGCTGGGTAATCAAAACAACGATCACCGATACGACAGATACACCCAGCAAAAGCTCGATATCATTGTTGCCTGCGGCCTGTACCAGCACCCAGCCAAAACCTTTGTAGTTAAACAACGTCTCGACGATCACGACGCCATTCAACAACCACGGAATTTGCAGCATGATGACGGTAAAGGGGGCGATCAAAGCGTTACGAAGCGCGTGTTTGACAACAATATTGGGAAAGCTGACACCTTTGAGGCGCGCGGTTCTGATATACTGCGCGGTCATGACTTCGGCCATGGAGGCGCGGGTCATCCTCGCAATATAGCCCATCCCGTAGAGCGAGATAGTCAAAACCGGCAGGAAGAAGTTTTCAAAGTTCGCGCTTTCCATGGCCGAAGTCGCGGTGCCTTTGAACAAGGTACGCCCGTCGATCCAGCCCATCGACGCCAACCACTTATTTAGCGGCGATGCGGATGCCGCAAACAAGGCGATGAAAATAACGCCGGACACATATTCGGGTGTAGCAGTTGTGATAATCGACACAGTGGACAAGGAGCGATCTGTGCGGCTGCCTTCGCGCATGCCTGCAAGGACCCCGATCAGCAGGGCAGACGGGATCATCAGCATCATTACCCAGAACATCAACTTGCCTGTCAAGCTAAGGCGCGTCGCGACGATAGTGGACACTTCATCCTTGAAGACTGTTGAAAAACCCCAATCCCCTTGGATCACACCACAAAACCGCGGCGTATCTTCAATCGATACATTTGTTTCTAAGCATCGCCCATAGGTCCGGCCATCATCGGTTTCAATGATCTTCGAGGGCCAAACCCCCAACCATTCACCATATTTAATGGGCAAAGGTTGATCATAGCCACGGTTGGCCAGCCAACGCTCAACCTGCTCGTCGCTCATGCGCATCTCGCCTTGGGTTTTGGCAAGTTTTTCGAGGTTCGGATGCAGGTTGGTCAAAAAGAAGACGATAAACGTCAAGCAGATTGCCGTGAGGATCATGACCCCCAAACGGCGAAGAATAAACAGTCCCATGTGTGCCCCTGTCGGTCAGGCTATGCAGACCATTGGTGGTCTGTCATTTTCACGATCTGCGAAAATCGCGCTTCGTTGAAAGAAAAGGCCGCGCCTGAATTCAGGCACGACCCTTTGTGTTTAGATCAGCTTACGCTGCAACAGCCCACTTATAAAGCTGGGATGCATAAGCGATATGGATGTCTGTACCCACAAAGCCCGGACGTGTGTGACGATAGATTGAACGCCAGTATGGCTGGATCGTCACGCCTTCCTCGATCACGATGGCTTGGATTTTGCCCATCACTTCGCGGCGCTTGTCAGCATCCGCGATAGAGTTGGCTTCGTCCAGAAGGGCATCGAACTCAGCGTTGGACCAAGCGAACTCGTTCCAAGCAACGCCAGACTTATATGCCAGACCAAGAACCTGTGTACCCAATGGGCGGTGGTTCCAGTTTGTGGAAGAGAAGGCATACTTCGTCCAGTCATTCCAGAACGTGGAACCCGGCAGAATAGTCCGCTTCACTTTCAAACCTGCGTCACGCATTTGCGCGGCAACAGCGTCGTTCGTGTTCTTGCGCCAGTCATCATCGATGGAGTGGAGTTCAAACTCGTAATCCGCCATGCCCGCTTCTTCCATAAGCGCATAGGCTTTTGCTGGATCATGCGGAATCCGGGTTACGGATGCGTCGTGCTCAGGGTGAACCGGGCCAACGTGGCAGTTTTCAGCAGGAACACCTTGACCGGCATTGCCCAGCTCAAGAAGAACCGCGTTGTCGACACACATTGCAATCGCTTGACGCACGCGCTTGTCTTCAAAGATGACTTTGCCGTCTGCATCCGTTGCCGCCTGGTTCGGGCGAATAACGATTGTAGAGCCTGTCGCAACTTCAGCTTTGTTCCAACCGATTGAGTCGAACACAGCGACGAAGTCACCGACGTTTTCATAAATTGTGTCGATTTCTTCAGCTTCAGCCGCGGCCACCCATGCGGATGGGTCTGTGCCGTAGTCGATGTATTCGATGCGATCAAGGAAGGCACCTTTGCCTTCGGCGTAGCCCCACCACTCATGGCCCTCGTTGCGAACGAGAACGGACTTAACACCAACTTCGTGCATGTCGTTCTTGTATGCGCCTGTGCCAAGCTGCTTTTCCAGCAGGTCCTCGACATTGTCGTCAGGGTGAACGATGGCCGCTGGATAGTCAGCAATGCCCGGGATCAACGTAATGTCTGGCTGGCGTAGGTTCAAACGAAGCGTGTGGCTGTCCACAACTTCAATTGCCCCGTCGATGGCTTTCTTTGTCTCAGGATCAATGATCGCATCAACACGCGCGGCCATGGAGTTACCCTCGGCTTCGCCTTCAGCCCAACGTGCGAAGTTATACGCAACATGCTCTGCTGTCAGCTCGTCGCCATTGTTCCACTTAACGCCCTTACGGATGTTGAATGTATACTGAGTCGCGTCGTCATTGACTTCCCAGCTCTCTGCGAGCCAGCCGTTGAACGAACCGTCTGTGTCATACTCGACCAGATACTCAAGCCAGCCGTTGCCGACGAAAGCGATTTGTGTCCAGTCCCAAGTGCGTGGATCCTTAAGGGCGCGCACTTCCATTTGCATGCGGATCGTGCCGCCTTGCTTGGCATGTGCTGCGGCCTGCGCTGGTTGAGTGAGACCACCCATCGCGTATATAGTTGCTGTCGCAACACCCAAAGCGGATGCGCGTGTTAGGAATTCGCGGCGATCGAGTAGACCGGCTTTGAATTCTTCCGCATACATCTTAGCTGCTGGGTGAATTTTGGTAGTGTGCGTCATCTTGTTCTCCCTGTGACACATTTTCTTTTCTTATTGTGGGGTGTCATTGCGATTGCGGGCGTGTTCGGCCCTCGTATCGCTCTTCCCCAAGTCGTCGTATTCGGCACTAGAAATCCCCTGACGTCAATTCACCGTTTCGGCATACTGAGGTCTGAAAACGACATTGTGCTTTAAAGAATGCGACATTGGCACTGAATGCAACCAAGAAAGCAAGCTTCCCCGACGGAAGCTGAGTGTTTGAGCCTAAATATCTCAATAAATTGACTATGAACGAATTTGGCGACGGTTTTAAGGGGTGTTTAGCTGTCGCGCTGCTTTGGCTTTGCTGCGTAATGCCGAGGGTGTCTCGCCAGTGTGCGCTTTGATAAACCGTGTGAAATAGGCGGGCGTTGAAAATCCAAGCCGCGCGGCAATGTCCACCGCTTTTAGCCCATCATCTTCCAACATACGACGTGCCCGTTGCAGGCTATGTTGCGTCAACAGATCTGCGGCGGTCACACCACAGGATGTTTTACAAACCCGTGTTAAATGCGTCGGGGTCACGCCAAGCTTGCCTGCAAAGTCCGCCATTGTGCCGCCCTCGACGCCTTGGGTTTCGGATTGCACGATTAAAGAGCAGAACGCCCGCATCAGGTGTTGTGCGGCATTGATCGGTGCCGGGGGCTGGGACATTTGATATCGGTGCGCCCAAACAGTCATCAGTTGCGCATGAGCTTCAGCGGCGACCCGGGCGATCGGGTCCTGATCAAGTGCTTCGCTTTGGATGGCCTCAACGTAATGGGTCAGGGTCAACTGTGCTTTTGGTTCACGGACACGCAAAATGATCGGCGCGCTTGGCCAGTCCAGTCGCGCACTTGGGGGCAAGGCAACTGTTTGCCCGAAGCACGAAGATTCGAAATTGAACGAAAACAGCGTGCCTGCCGGAACAAAAAGCGCATTATGGCTTGCCAATGCGGAACTGCGTGCTTCGACAGTGCACCGCGCCGCGCCTCGTGTGACCCAGATCAACATGTGATGAGGCCGTGCATGGGCCAGACCTAAACGCCAAGGCGCGCCGTGAACGCGCTGCGAAATCGTTAAGACGGTGTTTTGTTCAGAAGACGTGGGTGTTGATAAGTTCATATGGGGGAAAAAGCATAAATGTTGAATAGGTGAAATGAATCAATGATATTCCTAAAATATTGATTGTGAAATGTGGTTTTTGTGACTTGGGGTCTTGCTGCTATGGCAGTGATACTTTCTGCCACGGCTTCATACGGGAGCGAAACCATGTGCGTTGGCGCTTGGCAAATTGCCGCGTGGCGATGGTTGCTACTTCCTGAGCTTCACCCAATGTGGTTTCGCCTTTCAAGTGCGCAACAAGCTCGGGGGCACCTATGGCTTTGCACGACAACAAGTCCGGATCAAACCGGTCCAAGTTCGCGCGCGCTTCCTCTAATGCACCAAGTTCGATCATCATCTCGAAACGCTTCGCGATGCGCGCATTCAGCCAGTCGGTTTCCGCCTCTAAGACCAAAGCATGACAATTCTCTAATGACATAACAGGGGCAGGTGTTTGGGCGTGCCACTCGGCCAATCCGCGCCCTGTTGCGCGTTGGACCTCCCACGCACGTTGAACGCGCATGGGGTTTTGCAAGTCAATCTTTGCGCGGGTGTCAGTATCAAGATCCGCAATCATCACGGCAATCTTGCCCGTGGTGCGCAGCGCATTCGCCTCTGCACGTATGTCATCGCTTGTCTCGGGGATATTCGCTAAGCCTTCTGTAAGGGCCAGAAAATACAGCCCGGTCCCGCCAACGATAATTGGGCGGGGTGCTGAATTTCCTAGCAATGGCGTCACATCGCGTATCCATTTGCCCGCAGAGTAAGGCGCATCGAACGCAACATGCCCATAAAGATGATGCACAGCGCGCGCTTCGTCCGACTGGTCGGGGCGCGCGGTCAAAACGCGCCACCCGTCAAAAACCTGACTTGCATCAGCGTTAATGATCTCACCGCCTTGCAGTTCGGCGATTTCCAGTGCCAGCGCGGATTTACCCGATGCGGTCGGGCCTGCAATCAACACAGGTTTAGCAGGATCAAGTTTGGAAATATCTATGCGAGACAACGGTTTACCTGACGCTTTAGGAACTATACTCATATTTTGTATCTGATGCTTGGATGAGCGATTGAATATCGCGCTACTTTTAGGCATTTAGCGCACCACTAATACCTATCATATTTCGGAGCACAATATGACTGATCTCACCACCGCCGACGGAACGACGTTCAAGCGCGTCATGTTGAAGATTTCCGGGGAGGCGTTGATGGGGGATCAAGGGTTCGGATTGCATCCGCCGACAGTTGAGCGCATCGCGCGCGAGGTGAAAACCGTACACGACATGGGCGTCGAGATTTGTATGGTGATCGGAGGCGGCAATATTTTCCGCGGCCTGCAAGGCTCAGCACAAGGTATGGAGCGTACAACAGCCGATTATATGGGTATGTTGGCGACCGTTATGAATGCGCTGGCGATGCAGTCTTCACTTGAGGGGCTTGGTATTCATACGCGGGTTATTTCTGCGATCACTATGAACGAAGTTGCGGAACCCTATATCCGCCGCCGTGCCGTGCGACACCTTGAAAAGAAACGGGTTTGCATCTTTGCCGCGGGAACTGGAAACCCTTATTTCACCACAGATACAGCCGCGACGCTGCGCGCCAATGAAATGGCCTGTGAAGCCATCTTCAAGGGCACAAAGGTAGATGGTGTCTATGACAAAGACCCTGTGAAACATGCCGATGCCAAGCGTTATGAAACAGTGACTTTCGATGAAGTGCTACAGAAACACCTTGGGGTGATGGACGCCTCAGCGATTGCTTTGGCGCGTGACAATAATCTTCCAATCATTGTGTTTTCTCTGGATGAACCTGGCGGGTTTAAGGGAATTTTGGCAGGCGAAGGCACATATACGCGCGTTCAGGGCTAAGGCTGGTCAAAAGTGAAGCACAGCAAGGGCCATTGTGATTTTGCAAAGGCCTAGGTTATAAGAAATGAACGACACAGCAGGCAGTAAAGGTGAGCAACGCATGTCCGACGATTTTCTACTAGATACGGATGATCTTCAGCGCCGCATGGACGGTGCGATGACGAGTTTGAAAACCGAATTTTCCAGCCTGCGTACGGGGCGTGCATCAGGGTCGATGCTCGAGCCAGTGATGGTTGACGCCTATGGCAGCATGACACCGATCAATCAGGTTGGAACTGTGAACGTTCCCGAACCGCGTATGGTGACGATCAATGTTTGGGACAAAGGTCTGGTTGGCAAAGTCGAAAAAGCCATTCGCGAGAGCGGGTTAGGGATCAACCCTCAACTAAATGGCACGATCATTATGTTGCCTATCCCAGAACTTAATGAAGAACGCCGTCGCGAGCTGACGAAAGTTGCAGCGCAATATGCTGAAAGTGCGCGTGTTTCTTGTCGCAATGTGCGCCGCGATGGAATGGATCAGATCAAAAAGGCCAAAGCAGATGGCATGTCCGAGGACGATCAAAAGTTCTGGGAAACAGAAGTTCAGGATTTGACCGATGCGGCGATCAAAGCGGTAGATGCCGCGCTTGAGGCAAAGCAAGCCGAGATCATGCAGGTCTAGGACATGAAACCGGCGCTGGACAGCCAGCAAGACAGTGACTCCGTCCCCATAGATACGATCCCTGCTGACGGGCCGCGCCATGTTGCGATCATTATGGACGGCAACGGTCGCTGGGCGCAAATGCGCAATCGGCCACGTTTGTTCGGGCACCATGCAGGGGCGCGTCGTGTACGCCAAATCGTAGAAGCCTGTCCGCCCAATGGTGTAAAATATCTGACGATTTTTGCATTTTCTACCGAGAATTGGAAACGGACACAGGTTGAAGTGTCGGGTCTAATGAAGCTGTTTCAGCGCTATATCACAAAAGAAGCCCGTGCGCTTTCTGATGCGGGTGTTCGCGTTCGATTTATTGGGGACAGGGTGCGTTTGAATGACAAGCTGGTCGAGATGATGGACAGCTTGGAATGCATGACACAACAAAACGATAAATTGCACCTAACAATCGCCTTGAATTACGGTGGACGTGACGAAGTTGCGCGGGCTACAAAGCGACTGGCACAGGATGTTGCCAGCGGTAAGCTTGACCCTGAAACTGTGGATGAAGAAACGCTTCCAAAGTATTTGGATACTTGCGTTTTACCGGATCCGGATCTTGTCATTCGTACCAGTGGCGAAGCGCGGATTTCCAATTTCTTGCTATGGCAATCTGCCTACGCAGAGTACGAATTTATTGATACGCTCTGGCCTGATTTTACCGCGGAAGAATTTGGTGCGCTGACGGCGAAATATGGCAATCGGGACCGCAGATTTGGCGGTGTGAAGGTATGAACGCAGCAAACGCCAAATGGGGCGATCTTGTCCCACGGGTGTTAAGTGCCGTTGCCTTGCTTGTGATTGGTGTTGTTGCGGTTTGGGCAGGTGGGTTCTGGATCCATTTCCTTGTGTCTTTAGCCTGCGGGTTGATGGTTTGGGAATTGGTGCGCATGTTGCACGGATCAGATACGCAAACCGCCCCATGGTTGGCGTTTGTCAGCGCGGCAGCTTTGTTCTTTGCCAGCTACGCGCCTTTTCCCACCGTAATCCTTCCGATGCTCCTTGCGCCAAGTTTTGTTGGCTTTTCAATCCTACCGGTCGAAACGAAACCGCTCAATGGTCGGCGGATTTTCATGGGATACACAGCGATGATCTTGATCGCCGGATTTTCCTTGATCGCGCTGCGCGATGATTTTGGGATCATCTGGATGGCCTGGCTGTTAATAGTTGTGATCGTCACTGATGTTGCAGGCTATTTTGCGGGTCGAATTCTGGCTGGGCCAAAATTCTGGCCTGCTGTCAGCCCCAAGAAAACATGGTCTGGCACGATCGCCGGCTGGATTGGTGCCGCCATCGTTGGCGTGATCTTTACACAGATGTTTGGCGGCGGTGCGACTGTTGTCATCGTCTCTGTCGTCGTGGCGCTTGCGTCGCAGCTTGGCGATATTGCGGAAAGCGCGATCAAGCGGCATGTTGGTGTCAAAGACAGCTCTACCCTCATTCCGGGTCACGGTGGTCTATTGGATCGCTTTGACGGCATGCTCGGGGCTGCGCAGTTTTTGATAATCATAGAGTTTTTCATTGATTTCCCACCAAGCGTGGCAGGGTAGATCATAGAGATGCGCAAGGTTTCCATTCTCGGGGCGACAGGGTCGATTGGTCAAAATACCATTGATCTGATCAAACGCGCCCCGGAGGAATACGACGTTGTGGCCCTGACAGGGGCGCGCAACATAGCGCAATTGGCCCAAGATGCGCGTGATTTGCGCGCTGATGTTGCTGTGACTGCGGACCCGGCCTTGTTGGATGATCTACGTACGGCCCTGTCCGGTAGTGATATCTATGCGGCAGCTGGGCCTGAGGCCTTGAATGAAGCGGCCTCGCGTCCTGCGGATTGGGTGATGTCCGCAATTGTAGGTGCCGCAGGTCTCGCCCCGGGATTGAAAGTGCTAGAGCAAGGCGCAGCCCTTGCTTTGGCCAACAAGGAATCCATGGTCTGCGCCGGTGCTTTGGTCAAAGCGACAGCAAGCCAGCATAACGCCCGTGTCTTACCTGTGGACAGTGAACATTCGGCTGTGTTCCAAGGCTTGATCGGCGAAGACATCAACGCCGTTGAACGAATTATAATCACAGCCTCTGGCGGTGCCTTTCGCGATTGGCCGATGGAGAAACTGGCCAGTGCAACACCTGCGCAAGCCGCGACCCATCCGAATTGGGACATGGGACAGCGTATCACGATTGACAGCGCATCCATGTTCAACAAGGCGCTGGAAGTCATTGAAACGCGTGAATTTTTCGAAGTTGACCCTGAAATTATCGAAGTCTTGGTGCATCCACAATCCATGATCCATGCGCTGGTTGGATTTAACGATGGCGCCTTGATGGCCCATGTGGGACCACCGGATATGCGACACGCAATTGGATTTGCCTTGCACTGGCCTGAGCGGCGCATACTTCCTGTAGAGCGTCTTGATCTTGCTGCACTCTCGCAACTGACCTTCCGCGATCCTGATGAGGTGCGCTGGCCCGCCTTGCGCCTTGCGCGCGAGGTGATGCAGGCAGGTGGACATGCAGGCGCTGTTTTTAATGCCGCAAAGGAACGCGCGCTTGATCATTTCATAGCTGAAAAGATCGGTTTCATGCAGATGGCAGAGGTGGTCGAAGATGTCTTGGAGCGTCTTTCTGCAAAGTCTGGCCTCACAAATGCCGAAATGACCCTTGATAGCGTGCTTGAGATGGACCATCTGGCACGTAAGACCGCTGATACGATCATCGTAAAGCAGTAACAAAGCGCCACTTTAAAACAGGCGCATGAGCAGAGTAAGGACGCAAGCAACATGGATATTCTGGGGCTTTTGCCGCAATTTGGCAGCGTGATCTGGACGCTTTTGGCATTTGTTCTGGCATTGTCAGTGATTGTCGCGATCCACGAATACGGCCACTACATCGTGGGTCGATGGTCAGGCATCCATGCGGAAGTGTTTTCCTTGGGATTTGGGCCCGTTCTGTTCAGTCGTGTGGATAAGCACGGCACTGTCTGGCAATTTGCGGCGCTTCCTTTTGGCGGCTACGTTAAATTTTTGGGCGATGCCAATGCCGCCAGCACCCCTGACGGGGAAGCGGTACGCGAAATGTCAGAGACCGAGCGTCGCCGCACAATGCCTGGTGCGCCCCTTTGGGCGCGTACAGCAACTGTCGCAGCCGGTCCGATTTTCAACTTTGCACTGTCAATCCTGGTTTTTGCCGCGGTTTCGATGTTCCGTGGCGAAGAAGCTGATCCTTTGACCGTCGGGGCTTTGCGTGAAATGCCTGCTGTTCAAGAGCTGCAAGTCGGTGATCAGCTTTTGACGATCGACGGTATTCCTGTGCCAAGTTTTGAAGACGGGGCAGGGTTCAGCGCGCTTGAGCAGCAGATCACCAAAGCGGCGCAGGTCAATTATACTGTTGGCCGTGATGGCAAAGAGCTAGAGGTCAGCGGCCCGTATCCGTACCCGGCTTTGGTTACAAGCGTGATGCCACAGTCCGCAGCGTTGAGTGCGGGCATGAAGGTTGATGACATCATAACTGCGATTGATGGCGCGCCTGTCTTCGCCTTTTCACAATTGAAAGACGCGGTTGAGGGTGGCGATGGCGCGCCTTTGTTGCTTGATCTGTGGAACAACGGGGAAGAGCGTCAGGTCACGCTTGCACCCAAGCGCGTGGATGAACCTCAGGCGGACAATACTTTTGTTACCCAGTGGCGCATTGGTGTCGCTGGCGGTTTCTTCTTTGAACCCGCGACCCAAGCGATGAGCGTGACTTCGGCGCTTAACAACGGGGTTTTGCAAACAAAACGCATCATCGAAGGTTCGCTTTCTGGGATGTATCATATGGTCACAGGCGCGATCAGCTCGTGCAATCTGTCTGGCCCGATTGGCATTGCCCAGACGTCTGGCGCAATGGCAAGCCAAGGCGCGATGAGCTTTATCTGGTTCATTGCCGTTCTGTCGACGGCAGTCGGCCTTTTGAACCTGTTTCCCGTGCCTGTACTGGATGGGGGACACTTGGTGTTTTTCGCCTATGAGGCGGTAACAGGCAAACCGCCAAGCGATCGCGTCTTGCGTGTTTTCATGTCGGTTGGCTTGGTGCTGATCCTGTCTTTGATGGTCTTTGCACTTGGGAATGATTTGTTCTGCCCGTAAAGGTGGAGAACAAAACCTCAAGCTGCCCATTTTTCGCCTTATTCTTTTGTTAAGTCCTCTCAACGTATAAAAACCACGCGCGAAAGCGCATTGAGATGAGTGAATGACATGCAATTGATCCAGTCTAGCACACGCAGCCTTGGCTTTTTGATCACGCTCAACTGGGACCGGATTGTTTACTTCGGCATGCTGGGACTGTGTCTTGCGCTTTCGGCCTATGTCGCGTCAGTCAGCCTTGCCAACCCCTTCATCTTGTAGGGAAGTCTAGAGCAACCCGCACACAGTTGCCTGCAAAAAACAGCCTATCCGCTTTTGACATCACCCCCCAATAAGGCTACTCAGATTGTATCTGGGGTGTCTGTTGGATCGGTGTCATGAACAATAATAAAACGAGCGACGGTAAACGTCGCACAGTACGAGCGTTTCGAGCAAAATTTCTTAAATCAAGCGTTGCTTCGATTGCCTTAGGATTTTCAGTGACTTACGTTGCTCTGCCAAGCGTCGCTGAAGCACAACAATACCGCTTTAATAGCGTGGCGATTGAAGGCAATCAGCGAATTGAGCCGTCAACAATTCTGGATTACGCAGGAATCGCTCGGGGTGCATCCGTGTCCGGAGCGGACTTGAACGCCGCATTTCAGCGTCTTCAGGGCAGCGGTTTGTTCGAAAGCGTTGATATTGAACCGCGTGGAAATCGCTTGATCATCAAGGTCACGGAATTCCCGACAATCAATCGCATCAATTTTGAGGGCAACCGCCGTCTCAAGGATGAAAACCTTGCGACAATCGTGCAAAGTCAGGCACGCCGCGTTTTCAATCCTTCGACCGCAGAACGTGATGCGTCCGAAATCGCGAAAGCGTATTCCCAGCAGGGTCGTCTGACCGCAACTGTCAGCCCGCGCATTATCCGCCGCTCTGACAACCGCGTTGACCTTGTATTTGAAATTTTCGAAGGTGGCTTGACGGAAATTGAACGCCTCGGCTTTGTCGGAAACCAGGTCTATTCAGATGGTCGTTTGCGCCGCGTGCTTGAAACGAAACAAGCTGGTTTGCTGCGTGCGTTCGTTAAGCGCGATACCTTTGCAGAAGATCGCATCGAGTTTGATAAGCAAGTGCTGCGTGATTTCTACCTAAGCCGTGGCTATGTTGATTTCCGCACAACTGCCGTGAACGCCGAACTTGCGCGTGAACGTGACGGATACTTCGTGACCTTTAATGTGCAAGAGGGCCAGCAATTCAAATTCGGGTCTATCACCACAGTTTCTGAAATTGCCGAAGCAGACGAAGCAGAATTCCAAGCGGCGTTAAAGCTTCGTCCCGGTGTGGTTTATTCGCCTTCTTTGGTTGAAAACTCAATCGCGCGGCTTGAGCGTTTGGCGATCAAGTTGGGGCTGGATTTTGTGCGCGTCGAGCCACGTATCACGCGCAACGATCGTGATCTGACGTTAGATGTGGAATTTGCGCTTGTGCGTGGTCCGCGCGTTTTCGTGGAACGTATTGATATTGAAGGCAACAGCACTACGCTTGACCGTGTTGTACGTAACCAGTTCCGTATTGTCGAAGGCGATCCCTTCAATCCACGCGAAATCCGTGAAAGCGCAGAACGTGTACGTGCGCTTGGCTTTTTTGGCCAAGCTGACGTGGAAGCACGCGAAGGCTCTAGCGGTGATCAGGTTATCATTGATGTGGACGTAGAAGAGACGACAACAGGGTCTTTGACGTTTGGTGGTACATATTCTACGACAACTGGCCCCGGTGCGATTATCAAGTTTAGTGAAAGCAACTTCTTGGGTCGTGGTCAACGTTTGGGGCTGGGTGTGACAACCGGTGTCGACAATCGCGAATACTCGCTTAGCTTTTTTGAACCGGCGTTCCTTGGGCGTGACTTAAACTTTGGGTTTGTCGCGTCCTATGTTGAAACCGACAATCAGAATTCGGTTTATGATACGAATCTGGGTCGTTTCCGTCCTTCGTTCGAGTTTCCAGTGTCTGATAATGGCCGTCTGCAAGTACGCTACACGCTGGATATGTCTGAAATGACTGACCTTGGGGCGAACGCGGGTGCTTTGATTACCGCGGAAACTGCGCGTGGGATCGAATTTTCGAATTCCGTCGGCTACACATACAGCTTGGACACGCGCCGCACCGGTTTGAACCCGAATGCGGGTGTCTTGCTAGAGTTCGGTCAGGACTTTGGTGGAATTGGCGGGGATAACCAATATGTCCGCACCACGGCTAAAGCGATCGCACAAACCAAAGTCCTAAGCGAAGAAGTCACTTTGCGGGCGACCTTGGAAGGTGGCGCGTTGAATTACCTGAGTGGGTCAAGTCGTGCGACGGATCGCTTCTTTATGGGTCCATCAGTTATGCGCGGATTTGAACCAAGTGGTATCGGGCCTCGTGAAGTGAACGGTGCCGTCAATGATACGTTGGGCGGTAATCTATTCGCCGTTGCTCGGTTTGAAGCAGAATTCCCGCTTGGTTTGCCAGAAGAATACGGCATCACCGGTGGTGTATTTTATGACGTCGGCTCGCTTTGGTCTTTGGACCAAACCAATGTGGATGTGATTAACCAAGACTTTGCAGCACGTAGCGTCGTGGGTGCGTCGATTTTCTGGAAAACACCAATTGGACCACTGCGCTTTAACTTTACCAAAGCTCTGTCCAAACAGACTGGTGATCGGGAGCAGACCTTTGACCTGTCGATTTCGACAGAGTTCTGATCGCTTAAACCCGCGCCGTACTTGGGCTGCGCTGGTTTTGGCATCTTGCATGGCAGTTTCTGGCTTGTTTGTCGTTCCGACAGTCGTGTCGGCGCAGATCAGCTCGTTCTCGCTACCTGAAATTCCGGTCTTAACCATCGAACGCGAACGGCTTTTTACCGAAACGATGTTCGGTAAAAGCCTGTCGAGTGAAATCGCGGAACGTGGTCGTCGCCTATCTGCAGAAAACCGGCGGATTGAAAAAGAGCTGGCAGACGAAGAAGGCGAACTTACGGATCTACGTGAAACTCTTGCTGCGGAAGAGTTTCGTGAACTCGCCGATGCTTTTGATGTCAAAGTGACAACGGCGCGGTCGCAACAAGACACCAAAGCGCGCGAGCTTTCGCAGCTCTCAGAGGTCGCCGAGCGCCGTTTCTTGTTCACCATTGCCCCAATTATTGAACGCTTGATGAGCGAAAAAGGGGCCAGCGTCATTCTTGATCGCAGGGCCGTCTTTGTCAGCGCGGATTCTTCTGACATCACGCAAGACGCGATCACGCGGATTGACACTGCCTTGGGGCAAGGGATGCCTTTGACTGAGCTTTTGGCCCCTGCGGTCCCCGCTCAGGACGCTGCACCAGAGGATGAAACAGCCGCGCCGGAACAGTAATGCGGGCGCTGCAATGACGTGACTTGCCTTGCCCCGCTTTGGTGCAATTGCTAGGACAGATGAAACGCGAACGATCTGATCTAAGAGAGATTTCTATGACCGAGCTTTTGAGCGCCGACATCCAACTTATCCAACGTATTTTACCACACCGCTATCCGTTTCTGCTGGTAGACAAAGTGGAAGAGATCAACGGCACTCAAACCGCTGTCGGCATCAAGAACGTCACGATGAATGAACCACATTTCCAAGGGCATTTTCCGGGTCTGCCGATTATGCCTGGTGTGACAATTGTCGAAGCCATGGCGCAAACTGCGGCTGTCATGGTTGGCACAGCACTTGATATGGCTGACAAAGAAATGAAGGTCTATTTCATGGCCATCGACAAGTGCAAATTCCGGCGCAAAGTCGGCCCCGGTGACGTGCTGAAAATGAACCTGACAACTGTGCGCGGCAAACCTGGCGGCAAGGTCTGGAAGTTCTCTGGCGTTGCAACAGTTGAAGGCGAAATGGCAGCCGAAGCAGAATTCACGGCGATGATGGATCTGCCTGCATGAGCATTCACCCAAGCGCAGAAATCCACGCCAGCGCTGTCATCGAAGACGGTGCGCAAATCGGTGAAGGCTGCAGCATTGGTGCATTTGCCTATATTGGTGCGGATGTCCAAATGGGCGCGCGTTGCGTTTTGATGAGCCATGCGGTCGTCAAAGGTCAGACTGTTCTGGGCGATGATAACACGATCTTTTCTTTCGCGGTCATCGGTGAAATTCCGCAAGACAAGAAGTTTGGCGGTGAAATCACCCGGCTTGAAATCGGATCGCGCAATCGCATTCGCGAACATGTGACGGTGAATACCGGAACAGGTGGCGGGGGTGGCTTAACCAAGATCGGTGATGATTGTTTGTTGATGGCAGGCTGCCACGTCGCGCATGACGTGATCATCGCGAACAATGTGATCGTCGTAAACAGCGCTGCAGTTGCTGGCCATTGTATTATCGAAGATGACGTGATCATCGGTGGCCTTGCTGGTATCCATCAGTTCGTGCGCATCGGAAAAGGCGCGATCATTGGTGCGGTCACAATGGTGACAAATGACGTGATCCCCTATGGTCTTGTTCAGGCACCACGGGGTCAGTTGGACGGGTTGAATCTTGTTGGTTTGAAACGGCGCGGTGTCGAGCGCGCGGATATCATGGCTTTGCGCGCAGCGTTTCAGATGATGGCGCAGGGCGACGGGACGTTTCAAGACCGTGTAAAACGGATGGGCGATGATTCCGATAGTGAATATGTGCATCATATCGTTGATTTCGTAACAGGTGCATCAGACCGTTCGTTTCTGACACCGGGCGGGTGATGTATGGGCCGACTTGCGATCCTGTCAGGCAGTGGTGATCTACCTCGACGCTTGGCTGATTTGCACCCAGATGCGCTTGTCGTAAGTTTTATTGGTGTCAGTCATGGCTTGACTTGCCCAACGCAGGCCCACAGCTTTGAGAAAATGGGGGCCTTGTTTGAGGCTTTGAAATCGCAAAACGTCAGCGATGTTGTTATGGCAGGGGCGATGTCACGGCCGCCGCTTGATCCTGCGGGTTTTGATGATGTGATGTTGTCACTGGCCCCGCGTTTGATTGCGGCGATGCAAGGCGGCGATGATGCTTTGCTGAGTTTGGTGATCACAATTTTCGAAGAACAGGGGTTTACAGTTTGCGGTGCGCATGAGGTTGATCCAAGTCTAACGGTCAGCGCAGGCCTTCTAACGGGTAACGCGCTAGAAGGGCCGCGCGCGCGCGATGCGGAAAGTGCCTTTGATATATTGCACGCCCTTGGTCCCCTTGATGTTGGCCAAGGCGCGGTTGTTGAGAGCGGTTTGTGCCTTGGGATCGAAACCCTTCAAGGCACAGATGCGCTGTTGGATTTCGTAGCGCACACTTCAAAACATCTGCGCAAGACAGGGGGAGTGTTTGTCAAAACCCCCAAGCGCGGACAGGACTTGCGGGTCGATATGCCAACAATCGGGCCTGATACAATCACAGCAATGAAACGCGCAGACTTGTCCGTTTTGGTTATCGCGGCGGGTGCCGTGATTGTGCTGTCCAAAGATGAAACGCTTCGTCTGGCGCGCGATGCAGGAATCTCAATCATTGCGCAGGATATGTAAGGGATGCGCGTGTTTATCATTGCAGGTGAACCTTCTGGTGACAAATTGGGTGCAGCGCTGATGGAGGGGCTGCAAACGCTGGTGCCCGATGTTCAGTTCGACGGCATTGGCGGCGCGCGCATGATCGAGGCGGGATTGCAAAGCCGTTTCCCCATGGCAGAAATTTCGATCATGGGAATTTCTGAAATCTTGTCGCAATACCGTCACCTGAAACGGCGCATAACTGAAACGGCTGATGCTATCGTCGCGGCAAGGCCTGATGTGTTGATCACGATTGATCTACCTGAATTTTCCTTGCGCGTTGCGAAGCTTGTAAAGGCGAAAAGCAACGTGCGCTGTGTGCATTACGTTGCCCCCACGGTCTGGGCATGGCGCGCAGGGCGTGCGGCGAAAATGGCGCGCCATATTGATCAGGTCTTGGCGCTTTTCCCGTTCGAACCGCCTTATATGGAAGCCGTTGGCATGCGCTGTGATTTTGTCGGGCATCCTGTGGTGACTGATGCACAGGCGACTAGCACCGAGGCAAAAGCGTTTCGCGCACTCCATCAGATAGATGATGCCCCGCTTGCGCTGGTTCTGCCTGGATCAAGGCGTGGTGAAGTCGGTCGTCTTGCCCCGATCTTTGGCGAGACACTCGCGCCGGTCATGGCCGCGCGTCCGGATCTGCGTGTGATTATTCCAGCGGCAGCACCTGTCGAACACTTGGTCCGCGAGGCTGTGAAAAACTGGCCTGGCAGTCCCTTGGTGATCTCGTCTGAAGACAAGGCGCAGAAACGCGCGGCTTTCAAAGCGGCGGATGTGGCCTTGGCCGCCTCCGGGACTGTTTCACTGGAACTGGCCGCCGCAGGCACGCCTATGGTGATCGCCTATGATATGAACTGGCTGTCGCGCCAGATTATTGGTCGCATGTTAAAGGTCGATACGGTCACGCTGGTCAATCTCGTCTCCGAGACGCGCGCAGTGCCTGAATATATCGGTGCGCATTGCGTGCCCGAGGATATCGCGCAAGGCCTGTTGGCGCTTCTTGAGGATCGTTCGCTTCAAAGTGACGCTATGGCCGTTACGATGCAGCGTTTGGGGCAGGGCGGCGACGCACCCGGATTGCGTGCTGCGCGTGCTGTCATAGATGGTCTGAGTGATGGTCAGACCTTAAACTAACTGCCTTCAGTACGCTTAACCTGCGATTGAAGCTGCATGAATTTCGGCAATCGTCGCATCAAGTGTTGCATTGAAATCCGCATCGGATTGCTGATGAGACAGACCTTCGGTTAACGCACGGCTAAAGCTGGCGATCATGCCTGTGTTTTGGGACAGTCGCTCATTGGCCTCTGTTCGTGAATACCCGCCAGATAGGGCGACCACCTTCATCACGCGCGCGTCGTCGCAAAGGGATTTATATTGGTTCGCTTTTTCCGGTAGCGTCAGCTTAAGCATAACCTGCTGACCTGCTGGTATGGTATCAAGGGCTGCGGTCAGCTCTTGCAGCAAGATATCTTCGGCGTCTGCCTTGTCGCTGATACTGATCGTGACTTCAGGTTCGATGATCGGGACAAGGCCTGCGGCCAACACTTGATTGCCAAGCTGGAATTGCTGCTGAACCGCTGCGCGAATACCGCGTGGATTGGCCGCATGAATAACCGAGCGTTCTTTGGTTCCGAAAATCCCGTTCTGTACCGCGCGCGCCAGCAAAGCATCTAGGCCGGGGATAGGTTTCAGGATTTGCACACCATGTTCTTCATCCTCGAGACCTTTGTCGATCTTGAGAAATGGCACGACACCATTGTCGTCCCACAAGGCTTTCGCAGATGGCTTGCCGTCAATTTCTCGGTCCATTGTCATTTCAAACAAGATCGCGCCAATCACACGCGCGCCGGTAAATGAAGGCGACGACACGATGCGCGCACGCATCGCGTGGATCATGTCATACATCTCGGCGTCAGAGCTGTAGGCGTCTGCCTGGACACCATATAATTGCAATGCTTTCGGAGTTGATCCACCCGACTGATCCAATGCTGCGATAAAGCCGTTGCCTGCGCGAATCTTGTCAGCCATTTGTGGATTGGTCATGTGAACACCTTGCATTAGTTGATTTAAACAGGGTGTAGGCGAGCCCCCGCCCATGCGCAATTAGGGTTGCGCTAACAGGCGGGAAGCTTTTTTCGTGTCGGTCTATTTTTGCAGCTCAGTGGGTAAATCACGGCCAACCCAATCGCGTAAGACACCGTTCTCTAGGCTGGTTTGGACCTCTGACCACTGGTTCGACGCACCGCGCAGCCGCATGATTGTGTCGATCTCGTCACGGATTGTCGCGGCGGCAACATCGCCCGTCGCCGCGCCCACGGATGCCCAGTAATAAGCAGCGCGGTAAGACCGAACACGTGTCGTGCCCAATAGATGACCGCGTGCTGCGCGGCGGATATCACCGATAGAGGCATAGTCGGAAGCAACAGGCCCGCCACCCCCAAGCATGGAATCCTGCACTTCAAGGATTTGTGCCAGCGAAAGTTCGTCTTCTAATTCGTTGAGCAGACTTAGGCTGCCGGATTGTCCCTTAGAGCTGGCATGTAGTGCCAGTCGGTACGCGGTTTCAGGGTCAAAACTTTGCATTGCATTGGCCATTAAAGACGTTGCCTGCGCATTACCTTCTTTTGCCAAAGGATCAAGCAGGCGCAAACCCAGTGTGGTGTTACGTGGTGCGCCGACGCCGCTTAACAATGCGCGTCCGACATCCAGATTGCGCGCTGTCGGTAAAAGCCCGTCGATCGCTTGTTTCAACTCGGCAGCGCTAATGCCATTGCCAATCGCTTGCGGTGACGTTCCAATCGTCGGAGCAAGTTTGGAGAAAATCGCTTTGGGGTCTTCAAGATCTGCTTCGCCAAGACGAACGGGGGTTGCAGGGGCTGCGGTTTCCAACACGATTTGTGTCGGGTTTTGCACAAACGCTTGTGCGACTTGCACTGTTTGGGCGATGAACGCTTCTTGCTCGGGACTAAGCGCACCTGTTTCACCGCCGTTCATCTCTCCAAAGGCTTCTGCCATCGCGCCGGGAATTATTTGTTCCAAAGCCGCAGGGTCCAACATTCCCGGAGGCGCCATGCGAGCACCCGCTTGATACAACCCTCGATTTTCCAGCGTGATTTGCGCGTGATTCACGTAAGCGGCTGGCACAACTTCTTCGTTGTTCAGATCCATCCGATAGCTGATGTAGTCCAGATCTAGAGATCCGCTCAGTGCGACCAGTTTATCCAGATCTGCACCAAAGTTGATCTTGGCTCCGCCAGATGCAAAATCGTAATTCATATTGATTGTCGCACGATCCAACCGGATATCATCGCCCCCCATCATCCCGATAACAGGGCGCGCTTCGCCTGGGAGGCAATCAAAATCAAGCACTGCACCTTCAAAGGCAATGTTCAAAATGTAACCTTGTTGACGATCAAGGGGTTGCCCGCTTAGCACCAGTCCATCTGCAGTAATCGTACAGGCATCACCTTCGACATAAGGTAAAAACGGGCGGATATCGACGCCCACAAGGGCGACACGGTTGCGCACGCTATCAACATCTATCTGGTCATAGCGCACATCGGCCAAGACACGCAGTGTCGGGATAAAGCTTTGAACAACAAGCGTCAGGATATTGTCGAGCGAAAAACTATCCCAAAATGTAACAGGTGTTTCAGTGACTTGCTCTTGCGCGTGAAGAGGAAGCGCGAAAGCGCAGGTCAGCGCTGTGGTTTGTAAAAAGGTGCGAAAAATGGACATAAGAATAATCCCGAGGCTGGTAAAATCAGTCTCAGGTTACTCGAAATCCGATATTCAGCAAAGGCGGGGATACCTGACCTATCGTGATTTACGTTTGTTTTACGCGCTCAGAGCGGCGACGCCGGGCAAGGTTTTGCCCTCCATCCATTCCAAAAACGCACCGCCTGCGGTAGAGATATAGGTGAATTTTTCCGCAGCACCGGCTTGGTTCAACGCGGCGACCGTATCACCGCCACCTGCCACCGAGACCAGCGCACCCTTGGCTGACAGTTCAGCGGCATAGGCCGCTGCTGCATTGGTCGCCATATCGAATGGCTCAATCTCGAACGCGCCAAGCGGGCCGTTCCAGATCAGGGTCTTTGCGTCGTCCAGAATGCGCGAAATACGCGCAACTGTTTCGGGACCCGCGTCCAAAATCATTGCGTCCGAGGGGCAGGCATTGGCAGGTAGCGTTTCACTATCTGCACCTGCCTTGAATTCGCGCGCGACGACGATGTCGCTTGGTAGTACAATTTCGCAAGACCCTGCGTTTGCTTTCAACATGATTTCACGCGCGATGTCGGTCATGTCATGCTCGGCAAGTGATTTGCCGACATCAATACCTTGTGCGGCCAAGAAAGTGTTGGCCATGCCGCCGCCAATCACAAGGTAGTCCACTTTTTCGACGAGATTGCCGAGCAGTTCCAGCTTGCTTGATACTTTCGCGCCACCCACGACGGCAACGACGGGGCGTTTGGGTGCGCTTAAAGCGCCTTCCAAAGCGCTAAGTTCGGCTTGCATCAAACGACCGGCACAAGAGGGAAGCAAATGTGCGAGCCCCTCAGTGCTTGCGTGCGCGCGGTGCGCAGCTGAAAACGCATCGTTGCAATAGATATGGCCAAGTTTTGCGATCTCGGCTGCAAAATCAGGATCATTCGCAGTTTCGCTCGCGTGATAGCGCGTGTTTTCAAGCAGTAACACTTGCCCTGTTTGTAGCGCACTTGCTGCCGCTTGCGCCCCTGCACCGATGCAATCTGCTGAGAACATCACATCACAGTCAAACGCGGCTTCCAAAGCGGGAACAAGCTGTTGCAAGCTCATTTCGGGGACACGCTGTCCTTTTGGGCGTCCGAAATGCGCAAGCAGAATAGGCAGACCGCCAGCCGCAAGAATATCTTTCACGGTTGGCACAATCCGCTCGATCCGCGTGGCGTCTGTTACAACACCGTTTTCCATCGGTACGTTGATGTCCAAGCGCGTCAGCACACGTTTGCCGTTAAGGTTCATCTGATCAAGTGTTGTCCAGCTCATCGCAATTCTCCTAAGGGCGCGCGTCATTTGGCCTGTCTTTGCCGCTCCTAACGCTTATCGTCAATGCCTGCCTTGTCCATCGCGACAATGGGCCTTAGATAAAGCGCCAACAGATATTAAAGGAGCGCCCGAATGGCCGAGATCAAAGACCCCGAAAACACAATCTTGTTGGAACTCAAAGACGGCACCGTCACAATCGAGCTTTTGCCCGATATCGCGCCAAAGCATTGTGAGCGTATGAAAGAGCTTGCCCGCTCAGGTGCTTATGACAATGTGTGTTTTCACCGTGTGATTGATGGCTTCATGGCACAAACTGGCGATGTGGCCAACGGCAACATGGAAAAAGACTTCAACATCCGTGCCGCCGGTACAGGCGGATCTGACATGCCTGATTTGCCTGCTGAATTCTCTGGCATTCCACATGATCGTGGTACAATCGGCGCAGCGCGTTCGCAGAACCCTGATTCCGCGAACAGTCAGTTTTTCATCAACTTCTCTGACAACCACTTCCTGAACAAACAATACACGGTCTATGGCCGTGTCACGTCTGGCATGGACTTAGTCGATGCGATCACCCGTGGCGAGCCACCAGTCGCACCCGACCGTATGGTATCGATGAAAGTTGCTGCAGATGCGTAAACTTGCGCTTGCCCTTTCCCTGCTTGCCAGCCCCGCATTGGCAACAGGTCTTCAGATCGAGATCGCGGGTGAGGGTGCCAATGGCACTGTCACCATCGATTTGCTGGAGGATTTGGCCCCGAAGCACGTAGCCCAGATCACTGCGATTGCACAAAGTGGTGCGTATGATGGCGTTGTTTTTCACCGCGTGATTGACGGCTTTATGGCACAAACCGGCGATGTTGAGTTTGGCCAGTCCAGCGGCAACACCAGCCGCGCAGGCATGGGTGGATCTGATCTGCCTGACATCAAAGCAGAATTTTCATCCGAGCCTTTCAAGCGCGGTATCGTCGGTATGGCACGTAGCCAGAACCCGAATTCTGCGAACAGCCAGTTTTTCATCATGTTCGATGATGGTGATTTTCTGAACGGCCAGTACACAGTTGTCGGCCGTGTCACAGGCGGCATGGACGTGGTTGATCAGATCAAACTTGGCACAGGCGGCAACGGTGCTGTCGTTGGCGCGCCTGATCTGATGAAATCGGTCACTGTAACAGAGTAAGCTAACGCTTTTGCACGAATGCGTGTGAAGGACTATGCAATGGTTATTTTTTGAAGCACCCTCCAAGATAATTGTCTGGAGGGTGTTTTTATGTTCAAACGTATCATTTTGGCTTTGGGTCTGTCGCTTTTGGCCGGATCGGCCTCTGCAAGTCCCGAGTTTTGGAAGCACGAGTGGCCAAAGACAAATTTCGAGAAAACATCTATTGAGAATTGGGTGGAAATCATGTCCGGCGGCCCCCCCAAAGACGGTATTCCCGCTTTGAGCAATCCCAAGTTTCGCAAAGCGTCCTCTGAGACCCGTATTGGCGCAACGGAACCGGTGATCACTGTTGAAATCAACGGCGATGTCCGTGCCTATCCGGTGCGCTATCTCACATGGCATGAAATTGCGAACGATACAGTCGGCGGCGTTCCTGTTGCGGTGACATTCTGTCCTTTATGTAATTCCGGCATCACCTTTGATCGGCGCATTGAACAAGGAACGCTGACATTCGGTGTCTCTGGCAAGTTACGCAATTCGGACATGGTGATGTATGATCGCGAAACCGAAAGCTGGTGGCAACAAGCGATTGGAGAATCCATCGTAGGGGATTTACAAGGCACGACGCTCAAGCAATTGCCAACTTGGATGGAAAGCTGGGCTGAATTCATCGAACGCAATCCGGACGGTCTGGTTATGGAAGAGCCTGATTTCGCGCGCCAATATGGTCGCAACCCCTATGTAAGTTACGACAGTTCGACCAAACCCTTCCTTTATAGTGGCGAAAACCCGCCCCATGGGGTTCCCGCATTAGAACGCGTTGTGCGCGTTGGTGACAAAGCCTGGCCTTTGACACGTCTGGCGGGTTTGGAAAAATTAACCGAAGCAGGTGTGACGCTGTCTTGGACCTCTGGTCAGGCCTCTGCCTTGGATGCACCGAGTATTGCGAAAGGGCGCGACGTGGGCACCGTGCGCGTGCGCGACGGGGCAGGTAAAGACTTGCCCCATGACGTGATGTTCGCTTTCGCGTTTCACGCTTTTTGGCCTGACGGGACTTGGATGATCGCTGGGCAGTAGGGGGCGTTGCCCCCGGCCCCAGCGCGCTGAGACTCACCCAGAGTTCAAATGGCTAGACGAAGTTTGGATTACTCCAGAATGCCACCAGTATTGGCAAGGAATGGTTCAAGATAGCTTAGGTTTGCTGTCTTTGGACGTTTGCCGCCGAAACGATATGTGACGCCCGCTATGATGGTTGTTGTGTTGGTGATGTCATCCGGGCCGACGATTTCTTTCTGATGGCTCTCGCCGTATTGCGCGGCCGCGAAGAGCGACATGCCGGGAACCGACTGAATATCGTAATCTGCACGCACTTCGAGCGTCCAGAGTTCAACAACCGTGCGAGGGGAGTCCATTTTGGCATTGAGATAACCGATGGATGTCCCAAGGCTTAGGCGGTCTGTAGCAGCAAAAGCGACACCCAGACCTGTCGCGATGCCATCTGTCACCGTTGCAACGCTATCGGTTCCATTGGTTCCTGTGAGATATCCTAGGTGGCCGCTGAAGGCCCAACGATCATTGAGGCCATAGCTGCCTTCAACGCCGGCAAGTAAACGCATGGCATCATCGCTGGCATCATTGTCGTGATCGGATTGTAGTGCACCAACAAAAACACCATAACTAAAACGATCGGCATCGCGACCTGTCCGCAAGATCAGGCTGTTCGACGTATTGGCCGTGTTTGGCGCCGAGTTTGCGTTGTTTGTCGCAGCGAGTCCAAGGTCTGCTTGGATGTAAAGACCACTATCCCCAAGACGACCAAAGCTAAGATCGGTGCGCGCGTTCATCAATGTGCCTGTCGCACCCTGAAGTGCTACAGGTGCGCCGGAGGTTTGCATTTGTCCGAAGGATAGTGTCGCGCTACCGTAAAAGTCTTGGGCGGCAAGCGGGCTGCTAACAAGCAACAAGGCTGTCGTCAAACGAAGCATGGGTTATCCTTTCAGCACGATTAGCGCGTGGCGTTTCTTGCCGGCACTCAGTTTGATCGGCGAGGACAGGGCCTGCGCATCAAGTATCAAGCCTGCATTGCTTATAATTGCGTCGTCGATCTTCGCGCCATTTTCAGAGATAAGGCGCTTGGCATCCTTGCCAGACTTGGCAAGACCAGCGCGCACAATCGCTTGCACAATGGACAGGCCGTCGCCTAAGTCTTCGCGTGTGATCTCAAGTGTCGGAAGATCATCGCCAACACCGCCTTTTTCAAAGACTTCGCGCGATGTGGCTTCTGCAGTATTGGCGGCGTCTGCACCATGGCAAAGCGTTGTGATTTCATTGGCAAGAATGACTTTGGCTTGGTTAATTTCCGAGCCTGCCAATGCACCAAGACGTTCACATTCATCCACAGGCATTTCGGTGTAGAGTTTGAGGAACCGGCCCACATCCGCGTCCGTGGTATTGCGCCAGAATTGCCAGAACTCGTAAGGTGAGCGCATTTCAGGGTTCAACCAGACTGCACCATCCGCACTTTTACCCATTTTCTTGCCTTCAGAGGTGGTCAGCAAAGGCGAGGTCAGGCCGAAAATCTGGTTATCCAGTACGCGGCGCGTCAAATCGATACCGTTGACGATATTGCCCCATTGATCCGACCCACCCATTTGCAAAACACAGCCATAGCGGCGGTTTAACTCAAGGAAGTCGTAGGCTTGCAAAATCATGTAGTTGAATTCGAGAAAGCTTAAGCTTTGCTCGCGATCCAGACGTGACTTTACCGATTCAAATGCAAGCATCCGGTTGACCGAGAAATGCTTGCCGATGTCGCGCAGAAAATCGAGGTAATTGAGGTCATCTAACCACTCGGCATTGTTGATCATTAATGCATCTGTAGGACCATCGCCGTACTGAAGATAAGCGCTAAACACCTTTTTGATGCCTGAAATATTGTCGTCGATCTGATCTGGCGTGAGCAGGGGACGTTCATCTGCGCGAAAGCTTGGATCGCCCACCTTCGTTGTGCCGCCACCCATTAACGTGATCGGTTTGCCGCCGGTTTTTTGAAGCCAACGCAACATCATAATCTGGATCAACGACCCCACATGCAAGGATTTAGCTGTTGCATCAAATCCGATATAGCCAGGCATACCGCCTTTCAACGCAGCCTCGTCGAGGCTTTGATAATCGGTGCAATCGGCCAAAAAGCCACGCTCCATCATCACTGCAATGAAATCGGATTTAGGATGGTAGGTCATAACTTGCGTCCACGTATAGCTCTGGTCAAAGCTCATACAGGGCAGATG
>CBFIGL010000018.1:0-60132 GCA_965662135.1 Planktotalea sp. | reverse complement strand
ACAAATACGTCGACGCCAATGTCAAAATTTTGCGCGCCACGTCTTTGGAGTTTTGCTAGCACCTTTGAGCGCTGTGATCAGCCCACCAATCAAGAAAATAACTTACTCGGAATTGAATCGCGACCAAAGCGGCTCTTATGGCATCAGAGACTCATTCGATCGCGAACATCACCGGTACGGACAATGCAGATACACTACAGGGTAGTGAGTTTGATGACACAATTTCAGCACAAGGTGGCGATGTGATTCCGACACCGGATGTTGTTGATCTAAGCAACGTCGATGCCGAGGTCGTGCGCACAGGAGCTGAAGATGGCCGCATAAATTCTACGACCAAGCCCCCGTAAAAATGGGGGGATTACCAATGGGCTTTGGACAGAAAGTTTCCAACCCGGAACACAGGCCTTCTTAGGCGTTGAAGCGGAGCAGCGCGATGAGCTGTTTACGATCTTCCCTGAACTGCGCAATGAAACAACTCGAAACCTGTATCGTTCTGCAAGAATGTCTTTGAAAGCTTGGAAAAGCCGTGTTGCCATAAATGCTATGGTTTGGGCCTAAAGTACCCCGATTTCAGCCTCTAGTGATGCAGTGTCCTCGCGTTGTGCAAATCTAAAGGTGAGTTTGTCATAAAGCTGAAGCGCGACGGATTGAGCTTGCGCCTCAGAGGTTGTTGCTAAAACCATAACTTTATACATGCCTTTTCGACGCATACCTGCTTGAATCAGGTGTATCTGTTTGCGCCCAACGATGATGCACATCGCGCCGTAAATAATCAGGCTTAAGATCGGGTTGATGACAAAGCTTGTGGCCAACAGGCAAACTGCGGCGGCGAGCGCCTCCCAGAGGCGACGGGAAATGAACCACAAAGGTGGGAAAACCATCGCAAGCAGAGACCCCTGCAAATCGACAACGTCAGAGGCACCGTGCATATCCGAAAATATTGCATAATTTCCCAGCGCGCTTGGATTGTGTGACTGCGCGGGCAAACGGCTTTCAGAAATGGCGTCTGCTTGTTCTTGGGACAGCCTTCGCGCATCGCCCCTAATTTGAGCCGTCGTAATGACATCAAAGGTCTTTTCGCCCCTTAGAATTGTAAGCACTACAGGTGTTGTATCACGCTCCAGCAAGATTTTGATCGCATGAGCAACACAGGCCAAACGCTTCCAAGAAATACCATTTACCGCAATGATCAAATCTTTCGGTTTTAACATCAAAAACTGCGTCAGATGCGATCTTGCACCCCCCCGTACGCGCAGAGGCGACGGCGGATAGTCCGGGGCAGTGTTGTCCGATTTCGTGTCAGTCATGTGATTTACGGGTACTTAATAATATCAGGTTGTGGCGCAGCTTTGGCACGCTTCACAGGCGCCTTGGCACGGACCTTTTTCATCTGATTGATGCGCATGTTGAGGTCCTTTACCTTTGCATCCATTTTCTTTTGCAGGGCTGCAACGGCATCAGAACCGGGACCTGAGCTAACTGCTTCGAGCGCCTTAGAGACCTCTTTGACCAAGCTTTGGTAATCCTCCATCTGCGCCGTCAGCGTATCTTGCATCCCAAGCGATACGGTCATCGCCAATTCGCCGTTTAACGTGGCAATACGATCACCCACATTATTTACCAAATCCTCGTTGCGAAGGTTGGCGGCCTCTTCCGTTACAAGGCCGGTCATATCGATTGTCATTTGAGCGACGCTGGCGCGCAGCATGCCAATTTCTGATGTGGATGCTGAAATGTCTGCAACGCTTTCTTTGAGCGCTTCAACATCTGCAGACAGTGTGCCTACTTTGCCGCCGAATTCTTCGATCAATTTCACCTTTTCTTCAAAGCTGGACACATTTTCAGTCAGCATCGAAAGCAGTTCGGTGTTTGTCGCCGCAAGGCGTTGCAGCCCTGACGAAGAGCGTTGCCAAATCGCACCCATGAGCGCCACGCTCAAAATCGCGATACACGCCGCTGCGATAATCCCATTGCGCGATGTTTTTTGCAATTTATGCACGCTTGCTGTTGTGGATCCAAACTGCTTTGACACCTTATCAAATTCTGCGGTGACATCCATTGATGCCTCGGCAGCATCCAATGCGACTTGAATGCTCTGATCCAAATCCAGCGCGTCCGATTTCTTCCCAGGTTTCTTGGCCATTTTAGGGCTATCCTTACTCAAATATCCTGCGTCTTTCGCATTCTTGATGAATAGTATGCACATTCCATGCCAGTTTCGTTCAGCACCACACGTGCGGGGATGTCGTGTGATTTGAAGCCGAACCGAGAACAACTCCACGGCTGCCGTGGCTCATATGTGACCCTGAGATGCTGGCAATCGCCGCATACAACACGCGGTTTTTTTGTTAAGGGTCTCGCAGACGCGTTCATGACAGAAGATCTTTGATTTGGTGCCACAAGTTATGGATGTGAAACCGCAGACCCGCGGCGACACACGCAACGGCGCATAGGGTCATGAAAAGGGCCTTGATCAAGGTGTCCTCTTTCCACAAAACGTTTGCCTCGCCGGCAAAAAACACGCCGACAAGCAAGAAAGTGAACGTACTGATTATCTCGCCTTTGCTGCTGTGCTGGCGGCGAGGTGAGTGTTTGGGTGTCATGAAAGCGCCTTTCCGTTTTCGTCAAATCGCATATCTTCGGGGAGTTCGACCTCGGGGGCATCGACCTCTTCATCTTTGTTAAGTCGGTAGATAAACGCCAACACCCCAGCCACAGCCGAGAACAAAGGTCCCGGGATTTCCTCACCTACTTGGCCCGCAAAAAACAAAGCACGCGCAAGCAGCTCATTGCGGAAAATGGTCACGCCTGCTTCTCTGCCTGTCGAAATAATTTCTTGAGCAAGATGGCCCCGCCCCATAGCCAAAATTGTTGGCGCTCCGACAGTGCCGACTTCATACTTCAAAGCGACGGCAAAGTGGGTTGGGTTGGTGATAATCGCCGTCGCTGTCGGTACTGCATCCATCGCTGCTTTGCGCTCTTTCGCACGCGATCCAGCTGTCATCTGCATTCTGCGAATTTTTGCTTTTACCTCAGGCGAACCTTCAGTTTGTTTGCTTTCGTCGCGGACTTCCTGAAGCGTCATCTTGAGCTGTTTGTTATGCTGGTAATGTTGATACATCACATCGGCCATCGCCATGATACCCAGCACAAACAAAAACACGATAATCAACAAAACGAACACATCCCCCATACGCGATAGCCCACCGGTCAGATGCGTCGCATTGGACATTAACAAGCTCTCGATCTGAGATATAAAGACCATCACAGATGCGCTGATAAGAAGTGTTACTTTGCCAATCGCTTTGAGCATCTCGACCAATGCCTTCATCGAAACCATGCGTTTTAGGCCGCTCATTGGGTTGATGCGGTTCGTTTTGAACGCGAGAGCACCATTGGACCAATTAATTGCTCCTGACATCGCCGCTTGTGTGGCAATCACAACAGCAAGCATTGGCAGAGCAAAGACAATCGACTTCCAGAACATGAACTGAAAGCTCGTACCTAAATTGCCAAACAACTCGTCTGTGAGACCCTTCTCGCCCGAAAAGGAGAACAGCATGCCCCATTCTTGGACCAGGCTTGGCAAGACCGGGACAAATCCGACATAGATCAACATGCCAATGAAAAGTGTCGTAAAGACGAACAACTCTTTGGACGAGGGCACCTGCCCGTCTTCTTTTGCCTTATCCAACCGTTTCTGGGTTGGTTCCTCGGTCTTTTCTTGACCGTCACTGCCTCCTTCAGCCATTACACTGCCCCCTGAATACTGGTTTCAAGGAAATTCAGAATGAAATTCAGTAGATCGCGGGTCGCAAACGCCATCGGCGTGGTCGCGTAATAAAGAGCGAAAAAGCACGCTAGAATGGTCAGCGGAAAGCCAAAAGAAAAAAGATTGAGCTGGGGCGCCGAACGCGTGATGACGCCAACGGTGATATTGGCGAGCAATAGAATGGCAACAACAGGAAAAGACAGCAACGACGCCATTGAGAACATATGCCCACCAGACGTGAGACCCGACGCAATCAATGCTTGAAAATTAAACGGACGACCCAACGGCATAAGATCGTAACTGGCTTTGATCAGTGCGATGCAAACCAGATGGCCATCCATCGCAAGGAAAAGCACAATGGCAAAGAGGTTTAGCAACTGGCTGATAACGGGAGTTTGACCGCCCAAATTGGGATCAACCTGAGCCGCAAAACCAAGTCCCGCAGAAGACGCCACCTTTTCACCCGCAAGAGCCACAGACGAAAAAAGAACTGTCAAAATGAGGCCCAGTACTAGTCCCATCGCGATCTCGACCATGATAACTTCAATCAAAAGAAGGAATGGCAGCGTTTGCGGATCCGGCACTTCAATCTTTCCAAACAACGATACAGAAATCAGAATGCTTACCATCACCCGCACTTGCACAGGGATAGAGGCGGCTCCAAAAAAAGGGGCCGACAGAAAAAACGCGCTTAGGCGAATGGTGTGCAAAAAGAAGACAAGCCCATAGTCGAAGACCAGCTGTAACTCGACACCTCCAACACCGATGATGTCATCAAGATTTGGGGTTTGGGCGATCATTGCAGCATACGAATTTGATCAAAGATCGTCGCGAAATAATCTACCATTTCACGCATCATAAATGTTGAGAGAAGGGCCATAGCCAACAGCACGACGACAAGCTTTGGAACAAAACTGATCGTCGCTTCGTTGATGGAGGTCGCCGCTTGCAAAATACCGATAATTAAACCTACGGACAAAGCAACAACAAGAATGGGGCCAGCGGTCATGATAATTTGCCAATACGCGCCACGCAGGCTTTCGATGTTTATATCAAATTCCATAGCGTTAATTCACATATGTTGAAGCGATAGAGCCAATCGTCATCGCCCATCCATCGACCAGAACGAAAAGCAAAAGCTTGAAAGGCAAAGACACCAGCATTGGGCTCAGCATCATCATACCAAGCGCCATCAAAATCGAGGCGATCACCAAGTCGATCACCAAAAAGGGCAAGAACAACAGAAAGCCAATTTGAAATGCTGTCTTCAGCTCAGAGGTAATGAAGGCAGGCAACAAGACTGTATAGGGCACGTCTTCATTGCTCTCATATGGCGCGTCGCCGGCCATCTCTGCAAACATCGCAAGCTCGGACTCTCGCGTGTTAAGAATAAGAAATTCGCTTAGAATAGCGGCACCTGCTTCAATGGCGGCGACGGGTTGCATCTGACCGTTCAAATATGGCGAAATAGCCTTTTCGTACATTTGCTCAAACGTCGGCGCCATGATGTAGAAGGTGAGAAATAAAGCGATTGAAATCAGAACTTGGTTAGGGGGCGTCTGCTGCGTTCCCATCGCTTGGCGCAAAATGGACAACACGATAATGATCCGCGTAAAAGCGGTAATTCCCAAAAGAAAAGACGGCAAAATTGTCAACGCCGTCATAAGAGCGAGGATTTGCAAAGACAGTGAATACTGTGTCTCGCCGTCTGCGCCTGTTGTTACATTCAGGGCGGGCATCCCTTCGACGGCGGTTTGCGCCAAACTGATAGAGGGAACAAGCGCGCCCAAGACAAGCGCAAGCGATAAAGCACGAATGATGAGGCGGCGATCAATCATGATGATCACCTTCTTGCTCCAACGGCGCGACCTCGTTCGCCCCGTCGCTCAGCTGCAAAAGACCCGCTTGCCCGCCTTTGCCTTGCAAAACAAGTACGCGTTGGCCAGCAATCTCGAACAAAGAAAGCTGGGTTGAGCGCTCAAGCTTATAGCTGTCGATCAAAACCAACTGATTTGTGCGCACACCCAGCTTATTTTTGATAACACCCGATTTTGTCAGGATAATCTGTCTGGCAAGAAGCAGCGCAGCAAGGAACGCCACGACAATAATAATTTTTGTTAAGTCAGGGGTCACAGGAAAAATCCTTACGTTTAAAAAATTGGAAAAAGAGAAAGAAATTTAAATTTTGTCGACACGCTTTTCTGGATCAACGATCTCGGAAAACCGGATGCCAAATCGCTCACCAACCATCACAACTTCGCCTTTTGCGATCATTGTGCCGTTGACCAGAATATCGAGCGGCTCACCCGCGAGACGGTCTAGTTCAACCACCGATCCTTCGTTCAAACGAAGCAAGTCCGCGATTGTGATTTCGGTTCTGCCAACTTCAATCGACATTTGAACTTCAATGTTCTCAAGCGCACGAAGTTTATCTTTTTCAGATCCCGGTGCCGGGGTAGCTAGTTCAGTATCAGACATAGAAAATGCTCACTTTATGTATCACAGCGCCAACTGCTTGCGGGTAATGGTTATTGCGCTCGTGCCAGCGACTTCACCGATGTCGGCAACAAACATCTCTTGGCCAAGAACCATGACGCGCAGACCGTTTTTCAATTGGATTGGAAACACATCGCCAGCCTCCAGCTCGACAAGCTCGCGCAAGGAGACCTTGGGCTTGCTTAGTTGAACATTCATCGGCAGAGACACCTGCAACACCGCTTGTTCCAAACGTTCACGCCATGTCAGGTCATCTTCAATAACATCAGATTGCATGCGTGATCGCAGCTGTGCGGCAATTGGCTTAAGCGTTTGAAGCGGGTAGAGAATGTCGAGTGTTGCGCTTTCGGCTTTAGGGAGTTGCACTGTGAACTTGCAAACGATGATCGTGTCTCCACCATCGACGAAAGATGCAAATTGCAGATTTTCTTCGCGCGCATGCTCGGAAAACGACAGAGGCATCAGATCTTGCCACGCCATCAAAAGAACATCGTTCAAGCCGTGCGTAATTATCTCGATGACGCGCGTTTCCGTCGCCGTAAATTCACTACGTGGTGTATGCTTTAAACCCAGCTCGCCGCCGTAGTAACCATTGGTCAAAGCAGAGATGAATTCCGGCTGCATGACCATCATCTTGCTACCGCGCAATTCATCAATGCGTGACGTCGAAAGGCTCATCAACGAGGGTGAATCTTTCGAGTACTCATCAAAAGTCTGAACCGTGGGTAACTGCGCAGAAATACGCGGCTGCACCCGAAGCATGGGTTGAAAGACAGATCTTGCAAGGCGCGCGAAACGTTCATTGATCACTCGCAAAGCATAGTAGTCGCCAAGAAGCGAAAGATCGTCAGATCCAAATGCAAAGTCCTTTACATCCTTCTCTGAAACCCGATTTTTGCCAATCGGTGCAGACCCTTGCTTATCAAGACTATTGATAAGCGCGTCCACTTCATCTTGGGTTAGCTTTTTCGTCGACATGATAATCCGCCAGCCCTACTGCATTACGTAGGAGGTCAAGTGAAGGCCCTCGACGCCACCGAAACCTTCAAGACGTTCCAACTCAGCGTTGATCGTGTTCTTGAGATCGTCAGCCAACGCTTTTCGCGCATCGCTACCGACAACGTCCTCTTCGGTGTAATCGCTGAGTGTGACAAGCAACGCTGCTTTGACCGCTGGCATATGCGCTTCGACATTCGTCAGAATTTCGTTGTCGTATTGCGTCGATATCCCAATGCCAATTTGCAAGAAACGGCGCGACCCTTGTAGGTTCGTTGTCAGCGTTCCCGGGAACTCATAATAGAGCGTTTGAAAAACTTCGTCCTTTGGACTGTCTTTGCTCACTTTTTCAGGGGAGGCACCGTCTTCGCTGTCCTCTTCGGTGGCTTCTTCGGCTGGGGGCTGACTGTTGCGCTCAATAATTTCTGCCGCCAATTGCTCGGGTGAATTCTTCTGCGATCCAAACATGAAATAGCCGATGCCCAGACCAATTCCGAGCACGACAAAAGCCCCAACAACGAGCAATATGATCTTCAGCAATCCTGATTTCTTTTTGGGTTCTTCTTCGTCAGCCATTTAGCCAATCCTTATTAATCAAAAAATTTACAACAATATGTTGAGACGATCGGTATTCTCATGACCAATCCGATCCGTTTCCGTGGGAGCATTTCGCTCTCGCAGCTCAATCTCGCCATCATCCTGTGGCGCGTTCTGGTTCGAGCCGCCATGCTGGCCTTGCCCGCCTGTTTGCGCAGAATACGATCCAAGTTTGAGACCAGCTTGATCAAAAGCGCTTTCAATTTGGCCCTGAACATCGCGCAACATTGCGGTGGTCGAAGCGACTTCAGCCGTCATACGAAGTTCGAGACCTTTACGACCATCGCTTAACCTCAGCGTGATCTGACCCAGATTTTGTGGCAGAATGCTCAGCGTCATGCTGCCACCCGCTTGTGCCATGCTCGCTGCTCGATTCACCAATGTTTTGGTCCAACCCTGACGTCGCACATCCAATACTGCTGCTGCACCTGCACTGCTCGCAAAAGCGGTTGGCGCAGTTTGGGATGCCACGTTAGAGGGCGTCGACGTTGTGGCACTGGCTTGTGCGGGTGCAAGTGTGGGCTCTACATTTGGGTCATCTTTAGGCAGCGATTGTTCTAAGTTGCTCTGTGCTACGGCTCTTTGAATTGCCGCTTCGCGCACAACCCGCGTCGCTTGCGGAGATGCCCGATTGGTGACGCCATTGCCCAAAGGGGTCTGGATGGCAGGGCGCGTTACGACAGGCTCCAACTGTCCATCATCCGACAACACATCTTCGTTCAAGCCATCAACGCTGACTTGATTTTTCTCGACCTCAACCCCCCGCTTCGGTGCAACAGTTGCGGTCGCTGCCAACGGGTGAACACTGGTGGTTGAGCGCACCACATCAACGGCGTTTTCAGGCATTGGCACGTCAACGGGAACGTCCAAATCAACAGCAAGGTCTTCAGCAGGGTTTGCCAAATCAAGGGAGCTTTGCGGACCAGAAGCACCCTTAATGGGCGCTTGGCTCGCAAGAAGCGGCGCGGTCGTGCTTGCAAGGACTGGGCCTGCGACAGTTGTGCTCAATTCAGCATCGACAACGTCTATAACCGGCGACGCTAGAACCTCAGCTGTATTGCCAACTGGATTTTTCACACCTAGCGCGGGATCAAGCTCCATAACCGCAAGACCAAATGGTCCTTCAATAGTCTTCGTCGCGATGGGTAGCTGAGATGTTTCTACATTGGGTTCAACCATGGCTGGCACAGAAACAACGTCAATATTTTGACGTCCAGCCGCGGGTGACTGAATTTTGACAGCTTCAATCTGCGCAGGTGCCGCAACAGCAAGCTTAATCGGGCCAGCCGTGTTCATCGGTTCAATGCTTGTCACAATAGTCTTCAAAAGCGGGTCTTCAGTCGGCAACCCATCGATCACAGGGACCGCTTGTTCACCTTGCGCGACCAAAAGCTTTGGCGCGAACTGCTCTGCAAAATCTGCGCTCAACTCAAGATCAACCGGTTCTATCAAGAGACTCTGGCCTTCGTCCAAGAGCGCCACGTCCTCAAGATTCACTGTTAAGTTTACCGGCAAATCAGCGCCCACCGGCTCGGCCAAGACCACATCTTCTGGCAAAATGCTCCAGGCTGGGACTGCAGCGAAAGCTGGCCAAGCATCAAGCGTAAGCTCTTCACCTTCAATACCGGTTTCTTCAGGTTTCAAATTCTGGCGCGGCACTAAAATACTGTTGGTTTGCTCGAATACGACGACGGCTTCTCCGTTCAGGTCTTCTTCAAATTCACCAGCATTCCCACCTTCTACAATGGCAGTTTCAGCCCGCACGCCTATTTCTTCACGTGTTAAAGTTTCACCCACTACAGTTTGCGTTGGTGCCTCTTCGCTCGCTTGAACCGCTGAAAAGAGCGTCGCAAACGGTGTCGCCACAGCCCCCTCCCCTACGCCCGCCGCAGGTGATGTGGGCATCGACGACAAAGTCGACGCAACATCAAGTTTAGTAGATGAGGTCTGAAGTGTGGCGCTCATTGGCTTTGGACTCTCCTGAGTATCCGAAGATCAATGCAAATGCGGTGCCAAGTTGGCGATCACCCACTCAATTACGGAGAAATTTTTAGCCGCTCGGAAGTCTCTGATAATTTGCCAGCTCAAGGTCGACCTTGGTTTCACGCTCTTCCCGCATCGCTTTCAAAGCATCTTGTGCCTTGCCTGCGACCACTTTCTGTTTATGGCTCATCTGGACAATGCGCGCAGAAATATTGCTCATCTCGACACGCAAGAAATCCAGCTTGTTTTGCAAGGTTTGCGCTTCTTCAATCAAACGAAGTTCATACCATCGGTTGGTTTGAAGCTTTTGCGCATGCTGCACCTTTTGCTGGCTCGCGTCCTCTCGCAACTGCTTGATGCGCTCTAACAACGCTTCCAACTCAGCGATTTCACTTCTGAGGACATTCTGCCGTTGAATAAATTGCGGCAAGCGCGCTTGTTCCTTAAGCGCCATGTTGTTCAACAACCGCGCACGTCTTGCGGAACTCATCTGCCTCCAACTACCGAATTAAGGGTTCTTACACTTTCGCCGAGTTCTGCTCTTTGCTTTGGGTTTTGTCCAATAAACGACACAAGCTTTGGCCAGAGCGCGACGGCCTCATCAAGGTCCGCATCTTGCCCCGCGACGTAGCCGCCCATCAACATCAAATCCCTATTCTCATTATAAAGCGCAACCATCCGCTTGAACTTGCGCGCCGACGCTTGTTGCTCAGGCGTTACAATATCATTCATCACTCGACTGATAGAGGCGGGGATATCAATCGCCGGATAAATCCCCATTTCAGCGATCGAGCGACTTAATACAATGTGACCATCCAAAATGGCGCGGGCAGTATCGACCACAGGATCATTGCCATCATCCCCATCCGCAAGAACCGTATAGATCCCAGTGATTGAACCGGAGTTTTCGCCAACTCCCATCCCCGCTCTTTCAATCAATGCCGGGATCATCGAAACAACAGATGCTGGATACCCTTTAGAAGTTGGCAACTCGCCAAGAGCTAAGCCAATTTCGCGCTGCGCATGCGCCACACGAGTCAAGGAATCCATAATCAAAAGGACATTTTTGCCTTGATCGCGAAAGTGCTCGGCCAATGCAGTGGCACGGCGCGCGGCACGAATGCGCAACAAAGGTGAACGATCTGCGGGCACCGCGACAATGCTGATCCGATCGCGCGCTTCCTCGGTCATAATTTCGCGCACAGCTTCGCCGACTTCTCGCGCGCGTTCGCCAATAAGCCCCATCACAATGACATCCGCAGACGTATATTGCGCCATCATCCCCAGAAGGACTGACTTACCAACACCTGAGCCCGCAATAATGCCAATACGCTGCCCGCTTCCAATCGTCAGAAGGCCATTCACCGCACGCACCCCCACATCAAGTGCGCCGGGAATGAGTTTGCGCGCCAAAGGGTTTAACAACGTTCCGTTTAAAGGAACGCTGTCGGTTCCTACGGGTGCAGGCGCATCATCCAAAGGATGGCCCAACGCATCAACGACGCGTCCCAGATATGCATCTCCAACGTCAACAAACACGCCTTCGTCCACTAGCGAAACTTGCGCTCCCGCTTGCACGGCAGCACCCGATTCATAAAGCACCAACTTGTTGAGACCATCGCTGTACCCAATGACTTCGCCAAGAACATCGGCGCCGGTTGCAGTCTTCACTGAACACACAGAGCCGACCGAAACTGGAAAGCCATCGCATTCCAACAACAACCCATCATAGCGCGAGACGCGCCCAGTGAGCGTCGACTTGGTCGTCGCGTTTTGAATGGGTCGCGAAATTTGCTTCGTGAGATCTAGCATGCCTACACCTGATCATTCTCGAGAGGGGTATTCTCGGGCTGATTTTCTGGCTCCAAAGGTGCGACGTGATTTACTTCGAGAATGTCACAGATTTCCGCCCCGCCAACACGAAGGCGCGCGTCCCCACGGCTGAGTGCGGGATCACTGCGCAGCTCGATGCGTGGCTTGGTTTCCGTGTCACCAAGGCCCAATTGCACCAATCCAAGATCCTCAGGCGCGACGAATAAAGTACGATCAGCCGACAAATGAGCCAATCGATCCAACAACCGGTCGATGCGGTTCATCAACAACTCAGGCATATCCTCGAGCGCAAATCCGATACGCTCGGACGCCAGTTCAAACACTGCTGCATTGATATTTTGAGACAACGCCTCTGTATCCAATAGATCGGGTGCGCTTAAGCTCGCGATGATTTGCTCCAACGCCGCGAACTGCGCTGTCAGCTCTGCTTCCCTTTGATTTTCCGTCATCGCTTTGCCCGCAGAAAACCCTTCTGCATAGGCATCGTCTTGCAAGACCTGTAACTTTTCCTTTTCCAACTCAGCAAGACGCGCTTGAGCTTTAGCAGACACCTGCGGCGGTTCCTCTGTAACAGGCTGAACAGACGGCGCTGGCGCTTTATCCGCCGCGACCCTCGCAGCTGCGCCTCCTAACGTTTGAGTCTCGGATGCAAAATCAGCCTCGATTGTGTGCTCGACAGTCTCTGTGTCGCTGGCGTCAAAAACGTCTTCCACAACGGGCTCTACGACAGGTTCGGGAATGACGACTTTAACAGCCATCTCCTGCCAGTTCAGCGCCTTAAAAGCTGGCTTGGCAGCTCCAGGTGCTTCGCTATCGCGCGCAAACTCGGAGCCACGCATTCCTGCTAGCACCGATTGGAGATCCGTTGGTTTGTAGTCAACTTGTTCCGATGCACGATGTATTGATGATGAAGCGCTCATAGTTAAACCATTTCATCCCCGCCACGACCTGCAAGGACGATTGTCCCTTCATCAGACATCTTACGCGCAACTTCGATAATCCGTTTTTGTGATGTTTGAACCTCAGTCAAACGCACTGGGCCAAGAACCTCCATCTCATCCCGAACATTGGCAGCAGCACGCGTGGACATACATCCAAACAGCTTTTCCTGCAGCTCGTCTGCGGCACCTTTGAGCGCCATAATAAGATCTTCGGCTTCGACGGCTCGCAACAGTGTCTGCAAGGAACGATCATCAGACAGACCAAGATTGTCGAAGGTAAACATATTGTCTTCGATCGATTGCATAAGGTCTTTGTCGTAATCCTCGATCGCTCCAAGAATACGTTTTTCCATCGTTGCTTTGGTAAAGTTCATGATCTTCGCCGCCGCCTTTACGCCGCCAACTTTCGTGGAACGCAGGCTTGTGTTCGCTTTGAACTTCATCTGGATAACGCCTTCCAACTCGCGAAGCGCTTCTGGATCAACCGTTTCCAAGGTTGCAATGCGTTGCACAATCTCGGGCTGGATTTCACGTGGCAAGAGGTTCAAAACATCAGATGCAAGACTGTAGTCCAAATAAGAGATGATCAAAGCGATAATCTGCAAATGTTCATCTTGCAGAAGTTCGGCAATTGAACGCGCGTCCATCCAATCCAAGATCTCGATAGGTCGTTCACTGCTCGCTGGCGTGATGCGGCTCAAAACAGATTGTGCTTTGTCCTCTCCCAGAGCGCGGTTCAAAACATTTCGAATGTAGTTTCCTGCACCAAGCCCCAAGCTGGTTTGCCGCTTGATGATCATCAAGAACTCATCAAGTACAGCATTCACAGTTTGCTGGTCGGTATTGCGAACGGAATACATTGCCGCGCCCAAGTGTTGCACTTCGCGTGGACCGAGGTTCTTCAAAATCTCCGCAGCTTCTTCTTCACCAAGAAGCATCATCAGAATCGCAGATTTTTGCGTTCCGCTTAAGCCCTCGACAATCTCTGCAGACGTCAAATCTATGTTTAATGAGCCATCCATGAACTCAACCTCCTGCATTTAGGATCAGCTTGGCTGATCCATGTCGTTTTCCATCATACCTTTGAACACGTTCGAAACGCGTCCTGCTTCATCGCCAACCATCATCCGGATAAGCGCGACTTTGTCGTCATAACTATTCGCCGTATCCAGCATCTCGGCAGAGATCGTGCTGCGTTTCGGTTTTAGCTTGGCCTTAATGTCTTCGAGCGACTGTCCAGCTTCCATTTCAATGGCATCCATATCGATAATGTCATCGTCATCTGACATCAGAACTTTTCCTGCGGCACCCTCACTTGGCGTTGCGAAGAACTGTGTCAAAAGTGGTTTCACAATCCCAAGCGTCACAATTGCGAGCACAGCAAGCATAAGCACATTTCGTGCCATTTCGCGTACCCATGGATCTTCATGCCACTGAGCAGGCTCTCCGTTGGACATTGATGCGAGGATAGATTCCGAGGAAATATAGGGCATGCTGGAAACCGTCAGCGAATCGCCGCGACGGGCGTTAATGCCAACTGTGCTTTCAACGAGCGCCTTGATCTCATCAATTTTCGCTGGATCAATTCCGATTTGCATCGTCGGTGTTTCTCCACCTTCAACACTATCACCAATCGGAGACAATTCGCGCAACAAGACCGCAACATGGACACCTGTGAGCAAAGCCATTGGGCTGCTTTCAGAAGACACTTTCCGGCTCACTTCGTAATTGCGAAGGTTGTTTGACGAACGCATCGTTGCACTTGAAGCCTCGCCCTCTTGCGCGTCCTCCTCCTCCTCACCATTGCCCTCAACACGTCGCTCCAAGCGAGGTGTTTGCGGTGGCGTATTGGCTAGTGCACCTGGAACACCACGGCTTGGTGCGGAAATTTCTTCTTCCAAAGCAGATTGTTCACTTAGCAAAGCAGACTGATCTGGAACGACCATATCTTGCGTGACTTCACGGCGGGTGAAATCGATGTCCAAGCTTACTTGCGCAGAAACATTTCCCGGACCGACAACGGGTGTCAGCAAGCTCTCGATGCGGCGACGATAGATGTCTTCCAATTTCAGCTGATAATCCAACTGTCGATCTGCCAACGTCGTTGCCGGATCATCCACAGAGTCAGACAATAGACGGCCGTTCTGATCAATTACCGTGACAGAACTTTTGGGAAGGTTTGCCACCGACGACGACACCAGATTAACAATCGCCTGAACTTGCTGAGAACTCAGTGCGCGACCTGGTTTTAGCTGAACGAAGACCGATGCCGTTGGGTTTTGAGCGTTTCGTGCAAACGCAGAGCGCTCGGGAATGGCCAAATGCACACGCGACCCTGCAATAACATTAATGTTGTCGATGGAAAGAGACAGCTCAAGCTCTTGGCTTTGCTTCAATCGCATGGTCTCAACGGAACGCGATGTGCCCATCGGCATATCTGTAAGAACGCTATATCCATCTGGCATCGATGTCGGAAGACCTTGAGCCGCAAGCGACATGCGCGAATTATAATACTCTCCAGCAGGGACCGTCATTTCACCCGTGATCGGATCAATCTGCACGTCAGTGCCATTTGCCCGCAGGGCTTCCATAACTACAGATTTTTCAGATTCAGGCAAAGACGCAAACAAGGTCGTGCGATCTGGCACCTGCAATGTCACGTAAAAGAACAAGCCAATCGCGACGAGGAAAACAGCGGCAACAACCGGGAACGCACGTTGGATCGCAGGTTGGCGATAAAAGCTGCGCAGGTCTTCCACGCCTTGCGACACCCGTGCCATCGAGCCAGTTCGCGCCGGAATAATAGAGCCATTCGTTGTGCTGTCGCTCATTATCGAGCCTTCCTAAGTAGAGAAAAAGTTCGGTCGTTAAACCGGCATATTCATGATGTCTTTGTATGCGCTCAGCGCTTTGTTCCGCACGTTCAGCGTGAGCTGAAAGCCAAGCGATGAAACCTGCTGACCCACCATTACTTTGGTCAAGTCAGTTTCTTTGCCTGTTTCGAAGTCTTGGACCAACTGAGCAGCTTCGGTCTGTGCATTCGCAACTGAATCGAGTGAATCTTTCAAGCGATCCGCGAAGCTTGGTTCACCCGGACGCATCTCAATTCCAGCACCCGATGCGCGCTGGTTCATATCTCGCGCACGGTTCAGTGCTTCACTCGCCGTAAGTGAATTAATAGATCCAACTGAAGAAACGCTGCTCATTTGCTTGTTCCCTTAAAGTCCGAGACGCTGTTCTGCGACAGGGTCTCCTGCAGCATTGGCAAACGTCGTAATGTTAGAGAATTGATCGATCATAATCGCATCAGCAGTGATGCAAGGCCCTGACTTCAACACCAACGCGCGCTGAATGATGTTTTCAAGTTCACGGATATTGCCAGGCCAGTCATACGCTTCCAACGCAGCAATCGCGCAGGGGGAAAGATAAGCCAATTCACTCACGTCTCGCGCATGACGCACTAGAAACTCGATTGCGATCGGCAAGATATCCTGCGGGCGCTGCGCCAGCGACATCACCGCAACAGGAAACACATTCAAACGGTAGAACAGGTCCTCACGAAAACGCCCTGCAGCACATTCCACCTGCATGTTTCGGTTGGACGTTGCCAGAAGGCGAATGTCGACTTCAATCTGACGATTGCCACCAACTGGTGTAACGGCCAATTCTTGAATAGCGCGCAACAGCTTGGCTTGAAGGGTCATCGACATCTCGGAGATTTCATCCAGCAGCAACGTGCCACCTTCCGCGGCGCGGATCAGGCCAACATTGGTCGTAGAGGCTCCCGTGAAGGCCCCTTTCTCATGACCAAACAACATGGCTTCGAGCATGTTCTCTGGAATTGCCGCGCAGTTGATTGCAACAAACTCACCGTCTGAGCGACGTGATTTTTGATGGATATACTTCGCCATCACCTCTTTGCCGCTGCCTGTAGGGCCGTTGATGAACACGCTCACACCCGCTTCAGCGACACGCTCGGACATTTTGAATAAATCTTTAACGTTCTGATCGCGCACAATAGCGCGCCCCGTTCCATGCAACAAAGCGCTCAACAACAAGATCGCGTATTCACGATCCAGTTGCTGACCCAGTGCAATACATGCGATCTTGCCATTCAGCTCCGTTGTGACAGCGTACTCTGGCGCCTGCTCGTCTACGATTAGAACAGTACGCGCTCCATATTGACGCGCCGCTTCAATCACACCGCTTTGACCACCAAGCTCGCTCGCGCGCATTTGTGACATGACAAAAAAGTCTGTACCTGCTCGCTTCTGTGAGGATTCAAAATGCTCCGCCTCGGTCACAGCCACGATGTGATCAAGTAGCGTCTCTTGGACAGCTTGCGCCGCGTCAAAACTTTTTTTGTCTATAACAACTCGTTGCATTTTGCATCTCCTGCTTGCTCCCAACAAGGCAAACAGCATGCCAAGTCATGGCACGAACAAAATTTTTACACGCATTCCCTTTTATTTATCCTTTGCTTTCAAAAGTCATACTTAAGATATTCGATATATCTACAGAGTTCAGCAAATTTCAATAAATTCGGCTAAAATCATCAAAGGAGTCAGCTGTTTGACTCGGACGATTTTATCTTTGTCTTTTAGTATCGGAATACGAAATGAACGCCGTTTCCAAAAATATAAAATTTACGAACCCGATCATAGGGAGTTCCCCTGCGATCAAACAAATGCAAAGCGAGCTACTTGATTGCGCACCTTATAATGTGAATGTTTTAGCCACTGGTCCCACAGGTGCCGGCAAAGAGTTGGTCGCACAAGTTGTACACGCAGCCTCTGGCCGTAAGGGTCCACTTGTTTCAGTAAACTGTGCCGCTATCCCTAAAGACCTGCTTGAGGCAGAACTGTTCGGGCACGAAAAGGGCGCTTTTACTGGTGCGATTTCACGCCGCGTTGGCCGGATTGAGCAAGCTGAAGGTGGCACACTCTTCTTGGACGAGATCGGCGATATGCCTCTTGAACTACAAGCCAAGCTTTTGCGCGTTATTGAGTCCCGTGTCGTGACACGCGTTGGCTCTAATACAGAGACGCCAGTAGATTTCAGACTTGTTTGTGCGACGCACCAAGATCTGGAAGCGAAAGCCGCGCTGGGACAATTTCGCGAAGACTTGATGTACCGTCTATCGGTTTTCGTTGTTCGCGTACCGCCTTTGAAAGAGAGGCTGCAAGATATTCCCGAACTTGTGGAAATGATTTCCAAACAGATGGAAACAGGCGATACGGGTTTGGTTCCTCCTCGTTTTGAGCTTTGCGCGCAGGCCGAGCTCATGCGCTATGATTGGCCGGGGAATGTACGCGAGTTGAAGAACTTTCTGCAACGCGCTGCAGTTTTATCGCGTGGCACACCTGTCGAATATAAAGACATTCGCAGATTGTTGAATGGCAAGATCATTCCCGCCGAAGAGCAAGAGGCCCTTTGGAACGCAATAGAAACTCTGCCAGAACATGAAGACAGCTCAGCTCCAGAAACACCCGATTATGATGCAACTGGTCTGTCGCTTTCGCAGGATCGTATTCGTGAAACCCTCGCGGCAGGTCAGATATTTTCTCTGAAAGAGCATCTAGAGAAACACGAATGCGATATCATCAAAATTGCGCTTGAGATGTGCGGTGGCAACACTGCTGAAGCTGCAAAATTGATGGCCCTGAAGCGCACAACGCTGATCGCAAAAATTCACAAATATAACCTTGTCGATCTTTAAACGCTGAGCGCAATGCTTTGGGTTATTGAACCGGAATGTTCCAGGAAACGTCCGCGATCTTATAGGTGCTATTGTTATCGGGAATGAGATATCCATCCGATGAAATCTTCATGTGTTCTTGCAAAGCCAACATAACAGACGCAGGACGCGGCGACGGCCCGCTCAATAGACCCAAGAGCACATCAAATCGTGCAAGTTCAAGGGCCATAGTCGCCTGCATAACAGGACGATTGTCTTCGACAACAAGCTGACCAATATTGCCGATCTGGGGATGATCCAAAGTCGCAATTGTCAGTATGACGTTTCCTTTAGACACGTTTTTCAACGAGCCCTTGAGTACAATATTAGGAAGTGCGCTATGACCAATGATCGCAACATCTACAGACTGAATCGAAATATGAACCGAATTTATGTGTTCCAACAGACTAGCCTTTTCATCCGTTGCACGCCTTGCCCACCCAAACTAGGCGGCCTGCGAACTATCAAAGTAATCTTTGAGAAGGGGCTGCATCTTTTTGAATGCAGACGACTTGATCTGAGAAACACGTCCTGACGTCACATTCAAAACCGCTGCAATTTCAAACAAGTTTAACTCTTCAACGTAATAGAACTGGAGCACCAAAGCTTCTCTCTCCGGTAGGGTCTTAAGAGCAAGGAGCAGCGCCTCTTTCAGACGCGAGCGATCCAGCTCTTGCTCGATCGGTGCATCTGTCGTCGCGAACCACATGGAATGCTCGTCATATTCATCTTGGATCGAATTGTGATAACTGCTGTTTAAGGTCTGCTCCCAAGCGGTGAACTCATCAAGACTTAGCCCGACAGCATTGGCCACTTCATGCCCTTCGGGCGCGCGGCCAAGATCATGCGCCAGTTTGTTGCGCGCTGCATTGACCTCTTTGTTAATCTTCATCGACTTACGACTAAGCGTCGAATTTTTTCTCAAGAAATCATTTATAGCACCACGCACACGGATCACCGCATAACTTTCAAATGAAATGCCTTCTTGGCGAGTGTAGCGTTGAGCCGCTTCTATCAAGCCCATCAGACCAATCTGTAAAAGATCGTCAAACTCAACAATTGATCTCACACGAGAATGAACATGATGCGCAACCTTGCGAACCAAAACTTCATGCTCACTCACAATCTTATCGATACTGTTTCGAGCTGTTTGATAGCGATGCGCACTCATAACGCGATTAACCGCAATCGGAGGCAAGAGCCTCAGTTGGACGCGACGTGCTAAGCGGCGCTGCAAGAATGCGACGAATCACAGTATCGATGTGCTCGATGAGATGCTTTTCGCCGGGTGATTGCACAATCGGCTTACACTTTTTCGACGACCGCGCGATTGCATCGCGCAATGGAATATATCCTGTGTAGGTTAACGACACTGGCAAAAAGCCGCAGACCGTACGCTCAAAGTTGTCATAAAGTGTTTGGGCTTTGACCTTGTTGTCCGCCATATTGACGACAACGCTAAACTGCGTGATCCGGCGTTCAATGTAGGCGTTCTTGATCAACGCGTAGGCATCCACAAAACTCGTTGCTTGGCCCAACAGAACAATCACCACATGATCTGAATGAGAGAGGCCATTCAACACACCGTCTCCAGCCCCCGCCGCGGCATCCATAACCACGTAGTCAAAACTTTCTTTTAAACTACGGATTTGCGGGACTAGTGTCTTAAGCGGATCACCGTCTTTCTCGACCAAAACGCTCGTACCAGAACGTCCAGGTAGTATGGAAATTGTCCCAGGAATTTTCTGAATCGCGTCCGGCAGCGCGCATTTTTTCTCAATCACGTCAACAAGACTGCGCTCTGGGCGAAACCCCATCAAGATATGCGCATTGGCCATCAGAAGATCAGAATCGACCAAAAGCGTCGAGCCAGCAATCTCTTGCAAACGGATTGAAAAATTGACAGCAAGCGACGATTTTCCGACACCGCCTTTGCCGCTAGCGATTGAAATAACAGTGCTCATCTACACCTCCTATTATAAAGCGAGTCATGCAAGAATTGGGCCAACTCAGGCCTTACCCACGGTCAACTCAAAACTCTTTTGAAATTAGGCAGAGCCCCAAGCTCGCTTTGGACCGCTGTCGATATGGACAAACGTGCTGTAGGTTCCCACACCACCCGAACAGATATTCTTCACCGTCTTCGACAATTCACGGATCGATACATTCGGGAGAGAGAAATCAATCGCGCGCCCTTGCATATGGAGCGAATGCCGCGCGACTTTGCTACTCGAACGCCTCAGCATATTGTTGGTTTTTTTTGATCTATACCCAGAGGTAATTCTTACCTTCAGCGCCCCAGATTTTGGCACGTAGTTGGTGCACACATCAAACAATGTTCTTAAGACAGCACCATCAATCTCTTTGATCTCATTTTGGCGCCAGTCCCTCAGAAAGTAGTTCAAGTGCGAGACTTGCTTCTTGCTCAAACCACCCTTTTCTTGAACGTTCATCGACATCTTCTCGCCGGTGTTCGCATTCAAGAACACCAACTGCAGTGATCTTTTGAAATTGAAGTCAGGAACGTGCTTGGGCGTCAAACGGGTCATCGGAGCCAAATCAGGCTCATGGTCATTATAAAGATTGCGAAGGTCATCATTCATATCGTCGCTGCGATACGCAGCTTTAGAAAAAAGGCCGCCACCCATCTTTACATCAAAAAGTGGAGCAGCAGTGCCCATGCTCGGCATAGCTAACGCCCCCAGCAAAACTTTGCGTCGCGTCAAAAACATCAAATCACCTGTAAAATCAGTTACGAAAACTCCGGTCCTACCGGGTCAATTTTTCAATCATATCGGTATAAGTTTGCAGAATTCTCGAAGAGCCCGAAAACTGCTGTTGAGCACGGATCATGCTCGTCATTTCTGTCGTTAAATCCACGTTGGAGGATTCCAAAGCACCTGTTTGAATACGTCCAAAACCCTCTGATCCCGCAACGCCCAGAACCAATTCACCTGACTCACGGCTCTCTTGGAAACGGTTCATGCCCAACTGACGCATCGCGGTCGCGTTTGGGAAAATAGCAATTGCGATTTGACCGACTAACCTTGGATCTTCAGACCCGTAAGTTGCCAGCATCTCACCGTCAGATCCAACTTCCAGCGCAGTCAGTTTGACACCGTCTTCGTTCTGAAAAGGCACAACCAATTGCTGCATATTTTGGCCGCCAAGGCCGTCATATCCATAGACAATGTCATTTGTAGAAGACCGAAGAATGCCATTCTCATCGAGCGAAAATTCGCCATCACGCGTAAACGAAAGAACATCCGTCGGTGTGCCATCTGGATTAGGAGTCGTTGTGACAAACATCCCGTTACCGGCAAGCGCCATGTTCAGAACGCCATCGCGTTCCATCATGCCACCTTGCTTGGAGCTTTGTCGCGTCTGTTCAACGATACTTCCCGTGCCAGTTGCCATGCGCGATACAGTTTCAGGTGAGGTCCCGCTATAGAGGTCCGCGAAACTTGCGTCGCTTTTACGAAACGCTGTCGTACCGGCATTCGCAACGTTGTTTGAAACCACAGAGATTTCAAACATCGACGTCGACATACCAGATAAAATTGTCCCAAACATTGCGAACTCCTTTTCAAAACACTCGCAATGTATTTGCAGGTATCATGCCAAAATGAGGGACCCGCCAAAGATCACTTCAAATAATCAAACAAGGTTCTTTGCCCAATCTGAGAGTATGCTTGTCGCGCAACGTTTTGCATCAACATCAAGGTTTGCATTTCGGTGATTAATTTTTCCAGATCAGCAGATGCTAACTTATCGACCTTAAGTTCAAGTGACAGAGAGCGCGTTTCCAGCGTGCGTTCTTGCGTCTCCGCGCGCATCATTTTGGCGCCCACAGTTGTGCGCGACACCGCAATGCTTTCACCAGCGGCGACGATCTTTTCCATCTGTGCCTCTAATCTTTGTGACTTCGGAACCAATGTCTCAATAGGATCGACACCGACGCTAAGCGTGAATTTGGGCTCACGCATCGCCAAATCAACGCCCTCAACCTTTAGGTTGGACAGCTCAATTCCACCTGTGGAACTGCGAAGCTCTAGCTGGCCGTCTACTTCTATAGCAAAAACGCCCGTATTTTGGGTTTGCGCATTTATCGCTTCGAGCATGCGTTCCGTTGAACCATCAACAACGTCTTTCGCAACAATCGTTACCACACCATCCGGCCCGCTCAAATCAAAGGTCCAATCGCGTGGCTCACGATCAGAATTGACACTAAGTGTCAAATTTTCGGCACCCTCGGTTGCGATACTGCTTATGGTCGTAAGCTCTGTTGCAAGAGCCGCATCAAAGCTGTCGATGATATCAAACATGCCCTGCGATCCAGCTTCGGTTTGAACCTGCATAAAGACTTCACCGCCATTGACCGACGTGGGCAAACGCATGGTTTCAGACGCCGCCAATGTGTGATTGCCAACGTCTCCATGATACACGATACGCCCCTCTTTACTCTCTTGGAATGGCAAGCCATCTGTCGCGTATCCGCCGAATAAGGCTTGGCCATTCGAGCTACGGGTGTTGGCCAAATCCATCATCGCATCGCGCATTTGAGCAACTTCGATTCCGATGGCATTCAGATCAGCCGCATTCACCGTTGAACTGCTCGCGGTGATCGCTTGCTCTCGCAAACGGACCAGAATGGTATCAACATCGCTCAATGTAGTATCGCTAAGGGCCAAACGATCCTGCGCGAGCCCAACGTTACGTTTGAACCCGTCCAGCTGTGAGACGCGCTCTTCCAAAGCAGACAACTCGACCGCAGCAAGGGGCGACTCCGATGCTTCGGTAATCGCCTGTCCCGTTGAAATCTTCGTTTGGCGCAGCTGGATTTCGTCGTTCAAATCCGCAAAGCGTGTCAGCATACGATCAGAGAATAATTTTGTGGAGATACTCATAAGGATCCTCAGGAAATTTGCAAAATCGTATCAAACAACTCGCGCGCAGTTTGCAGAATGCGTGCGGCAGCTTGGTAAGCTTGCTGTTGTGACATCAGTTGAGCCGCTTCGTCATCCATGTTGACACCACTCAACTCGCTCTCCGCAGCGACCGCCGCATCGTAGACAGCTTCATTCGATAGGTTCGTCAAACGCGCAGCTTCCAACGTCGCGCCTACTCCGGCGGCAATGTTGCGGAAATCATCCTGAAAACTCGTTATACCAGCGCGGTTTTGACCATAGGCGGCCAAAGCATCCATATTACGTGAGTCGCCAGGCGCACGTTGACCAGTGGCAAGCTCAAAACTGTCTCCGGTCTCCGCGAAACCCGACAATTCAATACTTTGCCCTGAAACATTAAAATGGGTAATCCCGTTCGATGTTCGCGTCGCAATAGAGGCTCCAGAATCAAGATCAAACAACTCAACGCGCCCTGTTTCGGCATCAATCATCTCGATGCGAAATTGCGCAGCTCCCCTGTCTGCATCCGAAATAATTGGACCCGTTTCGAATTCGGCCGCAAGGCGTTTCGCACCCTGCGCCCCCATGACAACAATTAATTCTTCGTCAGGAATATCATTTAAACGAACATACGATTCAGCCGCGCTCACGCCACCCGCGATGATATCAACTGCGACGCCATCCCTGCTTCGGGCATTCAATATGCCATCCTGAACTGTCAGATCGACAGACCCGACTTTAAAGCCAAGCTTCTGCGCTGCCTCACCCGGGCTTACCGAAAGTGCGCCCATCTGCGATTGCATAACATTCAGGCTAAGCGCGCTTTGTCCTGAAGACGTCGAAACGATCTGCGCGCTTATCAATCCTTGCGCTGACTGAGGAAGCGTTATCGCAAAGGTCCCGTCCTGAACAGTAACTGAAACCTCGTGTTCGATCCCTTTTAGAGTTACATCAAATTGATACTCGCCGTCCGCGAGCCCCGCCAAAATCTCACGACCTTGCAAAGATACTTTACTTTGTGTCGTACCAAGCCCAAATTGTTGGGCCGTTTCGTTGGTTACCGCGATTGGCCCCTCGCCTGAGAGTTGACCGCCAACGACAGCCAGCGAGAGCGCATAGGTCCCGTTCTCTTCAATCAAACGCGGAACAATGCGTCCTTCCTCAGGACCTGTCACCGCAAAATCCAACTGGCTCAGACGGCTCGGATCTCCGTCATCAACACGTGTCAGCGTATACTCGGCCCCACCAAGCAAGAACTTGGCGGCACTGCCAACCGCAGGGATATCTTCAAGCGACATAGCCGAGCCACGCAATGAAGGGAGTGGGGCCTCGCTGCGAAGCTCATCCGCACTGCTCAAGGCGACATCTGCATCTGAAGGGAAGGACCCCGTGCTTACATTGGCGTGAAAGACTGTGCCGTCTGGCATGCGCAGCGCAGTTTCAAAGCGTGCTGAGGGCGCATGCACTCGCGAGCCGTCAACATTGCTGGCCGCACCATCAATTTTTAGATCGACATTATAGCGCAACGCAGCATTCGAACCGCCTGCGCTCACGTCTTTCGTCACCAAGCCACCAACCATAGGATCCCGTTTGGAGGAAAGCGAATGCGCCTCATCCCCGATGCGCGCACTGCTCAGCTCAAATTCTGCATTGCTGCTAAACTGAACTGTTCCACTTATGCGCATATCCTCATCCAAGGACGCAGACATCTGCGGGTTAATCGCATCATCCAGTGCAAGCGGTTGATAGCTCTGATCCAGCACGGAAACAGACATGCTGATACCGCTCAAAGACACATTGCTCAGCCCAATATCGAACCCAGCGTCTTGCGTCAGTGTCACGCCATCTTTTGTCGATGTCAGATCTGCACGAATGCCTGTTTCAGATGATCTTAAGTTAACGGCGTCCACAAAAGCGGTCAGATCACCGTCACTCACAAATGCGCTTATGGGTGCCGCTTCTGCGCTTGAGCCTGTTAAATCCAGTTGGATAGACCCATTCGAACCCGTGTCTAGATTAAGACCTACGACAGTCATCGCTTTCGCTTGAACACCAACCGAAGCAAAAGCAGCATTTGCACTTTCAGCGACATAGGCCGCATCAACCGCCGGCGGGATTTCGAATGAACGCTCAGCGCCAGTCGCCAGCGCAAGCGTGAGTGTTTGTGCTTGGGTTTCATTCACCCGCAGATCAGAAGAAATGTTGCCGCTATTGCTGCCGCGCAACCCAGAGAGACTGCTCGATAACGCGTTCAAACCACTGTTCATCGGGTCGTTGCTGCTCTGGCTTTGAACAATGCTCATCCCACGATATCCAACACCGTTGGTTACCGTTGTATAATCAGCGCGATACTCTGCTTCTAAGCTAAACCCGTTCTCGAATGTCAAAAGCTCCGCGACTTCGTCAGCCGCCATAGGGGGTCCGGAAATTTGACGCCCTTCGCGTGTGAAAACGCGAATGTCTGATGCGGACTGTGCTGCGACAACGTTAGTGCTTAAACTATTCCCTGAAGATGCTCGCGCGGCCATTCCGCTCAAATCACGCGAGCCGTCGGAGGCAAAAACCAAACCATCTTGCGATCCAGTCACGGTCAAGCCGAGCTGCGCGATCGATTGCCCTCCAGTGCTTTTCAAAAACCCCGAAGTGAGGTGATGCGCAATTTCTGCGCCGGACTCCCACTCTAGAGCATCCACCAAAGAAGGGTCCAAAGAGAACGTATGCCCCATACCATCCAAGGTTAAAGCAATCGTCGAAATATCAGCACCGTTTTGCGCATTAACTGTGGCTGTTGCTTGCGTCGCAAAACTCGCCAGCGTGATTTCTTGTGTGCCGCGAGGGATCGTTCCAACCACACCCGCCCGTAAGAAATCTTGCGCAACAACTGGTGACAAATTATTTGCGAGCGTTTCCGTGATTGATGGCAATACGCTGAACACTGGCTCAACCCGCGATGTCGATAAAACGGCATTACCCAAATTGGTGCCGTTCGGGCTTATCGAAACGGTAGACGCTGCAGCGATTTCTTCAGGACGTTCGAGCAAGAATGAAATGCGCGCTGCCTCTCCTGTCTCACGCACAATTTCAAAGGAGTCGCCCGCAGCCGCTTTGCCAACAATTTCGATGACCGCGCCATCCAGTTCAATCCGATTGCGCCCTTCGCCCAAGATCGCACCATCGCCGTCTTTCAAGCTCCACAGATCGCTCTTTGCCTCATAGCTCAACGTCATCTCTGACAGCTCGTTTGCACGACCTGGCACCGCGAAGACGTTTACTTTCACCTCGACGTTGCCTTGGTTGAGAGCGCTGCGAACATGCGTAAACTGCGCTGTTGAAAACAACTCACGCCCCAAATCACCATCAAGATCGACACCTTGAGCATGCTGTTGGTTCATCTGCGTACTAAAATTGCGCGCCATCTCGTCTAATTCAAGGATCGCTCGTTGCGTTGTCCCAAACGCATCGACAAGCCCGCGCAATTCTCCAGATTCAAGCTGCGCAACGATTTGCCCAGATCCAATTCTGAAAGCGACAACCCCTTGATCCGTAATCGTTGCACTCAGCGATTTCGCGTCTGCGCCGCTTAGAACAAGGGGGCCTGCAACCGATGAACCCAGACGTAACTCAGCATCGTTGCGCTCACCAATTGTAACGTTGATGGGCAACATTCCAGAGAGCGTATCAATGAGACGGTCACGTTCATCCAAGAGACTGTGGGGCGGGTTCGCGCCAAAATTTGAAGAGCGCAGTTGCGCGTTCAACTTCCCCAAAGCCTCGATGTTTTGACTTGCTTCGGCCAATCGCACTTCGATTTCTTGATACGTCCCTTCGCCAAGGTCATTCAGCATCATTGCCGTCGTGTTAAAAGAATTGCTGACGGTATGGCCCATTTCAATCGCCGCCGCGCGCGGAGCGCGATCACCAGGTCGTGCCGCGACCTCACTCAGGGAATCGAAAAAGGCGGTCAGGGTCACACCCAAATCGCCATCCGTTGGAAGGATCGTGTTTTCCAACTGCTCTAATTTTTTGACAAACGCGTCAGAGGATTCAAAACGCGCCGTTGCACCGCGCTTGCTTTCGCTCAAGAAGGAGTCATACGCACGCCGGATTTCTCCCAGCTTTACGCCCAAACCCGTCTGCGACGTCACCGACGTCAATTCGCTTTGAATGCCAGACACTTCCGTCAAGGAGGCTTCGCGGCGCCGATACCCTTCGGTATTGGCATTCACGATGTTTTGCCCTGTGACGTTTAGCGCTTCACGTTGCGCACTAACGGCACTGCGACCTATGTCTAGAAGACTTGCCATGGCTAAACGTCTCCGTCAGAGACCCTGTGCTGGAACTGGCGCACAAGGGCGTCCGCAATTCCAAGCGACTCGCGCTGTGAAAGGGCCGTTGCATATTCTTGGTCTAACATAGAGTTAAACGTCTTCAGGCCTTCATTGTTTAGCAACGGGTCGGCTAATTGTGCAGATCGCGCGCTCGACAGAATAGATTTGACGAACAAAGCTTCAAATTGTTCGGCCACTTCGCCAAGCTTTTCTCGCTCTGATGGACCGGGTGCCACAATAGGTTTTGCCGTGCTCGCGGCAGGCCCGGAAGCCATCTTCAAGACAGTGGAACTGATCGTGGTCATCGTGCACCCTACTCAAATTGAATCAAATGATGATGAGCTGAGCGCGCAAAGCACCTGCTACTTTCAAGGCCTCAAGAATAGCGACCAAATCTGACGGAGTAGCGCCAATCGCATTGATTGAATCAACAACGTCACTCAAGCTAACGCCCGGATCAAAAAGGAAGGCGCGTGCAACTGGTTCATCAATGGCAATTTCTGTGTCTGGCGTTTCGACCGGATCACCGGGGGCGTTCACAATTGCCTCGTCCAGAATGATCGTTTCATTCGTCGGTGTGACTTCAACGTCTTCGCGAATGCGAACCGTCAAAGATCCGTGCGTAATGACCGCCGGCGTGACATTCACATTGCCACCAATCACAACAGTACCCGTGCGCGAATTAACGATGATCTGCGCAGGCGGCTCGGCCGGCTGCACCTCGACTTGCTCAATCAAACTCGCAAACGACACCTTTTGCGACATGTCGCTTGGCGCCAAAACTCGAATGGAAGATGCGTCAATCGGAACTGCCGTGTCGCCGCCAAAAATAACGTTGATCGCATCGGCAACATTTGTCGCCGTTGAGAAGTCTGCAAGGTGGAGGTTGAGAACGAGATAGTCATTCGTGATAAACGGGTTCTCAACCATCTTCTCAACGTTTGCACCCTGCGGAACACGTCCAACCGTTGGCACGTTCACAGTCAATGACGATCCGTCAGCGCCAGAAACGCCCATGCCGCCAACAAGCAAGTTGCCCTGCGCAATCGCGTAAGTCTCACCGTCAACGCCCAACAGTGGGGTCATCAAAAGTGTCCCGCCACGGAGCGACTCTGACGATCCCAACGCAGAAACAGTCACATCAAGCGTTTGCCCAGGCTTTACAAATGCGGGTAAATCAGCCGTCACGATCACGGCTGCCGCGTTTGATCCATCCAGCCCGTCTGCCTCTGTCACCATGCCAAAGCGCGACACCATAGACTGCAAAGACTGCAACGTAATACCTAAATCGCCATCGCCTGTGCCGGACAAACCAACTACCAGACCGTAGCCAACTAACTGGTTCGAGCGCACACCTGCGATGCTTGCGAGATCCTTGATGCGATCCGCATAAGCCCCAGTCGCACCCCACAGGGTGAACAAAACAAAAGTTGCACTGATCATATGAAATCTACGAGCCATTCATCTACTCCTAGATCGCGTTCAGCGCTGAAAACGCTTTTGGAATCCAACCACGTTTCGCGGTATCGGCAAGATCTCCTGCGCCACTGTATGTAATCTCGGCATTCGCCAAGCGGTTAGAATTTACAACATTGGTTGGGCTAATATCGCTTTGGCGAACAAGACCGCTCACCCGAACATATTCGTCCCCATTGTTGAGCGTTAATTTCTTTTGACCCAGCACTTCCAAATTACCGTTGTTCATGACGCGCACGACACTGACAGTCACAAGACCCGTGAAACTATTTGACTGCTCCGCAGCCCCGTTGCCTTCAAAATTTTGCGTAGATCCCGTTGAGGCAACAGGAACGTTAAGCAATTTTGGAACGCTCAGCGAAAGGCTATCTGATTTAGCGGCCGACGCTGTCTGCGACTTGGTCGCTTGAAAGGACTCATTCAACGCAATCGTCAAAATGTCGCCAACTTTTGAGGCACGCTGCTCTACTGCAAACAAGCCCGAGGCGTTCGCATGATAAATACTACCATCGGCCGGCCCCGTGCGGTGGTTCGCTTCTGGCATAACAGGTTGAAAAGCTCGGCTGGCCTCGTCTTCGACATAAGTCGAACAGGCACCAAGAGTGCACAACAAAAGAGGCGCGAACGCTTTAGGGATAAAAGACATGTGAGCCCCTTAGAGGTTATTTGAAATGTAACGCATCATTTCGTCTGAAGCTGTGATGGACTTGGAGCTCACTTCATAGGCACGCTGCGTTTCGATCATCTCGACCAATTGCTGAACGACATTGACGTTTGAGGACTCCAAAGAACCTTGCACCAGCTTACCAATGCCCTGCGCTTGCGGTGACGCAACAGTCGGATCACCGCTGGCAGCGGTTTGAACCAGAAAGCTCTCACCAACAGGTTGCAGACCACGTGGGTTGGCAAAAGAGGCAAGCGTAAGCTGGCCCACCTCTTGTGGTACTGTCTGCTCTGCACTTCGAACCGAGACAATCCCATCTTGGGAAACATTCACTTCCACTGCATCTTCAGGAATTTGGATCTCAGGCTGAACAACATATCCACTCGCTGTCGTCAGAACACCCTCCGCGCTGCGCGAGAAAGAACCGTTACGCGTATATCCAACACGTCCGTCCGGCATCAAAACCTGAAAGAAACCTTGCCCGTCAATCGCGAGGTCAAACGAGTTGTCGGTGTTCACCATCCCACCTTGGGAATATAGCTTTTGCGTATTCACCGCCCGTACACCTGTTCCAAGTGCCAACGCAGAGGTGAGTTCCGTGCCTTCAGATGTCTGATCGCCACCGCCACGCTTGACTTGATAGAGTAGACTTTCGAAATTAACGCGGTCGCTTTTAAAGCCAACCGTATTCAAGTTCGACAAGTTGTTCGCGATAACCTGCATGCGTGTTTGTTGCGCATTCAGGCCTGTCTTTGCGACGTGCATTGCATTGGACGACATTGGCAGCTCCGTAATTTATTCGTTCAATGCTATGATGCAACTGATGTGCCAAACTGAGCCGAGATAGAAAACTAAACCAATATCACTGAGGCAAACGCATAATCCGGCTGGTGCCTTCGTCAATTTCTTGTGCCAATGAAATAAACTTGACGCTCATTTCAAAATTCCGCTGGCTTTCGATATTTTTGACAAGAGCCGTGATCGTGTTCACGTTGCTACTTTCCAAAAAGCCCTGCGAAATGCGCGCGCGTTGATCGGGTTCAGGAAGTGGATCGCCATTTGCAGGTCTGATATGACCATCAACCGACTTTGAAAGCCTCACATCGGCTGCCGACGTTGTCGCAATAATCGGCCCCGGTACAAAAGTGCCCTCTGGCGCACCAAACAACTCGACCTGAATTTGCCCGGTTTCTTCGACAACGATGCGTCGTGCTTCGGGCAATTGGATCGGATTCATCTCAGTGTCGAGCAAACGACTGCCTGCCCCATCTGTAATGAAGCGTTCTGAATCAAACCCAAAATCACCGCGTCGAGACAATGCAGGATCACCCCCTGTCGCGGGCGCGATCATAAAATACCCCTCACCACGGATCGCTGCATCCATCGGTTCGCCTGTGTTTTGCATCGCGCCTTGTTCTGCGGAAAAAAGTGCTTCGTTGCCTTGCTGGCTGAACACCCGCGAGCGGAATTCGTCAAACGACTGAACTGCTTGGGCTTCACGCGTCACGACTAGGTCAGCGCGATAGCCCGGCACATTCACGTTGGCCATGTTCTGCGAATTAATAGTCAGCTCTGAACCAATATTGCGCATACTGTTCAAAGCGATGTGGATATTACGATCCATGTTGGGCCTCTCTTATTATGAAGACCCGCGCTCACTGCGCAGGTCTATTACTTAGGCATCAATTTAGGTTCGGATGTTAATGATCGTCTGTGTCAGCTGAGTAGACGTTTCAATCGCTTTAGAAGACGCTTGAAAGTTTCGCTGAGCGGTAATCAAATTGACGAGCTCTTCCGTGATATCCACGTTCGAACGCTCTAACGCACCAGATTGTATCGAACCGAAACCTTCTGTGCCAGCTTCACCAATCAACGGTTCACCCGATGTTGCCGTTTCAACAAAAGTCGCGTTACCAACTTGCTTCAAACCGTTCTGGTTATTGAAGTTCGCAAGAACAATTTTGCCAAGCGGCTTGTTTTGACCATTGGTATAATTCGCACGCAGCAAACCTGTTGCGTCGATACTAAGTCCATCCAATCGACCAGAAGTGTAGCCGTTTTGCTCAAGGTTGTTGACAGAAAACGGTGTCGCCAACTGCGTTGAACTGCTGAAGTCGATATCAAGCGAAATCGAGAATGAATCGCCCTGGGATTCATATCGCGTCATACCTTGAGGGCTGATCAACTTACCCGTCTTATCAAAGGTCAATTCACCTTCGTCCAAGTAAAGCGGATAATAGTCAGTCACTATATTGTCTGGCTCGGTATCTACAATTTCACCATCCTGATTCACAAAGAGCGGGATACCGTTTTCATTCGTTGCCTGCACCAATTTAGCAATTGTTGGCACACTACCGACGCCCAATGGGACGTCATCCAAACCCAGTTTAGCAGGTCCTTTGACACGAATCGTTGATGTGTCGCCTGTAGTACCTGTTGTGAAAACAAAGTTGTTTTCGTTAGGTTGATATTTAACCGATACGCCACCAATGGTTTGGCCTGTTTCAGGGTCTCGCATTTGATTGATGCGTTGCTGCAATAGATCGGCCAAGGTCGTGCCGATATAGTTCCCACCTGGGATTTCAATATTCGCATTCACACCGTTTACAGACACGTTGAACGTCGTCTCAAAGTTCGCTGAATTGAGGAAAACAGGTTGGCTGTTCAACGGATCTTTCGCAGGTCCACCAACCGCTTTTGCTGGTTCAGACTTAAGGCCCGTTCCTTCCAAAAAGCTAACACTCTGACTAGCACCAACACCCATCAGCTGGCTGCCACCTTCTGCTAGAACACGTGACCCTAAATCAATTGTACCATCGCCCGTGATCGCAAGACCTGTCATAGGATCAATTTCGTAGCGACCGACCTGGATGTTGGATGCCTTTTGATCCGTTTCTACACCCATCGCTTTGTTAGCACGAACAGCCTTACCTGTCGTTCCACTTTCAAAAGTGAACGAACTTGAATCCCGATCATAGCGAACCTTCGCACCAAATCTGTCAGGGCTACTGCTCACGAGCCCACCGTCCAGAACGAAGGGGTCACCTCTCACGATAGTGGACGGTGTAATTGTCACTTTGCTGGAATTGCTCAAGGCATTAGTGCTGGAAGATAATGAAGTGCCAGCGTTAGCAGACAACATCTGTACGGCTGATACATCACTGATCGTACCGCCCGGTCCAAGCGCTGTGTGATCAACGTTAAACACAATGCTTTGCGTAGCCGCATCGTACTTAATTTTGATCGGTGGATTCCGCTCGTCGACCCACTCAAGTTCAATCGCAGAGTTGCTAAGTCCAAAGTCAAACGTCGTTGGACTTGCATCCGCATTCAATTGGCCCTGGAACGCACCAAAGATTGATTTATTCGATCCATTTACGTTTACGTCAGTATAGAAGTGACGCGCGCTTTCACGCTCTCGCAGTACAATGCGTTGGCTGTTGAAGCTCTGTGCAGAGCCTTCCACTTGCAGATCGGCACCTTCAAAGAACGCTTCAACATCAGACGACGCCTCGGATAGAACGATAAACGGATTGTCCGCATCAACGTCAATCGAAAGATTGCGATCAGGCAGCCCCAAATCGCCTGTCGCAATCTGAATTGTGTTGCCGTCAAATGACGTAATTCGATATGTTCGTGCGTTGATTTCAATCGCCTCGTTATCCGCACCCATCAGCACAATATTATCGCCCACGCTTAGACCAGCGACCGATTTCATTGTAATAGACAAACGATCCGCTTCGGCATCGTATTTGATGGAAGGGCTTTGCCCAGATGACGCGACTTCGCTCTGGCGATCATATACTTTTACATCGGGACGATTGCCGAAGTTCGTATATGCCATATAGCGCTGTTCACTTACTGCAAAAGATAGCGTCGCGGCACCAGTCTCACTCTCAACAGTCGGGCCGACGATTCTCAGGACAGAACCATTCTGCTCAACTGAAACATTGCGAACACCAGATCCATCGATCAAGTCTTTGATCTTTTTTGCAACGCCTTCATCAGTATCAGTTGCCGTAACATCAACGCTAAGAGATATACCATAAGCTTCCATGCTTAGGGTCGTTGGCGCATTTGTAGCAGCACCCGTTACAGTCAACTCGCCATTGACAAAACTTAGCTCAGCCGAGTTTGTGGAGACGTTGAAAATCTTATCAACCTCAACTTTGATCGCATTCAGCACGTCGGCTTGGGTCGCTGCATTATCTGGAATGGACACGAACACATCACGATCGTTGACCGAGAATGAAAGCGCTTTGCCGCTTTCCGTCGGTGCATTTTGAACGGAATTCACAGTGAACTCACCTTCAAAATAGTCGATGTCCCAACGATCAGATCCGTTGGACAAACCGCTCACATCAAGGTCACGCGTGGTATATTCAAATCCAAATGACTGCGGCATCTTGGGTGGATCAGCCAATTTTGCAGTTGTCGTAATTTTCGCGAATTGGTTGCTCGCAATGTTCGGCACTGCTGTTGGATTCTGACCCAACTGGTCGTTCAATGCATCGTTAATCCGTGCCTGCGCATGCGCCAGAAACGTATCCAGTTTAAAGTTTGGTGCTGTCAGGTTGGCAACATCAATACCCGCCTGTGTAGAAACAAAGCTTGGCTCAAGCAGATCAATCGAAACACTACTCTCAACAGCCACATCACCGTCAGCACTTGGTGTAAACAGCTGAATATTGATGGTATCTTCACCGCCTTTACGCACTTCAACCTTGCGCGCGTCGTCATAAGACTCGTTGATTGCACGCTCGACTTCGGCAGCAAGCTCTTCTGCATTATAGCTACCCGGACGAACAGAAATACTGACGGGGCGAGTGCCATCATCAAGGTTCACCAAAAGGAAATCATTACCCCAGTAAACACCTTGGTTAGCGGCATCGGCTTCAAATGTCGCCCCAAACAACATCGGGTCCGTCACAATTTCAATTTCACGCGTGCCTTCGTCGCCGAAATCAAAACCACTTTCTTCACCAGTCAAGATTGCAGGCTGGGATGGCAAACGGGTACGTAATTCATCTAACTTATACAGCGGCGCACTTCGACCCGCGTCATAGTAGCTAGGATCTGGAACAGACGTCGTTTGAGTACCAAATTGGTCGATGTAGATTTGGCTACCGTTGTCATTCAACGCAGGAACCAGATCAGGTGCTACAACTTCGTCATTGATAACAAGACGTGTTTCAAATTTGTTTGTAGGATCTTCTGCAGACGCTGCTTGCGTCTTGATATAGTAAACCGTTGCAATCGTTGGGTTGCCCAAGTCATCGAAAATCGTAAACGATGTTGAGTTTGTAAAGCTCTCAGCGTCGTTAGGATCGAATATGTAGCCATCTCGAAACTTGTCTTTCTCCATCACCACGTCAGCGTTTGCAGGCAGGTTTACAGACAAATCAACGTTAGTTGTCGCTTGTGGATCACCGGAGGTCACGGGCAAACGCAGCGGCATCGCACTATCGATATCTTTCGCAGTCACAGAACCATCTTCGTTGACTGGATAGGTCAGCAAGAATTGTCCAGAACTATCAACAACGTTACGATTGTTATCGACGTTAAACGAACCGTTGCGCGTATAAACAACCTGCGTTGAAGTCTGACTTGGCTTCAGAGCAAAAAAACCTTGGCCCGAAATTGCCATGTCCAAGGCGTTCAAAGACGATGCAATGTTACCCTGTGTAAACTGCTGCTTAACCCCTTTAAGGATCGCACCAGAACCAATGGATGATGTACTGTTCTGCAAAGGTGATGTCGCAAAGATATCGCCAAATTCTGCCCGAGATCTTTTGAAGCCAGTCGTTCCAACGTTTGCGATGTTGTTGGAACTCGTGGAGATATCTGTTTGGGCGCCGTTAAGGCCCGTTAGAGCGGTGTAGAAAGACATATGCTCTCTCCTTATCTAGAATTTATGGGTTAGGGCGGCCTTAAAGACGGAACCGCAGAACTTCTGCGGCACTCACGTCACCGTAGTCTTCAACTTCAAGCTGGGCCTCACCAGACGCTGCACTTGAAGCTCCGATCACTTCGGCAAACACGTTAGGCACAAGCCCTTCAGGACCCTCACCATAGTTTACCGTTACATCTAACTTCACACTGCGACGTCCATCGCGATATTCTTCTGGCAGGTCTGTCCACTCAAAACCCGACATGCCGCTTGCGCGGGTGCCAAGGTCTAGCGTGTGCAATGCTTCGCCGGTTTCTGCGTCCAGAAATTCAACTCGAGTTTCCAGTGAGGTACGTTCAAGATCCAATACGCCGTGCACTTCGCCCTTGTCATCTGCACGCGCAATATTGCCCGGCAGCAAAACCGAATGCCCCAGCATATTCACCGAGGACCCAACACGAAACTGACCCAATTGATCCGCGATTGTGTTCATCGTTTTACCCATGTCACTGATGCCCGCGACCGATGAGAACTGCGCCATTTGCGCAATGAAATCACCATTGTCCATCGGTGCAAACGGATCTTGGTTCTGCAACTGAGCCGTCATGAGTTTGAGAAAATCGCCCTGCCCTAGTTCTTCTTTGGCATCTTCTGGCTTGGTTTCGGTCGTGCTGATCCCAAGTTTGGACAACAGCGCGTTTTGAGCGCTCAAACTGTTATTATCTACTTCCATTGGTTAAACTCCTACGACTTACCCATGTTCACGGTTCGCATCATCAAGGTGCGCAACGTCGTGACGACTTCCAGATTGTTCTGATATTGGCGGCTGGCCTCAATCATATCGACCATCTCTTCATTCACATCGACGGGTGCGATGTAGACAAACCCTTCTTCATCCGCGAGAGGATGGCCCGGCTCATGTACACGCTGCGGTTCTCGGTTTAGCGAAATTACATCCCGTACTTCGACGGACGCCCTCTCCGCATTGCGCATTCCATCGTCAAACACTGTTTGAAACACTGGCCGTAGCGGACGATATGCATCTTCCGCTGACCCTGCGCGCGCGTCTGCGTTCGCGATGTTTGACGCAACTGTATTTAGTCGCACCATTTGCGCAGCCATAGAGCGGCCCGCGATATCAAAGACGTTTTTTATGTCAGACATTATTCACCCCTGATTGCGGACATAAGGCCCGCGACACGCTTGTTGAGGAACTCGAGGGTTGTCATGTAGCGAAGAGAGTTTTCTGAAAACTCCATCTGCTCCACCGACATTTCGACCGTGTTGCCATCCAAAGACGGGTTCAACGGCTGACGGTATTGAACGCGATCCGCGCCACCACCGTTAAGATTATCAATATGACGCGTAGCACTCATGCGAACAGGGCTATCCCCTGCTTGCTGAGCGATCTCGCGATCAAAATCCAAATCACGCGCCTTATACCCAGGCGTCGCAGCATTCGCGATGTTTGAAGCAAGCATGTTATTTCGCGCATTGCGCAAAGACAGCGCAGATGCCTGAAATGAAATATGCTCTTTAAGTGCGTTCATTATTTTAATCCGGTTCCTTCGGTTCTGGTCCAATATTTGCAAGTTGAGTGCCAAACTCATCACGGAGCTGAAAATGTCGAAAAAAACTTTGCGAAACTTGGAAGGTCCCTCCGAGCGAAGCGCCAGAAAACCTGCGCGTGCAACCAATGAAACAACAGCGCGTTTGCTGCATGGGCTCTCGGACATCCCTGCCCTGCAAGCCATCACCGTTTTGGGTGAAATGCTTAATGATGCGACAGACCCATCAATCCGCACGGCTATTTTGGATGCACGGGTTCACGTGTTACGCGCCCGCACAAGCGCCAGAAACACCGGACGAGATGTCAAACAAGACACAACACTTATGGACTTATTCGGTGACAAATTCCCAAAAATGCTAACACTCCAAGCAGTAAGCTACGCTGACAACACCATCGATGACCTTGAAGAGCACGTCAGCGAGCCTTCAGATGAAATGGTTCAAATGCTTTTGCTCGAAAAGTACACGCACCAAGGTTTCGAACTACCAATCGGAGCTATTCTTGCGGCCCCAAAAGACGTCGCCGAACAGCTCTTCGCGACAGGCGTGAGCGAACTTTACACACCTGAACCAGCGCCACAGAGCGACGACGCTGATACCGAAATCATGTCTCAGGTTCTAGAAGACACTGAAAAGAACAACGAACCAGTCGATGAAGTAGCGGCAGAGTAACGCCATGAATGTGAGGACATAAAATGAGCAATTCATTAGTCGGTCTCAGCTTCATTACGTTGTTAACCGCCGGTACGCTGCGCGATTGCGCCAGTCTGACAAGATATCAAAATGAAACATATGAGTGCTCGGGGGTGCATGCCCCTTTTGAGCGCGTCACCTTCGAAAAACTCTCTATAGGTCAGCAAGGCAAAATCATCGGCGCAGAGCCAACAAAGTCAAAGATCACCTTTATCAGCGACGACGTCTTAATCGCAGATTGGGGGCGCACACAGTTGTCTATCAAACGCGAAACAGGTGCGATCATGACAATTCAAAACGGAATTTTGCGCAAGCATAGCTGCAAAGTCATGAAATTTCGCATGTGAATACAAACAAATCCTAACACGGCCTAAATGTTGGCGCAGCACGGCCGTTTAGAAAGGCAAAGGGAGTCTCAACCATGGCGGAAATGAAGACTGATATTCTATCAGCGCTCAGTCAGAACGGCAGCGGCATCCAGCTGCAAAGCCTTGCGAGCAGCCTCGTTGAGGCCGAGACAAACAGCGATCGCGTTTTAACAGAACGCCGCGTTGAAGACGCCAACACATCAATCTCTGCTATGGGGCTTTTATCGTCTCAATTAGGCCTATTCAAAGCAGGCATGGCCAGCACCGCTGAATCCGCGTCACGCGTTGCCAGCTCAACGACGAACGCCGTCTCTATCGAAGTCACCATGGAAGCGCTCGCCTCTGACATCTCTGCTGTTGTAGAGGTAAACACCCTTGCTGCCTCTCAGGTCCTGTCCATCAACTTTGACACAAACACGAACACCAGTACCCTGTTGAGTGGCACAAGCATTTCTCTTGCGACTGACAATACAATAACTCCACTCAATGTTCCGATTGATGGAACCAACAACACTTTGACCGGATTTACCCGCTCTTTGAACAGTATCGATGGCATGTCAGCATCCTTAATCAACACCGGTGATAGCATAGCCCTCATTATCAAGACCGATGCAGGTGTTGCCAACGCACTAACCGACGATTCCATTCGCTCTATTAAAGAGGCCTTGGGCCTCACCGCCGATGGCACCGAAGGCCAACGCGATGCAACGAACAATCCTTTGGGACTTTCAAGCGATCTTGTCGCTGCGACAGATGCCAATTTCACAGTCGATGGTGTTAGCGTCACACGCGACAGCAATGTTATCGAAGATCTGTTCCCCGGTCACCGTATGACGCTCAATTCTGTTGGAACCTCGACGTTGATTTCCAATGAAAGCAACACATCCGTGCGCGATCGGATCTCGCAATTCCTGGATGAAGTTAACACCCTCAAAGACTACCTCAAAACTGCAACTCAACGTGGATTTAACGGCTCAGAAGAAGGGTCGCTTGCCGGCGACGTAGCTGCGCAGTCGATTTTGAGCAAAATGGGTCGTCTCACCACTGAACCGATTTCTGGCTTTGGTGAGCAACCCGTTTATCTCGCGCAATTGGGCATTAAAACCGAACTCGATGGCAGGCTTACACTCGATGAGACCTCCTTTGAGCGCGCAATGGAAGAAAATCCCGAGATTGCCGAGGCTCTTTTTGCCTCTCAATACGGCGCCGATGATCCCGGGATCGCAGTGACAGGGCTTTCCTTCGCGCCACCGAAAGCAGGGTCATACGCTTTGGTCTATGATCCAAACACGTCGCCCCCTACTGCGACGCTGGATGGCGAAGATCTAGACATCAGTTTGGATCGCTATGGCAAGACAACCCTTCGTTCTTCTTTGGGCGACACGAACGGCATGACGATAACACTTGAAAACGAACAAGCCGTCTCCGCAAACGTGCGCTATGGCGTCAGCTTAACCGACAGCCTCGCAACATATAGCGATGCACTGATCGGCGCAGGTGGATTACTTACAAGACGCGAAACCGAATTGACCGAAGATCTGCAAGACTTCGAAAAGGACCTGATCGCCATTGAAGAACGGGCCAGCGTTCTAACAGAACGCTACAACACCGAGTTTGGACGAATGGAAGCCATGATCGCCAGTATCAATGAAACTGGCGCATACATGGAAGCTTTAGTCGATTCTTGGAACCAAGATAACTAAGCCCGCACCTTAAAGGAGGGACCTTTCACGGCTGATGATAGCCGCATGCGCACGATTGCGCGCACCGAGCTTTTTGCAGATTGCACGCATGTGCATCTTCACAATGACCTCGGTTGCACCCATGTCGCGTGCGATCTCTTTATTAGTCAGTCCATCCGCGGCAAGACGCAAGACATAGAGCTCTTTGTCGTTCAAACCATGGTTGTTCTCAACCTCGGTTGTGGAACCCGGGAAGTCAGCACCAACTGGAACGAAAATCTGACCTGAGGCGATCAGTTCAATAATACTTCCAAGCGAGCGAAGCGGCATCGTCTTAGCAATGAGACCGCGCACACCAAGCTCAAGCGCCTTGTCCAACACATGCCTATCAACTTGGCCCGTGAACAATACAACATACCCATCCCGCGCGGCACGAACGACCTGCGCTACGCTATCGAGCCCCGACATACCCGGCATACGCAAATCCAGAAGAACAATATCGAACGTATCACGACCTAAAAGCTTAAGCAGCGATTCCAAGTCGTAACAGCAAGAGGTCTCAAACCCCCCTTCCCCACCAAGCATCGAAGAAACTGCGTCAGCGAGCAACTTGTGATCGTCCGCAATCGCAACCTTCAAGTTTGTCCCGTTATCGTCGTCATCATGACCATTCAAATTCATGCTATCATCCTAAAAGCTAATCAAACGTAACAACCGCCAACAGAGTCAAAAAAAAAACCGAGCCGCGAAACTTAAGAATTCTCATCTATACTTCGAGTGCGCCGTACGACTTTGGGGCAACTAACGCTCTTTTTTCGTCAAACAAAGTGGGTAAACCCCAAATTTGCCGAAGGAACTCCTTATATATCTTTAGATACATCGACCTTTTCTTTTAGAGATATCTAAAAGAGGCATATCAGAATTTAGTGTCAAGGAAACTAGAATGACCAAACTTTTAAAAGCGATTATGACAGCATTGGCTCTCGCTGCGCTGCCTACTCTTGCGTCTGCGCAAGACATACTTCGCGTCACGAATGGTGATCTCACGATCGAGCTTACCAAAGACGACATTGCAAAATTGGATCAAACCACTTTTGAAACAACAACAATCTGGACCGAAGGCAAAATCGAATTCTCCGGACCATCTTTGCTATCCATCCTGGCGCTTGCCGGCATCACCGAGGGTGTTCTGTCTCTGACCGCTGTCAATGACTACATTATCGAAATTTCAGTTGCTGACATCACAGATGAAGCGCCTATCATTGCCAATCTGATGAATGGTGAACCATTCAGTCGTCGTGAAAAAGGCCCATACTGGGTCGTTTATCCATACGATTCTGATGTGAAGTTCCAGAATGAAGAGACCTATGCGCAAAGCATCTGGCAGCTCCTTTCAATCGAGAAAAACGAAGAAGAATCGTAAGTAAATGATAACGCAGCTCCGTAAACAGCGATCTAGAATTCACAACTTGTCTGCCATGACGCTGCTTACGCTGCTCGTGTTTGCTTTCTTTATTCTGCTGATTGGTGGCAGAGCATTGAAAACGCAAATTGACCAATTGGCTGTTGCGACATCTGACAACTTGGGATGGAACATTTCGCAAGTTGATGTGGACTATAAGAACTTCATTGCCAGCCTTCTGGCGCCTATGACCCCTGGCTCAGAAGCTGGTGTTGAAATTTCAGCGGCCGAGCTCTCAGATGTCCAAGTAGCATTCGATGTCTTTTACAGCCGGGTCAGCGTTATTGGGGCCACCCTAAACCGCGTCGGCACACCTTATGCAGAAAGCGATGACTTCAAATTTGTCCTCCAAAAAAGAGACAAGCTTGCGGGTATCATTGACGGCATAAGCGCACCGACAAGTGACGACGTGTATCAATTTTACCTTGTCGCAAAAGCCTTGGAACCACACATAAGAATGCTCACAACGCGCGGCTTGCAAAGCCTTTCAACGGCCCAGACTGAAATACGCGCAAAGCAACATGACACCTTTATGCGATTTCATGCGTCTTCATTCATCATTTTGGGTTTCGTTTTACTTTCATGTCTCTTAGCATTTCGCGTATGGCGGGACCTGGAAAAACGCAGTCGCAACATTGAATCCGCTGCAACAAATGTCAGAAACGCTTTTGAAGCCGCACAATCCGCCGTGATCTTTATGAATTCAGACGGCATGATCATCCAATGCAACGATGCCGCCACAACATACTTCGGAACGGTTCAAGAAGATATTCTAGGTCTAGATTTCGTACATGGACTTCTCGACAGTGAAAGTGTCAACGAGTTCTTACTCTATCAAAAAACGCCTGGCACGCATACGATCCGACTGACTGCGCGAACTGCAAACTACAAACAATTTCCGATCGAAATGTCTGGTGTTTGGACGAAAGACGTCGAAGGGCTTGATACCTATATTGTCTATCTCACCGATATCTCTGAGCAGCTTGCTGCCGAAGAAAAACTCAAAACATCCCGTGACGAAGCCAAAGAAGCCTCTAAAGCCAAAAGCCGGTTTCTCGCCACGATGAGCCATGAGATGCGTACGCCGCTCCATGGTTTGATCGCCTCGCTCGACATGATCGAAGAAACCAACCTCACTCAAGCTGATCAAAAGCTCTTCAAGACTGCGCTTGAATGTAGCAACCGCGCTTTGGAACAAGTCACCAGCATTTTGGACCACGCGCGTGTGACTAGTGTAAAAGAGGTCGCGCAGCCCTTTGCTATTCGTACTGTGCTTGAGGACATTCAGGCAGCGCTGACACCTCTCGCTGCGGCCAATGGCAACACCTTGGAGATGACATTCCTCGGTGAGGGCACAGACTATCGCTACAAAGGCCTCCCAGATGCGTTTTCACGCGTCATGTACAATCTTATTGGCAATGCCATCAAATTTACTCAAGACGGGTTGATTTCAGTTGAAATGATTTCGACCAAAGGTCTCACTGAAAACACACGTTTCTTGAACTTTGTTGTTTCCGATCAAGGAATCGGTATCGCCGATGAAGATAAAGCCCGCATCTTTGAATCCTTCGAGAAGGCAAAGTTCAACGAAGAAGATAGCACCCGTGGCTCTGGCTTAGGGCTTTCTATCGTCAAGCATTCGCTCGCGCAGATGGATTCTGAAATCCAAATGACCAGCCGGCTGGGGCAAGGTAGCAAATTTAAGTTTATTCTTGAGCTAGAGATAGCGGAAGACTGCGTCGCAATCGCATCGCCAGACGTTGAATCTGTGGAAAGCGAAAGTGGCTCTCAGCAAGTCCTGCAAAGAGCTGTGCTCATTGTGGATGACAACAGCATCAACCGCACAGTTCTAAGCGAAATGGTTTCGCGTCTTGGTTATGAACCAGAGTGTGTTGAACGGGGTAGTGAAGCCGTTGAAGCGGCCAAGCATACGAAATACGCGCTGATTTTGATGGATGTGAACATGCCGAGCATGGATGGCTATGAAGCGACACGAACCATTCGTTCAGGCGCAGGAAAATCCAGCGACTCGATCATTTTGGGCGTGACGGCATTGATCCCGAGCGATCGTGACTACTCTACTGAATCTGGCATGGACGCGATGTTGGCCAAGCCTCTTACAGCTGACCGTCTAGAACGCGCGATCAACATACATCTTGGCCAAGTCACGGCCCCTGCTCTATCGGACGACATTGAACAGCTCATGGACCCTGTCATTGCCAAAAAGCTAAAAACGCAAAGCTTGGTAGATGCACAAACCGCTCTCACAGTTCTAATGGATTCCACAACGTCCTGGGAGGAGCGCAGAGAAGCAGCACACTACGCTGTTGGATCGACTGGGGTCGTTGGGTTCAACCAACTCAGCTCCCTGCTTTCTGACGCAGAAGAAGCGGCCAAACAATCCAATCAAGAGACTATGGATGTTTGTGTCGATGAACTCGTGAAAACATTGGCTAAATAGCCGTTTAGAGACTTGTTTAGTGTAATCTTAGCACTGTCTTTCTATCGCTCTGTTAGTCCTTGAGGCTTACGACTTTGATCTGCCTGAGGCTTCCCTCAACGGCTGACAGGCTGGCCTGTATTCGCTGCATGAAGTGGGTCGAGACATACTGCGCCACAAATTTTGTAGGCGCGGCCAAAACGATTTTTGTGGCGTCCCCTTCAAGTGCAGTAAGTTGCGACAGCCATGCATTGAAAATCGCTGGATCCTGCTCGCGCAATCTCTCCGCGACACGTGCCCAACCTGTATTGTTGTCAACGATCGGCATCTCAATATTTGCGCGTATCGGTACAACATTAGAGGTCTCTTGATCCATTTCTTGTTCAGGAGCACCCACCATACGCGCTGCAAAGTCAGGTCCAATCGCATCCCAATGAGGAGCGCTTTGCTCAATTATAGAGTCTAAATTGATCGAATGCTGCGTTACGCGTCCCCGTCCCGATGCAACAGCAACACTGATCCAGCCCAAACCTCGCATATGAGCCAGCTCTCTCTTCGCAGTTCGCTCGGTCACACCCCACATACGCGCCAGTTCTTTTTGACCAACACCAAATCGACCCAAACGCCAGTTATAGCGCGCGGTGATGACAAGCGAGAGCCTTACAGACAATCTTGCTTGTGTCGCTGTTCCGCACGTCGCCAAGACAAGCAGTGATGATATGATGTCGTATTTAATAGCTTGCGAGTAGCGCCCAGCTGGTTTTGCACGCACCGTTTCAAAATGCTCGGACGCCATGAATGCGTTCCTTGTTCCACATGGTTACCGCCTCAAGAATGGTTTGTTCTCGCCTTGTTGGAGAGTTAATTCAAACGCTATTCCCAAATCTTTCCTAATTAACGTTGTGGCGGGCGTCAATGTCAAGGATTCGTCGCTTAGAATACATTTCCAAATCAAAAGTAAAAATAAATTCAGGTATTATTGGTATTGGGTGACATCCTAAACGTCCCCCTATTGTGCCTAGATGTCCCCCCAAGATGTAGTCTGTACTCTGTCATGTCCCCCATAATCTTTTGGAGGACAGCCGATAAACCGCGCATTTACAGGGGCTTGGGCGAATCGGTTTGAGTGTGAAGAACGCTTGGTTTATTGGGTCCGATCCGTTGTTTTGAATGGTACTGTCTTAAGATTATTGATCTCGACAAAATTGTCAAAACCAGCGTAAATTGCCGTTGAACAGTTTTCTACGTCCGAGGTAATATGCTTACTCATACAGACTTGCGTGATCTCCAGGCCAAATCTCTCAAAATGCAAGGGTGGATTCGCCAGCAAACCTTTTCCCCTCAGAATGAAAAGCAGCTGCGCCGCTTCTCGTCGTGGGAAGTGTCCGAGCTTATCCTTGGCATCAACCAATCAACGTTTCGCGGCAAGATGGCTGCTGATCCCACCTTACCCGCGGGTAAGGTCGAACCGGATGGCCGGCAGCGCTGGTTCACGCTCGATGAGATTAATGCGCTGCGTCGCAAGCTAAAGCCACGCGGCAAGCCACTGTTACCAGAGCGTCCTAAGGGTCGTGCGTTTCGGACTGCGATCGCCAACTTCAAAGGGGGTGCGGGCAAGTCAACTGTTGCGCTCCACTTCGCGCATGCAGCCGCTTTGGATGGCTACCGTGTTCTATGCGTGGACTTCGACCCGCAAGCGACATTGTCACACTCGATGGGTTTGAGTGATGTAAGCGAAGAGCACACCGTATGGGGCGTCATGGCGCGAGACCTTGTTCGTGAAACGGAAGCGCAGAATAATGCGCCACGCGGCGCTGCAACTGGAGCCGCCCTGCCCCGCCGTACTATCCCTTCCAGCATCACCGACCTTGGCCTGCAAGATTTACGTGTTGGGGATTTCATCCAGTCCACCAACTGGCCAACCATCGATATCATTCCTTCCTGCGCCAACGCGGCCTTCGTAGAATTTGCGTCTGCGCAGTATCGTCACCTGAATCCTGAGTGGTCCTTCTTCGCTGCGGTGAACCGTTTTCTTGATCAGCTGCCTGAAGACCAGTGGGATCTAATCCTCTTCGATTGCCCGCCTGCGATTGGTTATCAGTCGATGAATGCGGTCTTTGCCGCCGACATGCTTTATGTGCCCTCTGGTCCAGGCTATTGGGAATATGACAGTACCACTTCTTTCATTGGTCAGCTGAGCGAAGCTTTGGCGGATCTTGCTCATGGCTTTGATGGCACCTTATCCGCGGATAAGGTTGTCTTGCCTAAAGTCTTTAGAGATGTTCGTTTTCTGCTGACGCGCTATGAGCCCGGCAATGAATTGCACCGCGCGATGTTCGAGGCTTTTGGTAAGGTCTTTGGCGACAAGCTGGCAGAACATCCGGTTGAGATGACGCGTGCTGTAGAGCAGTCTGGACGCTTCCTGAGTTCGATTTACGAAATGGACTATCGCGATATGACGCGGGAAACATGGCGTCGTGCGCGCGGAAGTTTCGATCAAGCTTACATGGAGATGAAAGAGACAATGTTGCCGCATTGGAACGACATGGCAAATGAGACCTTATCCGCGGGTAAGGTTGCGGATCAGGAGGCAGGTCAATGAGCCGAAAAAGACGTGTGTTTGATATTGCAATGCCCGAGGACGAGTCCATCGACATTGAGCTAAAGACCCCCACGGGTCGCCGCGGCCCAATGGCAAGCGCGATCTCGGAGAACGCGGAAGCGCTTCAGGTGCGCAAGTCAGCGGCTGAAGCGATCCGTGATGAGAACGATGCTTTGGCGCATGAGTTTGTCGCGCTGCGCGACGCAGGCGCAGTTGTGCAAAGCATTCCGCTTGAGAATGTAAAAACATTTTTGTTGGTGCGGGATCGTCTGCCTGGTGAAGATATAGAGCTTGATGACCTTGTGTTGTCGATAAAAGACGTTGGTCTGTCCAACCCGATCCGCGTTGTCCCGCGCTCTGATGGGGCGGGTTTCGAGTTGGTTCAAGGCTTTCGCCGATGGAGCGCTTATCAAAGGCTCTTGACGGAAACTGGTGATGATATTTGGAAGAGCATCCCTGCCCTTGTGATGCCGGGTGATCCAGATATCTCGGGTCTCTACCGTCGTATGATTGACGAGAATCTCATTCGCAAAGATCTTTCCTTCGCAGAGATGGCCTATGCTGCTCAGAACTACGCGTTAGATCCAGAGACCGACGCGAACTCGTTGTCGGACGCGGTCGCGGCATTGTTCCAGTCGGCGCCCTATTCCAAGCGCAGCTATATCCGATCGTTTGCATATTTGTTGGACAAGCTTGCTGGCGTTCTAAAGTACCCAGCTGAAATTCCGCGCGCGCTTGGTGTGTCTGTTGCGCGGACGATCAAAGAGCGGCCTGAGGTGCTACAGCAGATCAAAGGCAAGCTCAGCGATTGGGACAATCGTAGTATCAAGGATGAGCTTAACGTTCTGCGAGAGACGGTCGGGGAGGGGGCTGAGCGTGATCTTGAAGATGTTGCAGCATATGCCCCGAAAGACACTGTTAAGGCGTCTAAGGGTGCTCGCAGCAAGACAACGTTTCACATCGGAAGTTCGTTTGGTCAGATTAAGTGTACAGCGGGTGTAGGCCGCTTGGAAATTAAAGTTGACCGAGATTTCTCTTCGATTGATCGTGTACGTTTGGAGCGTGCGATTGCGGACCTTGTTGATGGATTGAATTGACCTTATCCGCGGGTAAGGTTTGTCAAATTTTCGTATTTCTAGAGTGGTGCTATTTGAGTCCGCCGCTCTTTTCGTTAGTCGCATAAATGTCGTTTATTCTAAAATTTAATATTATTTATCAAATACTTAACTATTTTCACCAAAGAACTTTAGTGCCGCCATTTGTGGTCTTAATAGTGATTTATATCTTAAGACAGCGCGTCAATCTCCATCGCGCGATAGTATCTAGGTAGGTCTGAGGCTCTAACTTAGAAAGCAAGCGGAACTGGTGTCTACCCCCACGTTCACCAACTTCACGGGTCGTGATGCACACTCACGACGTTCCGCTTGCGAACCAAAATGATAAGGACGCAGTCTTCTGCTGAAGAGCAAGCAAAGAAAAGAAGGACGCCCCATAATGGATGACATTAGAGCAAATCTCTCAGAGATCGTAACAGTCGTTGTTAGCCCATTCCATTCTGCACGTGGTCCCCTTATCAAAATTGGCCCGGCACCTGACGAAGCGACAATCTCCGTCGGTACTTCCTTAGTTCACGGCAAATGCCTCTCGTTGTTCACAGGTGTTTCAGCCTGACGCCCAACAAATGAGATGTTGCGGGACAGCGGTTCAAAAATGGTTCCGCTGTTTCGAGTGGACAAAATATTGGTAGCGACGCATGCGGCGGCTGGCATACAGCCGGTATGATCTTTCGCTAAATAGCGTCGAAGAAGCCGACTTCGACCGTTATGATGTCATTCAAAGTTTTCAGCTCAGTAACATCAGCTAATAACCATTCTGACGGAGCGGCATATTGTGGATCGCTTCGAAGACGAAATACAAAGGCTCTGAACGCAAAGATAATTGACTTGCTTGTTGTCAGTTCACGGCTTGATCCAAGCGGGTCAAAAAATATTCCTTTAAGCTTGCGAGGGTGGTTCGCAGAATCGAAGAGGGCAGAATTGTAGATGAAGGACTTGCAATAGTCGATAGCATTGTCGTCTTCGATCTCAGCAAGAAAAAATAACATTTCCTCCGCAGTGCTACGCAACTTTTCTGATGAGCAGTCGCTGTAGTGCTTTGAAAGCTCGGCGGACATTTTGTTCGCGTAAGCTTCGAGCGGTAAGTTTCCCTCAACAAAGCGCTGAGCAATGGCCCCACAAACCATGTTCAGCACCCACTTGGGTGCGTATGAGATGTTTTCCATTCATCGCCTCCGTAGGCTGCTTTTATACTGTCAGGAATAGTGATTGTGCAGAGAGAGACATTATATCTTTTGGGAATATATTGTCTCTAAAGATACGTCTAAGTATTCATGGGTGTCAAAAAATCGAAGGTTCGCTCTAGTTGTAGCGTGAATAAGCGTCTCTTGCTGTGTTTTGCTTTGCTGGTTTCGTCGCCGTGTCGAACCGCGAAATAGCGCCGTTAAGGCGCTCTAGTGACGATGCTAACCATTCTTTATGAGCTTTGGTCACGTGTTGTCCCGCGGACGGCAAAGCCTTTGTCAACCGCGCAATTATAGCTCCTTGGAGTTCTGCTTCTTCATAGCGAACGCGATCCAAACACTCTTCGAAGTGAGTTATTGCGGCGTCGATTTGACTGAGGGTCTGATCAATCGAAGCGCCGCTCACTTTATTTGACCTGCTGCCAAGCATCGAGAATTTCGCTTATTGCACGACGGGCCTGTTCTAAGTCGCCGCTACTATCCTGGCGCATTACCTTTAAGACCTGCTGACGAGAGTATTCATACAGTTGAAACAAGCTGCTGGCGATGTCGCCACCGCGTTCAAAGTCCAAGCTGCTCTGGAGCACGTAGATCGAGGTCAAAGCGCGCGCGGAATGTTTTTGAAAACTCTTGGCTTGATCTGGTTTTTGAACCATCATTGACAGGCTCTTCACAAGATACTCGAGCGTAGCCTTAATCAACTGGTGGCTGTTGTCAGTATCAAAGCTGGGCGTCTTTTGTTGACGTTTGTAAATTGCTGCTGGACTTGACATCGACATGGCGTGGCCTTTCGTTTTTCCTGTGTCGAAATGAGTAACGACGAGACCAGCGTCAGGTTTAGCTGGGTGATTCGAAAAACTTTAAGCGGAGTAGAGCATGGCATCAGTATAGCTCAAGGTTTCGCGTAAGAAATGAGCGATTGTCGGAGCATCGATAATATCGATTCCATCGGATACATGGTCGCTTTCGCTTGCTGCAAGCAGTGTTAATTTGTGTCCAGAAAGGGCAGAGAAACCTGCAATTCCGAGCGCACTGATTTGCAAGTGCGTTAGGATCGTACACGCCTCAAGCTGTGCAATGTCGCGGCAATAGTGTTCAGTGGCAAGGTTCGACCATGTACCGGGCAAAGTTAGGATTGGTTGAACGCGCGCATCGGGAAAATCACTCTTAAGTGTTTCATATGCTTTAATAATATCTGATGTCTCTTTGTAACAGCAATCAACGATAACTTGTTGATCTTCTTTGATGTGAGAAGGTTCAATTGCCTCAATGAGGTCGGCATCGAGAAGTTGGGAGAACTGGCTTAACTTGGTATCGCTTACAAAGCACTTCGGGCCGATGGCGTGCAAGGAAGGCTTGATATCGCAATCGCGGTGCCGCGCAAAAGCGAGTTTTGCGGCAATCGTCGTTTTACCAGCGCCACCTGGGCCAAAGATAAAGAGAATTTCACTGTCCAGCGGCGTCGGTTTTTCTGAAGAAACACTTAGTTGCGCGGCCAATTCTAGGCAGGCAAATGCTTGCGCACTCTCAAGGTCGAGCAAATCTGGGTGATTTGAGCAACGATAAGCCATGTGGCTTGTAAAGCCGTTATGCTTTAGAAGCTGGGACACATCGGGCGAGGGTTGAACGTATGGCTCAACCGCGGGTTCAAGTGCTACTGCTTCTTCAAAGGCAGGCTCTGCTTCCTGAAGTGGTTCAAGAATAGGATCAGACGTAGGTTCTTGTGTGACCTCTTCCACAAAAGCGGGAGACAGGGCTGCATCAGAAGCGGTTTTGTCAGCGCGGATTGTTTCGAATAAACTTTCTACCGGTTGATTAAGCAATGCATCCGAGCCAGTCTCGGCAAAGACGGCTTTGTCCATGAGTGGGTAAAGCGGCTCACTGGCTTCAGCTGTGTCAGGTTGTGTGAATGAAATGCGTGGTTCGGCATCTGTCGTTTCGTTAATTTCAGGTCTGGCTGTCGAGAAGATTTCATTGATCTTGCTGTCGGACCCGAAGAGGGCATCGTCCGTTTTGCCCGAAGGTAATTGCTGTCTTTGCTTGCGTGGCTTTGGAGCGGAGGAGGGGTCAATAAGTGGATCCTCACCAAAGAAGTAATCCAATGAAGGTCGTGCAGGCACAGGTGTTTGATGGCTCGGATCCTGTCTGCGACTTTCGGCGCTGCGCATTGCTTCACTGAGGCTGATTGCCCGCGTAGGCAGACCTTTTGGGAAAGGTGCGTGATTTACCTTTGGTAGTGCTGCGAGGGATTCTTTCACAGCACGTACTTCGGTGACATCGCCTTTGCGTTTTACGGACAAAATCAACGCGTCTTCACCTAACTCGCGAATGGCTTGTTCCATGGCACTGTCTGAGTCAGCGGCTCTGAAAATGTGTTCTGTCATGTTGTTCTAGTCCTTACTTGGCTTTGCAAGAAAACGGGGTAATTACTGGGTCGGTGCATTTTCTTCGCCCGAAACACTTGCCACGATATCGACTTGGCGACCGTCGGGCAGTTCGGTGAAAGACAGCACAGGGAAATCTGCGATGTGTTGGCGCAAAAACGTTGAGAGTTTTCGACGTACAAGTGGAGAAACGACGAGGAACGCTTTTTTGCCAGCTTCGGTTTGTTCTTCGTTTACGTTGACCAAGGATTGGACAAGACGTTCTGCCAAGGCCCCATCCAGCAGCAATTGATCGCCCTCTGACTGCTTGGCCGAATTGATCAACAAGTGTTCGAAGGAACTTTCGAGGGTGACGACGGGCAGGGGCTCGTTCAGAGGTGTGCTTTGTTGGATAAGCAAGCCGACAAGGTTCGGACGGAGTGCTTCTGCAGTCTCAGCAACATTTAGATTACGCGCAGCCATTTCCGAGAGCAGTTCCAAGATCAAACGGAGATCGCTGATTGGAATACGCTCGCGCAGCACATGGCGCAGAATCGCAGTCAGGCTGTGCAATGGAAGCAATTTTGGGATCACAGATTGAACCAATTGAGGCGCAACACCTGTGAGATTATCCAACAGCTCCTGCACATCGTCTTGGCCGATCAGCTCGGAGGCATGTTTGTACAAGACTTGGCTCAGATGCGTGGCGAGGACAGTTTCAGGTTCAATCACAACGTAGTTGTTTGCTTCGGCTTCTAGTTCGCGCTCTGGCTTGATCCATGTGGCTTCGATCCCGAAGGAGGGGTCTTTGACATCGATACCGACGACTTTGATCCGCGAGTTCGCACCCGGGATTGCAAGTTTATGGTCAGGATAAATCTTGTTTTCGGCGACAACGGTTTGGCCGACTTTGATCTGGTATTCGTTTGCTGGCAGCGCAAGGTCATCGCGCACACGCACGCCCGGCAGAACAAAGCCAAGCGCTTGGGACACTTCTTTGCGCACAGAGGTAATGCGACGGGCAAGCGGGCCGCCATCATCGGCATCGACCATTGTTAGAAGGGGATAGCTGAGCAACATCGTAACCGCAGATAGATCGGCCACATCATTCACAGTGAGCGTGTCTGGATCTCTGGCTTCTTCGGGTGCTTTGGTTTGCTCGACTTCGTCTGTGTCTTCGCGCAATTCAGCCTGTCTGAAGACATAGCCAGCGGCGCCCGAAATAAGGGCCATGCCTGCGAAGAGCATAGTCGGCATGCCAGGAACAAGCCCGATCAGACCAAGCACACCAGCCACAGGGAACCAAGCACGTGACATGCTGATTTCGCCTTTGATGTGTTGGGCCATGTCTTGCGACGAGGAGACGCGCGTTACAATAATTGCGGTTGCAATAGAGAGCAGCAAAGAGGGAATCTGAGCAACCAATCCATCGCCGATTGAAAGCAAAACATAAAGCTGAGCCGCCTGACTAACAGAAAGGTCATGCTGCAACGTTCCAATCGCGAGACCACCAATGACGTTGATCGCCAAAATCAAAATGCCAGCGACAGCGTCGCCCTTCACAAACTTGGAGGCACCATCCATAGCACCATGAAAATCGGCTTCGCGGCCGACATCTTCTCGGCGCGCAGTTGCTTCCTCAGCCGTCAAAACGCCGGCGTTCAGGTCTGAATCGATAGCCATTTGTTTGCCCGGCATCGCATCAAGTGTAAAGCGTGCGGAAACCTCTGAGACACGTCCGGCACCCTTTGTAATCACCACAAGATTGATGATGACGATAATGGCAAAGACGAAGATACCAACGACGAAGTTACCGGCAATCACAAAGGCACCGAATGCTTCGATCACTTTGCCAGCCGCTTCGGTGCCGTTGTGTCCCGAGCTGAGAACAATGCGTGTTGATGCGACGTTAAGAGCGAGGCGCAGGACTGTCGCCACCAAAAGAAGGCTGGGAAAGGATGAGAAGTCCAAGGGACGGAAAGTGTGAAGGGCGACCATCAAGATCAGCAGTGAAATCAGGATGTTGACCGTAAAGAAGAGGTCAAGCAAGAACGCGGGCAGGGGCAAGATCATCATTGCAACAAGCATCAAGATGCCAAATGGCAGCGTTAGTCCTGTTAGTGTTTGGCCTAGCCCTGTACTGCGGGGCATAGTGTCTGACATGCTCATTTATAGAGTCCTCTGACGTCGTCTAGTTGCGCAAAACGCCCTGCGCTTCGTGTGAAGAAGGCAAGAGTCATGCCAGTTTGCGTATTTTCAAAGATTGACCTCGTTTCTTTTGAGCTGGCACGGAACATGCATGCCTTGATCTGAATTTAACCCAGCGCGGTCCGAGGAGATCAAGGTGTACAGATCCAGACGTTTTAAGGCAGGTACGGCCATCGCCATTTTTGGCACTTTCACACTTTTAGGTGCATGCAACCCAGTAAATTTGGCCCAAGGACCGATCCAAGGCACCAATGCGCCAGCCGTGCGCGACGCAATGGCTGTTGAAAAAGCACTGAATGACACAGACGCGATGGTCACGGCTCAATCTGTGCCGACCATTCGCGGCACGGGTTATGCAACAATTTCTGCGCAGCCTGCGAAAAATGTGAACCAGAAACGGCTTATGGCTATTCGCGTGGCGCGGTTGGACGCAATGCGCGATCTCACGGAGCAAGTTCATGGAATGCGCCTGGATTCACGCACTACGGTGATTGACGCGGTTCTTCAGAATGACACAACACGTACGGCGGTCGCAGGGACGATCAGAGGTGCGCGAACGCTTCGTATCAATCCAGTGGGTCGCGATACCTATGAAGTGGTTATGGAGTTAGATCGTGACATGATCGCCCGCATTATGAAGGCGGCGCGTTAAGACATGGGCGCGCAGGGTCTTTTGAATGTTGTGCCGCTGTTCAAGGGCGCTTTGCTGCTTGCTATTTTGCTTTGTGCGCCGAGTTCTAGCACGGCTGAAATGGTGCGTGTCACAGGGCGCGCGGCGCTGCAGTCTGGTAATGATGCAGGCGCGCGCCGAAATGCTTTGGAAGATGCGCTTTATCAAGCATCTTTGGCGGGCGGTGCGGAGCTGGACGGGTTCACTGTTGCCGATCAAGGAGTGCTTACGGGTGATACGATCCTGCTGCGTCCGTCTAGCAAAATTCTTGATTTTCAGGTTCTTCGAGAGACCCGTCTGCAAAGTCACTACGAGGTGACGATCGACGCTTATGTGGGCGATCAGCCGAAACTGGGCTGCTCTGCGCGCCCTGACGTTATATTGACTGCGGTACGCCCACAGATTTACGCCAGTGCGAAAACGCCCCTTTGGATGCATGACGCTTTGGAGGGCGCTCATAGTCAAACACTAGAAATCTTGAGCAATGCGGCAAAAGTTAAGATCGTGGCGAGCGATATTGACCTGGCACGCGCTGGTGTTCGCCCAACGGCGGCTGTTCAAGCTGGATTTGATTATAAAGCTCTGTTGTCGAGTGGAGCGACCAAGGCGCAAAAACCTGCGGCAGTGCTTTCAGACAATGCCCGCGCGATTCATTTGAAATGGGGTGCTGAGGGCGCGTCTATGCGCAGCGGCAAGGTGCTTGTTACGTTACAAGCAAAGGTCGTTGACCCAGCTGCGCCATCGCGCGGACGGGACATAAGGTTACGCCATACTTTGAAGCTGTCGCCCGGAACCCCGTGGCGTGCGCTGAACGTCATAGCGCGCAAGGATCAAGAAAGCGCAGCAAACGAGTTGTCCCAAACGATGGGTGCTGGACTTGTGCCGTTGTTGGAAGAGCTGGCCTGTGCGCCGTTGGTCGCGCGCTTGAAGGGTATCGGGAAGCAGCAATATCGCGTTCAACTCGGTTCTCGGGATGGATTAACGCGCCAAAGTTTGGCGTTTGCGGAAGGGAATGGTCAGGCCTGGACGGTATTTCGTATCGTCGAGCTGTCACAAAGTAGTGCAATTATAGCGCCGATGAATGCGGCGCGGGCGGGTGTGAAACTGTCTGGTGCGCAAGTGCGCTTTAATGTGGGGCGCCCTTAACATGCTCTTACGTCCAATTTTATCGTGCGTCACTATTTTGACAGCGACGATGGCCAAAGCGAACGACCCTTATGTTGTGTTGCAATACAACACTGGCTTCATGCTGAGTTCCGATCGCGAAGAGAGCGCGCAAAGAACGCATGAAATTACATATGGCGAAACTATCTACGGCATCGTGATGCACTATTTTAGTGCGTACTCTGAGATAAATCAGCTGATTGAGCAAACAGTCCAGAGTAATCCTGAGGCGTTCCTCAACGGGGATGCGAACAAAATGTCGGCGGGGCGTGTCTTGAAATTGCCCACACAGGGCACAACAAGTTTGGGGATCGCAGATGTTATTTTCCAGTTTTAGGCTCCGCGGCCCTGTCTTTTATGCGGTGGTCGCTTACCTTTTGATGATGGTTGGTAGCGGTGCTGCGCAAATGCGTGTCGTTGATGGTGTTGAAGTGCGTGGCGCAATCGTTGCGCGGTTGGCGGCTGCAGGCGAGCAAGCAGCGCCGAAACTTTTGCCACAGAAACAGTTTTATCCTTGTGATGTGCCGCTTGAAGTAAAGCCATCTTTCGGAAACTGGCGCAGCGTAGATGTGATCTGCTCGTCGCCGGCGCAGTGGAAAGTTTCAGTGCGTGCGCAAGTCAAAGGCTATGAAGTGAATATGCCAATTAAAGTGAGCTTACCCAAAGCAGAAGCAGTTTACTTGAAATTACCCATGAACAAAGGCGATCGCTTGAAGCCGTCTGATGTTGAGTTGCGGCCGATCGAGCGACTGTCCTCTGAAAGTGTGTATGCCAGTTTGGATCAAGTTGTCGGCAGGGTGCTTGGGCAATCGTTAACACCGAGCATCGCGGTCATGCCGCGGCACCTAGCCAGAGAGTGGAGTGTGCAAGAAGAAGATATCTTATCTATGCATATCGTGCGGGGAGGGATCGAAGTCGTTTCAGCGGGTGTCGCGCTGCAACCCGGGCAATTGGGGGACACGATCCGTGTTGAGAACCTCAGCAGTGACACAGTTTTGATCGGCCGTATCACCGGTGAAAAAAAAGTTGAGATAATTGCTAAAGGTCACAAGTGATGTGTCGTTACACAGTGCGATAGGAGAACGTATATGGTTGATGCAACGCAAAATCTGACTGGAACTGTCGCGTCTATTAAGATGCCAGAGGTTTCGGCAACACCCAAAGTGAATGTTTCACCGGGCAATACTGCTCAGACAGCAAGTCTTGGTCTTGGGGCACCGGTTAATCCGATGTCGTCGACAGGCAAACCATCTGTGCAAGTGGATTCTTTCGCCGCAAGTATTATGGCGTCGATCCAAGAACAGCCTGCACCGATTGATATCGAAGCTGTTAAACGTATTCGTGAAGCTGTGAGCACTAACAATTATCCGCTGAACCACGAGAAGATTGCTGATGCGCTTGTAGATGCTTTTGAGTCTTTGAAGTGATGGCCGTCGAAGATGTGAGCAGAGTGCTTCAGGATCTGGAGAAGGCTTTGCAAAACGTTGAAGTGGCACGTGGTGATGCCGTGAAATATGCAGAGCAGTCAGAAGCTTTGATGGCGCATATGCAAAGTGTCTCTGAGCAGATTGACGGCGGTGATCCTCGGCTTGCGGCATTCGCAAAAAAACTCTCACAAGAAGAAACTTTTGCTGCAAAAAGCGCTGAATTGCGTTCGCCAGTTTTGGAAAAATATAAAGTGCGAACGCTTAATTCAAAATATTGACGTTCTAATAATTTTTGCTGTCACTATTAGGAATACCTTGAAATGACTTTTGACTTTACCCTAATCGAAATTACGCTCGCTTTCATTTCTCTATTTGCTTTATTTTTTTCATTTCTTCAGATCCGACTAAGAAGAGCGGATGCGAGATCGTTTAAAGCGATGCTTGCTCGTGAAGATGCTGTTCAAGAGCCTGTCGAACGTCCAATCGTTGAAGAGAAGGTTGTCGTGACATCTAGCAAAACTGCAATCGAAGAGATGCTGCTGGCGATCGCTGCTGGCGCTGATGTTTTGGAAGAAGCTGCCAAGAATGGGTTCAGTGAAGACGAAGCTCGCGTCGCGATGGCGAGCTACGACATTTAACCTGCAGACGACGAAAACAGAGTCGCCATTTTTTGCTCTTCGAAGAGTGTTCTGGCGTTCTCTTGTGTGGTTTCGATCGTCTCTGGATCCAATTCGTTAACCATTGAGTCGCGTAGGAAATCCGCGTTTGGAATACCTAGTGCAGCACCGATGAGAGCCCAAAGATAGGCTGTCTCAAGATCTGGTTCAGAGATGATTGTTTGATTAAAAATAATGTATTGCAAGATCGTGCGGCGATTGCCTTGGGCAAGTTGCTCTTTGAGGATCGCATCGACGTTGGTAATACATGCTTCATAGCTTTTTGGGGTTACGAGTGCGCTTAGGTCTTGGCGCAGGGCATTGGCTTGTGGAACGCCGCCGAGCTGAGCAAGCAATGCCCATTCTAGAGCTTTGGTGAAATGTTGGGGGCGTCCTTGTCCCTTTTTAAGAAGCACGGCCAAGTTAAATTGCGCATCATGATTGTCATCTTGAGCCAAAGCTTCAAAGAGATCATAGGCATGTGAATAGTTTTCAGACTTTACCGCTTTAACTGCCGCATTGAACGGATCAGGCTTGCTTGCACTCTCTGCCACGAGTTGCCCTGGTAGTACCGCGAGCACTGTAAAAACGGCCGTTGCCGCGCAGGTTATTTTAAGGTGCGCAAAACGCGCGCTATCGCGTGGAGATGACATAACACTGTCCTTGTTTAAGATCGTCTTCATATTAGAGTGTATTCCCGAGCCTCACAATTCTAATTGTTTTAAAAGTTTTTTGCTAAAAGGCTAAAGTCCTCGTTTGTGTGCCGTTACCCTATGCGGACCAAGTGGCAGTCGTAAACGCCAAGCGGTCTGAGAGACGAATAGGCATATGCCTCGTTTCTCGGAACATTAATTCAGGAGAAGTGTAATGGCACTTTCAATTGCAAGTAATGCAAGCGCGCTTATGGCGGCTTCTGCGGCTTCTAGCGCAAACCGCGATATGGACGTTTCTATGGAGCGTTTGGCGACTGGTAAACGCGTCAACTCTGCATCTGACGATGCAGCAGGCGTATCTACAATTTCACGTATGAACAGCCAGGTTCGTGGTTTGAACCAAGCGATCGAAAACGCAGGTCAGGGTCAGTCATTGGCTGCAACCGCTGAAGGCGCGATGATCGAAATTGAAGCAATGCTGCAGCGGATGCGCGAACTGTCTGTACAATCGGTCAACGACACGTTGAACATCAACGACCGGTCCAACTTGAACGACGAAATAGATCAGTTGAAAGAAGAGATCGATCGTGTTGTTTCTGCGACGGCTTTCAACGATAAGGCTTTGCTTGACGGTTCTGGCGACTTTGATCTTCAGCTTGGTGCGAACGCCGGCCAGACAATGAACTTCAAAGTTGGCAATTTGAGCACAACAGCGTTGGGTACAACTTTGTCTGGCGCAGCAAGCTCTGCATCCATATCTAACTCTGCGTCCGGTACAGCAGCAGTTGAGACGGTTGCGCAGATGGCGTTCAACGGCAACGACACTTATGACTTTGATCTTGTAGTTGGCGATGGCGCTGGCGGCACAGATACGCTTTCCATTGCTGGCGCAGATGTTGCCGGTGGGTCTGCATCAGACGTCGCTGACAAGATCAACACAGCAATCGGCGCGGCTGTAACAGCTGGCACAATGTCTGCTGGTTCTGCTGTAGCGAAAGCAAACGGCAACGTTATCAGCATTACGAACAAGCTTGGTGACTCAGTTTCTGTGTCAGGCTTTGCTTCTGACGGCAACGGTACGGCGTCCTACACATCTGTGTCTGGATCTGGTTCTAGCCTTCTTCTCAATGATGCTGGTGCGACGACATCACTTAACAACACTGGCGGTGGCGGTGTCACAAACGCTTCCGGTACGCTGACACTTGAAGCTGGTAAAGACTACAACTTCACAGTCAACGGCAACAACATCAGCGTTTCCAACCTTGGTACAGATACGACTGAAGCTCAGTTGCTTGCTGAATTGAAGCTTGCGATTGGTGAAGGTTCTGCCGGTTCTGCGGTATCTGGTCAAATCTTCACGCTACAGGACACGTCCGGTAAGAACATCGAGATTACGAACTTCGATGCAGCGTCCTCCGAGGCCGGTTCTGCTGGTTCGATGGCGATGACAGTCCGCACAGACTCATCGGTTGCAACACCAAGCAACACGTTTGCTCAAGGTGGATCTGACACGAGTGACATCGGCGCAGGCGCAATTGTTCAGCTTCAGTTCTCTGAAGCCGAGGGTGATTACAGCTTCGATCTAGGTAGCGAAAGTTTCACAGTTGCAACTGCTTCTGCTGGGGTCTCTCTGCAAGAAGCGATTGGCGCGACACGTGATGCGATCAACGCGAACACAACAATCAACGGTGACATCACCGCGCGTGTTGTTGATGGCAAGCTTGAGATTGAAAACACGTCTGCGGCAGCAGTTACACTTGATAACTTTGGCGCAACAGGTAAAGCGGCTGAAATTGCGGGTACTGCAACATTGGGTTCCACAAACCTTGTGACAGCGCAGAACGCATCTACAAGCAACGGTGTTGAAGCGACGCCTTCTGAGACAACAATGCGTTTCTCCGAAGACGACACTTACTCCTTCAAAGTTGGTGGTTTCCAAGTCACAGCTCAGGTATCTGACGGTAACTTGGATAACATGGTTGCTGCGATTAACTCCCAGACCAACAACTCAGGTGTCGAAGCGTCTTTGTCCAACGGTGAATTGCTGCTGACAAACGCTTCTGGTGGTACGATCAACATTACGGACTTCAGTTCTGAAGGCACGGGTAGTGCGACTGCTGCGACTGCGGCAGGGCAGGGTGGTTCTGCGACGTTGACAGATACCAACGCTGTGACAGGTGCATCTACTGCAGCTGCGGGTGTTGCGACTGCGACAACGATGGAACTGTCCATGGACGCTACCGACGATGTGAGCTT
>CBFIGL010000017.1:0-62212 GCA_965662135.1 Planktotalea sp. | reverse complement strand
TCAGCACATCATTCACCCGCGCCAGATTAAAATCCGTCAGCGTGGTATACAGGCTTTGCACCACCTCATAAGAAATCGGAGCGCTCAGAAACCCCAAAGCAGAGCCGACACTGGAGTTCGCCGGCACGATAACACGGTTCATTCCCAGTTTCTCGGCCAACCGAACGGCATGCAGCGGCCCGCCGCCGCCAAAGGCAATCACGCTGAAATGCGACAGATCAACACCGTGTTCAACGCTGTGGATGCGCGCAGCATTCGCCATGTTTTCTTCGACCATTTCGGTGACGCCGAACGCGGCTTGATGCGCGGAAATGCCAAGTGGCTGGCCGACGTCCTGGGTCATCGCTTCCTTAGCGGCCTTGGTGTCCAACCTCATCTTTCCTTCGGCAAAAGCGTCTGGATCGACGCGTCCAAGCAGCAGATTCGCATCCGTGACTGTCGCCTTTGTCCCACCTTTGCCATAGCAAGCCGCGCCCGGCAAAGCGCCAGCACTTTCCGGCCCGATGTTGAGGCGACCAACTTGGTCCACATGCGCAATTGATCCTCCGCCTGCGCCGATCTCAATCATCTCGATCACCGGAATACGCACCGGCATGCCGCTACCTTTTTGAAAACGGGCCGAGCGGGCAATTTCGAAGTTTCTGGCCGTCTTTGGCTTAAAGTCTTCGATCAACGAGATCTTTGCAGTGGTTCCGCCCATATCAAACGACAGCACTTTCGATTCATCTAATTGCTGTGCGATCCGCGCCGCCAAAATGGCACCCCCGCTGGGACCGGATTCCACCAGTCGGATCGGGAATTTAATGGCGCTCTCCAACGTGGTCATGCCACCGCCAGAGGTCATCAGGAAGATCGGGCAGGTAAAGTTCTTGTCATGAAACGCGACCTCTAGCGCGCGCAGATACCGCGCCATGATCGGTTGAACATAAGCATTGCAGGCCGTTGTCATCAAGCGTTCATACTCGCGGACTTCGGGGCAGACATCGCTGGACAGTGTGATCTCGGCTTTGCACCCTTGTGCGATCAAGAGGTCGCGCACCCGTTGTTCGTGCTTTGGGTTGGCGTAAGAGTGTAGAAAACCTACAGCAACCGCGCCTATGCCCTTTGCATTCAACCTATCACTTAAGGCAACAACAGCCGCTTCATCCAAGTCAATCAGGACGTTCCCACGCACATCCATGCGCTCTTTGACCGTGAAACGCAGGTTGCGCGGGATCAGTTGTTCGGGCTTGTCGATCATCAAATCGAACTGGTCGAACCGGCTTTCATAGGCAATTTCCAAACTGTCGCGGAACCCTTCGGTGGTGATCAGTGCCGTCTTTTCGCCTTTCCGCTCTATCAGCGCGTTGGTCGCCAAAGTCGTGCCGTGAATGAAGATATCAACGTCAGCTGCGGTGACCTTGGCATCGCTCAAAACGACTTCAACGCCAGCCAAAACGCCCAGTTCTGGCTGCACCGTGTCGGTCGGTACTTTTGCCGTAAAAAGGCCCGTTGGTGTTTCGAGCACAATATCCGTAAACGTCCCGCCGATATCTGCCGCCAAGCGGGTTAAGGCCATATTGTTCGACATTTTTTATTTCCTTAGCAAGGCAGACTACCAAAGGAAGTATGGGATCGGTTTGACTCAAGGAAACAAATTGTTTTTATGGAGCTATCGAATTTTTCGATTTCGCAATGTCACCGCTGATTTCAAGAAATTTGACAGAGAGCAGCCATTGACCCTGTAAGAACCATCAGTAGCTTCGTCCGCTGACCGACGATAAAGCTGCCAAAATGCGGCAAGATGAACGAATGGCCGCAATGCGAAAGCTGAAGCGCAGTACAGGAAGGGCATGTGACCGGCAGGTCCGGGCCGTGAGTACCGCGTGAGTGTCCGCAATAGAACGTTGTGGCGAGGGCGCAGTCTAAGTGATTTATAAAAGACACTTGTTGGCGAAATGCAGCGGCGAAACCCACGCCTTCCAATGAGCGAAAGTTCAATCGAGGCTGCTCCAGAGCTACTGCGCGCTAAATCAATAGCAAGATCAGGCTAGAAAGTTATTCTTCCAGCCCAAGCATCCTCTTTCGATCAGACGACCACTTCAAAATAGTCAAATCAAACGTCAAAGCCATCAGCGAAACACAGATACCTAAAACGAAATTTTTACCTAAATCTGTACCCGCCAACGTGCGCTGCAATTCCTGCCCTAGATCTTGCGTGCCAATAAAGGCCGCGATGATGACCATGAAAAACGCAAACATAATGGCTTGGTTGAAGCCAACGGCCATGGTCGGCAGGGCCAATGGCAGCTCAACGTTCACCAGCTTTTGTATGCGCGTAGCACCTGACATTTCCGCAGCTTCGATGACTTCGGGCGGCACTGTGCGCAGGCCCTCAATTGTGTAACGGATGAGTGGAACCATCGCGAAGATTAGGATCGAAAAGATCACCGCGATGTCTGTAATTCCAAACAACATAATTGCGGGGATCAGGTAAACGAAACTCGGAAAGGTTTGCGCTGTGTCGCACACCAGCAAGAGGCGCTGTGACCACTTGTCCGTGCGCGCTGCGAAGATGGCAATCGGCAGGCCCAAGAGCATGGCGATCGAGACAGCAGAGATCACCGAATAAAGCGTAATAACCGAGCGATCCCACCAGCCAGAAAGCGCAACCAATGAGAAGAAGATCAGCGCTGTGACTGCTTGGCGACGGCCTCCAAGCCAAAGTGCGAATGCCGTGATCAGCAAGATGAACGCAGGTGTCGGGATTGAGAGCAGGAAGTTGCGGAAAGGGATCAAGATTTGCACGTTCACAAAGGCGCGCAGGAAATAAGTGATCGCCTTGACCCATTCAATGTTGAGGAACCACTTGATGCCTACATCCAGCTCTTTACCGATGGACATGCTTTGCTTGCGGCCAATTTCGGACGCGACGTCGACGAATTGCGCGACGATGCAGAAGAAAACGAAAGCACCAAGCGCAAGAAGGAACATTACGTGGCGTTTCCACCAAGGTGTGCCGCGCTCAAAATGCTCAGGTTGTTTGACGACCCAAGCCTTGGACATGCGGTCCAATGTGACAGCGAGTAGAACAATCGTAACACCAATTTCAAAGGAACGGCCTAGCTTGAAGCTGCCCATCATCGCCAGCAGTTTTGCACCCAATCCGGGCATGCCGATAAACGCCGTCAAAACAACCATCGCAAGGCAAAGCATGATAACTTGGTTCACGCCCACAAGGATCTCTGTGCGTGCGGAGGGTAGGTAGACATGGCGCAAAAGCTGTGACTTGGTGCAGCCGCTCATGTGACCAGCTTCGACAACTTCGGGACTGACTTTTTGCAAGCCAAGAGTCGTCATCAAGATCATCGGCGGTATCGCATAGATCGTTGTGGCGACGGCACCAGCGGTTGGGCCAACTTTGAAGAAGATCACAGCTGGCAGCAGGTACGTGAAGAAGGGTAGGGTCTGCAACACGGACAAGATGGGTTTCAGGGCGCGATCAAACGCAGGCGATTTCCATGCTGCGATGCCCAAGGAAAGCCCAATGACAAATGCGGTAGGCGCGGCAACAACCAGCACCGACATCGTTTCCATTGCAATCTTCCATTGGCCAACCAAGGCAGTCCAGCAGAAAGTAACGGCAACCAAAGCGGCCATTTTCCAACCACCCAAATAGTAACCTAGCACCGCCATCGACGCAGCAATCGCAGTCCAAGGGATGGGGCCAAGGTTCGGCCAGCGCCGTTTTCCGAAAAGTAGGTTCGCGGTTGTGTCGAGCACGAACTGCAACAACCCGGTCAGCCAGCGCGTAAGGTGGATCAAACCCAGATCTTCTTTGACGAAGTTAAACAGCGCATCAAGATAATAGGCGAAATTAGGTACCAAAGCTTCGGGCAGGCGATGCAAGGCCGCAGGCAAAAAGCCTAGATATTGCAAAGCAGTCAAAAAAATCGCAACACCCACAAGAATGCCGGCAAGTTTCGAGCGGCTCATCGGGGCCGAGGCGGAGATAGCTGTCGTATCAGCCATCAGTCTGTTCCTACCAAAATGCCAAGCGCCACTTCACGGCTCATCGCGCCGATGACTGTGCCATCTTTGGCGACTGGAATTGCGCTGCGCGTGTCTTGGATCAGAAGTTTTGCCAAGCCTTGAACGGAAGCAGAGGCATCCACTGGATCGCCTTCGCCGCTGAGACCGTCTTCGATCAAGGTTTCTGCATGAACAACGCGGGCTTTGTCGATCTCTTCGGTGAACTTGCGCACATATTCCGTCGCAGGGTGCAGCACAATCTGGTCAGGCGTGTCGCATTGCTCCACCGCACCATCTTTCATAATCGCGATGCGATCCGCGAGGCGCAGGGCTTCGTCAAAGTCGTGCGTGATAAAGACAATCGTCTTGTTCAAAAGCTGCTGAAGGCGCAGGAACTCATCCTGCATTTCGCGGCGAATAAGCGGGTCAAGCGCGGAGAAGGGCTCGTCCAGGAACCAAATGTCAGGTTCAATCGCGAGTGAGCGCGCAATGCCGACACGCTGTTGTTGACCACCAGAAAGCTCACGTGGGAAATAATCTTCGCGCCCCTCAAGGCCAACCAGTTTGATCACTTCAAGCGCACGCTCACGGCGCGCATGTTTGTCCTGACCGCGCATCTCCAACGGAAACGCGACATTGTCGAGGACCGTGCGGTGCGGCAAAAGTCCAAAGCTTTGAAAAACCATGCCCATCTTATTGCGGCGCAGCTCGATCAGCTCTTTTTCGGACAAGGACATGATGTCCTGACCCTCAACTTCAATCGTGCCACCTGTAATTTCGTGCAGGCGAGAGAAACAGCGCACCAGTGTCGATTTGCCAGAGCCTGACAGGCCCATAATGACCAACATCTCGCCGCGAGACACCTCGATAGAGACGTCTTTGACGCCCGCAATATATCCATCCGCGCGGATCTCATCAAAGCTACGACCCGAAGGCATGTCTTTGAGATAAGCTTCTGGGGTCGCTCCAAAAAGCTTCCAGACGTTCTTGGCGGAGATAACGGGGGCGTCAGTGGTCATGGGAAATCCTGTTTAAAAAGCCCCACCTGATGCAGTCAGGCGGGGCCTATATCAACTAATTGGTTAAGAGGACTTACTGAGTCCAACCCATCCAAACGTCTTTGTTCGCCGCAAGCCATTCTTCGGCCGCCTCTTCTGGCTCCATCTCGTCGATGTCTACCATTTTGGCCATTTCGGCGATCTGTGGGTTGGTGAAGGAAATTTGCTCCAGAACAGCATAGGCTGCTGGCCATTTTTCTTCCATGCCTTCCCAAGCGGCTTTCTTCATGTAGCCTTTGGCTGGGTTGCCGCAATCATACAGCGCGTCTGGGTTTGGACCAACGGACGGGTCTTTGTCACAGCCGTCAACCCACTCAGGGAACTCGACGAACTCACCGGGCCAAACCGCTTCTGCGAAGTTTGGAGTCCAGTTGAAGACAACCACTGGTTTCTTGTCTGCTTCAGCTGCGCCGATTTCAGCCCAAAGCGCCGCTGCAGAACCCGCGTTAATCACAACGAAGTCCATGCCAAGCGCATCTACACGCTCTTTACCGTGCTTGAGCCAGTCAACCGGACCGTCAAGATAACGACCTTTGTCGCCTGTTTCCGCTGTCGCAAAAATCGCAGCGCAGTCGTTCAAGGCTTCCCAGGATGGCAGGCCGGGGCATGCATCTTTGGTCCACATCGGATACCACCAGTCTTCGCGCGTCACAGCGTTGTGGTCACCCACATCTACGATACCGCCTTTTTCCATCGCTGCACGGAAGGATGCGCCAAATGCGCCTTCCCAAACTTCCAGCTCCATCGTCACATCGCCAAGGCGAATTGATTCATAAACCGCTTGGCTGTCTGTTGTGACATACTCAACGTTGTTGCCCATGCCCTCAAGGATCTGGCCAACCACGTTGGACATCACGATCTGGCTGGACCAGTTGTGGATTGGGATGACGATAGGATCGCTGCTGTCCGCTGCAAATCCTGCCATTGGCAACGCTGCGAGGATACCCGCCGCGAGTGCTGTTGTTGATCTTTTCATTATCTTCTCCCTGTTCTTCGCGATCTCTATGTGTCGCGACATATCTTTTTCCGGTGGCTGTTCACCGCCTGTTCATCCCCATTCTGGCGAATCTGCATGCGACGGTATGGGAATGCCTACACCCTGACATTATTTTCCTCTCAATCAAGTTTTTTTCTTGTGTGTGGTTGTTTAGGGTGTTCTTTCTTTTCTCAGAAAGCGCAGAATCGGTCTGTTTTTGACCGATCTTGTCGCGTTTCAGCACTTTTTTGTGCACAATTGAAAGAGATTGGGCGGTGGAGGTCCAAGACATGCGATATTCTGGATTTAAGGTCATCAAAGAGGCGCTGAGCGGTCATAAAGGCTGGAAACCTGCGTGGCGCGAGCCTGATCCGAAGCCACACTATGATATCGTGATCATTGGTGGTGGCGGGCACGGTTTGGCGACAGCGCATTACTTGGCCAAGGTTTACAAGCAAAAGAACATCGCGGTGATCGAAAAAGGTTGGATCGGTGGCGGTAATGTGGGCCGTAACACTACGATTATTCGCTCGAACTATCTGCTTGATGGCAATGAGCCGTTTTATGAATTTTCGCTAAAGCTCTGGGAGGGTCTGGAGCAAGATCTGAACTACAATGCGATGGTATCGCAGCGTGGAATTATGAACCTCATCCACTCCGATGCGCAGCGCGATGCATTTGTGCGTCGCGGCAATGCGATGATATTGAATGGCGCTGACGCTGAATATCTGGACGAAGCGCAAATCCGTGCTGAATATCCGTTCCTCAAGTTCGACGATCAACGCTTCCCGATCAAAGGCGGTCTTGCCCAGCGGCGTGGCGGCACCGTGCGTCATGATGCTGTGGCATGGGGCTATGCGCGCTCGGCTGATAGCCATGGCGTGGACATTATCCAGAACTGTGAAGTCACAGGGTTCAAAATCGAAAACGGCGTATGCAAGGGTGTTGAAACATCTCGCGGGTTCATTGGGGCTGGCAAGGTGGGCTGCGCGGTTGCGGGTAATTCCAGTCGCGTGATGGGCATGGCGGGTATGCGCCTGCCGATTGAGAGCCACGTTTTGCAAGCTTTCGTCTCTGAGGGGCTAAAACCAGTGCTCCCCGGCGTTATCACCTTTGGTGCAGGGCACTTCTATGTGAGCCAATCGGACAAAGGCGGTTTGGTTTTTGGTGGCGATCTCGACGGGTACAATTCTTATGCGCAACGGGGCAACCTGCCAGTGGTCGAAGATGTCTGCGAGGGCGGTATGGCGATCATGCCGATGATCGGGCGCGCGCGGCTCTTGCGCATGTGGGGCGGCATTATGGACATGTCGATGGATGGCTCGCCATATATCGACAAGACCCACATTGACGGTCTCTATTTCAATGGCGGCTGGTGCTACGGCGGCTTCAAGGCGACGCCTGCCTCGGGTTACACCTTCGCGCATTTGCTCGCGAATGATGAACCTCATGAAACAGCGACTGCTTATCGTTTGGATCGCTACAAAACTGGTCACATGATTGATGAAAAAGGGCAGGGCAACCAGCCCAACCTGCACTGATCAGGGGAGAAAGAGCATGATTATCAACCACCCGCTTCTTGGCCCGCGCGACAGTGCCGAGTTTGTTTACATGGGCGACGCAAGCCTGATTGAGCGCCCTGATCCAGAGGGTGAAACCGCGGCGGAGCAGTTCCACGATTACGCTTATCTGCGTAACAATCCAGCAGGTGAACTGCGCGAATTGTGGTTCCATGAGGGCGGCGATCGCTCGTGGCTCGTGGTCACACGCGACACGCGCACGCACGAAATTTCATCGGTTGAGCTGGCCCGCGATGTGGCGCGCAGCAAGGGGCGTTCCAAATGACACAAGTGAACCGATTGAATGGTGGTCAGATTGATCGCGGCACGAGCCTGAAGTTCAAATTCGATGGCAATAGCTATACGGGCCATGCGGGTGACACGCTCGCCTCTGCTTTGCTCGCCAATGGTGTGCGTCTTATGGGACGTTCGTTCAAATATCACCGTCCGCGTGGGCCTTTGAGTGCCGGGAGTGAAGAACCAAACGCGATTGTCACGCTGCGTGACGACGCGCGCGCGGAACCCAATACACGTGCCACCACGGCAGAGCTGTTTGAGGGCCTAACTGCGCGCTCTCAAAACTGCTGGCCATCAGTGAAGTTTGACGTGATGGCTGTGAACGATGCTGTCTCTGATTTTCTTGCCGCAGGTTTTTATTACAAGACTTTCATGTGGCCTGCGTCCTTTTGGGAGAAGATTTACGAGCCGATCATTCGCCGCGCCGCGGGCCTTGGCGCTTTGTCGATGCAGGAAGACCCGGATCAATACGACAAAGGCTTTCGCCATTGCGATCTGTTGATTGTTGGTGCGGGACCCTCAGGTTTGATGGCCGCTTTGAGCGCTGGTCGCGCAGGCAAAGAAGTGATCCTCGCCGATGAAGATTTCGCCATGGGCGGGAGACTGCTCAGCGAGAATATGGAAGTCGGCGGCAAAGCCGCGCTCGATTGGACAACGCAAACTGTGGCCGAGCTTTCCTCCATGCCCAACGTCCGTCTGATGACGCGCACAACTGTGATGGGTGCTTTTGATCATGGCATTTACGGCGCGGTGGAACGTGTTTCTGATCACCTTCTAGCGCCTGCCGCTGGCAAACCCCGTCAAATCCTGTGGCGTATTTATGCCGGCAAAACAATGCTCTGCGCGGGCGCGATTGAGCGGCCCATTGCGTTCGAGAATAACGATCGTCCGGGCATTATGCTTGCCTCTGCGATGCGCTCTTACGTGAACCGCTGGGCTGCGACGCCTGCGCAGCGTGTAGCGATCTTTACCTCTTGTGACGATGGCCATCGCACGGCAGCGGATCTTCATGCAAAGGGCGTCAAGATCGCAGCCGTGATAGACACGCGCGTAGAAACGCCCATGTCGATGGACTACGAGGTGCTTTCAAGCGCACAGGTAATCAACACCAAAGGTCGTTTAGGACTTACCTTTGTCGAGGTGCAACAAGCCGATGGGACCACGCGCACCCTAGAATGTGGTGCGTTGGGTGTGACTGGTGGTTGGAACCCAAATGTGCATCTGACCTGCCACCAACGGGGCCGCCCGACGTGGGACACCGATCTGTCCGCATTCGTTCCAGGTGGCACGCTGCCGCCGGGCATGTCGGTTGCGGGCGCCGCAAGCGGTGATCTGTCCACACATGGCGCTTTGCGCAGTGGTGCTAGTGGCGCGGCGCAGGCGCTGGGGATCAAAGCGGCAGACGTGCCAACAGCAGATGACACGCCTGCCAATCAATCCGCGTTTTGGTATGTGGAGGGCTGCAAACGCGCATGGCTCGATCAACAGAACGATGTGACGGTCAAAGATGTTAAACTCGCGCATCAAGAAGGCTTCCGTTCCGTCGAACACCTCAAGCGTTACACGACGCTGGGTATGGCGACAGATCAAGGCAAGACGTCCAATATGGGTGGTCTTGCGATCATGGCGGAGATTGCTGGTAAGGGTATTCCCGATGTGGGCACGACGATCTTCCGCCCGCCTTATACGCCTGTGTCAATTGGTTCGCTGGCGGGTCGTATGCGCGGGATGGAGTTTCATCCAACACGCCTGACGCCCTCACATTTCTGGGCGAAAGAGCGCGGTGCTGTCTTTGTCGAAGTCGGCAATTGGTTGCGCGCGCAGTGGTTCCCTATTGAGGGCGAAACCCATTGGCGTCAATCAGTAGACCGTGAAGTCGCGCAAACGCGGGCTTCTGTTGGGGTGTGCGATTGTACCACGCTTGGCAAAATCGACGTACAAGGCGCGGATGCGGCGACGTTCCTAAACAAAGTCTACTGCAACCCGTTTGCTAAAGTGGCTGTCGGCAAAACCCGCTACGGTCTGATGCTGCGCGAAGACGGCGTGGCGATGGATGATGGTACGGCGGGTCGTTTGGCGGAAGATCACTTCGTTGTTACAACGACCACGGCCAAAGCCGGTCCCGTCTATCAACACATGGAATTCGTACGGCAATGTTTGATGCCGGATGCTGATGTGCAGTTGATTTCCACAACAGAAGCGTGGGCGCAATACGCGGTTGCGGGTCCAAACTCACGCAAGCTTTTGCAAAAGATTGTGGACCCGGAGTTCGACATCTCCAATGAAGCGTTCGAGTTCATGGCCTGCGCCAATATTACCGTCTGCGGTGGACTGCGCGCGCGCTTGTTTCGTATTTCCTTCTCTGGCGAACTGGCATTCGAGATCGCTGTGCCCTCGCGCTATGGCGACGCCCTGATGCGCAAATTGATGGAAGAGGGCGAAGAGTTCGACGTGGTTCCTTATGGCACTGAAGCGCTTGGCGTGATGCGCATCGAAAAGGGCCACGCTGCGGGTAATGAGCTGAATGGCACGACCACCGCAAACAACCTTGGCATGGGTCGCATGGTGTCCAAGAAGAAGGATAGCATTGGTACAGTCCTGTCGGAACGCGCGGGATTGAATGAAGAAGATGCGCTCAAACTTGTCGGGGTGAAACCGCTTGTGAACGAGGACAAGATCACCGCTGGCGGGCATTTGATGAACGCGGATGGCCCTGTCGATGCGGCGCATGGTCAGGGTTATGTGACGTCTGCGGCCTATTCGCCCGAAGTCGGTTCGATGATCGGACTTGCGTTCGTCAAATCCGGCGATATGCGGATGGGTGAGCGGATGCGCCTTGTCTCGCCTGTGACCGATAGCGAAGTCGAGGTCGAAGTGACTTCTGCCCATTTTGTTGACCCAGAAGGGGGACGCCAACGTGCATAGCCTTACTCCTATTACTGCCCTTGGCGGGCAAACCGTGCGCGTTGACACGATTGGCAATGCTGAATTGCGCGAGAACGATGGTCTCGCGCTCGCCTCTGTTCATGGGCGTCTAGGGCACGAAGCTGTGTGCCGCGCGCATCTGTCTGATCTGCTCGATGGTCGTTTGCCTGCGGTCGGCAAAGCGGTTCTGCGTGATCCCGAAGCCGCGTTCTGGACGGGGCCGGATCAATGGATGGTCGGCGCGCCTTTTGCGAGCCATGAAGAGCTTGCCAGCCAATTGAAAGCACGGTTTGGCGAGACGGCGTCGATCACCGAGCAAACGGATGCTTGGGCTTGCTTTGATCTGCAAGGCGGTGCGATGGAAGATGTTATGGAGCTGCTTTGCTCCATCAACATTCGTCAGATGGCAACGGGCGATGCACAACGCACGTCGATTCATCACTTGGGCTGTTTCGTTCTGCGTCGCGATCCAAGCGATTGGGTGCGCATCCTTGGACCGCGCGCCTCGGCCGGATCTTTGCATCATGCGATTGTCACCGCTATGCGCTCAGTGGCCTAAGACTTGCTTGAAACAGTCAAGAAAGTCACAAAAACCGTCATGTTGCGACATTTATTAACCCACAGGAAATTTTTTGCCCTATAGTGAAGGGATGGCCCAAAACCTCGCTGAATCTGTCTGAGACATTGTCTTTGTGGTTTTGCCGTTCTAGGAGGCCAAAGAGATGAACATAGAAGCGATATCGCCCGAGATGGTTGTTAAACTTAGTCAAGATCCGCACGTCACATCTGCAGGAGAGCGCGAGAAGGTTCTCGAGGTTGCTATCGGCCGGGAAGTCCGCGCTTTTCGTAAGCAAAAAGAGATCACTGTGGCAGAGCTGGCGTCAATGACGGGCTTGTCGATTGGTATGCTCTCCAAGATCGAGAACGGCAATACCTCACCGTCCCTGAGCACGCTTCAAACATTGGCGAACGCGCTGTCGGTTCCGCTCACGAGCTTTTTCCGCCGTTTTGAAGAGCAGCGCTTGGCGGTTCACACGAAAGCGGGCGAAGGTGTCGAGTTAGAGCGTGAAGGCACGCGCGCCGGACACCAGTATAACTTGCTTGGTCACATTGGCGCGAATTCCAGTGGAGTGATTGTAGAACCCTATCTGATTGAATTGTCTGAAGAGTCGGACGTGTTTCCGATGTTCCAGCATGGTGGCATCGAGACGATCTATATGCTTGAAGGTAAAGTCGACTATCGCCACGGCGACGAGGTGTTTTCGCTGGTTCCAGGCGATACGCTATTCTTTGATGCAGATGCTCCGCATGGACCGGAAATCTTGGTGCAATTGCCTGCGCGCTATCTGTCGATCATCAGCTACCCGCAATCAGTAAGCTAATGTAACCCTGCGAGGTTTGACGCAGGGCTAATCGTCTCACTTCTGAAGCGCAGGTTCTGAATCTTTGTCTGGCCAAATTCCCGGACTTGTCGGCAGACCATCATCGAATTTCGACAGGTAATCGAGCATCATAGGACGGTTGTCGATAAAGCCTTTGTAAGTTGCGAGTTCTTCAGGCAGATCTCGGATCACACGGTGCAAGCGACGCCCCCATTTCGGCATCGTCATTATGTCATCGAAATTGCAAAGGTAGCAGCGGATCGGGAAGACCAGCGCGTTAGAGCGCGGCAAACGGAAGAACGTCTGCAGCTCAACCCGCAAATGCTGTTTTTGACCGATGTTCTCTGGCGTGATCGTGGTCTTTTGAATACCCCACTTGTGATAGTTTTCAGGAGAAGTATCGAGGAGCGGGTTCACTGTCATCGTCCAGTTGAGGCGACGTGCAGGCGCGCCTTGCTGGATGTTCAACAGGAACTTGAGCGCGCGCACAAAAATGCCCTTTTCATGGGCCAAAGGCACAGGTGCGTGCCATTCAAAGAAGTTCATGCCGATGTCGAAATCCAGCGACCAATCGGCCTGCGTTGTCACTGTGCCTGCGTCCATCCACAGGTTATCATCGCGTTGATCCAGAACGCAGAAATCGCCTTGCGCTTGGCGTGTGATATACTCCATCGGCCCATAGGGCAGGGTAGTTTCATCCAAGAAGGTGAATGTGTCATCAATGCCAAGCGGCTTGTTCACCCAACGCCATGTGTCACCATCGCGATGCAGCTCGAACAGGTCTGGATAGTCCTCGGACTTGGACACCATGATCAGCTCTAGCAGGTCCCAACCGGCCAGCGTCATATGCGGCAAGGACTGACAGCGCAAAGGGTCATCCGCCAGCACCATCGCACGGTCACGCATTTCAGCGACGTAGTGCTCGTCCACATCGAAGCGCTTTTCGTAGATCGAGCCTTCTGGTCCGCCTCGATGTTGTTCCATGTTCACAGAATACATGTAGCTGTCTTCATGGAACGGGAACGGGAAGCGTTGAATCGCCCACTCGGAGTTCTTGAACGTATAGTCGTCGCGGAAGGTTTCTTCGTTGAATTGAATGGTCATATCAGCGGTCCAATACTAAAGTTTTGCCCTCAAATCGGCTCACGCAAGGCATGATCTTTTCGCCCGACGCATGTTCATCATCCTCTAACCAATGATCGCGGTGGATGAAGTTGCCAACGTAGTCGATCACACGCGTTTCGCATTGCCCACAGGCTCCGCCACGACACAGATAGGGCGCATCAACGCCAGAGCGCTCCATGGCTTCCAATAGGCTTTCGTCTTCGCCCACGTGCACGACCTTGTTTGACACAGCGAGTTTGACTTCAAACGGTTTGCCCGGTTGTGGCGCGAGGAATTCCTCATAGTGAATAGCTTCACGCGGCCAGCCGAGTTTTTCCGCCATCGCGCGTACCCAGTCGATCATTCCTTTAGGACCGCACACATAAACATGCGTCCCAATAGGTTGGCCGTTGAGCAAACTTTCTAAGGCAATCGCTTGTTTCTGGTCGTCGTAATATACATTCGTCTCGTAAGGGTGCTTCGACGTTAACTCATCCACGTAAGACCCGAGTGCCTCATTACGGCAGGCGTAATGCAATTCCCAAGCCCCGCCCAAACGCTCACATTGTTTGATTTGAGAAAGGAATGGCGTGATGCCGATGCCACCTGCAAGGAGCAAGTGTTTCTTGGCACGCAGATCGAGCGAGAAGAGGTTCACAGGATAGCTGATTACCATTTTATCGCCGACAGAGACGTTGTTGTGCATGAAGAGCGAGCCACCACGGCCTTCATCATCGCGGCGCACGGAAATTGTGTAAGCACTTTGATCCATCGGATCTGACATCAGGGAGTAGGGGTTCAGACGTGTGATTTCGCCGTCTTTCATCTCAACAACCGTATGCGCGCCACCGGAGAAGGTGGGCAGCAAGCCACCATCTGTGCGCTCGAATTTGAAACGGGTCACAAGTTCGTTTACCGGGACAATCTCGGTGACAGTGACGTCAATTTTCTCTGCGCCGCTCATTCGTATATCCCCACTGATTTAGGAACATTTCCGGGGTCTTCTGCGTCGATGCACACGCCCTGATAGGCGGCAAGGCGACGCGAATAGTGATCGCGAACAAACAGGTTCAAACCACAGTGGGAACAGACGAATGGATCAATTGCCACATCCTCTGTGATGCCTTTGCAGTGGACACATTGCATGCGGCGCGCGGTGGAGCCGCGATGTTCTGTCTGAACTGCCGTATAAGGAATACCCACATTTGTGCATTCGCGCATAGCTTGGCCCATAAGACCTTCGGTGCCAGCGAGGTACACTTGTGTGCTCATCTTGGCGTCCTGTAGAACGCGTTGAATGCGTGAGGCGGAAGCCTCGTAAGAAGGACCTTCATAATACTGCGCTGGGTTTAACGCGCGCAGCTTGTCGCCATAGTCCGTGCCTTTGGCGATGAAAATGATATGTGCTCCTGCCATCAACTCTGGCGTAGCGATGTCCAAGATTGCTTCTGCACCCTCGGCGTCAGCGATCATCAAATGATGCAATCCTGCGCGCGGCTCAAGCGTGCCCCAAACAGGGCGACTTCGGATAGATTCTGGGAATTCGAATTTCGACATGGGTTACCCTGTGACGTATTTCAAAAAGGGCGCGAAGATGTGCCTCGCGCCTTTGTAGATCAGTGTTTAGCCTTTGGCGGTGCGGATGGATTTATCCACATCATAGAACGGCATCTCTTCTGCTGTTGCCGCCAGCTCTGTGCCATCTGGCTGCACCACAGTCACTTTCGTGCCTGCTTTCGCAACCTCTGGGGACAGACGTGCAATCGCGACGGAGTAGCCATTCAGCTCGGAAGATAGACCATACGTGATCACGCCTGCATCTTTGCCGTCGTGCATGACGCGAGCGTGCATTTCCATCTGGTCCATGCTGTCAGACAATTTCACGCCGTAAATCTTGAAGCGCTCTTTGCCCTTAGATGCATAGTGGTTCTCGGAGCCGATAAAGCCTTCTTTGTCAGGCGAAACCGTGAAGTCGAGGCCAAGCTCCCAAAGCGTGTCGCCGCATGTCTCGTTCTCGAACGGGAATGTCTCGGAGTTGTCGCCAGGGTAGAACAGCAAATAGCTCTCGATCCGTAGCATATCGAGCGTGGAGAACTGCGTTGGGCGCACGCCCATGTCTTTGCCAGCTTCCAGAATGCTGTCCCAAAGATGCGTCGCGTCTTTGGCTTTACAGAAAATCTCGTAACCACGCTCGCCTGTGTAGCCGGTGCGGGAGATCATAACGTCACGGCCATAAAGGCGAGTTTGCATCAGACCGAAGTATGCCAGATCACGGATCGCTGGAATTTCTTTGGCCAGAAGATCGACAGACACTGGACCTTGCAAGGACATGTCATGCAGATCATCGTCAAAGATAACTGTGCAGTTCTTGCCAGCGGCAACGGTCGTCAACTGCTCCATACCTGTGCCGGTGCCATGCACGACCAACCAAGAGTTCATGGACAAGTGATAGATGATGCAATCATCAATGAACTTGCCCTCAGAATTGAGCATAGAGGCATAAGTTGAACGACCCGGCGCGATCTTTTCAACGTTGCGTGTTGTAGCGCGATCAATCACGTAAGCAGCGTCGGGACCTGTGACGTAGACCTTCTTCAGGCCAGACACATCCATAAGGCCCGCTTTGGTGCGGATCGCTTCGTAGTCAGCTTTCGCGCGCTCTGGCGTGTGGTCATAGAACCAAGCGGTTCCCATGCCGTTCCAATCTTCCAGCTCGCCGCCGATTTCTGCGTGACGGTGTGCAAGCGCGGAGCGTCTCCAAAGAATAGCCATCGATTTATCCCTGTCTGTTGTGAGTCTTGTTTGGGTGTATTCAGCCCGACAGCGGTTAAAAAAGCAACATTGCTGTTAAACTTTTTTTCCTGTCAGGCAATAGAAATGAAAAAGGGGGGCCGCGATTGGCCCCCCGATCCGTGTTCGCACAAGTTTACTTGTCGAACTTTTTCGCGTTTGCCGTCTCAGAACGCTGGCCAATCACGAGGACTGCAACGCAAGCGACCATGGCAAGGAAGGTCGTGATGCCGGGCAGGGCAGTGCCCCAGCCAATGAACATAGCACCGTCAACGACACTCCAGTTTGCTTCAGAATATGGAAACATGTGTTTCTCCTTAAAGTCTCAGTTGATTATTCAGCAGGTGTGATAGGTGCGTCGCCGCCCCACTCAGGATAGCCTGCTGCCGGTACTTTCACGAGATCCATACCCGCGATCTCTGCACCTTCACGGACACGCAGCATGCCGCACATTTTGAGGATGAGCGAAACCACGTAACCCGGCACAAAGCCCAGTAGGAAGAAGACGATCGCGCCGACAATCTGGCCCATCAGGCTGATCGTTGGGGCGTTGTCGATCGCGAGCGATGGATAACCAGCACCCCAGATGCCAAGCATCACCACACCATAAAGACCGATTGTGCCGTGAACTGTTACGGCGCCAACCGCATCGTCGATGCCGCGCTTCTCCAGGAAATCTGCGCAAGGCTTCAGGATCAGACCGGCAGACAAAGCAATCAGGAACGCATGTGCAGGGAAGTAGATATCCAGACCGGAGGCTGTGGAAATGATACCCGCAAGTGCGCCAGACATCATCCAGAATGGATCACGTGTGAAGAGCCATGCACCAATGATACCACCTGCGACGCCCATAAGGATGTTGAACGAAAGCGAGCCAAGCGTGATTGGCGTGCCATAGATGGTTGCGAACTTGTCTGGGAACCAGCTCCACGCTTCGCCCGGAGGCACGACGCAGGCCATCAAGAAGCCCCAGAAACCAACAATGATGAGCATCAAGCCAACAACAGTCAGTGGCATGTTGTGCCCAGGAATGTGGTTTGCGGAACCATCAGCGTTAAACTTGCCGATGCGAGGCCCAAGGTTGATGAGGACACCAAGCGCAAAGAAACCAGCAACCGCATGCACAAGGCCAGCGGCACCAAAGTCATGGACACCAAATTTCGTGACCAACCAGCCGTCAGCATGCCAGCCCCAAGCCGCTGCAACAACCCAAGCGAAGGAGCCGAGCACAACTGCGAGGATGATAAATCCGACTGTTTGGATGCGTTCAATCACAGCACCGGACATGATAGATGCCGTCGTGCACGCAAACAAAGCAAAGGCACCAAAGAACACACCGGAGATGTTATCGGCAATGTTTGGACCCATGTATTGAGCTGAGTCACCCCAGCCCCATGCGATAGAGTTCGCATATTCAACGCCAGAAATGCCCATCGGACCCGCTGCACCTGGAATACCTGTTGGGAAGCCGAAGTAGACCCACCAGCCAAAGAAGTAGAATGTCGGGATCATGAACGCGAAGGCGAGAATGTTCTTAACGCCCGAGGACAAAACATTCTTGAGCCGCGATGCGCCCATCTCATAAGCAAGAAATCCCGCGTGGATGATAATCATCAGCGGGATCGTAAGATAATAATATGTTTCGGCGAACATGGTATTGGTGACTTTCGCACCTCCACTTGCCGTCTCAAGCGCTGCCACTTTGGCAACGAGGTCTGCGATTTGGTCTTCCACAGTCAGGACTCCCTTTTGCTGTCGTTTTTTATGTGCGTCCCGTCGTGAATAGCGGTCAGCTTGCGGGTAAGTAAGCATGAGATTCGCTTTTTGACTAGTTTTTTTTGCCTAAAGTGAAAAAAAGTTTCCTAACAGTTGAGTCAAAAAAAATTTGCTGCTAGCTTCTGAGTCGAATGCCGTGTGCCTCACGGCTGCTTTTCGAGGGATTTTGATATGTGCGGAATTGTTGGCCTTTTCCTGAAGGACAAATCGTTAGAGCCAGAACTGGGCAAAATGCTCACCTCTATGTTGATCACGATGACCGATCGTGGCCCAGACAGTGCTGGCATTGCGATTTACGGTGATGAATCAAAAGGCTCCTCCAAGATGACAGTGCAATCTGACGCGCCTGATCTGGAGTTTGCTGGCCTTGATAGCGCGCTCGCTGATGCGCTCGGCGGTATTGTATCGATGAAAGTGATAAGCACGCACGCGGTTCTGTCCATTCCGGCAGGCAGCTTTGAAAAAGCGCGCCAAACACTTAGCGAAGTGCGCCCCAATGTGCGCATCATGAGTCGTGGTGACACGCTTGAGATCTATAAAGAGGTGGGCCTGCCAAAAGACGTCGCCGCGCGGTTTGACGTCTCCTCCATGTCGGGAACCCATGGAATCGGCCACACTCGTATGGCGACCGAATCTGCGGTGACAACGATGGGTGCGCACCCGTTCAACACCGGCGATGATCAATGTTTGGTGCACAACGGGTCGCTCTCCAACCACAACTCATTGCGCCGTAAGTTGCGCCGCGAAGGTATCCACATCGAAACTGAGAACGACACAGAAGTGGGCGCGGCCTACCTCACGTGGAAGATGCGCGAAGGCGCGACATTGGGCGAAGCGTTGGAAAGCGCGCTCGATGATCTCGATGGCTTCTTCACGTTCCTCGTTGGCACAAAAGACGGCTTCGGCGTCGTGCGCGACCCGATCGCGTGCAAGCCAGCGGTGATGGCCGAGACAGATCAATATGTGGCCTTCGGGTCTGAATATCGTGCCTTGGTCGACCTGCCGGGCATCGAGAACGCCCGTGTTTGGGAGCCAGAGCCCGCAACCGTTTATTTTTGGAGCCACAACTCGGCCCCAACCAGCACAGAGAAAGCAGCGTAAATGCAGACAGTCGATTTACAAGAAATGGGTCTGCGTGGCGTGAATGCAGCGCTGCATGCTCAGGCGGATGACACGAACCAGACCGCGTGGACCATCGAGAATGCCAAAGGAGCGCATGCGATTGCCTGCGGCTTGGATGCGCCGATTGAGGTGACGGTTAAAGGGTCCACAGGCTATTATTGCGGCGGCATGAACCAGCAAGCGACGATCAATATCGACGGTTCTGCGGGTCCGGGCACGGGTGAAAACATGATGTCCGGCAAGATCGTCATCGAAGGCGATGCCAGTCAATATCTTGGTGCAACAGCCCATGGCGGGTTGATCGTAGTGAAGGGCAATGCTTCTTCGCGTTGCGGGATTTCGATGAAAGGCGTGAACATTGTCGTTCAAGGCAACATTGGCCACATGTCTGCGTTCATGGGTCAATCTGGCAACCTTGTGGTGTGCGGTGATGCAGGCGATGCGCTTGGTGATAGCTGCTATGAGGCACGTTTCTTCGTGCGCGGTTCGGTCAAAAGCCTTGGTGCTGATTGCGAAAAGAAAGAGATGCGCGAAGAGCACATCATGCTTTTGCAGGGCCTCTTGGATGAAGCAGGGGTCGACGCTGATCCGAAAGACTTCACGCGCTACGGCTCGGCTCGCAATCTCTACAACTTCGACGTTGATAACGCTGCTGCGTATTAAGGATACCAAAGATGAAAACACACGACGCAAAAGGTATTCCGCACACATCGCCACGGCAGTCTGCGACCTTCACACAAGACATCAACTCCGACATCCGCCGTGCGGCTGCGACGGGCATCTATGACATTCGGGGCGGCGGCGCGAAGCGCAAAGTGCCAAGCTTTGATGATCTCTTGTTCATGGGCGCATCGATCTCGCGTTATCCGCTCGAAGGCTACCGCGAGAAGTGCGACACGAACGTCACCATCGGCGGGTTGAACGCCTCTAACCCAATTGAGCTCGATATCCCTGTGACCATCGCAGGTATGTCATTCGGTGCTTTGTCTGGTCCCGCGAAAGAAGCGCTGGGTCGCGGCGCATCCATGGCAGGCACGTCCACAACAACGGGCGATGGCGGCATGACACCGGAAGAGCGCGGGCATTCTGAGAAGCTGGTTTATCAGTATCTCCCATCGCGTTACGGCATGAATCCCAACGATCTGCGCAAAGCGGATGCGATTGAAATCGTGGTTGGTCAAGGCGCAAAACCCGGTGGCGGTGGTATGCTGCTTGGTCAAAAAATCTCTGACCGCGTGGCGCAAATGCGTAACCTCCCGAAAGGGATCGATCAACGTTCTGCGTGTCGCCACCCTGATTGGACGGGTCCAGATGATCTTGAGATCAAGATCTTGGAGCTTCGCGAAATCACTGGTTGGAAAGTGCCAATTTACGTAAAAGTTGCGGGTGCGCGCCCGTACTATGACGTCACTTTAGCGGTGAAAGCTGGCGCTGACGCAATCGTTCTGGACGGTATGCAGGGCGGTACAGCGGCTACGCAAGATGTGTTCATTGAACACGTTGGCCAACCGACTTTGGCGATCATTCGTCCCGCGGTTCAAGCGCTTCAAGACCTTGGCATGCACCGCAAAGTGCAGTTGATCCTGTCGGGTGGTATCCGCTCTGGCGCGGATGTGGCTAAAGCGATGGCGCTTGGTGCAGACGCTGTTGCAATCGGCACCGCAGCGTTGATCGCTTTGGGTGACAATGATCCAAAGTGGGAAGCAGAGTACAACGCGCTTGGCACGACGGCAGGGGCCTATGATGACTGGCACGAGGGCCAAGACCCTGCGGGCATCACCACGCAAGACCCTGAGTTGATGAAGCGATTTGATCCGATTGAGGGCGGTCGCCGTTTGCGCAACTATCTCAAGGTGATGACGCTTGAAGCGCAAACAATTGCGCGCGCCTGCGGCAAAAACCACCTGCACAACCTAGAGCCAGAAGATCTGGTTGCCCTGACGATGGAAGCGGCGGCGATTGCCAAAGTTCCGCTTTGCGGCACGGATTGGTATCCCGGCAAGCCCGGCACTGGTTACTAGAGACATAATCAAAGGCGCGGCCGTCACATGGAACGCGCCTTTTTCTATAAAAATAAGACGACAGGGACAAACACAATGACAACTGATCTGGCAAAATTCGCCGCAGACAATGGCGTAAAATACTTCATGATCTCTTTCACCGATCTCTTCGGTGGACAACGCGCCAAGCTGGTTCCCGCGCGCGCGATTGCGGATATGCAGGAAGACGGGGCTGGGTTTGCGGGCTTTGCCACATGGCTTGACCTCACACCTGCGCACCCTGACATGCTGGCCGTGCCGGACCCCGATGCGGTGATCATCCTGCCGTGGAACAAGGAAATCGCTTGGGTGCCAGCCGATTGCGTCATGGAAGGCAAACCAGTTGAACAAGCGCCGCGCAATGTGTTGCGCAAGTTGATCGCGGAAGCGGCGGAAGAGGGCATGCACGTCAAAACGGGCATCGAAGCGGAGTTCTTCCTGCTCACACCTGAAGGCGATCAGATCAGCGATAGTTTTGATACTGCGGCCAAGCCTTGCTACGATCAGCAAGCGTTCATGCGTCGCCTTGATGTGATCCGCGAGATCTCCGATCACATGCTGGAGCTTGGGTGGAACCCTTATCAGAACGACCATGAGGACGCGAATGGTCAGTGGGAAATGAATTGGGATTTTGACGATGCTTTGAAGACAGCGGACAAGCACAGCTTCTTCAAGTTCATGACCAAATGCGTGGCGGAAAAGCACGGCTATCGCGCCACGTTTATGCCCAAGCCTATTGAAGGTCTGACGGGCAACGGCTGTCACGCGCATGTTTCTGTCTGGGATGCGGCCGGCGATGCCGCTAAGAAGAACGTCTTTGCGATGGAAGCGAATGACAGCAGCCAAACCGCTGAGTTGGGCCTCTCAGAGCAAGGCCGTTACTTCCTTGGTGGCATCATGAAGCACGCGTCCGCCTTGGCGGCGATCACTAACCCGACCGTGAACAGCTACAAACGCATCAACGCGCCGCGCACGATGTCTGGTGCAACTTGGGCGCCAAACACTGTGACTTGGACAGGCAACAACCGCACACACATGGTGCGCGTTCCTGGTCCGGGTCGGTTTGAATTGCGCTTGCCCGACGGTGCAGTGAATCCGTATCTTTTGCAAGCGGTCATCATTGCGGCAGGCCTCTCTGGGGTTCGCTCAAAAGCTGATCCTGGTAAGCGTCACGACATTGATATGTATGCTGAAGGCCACACAGTGACTGGCGCGCCTTTACTGCCGCTCAACATGCTCGACGCACTTCGTGAATATGACAAAGACGAAGGTTTGAAGGCGGCAATGGGCGACGAATTCTCGCGCTCTTATCTCAAGATGAAGATGCAGGAATGGGATTCCTTCGTTTCGTATTTCTCTGAGTGGGAAAAAGACAACACGCTTGATATCTAACATTGCGCCCTGCGTGGAGACCACGCAGGGACTCATGCTTTTCACGACTATGAGGATTTATTTATGACCAAACGTGTCGCCATCATCGGAGCAGGTCCATCGGGCCTCGCGCAATTGCGTGCCTTTCAATCCGCCGCTGAAAAAGGCGCTGAGGTGCCTGAAATCGTTTGCTTTGAAAAGCAATCCAACTGGGGCGGTTTGTGGAATTACACGTGGCGCACCGGCCTAGATCAATATGGTGAGCCAGTTCACGGCTCCATGTATCGTTATTTGTGGTCGAATGGCCCAAAAGAGGGTCTGGAATTCGCCGATTATTCTTTTGAAGAGCATTTCGGTAAGCAGATCGCGTCCTACCCGCCGCGCGCTGTGTTGTTCGACTACATCGAAGGCCGCGTGAAGAAGGCTGGAGTGCGTGATCAGATACGTTTTGAGACGGCCGTGCGTTGGGTTCAAAAGACTGATGCGGGCTTCGATGTGACCGTCTGTGATCTGCCAAATGACCGCACATATACCGAGAGCTTTGATCACGTCATCGTTGCCTCTGGTCACTTTAGCACGCCGAATGTGCCACAGTTTGATGGTTTTGAGAGCTTTAAGGGCCGTGTTCTACACGCCCATGATTTCCGCGATGCGATGGAATTTGCGGGGAAGGATGTATTGATAGTTGGAACGTCTTATTCTGCGGAAGACATCGGCTCTCAGCTATGGAAGTACGGTGCCAAGACGATCACCGTTAGCCACCGCACAGCTGCAATGGGCTATGATTGGCCGGATAATTGGCAAGAAGTGCCGCTTCTCACAAAGGTCGAGGGCAACACCGCGCACTTTAAGGATGGCACAACGAAAGACGTCGACGCTGTAATCCTTTGCACAGGCTACAAGCATCACTTCCCTTACATGCCTGATGATTTGCGCCTTCAAACGGCGAACCGTCTTGCGAGTGCTGACCTTTATAAAGGCGTGTCTTTCGTGCCAGAGCCGGACCTGTTCTACCTTGGGATGCAGGATCAGTGGTTCACGTTCAACATGTTCGACGCACAGGCGTGGTATGTGCGCGATGTGATCATGGAACGTATTGCGATGCCTGACCGCACGGCAATGGAAGCGGATGTCGCTGATCGTATCGCGCGCGAGGATGCGGGCGAGGATGATTATGATGCGATCTGGTATCAGGGCGACTACATCAAGGAATTGATCGCGGATACAGACTATCCAAGCTTTGACGTTGAGGGCGCATGCCAAGCGTTCAAAGAATGGAAAGGTCATAAGAAGAAAGACATCATGACCTTCCGCAACAACGCCTACAAGTCGGTGATCACAGGGACGATGGCGCCTATTCATCACACGCCTTGGAAGGATGCGCTAGACGACAGTTTGGAAGTCTACTTGCAGAACTAAAGCGTTAGAGTGTTAGGTGCGGCGGGGGCCAGCCCCCGTCCGCCTAAGGCAGACTCCCCCGGAGTTTGTCTAGAAAAATGAAGAGCGCGTGCCAGTCTCTTCCCAATCGGGGACATCATTAACCAACAGATCAGCAACGCGGCGAAATACGCTGTTTAAGCGATCCGCGTTGGGGCCAGTGTGCCCCTCATCCGCAAGTGCTTTTGTCATGCAGACAACCCAATTGTCTGCGTCGACTTGGCGAATTGGGACATGGGCGTGTATCAGTTTTACATCCAGATGTCCGTGTTTTTCTTTATAGTAATGCCGACCGCCCATAAAGCCTGTCAGGAAGTTGAACTGTTCCACCCGTGCGTGTTCGATGCCATGGCCGCGCGCGTGCAGGCGGCGCAGGTTTGACCCTTCGGGCAAGGTTTCGATCAGGTCATAGAAGTGTTCAACCAAATCGCGCAGACGAGGTTCACCACCGATGTCATCAAGCATGCTCATGAGGCGAGCATCGCGCGATTTGATATCGTATTTCTTTGACCGAAATCAAACACCTGAGTTATTGGCAGGTGCTGGAGCTGGCGGACCTTCCGTCCAAGCGCAAGAAGACCAAGGTCTGATTGAGGTTCCCTTTGTCTTTTAAGGACAGGCTTAGTTCATGGTCTGCTGCACAGAAGGCGGTTTGATCAAAGCTATCGGGATGGTTTACAATATCATCAGTTCCAGCTGCTGCTTTAGAGGCAAAGCAATTGGCGAAGGTCGCGTTCAATCTCTTAAAAGCATCAACTGCTTGCGCGCCTCGATATGGAAAGATCGCGTAGCAATATGAGCTTTCTTGTCCGTCCGGCAAAAGAGCGATGGCACAGAGAACGTTTTTAGATGTCTCTTGTTTGAGATATGCACTGACGCCGTCTCGTGTGCTGAGGCGGGTTTCTAAATCGTCGCAGATCTCTGCCTGTAGTGGCAGGGCTAGCGCGCAAGTAGTGCAGATGAGGATGACCTTATTTCTCAACAAGCTGTTTGCCTTGCTCAACACGGAAAGGGGTTGGGGGTGTCGCTTTGCTGACCCAATAATAGGCCCCTGCGTATTCCATGACGTACCAACCTTCCCAGTCTGCGTCTCTCGGCCAAATGCTTTGATATTCATCGCGGGTTTTATCTATGCGCCATTCGCCACGGGTCGAGCGTGCGCCGTCTTGCGCGTAGATCGTCACACCATCTACGCCAAAAAACTGGCGATAGCGCGAGCCTTCCCATTTTCCGACCGCAGTATTGCCTGTGAGCAGTTCGCCTATTTGCTCCGCTGTTAGTTTTACCGATTGCGCGCTGGCCATGTTGGAAAGGAGGAGCAGCGCGCAAGCAGAGAGTAGCCGTATCATGAACGAGGGCGCTCTTTCTTAGGGTCGTAGGCTGCAGTTGCGCCAGTGATCACTGCAGGCAAGCGCTTTTGATGACCGTCAAGTTTGCCGACCTCAAGCACAGTCCCAACGGCGGCATGCGCCACATCCACACGTGCCATCGCAATGTTTTTGCCAAGCAGTGGCGAACGCATGGAAGAGGTCACTTCACCCACCTGCGCGCGGCCCACGTGTATGCAATCGCCATGTTCCACATCAACATTGCTGTCGATCTCAATCCCCACAAGCTTGCGCATCGGGTTCTCTTTACGGCGGATCAACGCGTCGCGACCGATGAAATCATCTGTCTTGGACTTGAGCGGAACGGTAAAGCCGATGCCTGCCTCAAACGGGTCAGTTTGATCGGAAAAATCGTAATCCGCAAAGATCAAGCCCGCTTCAATGCGCACCATATCCAAAGCCTCTAGGCCCATAGGTTTGATACCGTGCTCTTGCCCCGCATCCCAGATTGCCTGCCAGATTTCGGTGCAATCTTTGGGGTGGCACATGACTTCATAACCAAGCTCGCCCGTGTAACCGGTGCGCGACACCACAAAGGGCGTGCCGCTTTCATCGTTTAGACGGGCAGGGGTATGGCGGAACCATTCCAGCTGTTCAAACTCGGGGTTATGGGGGGCGGTCCAAACGATCTTTTTCAGCAGATCGCGGCTTTCGGGGCCTTGCACAGCGACGTTATGCAATTGATCCGTAGAAGAGCGTATCATGACCTTGAGGCCCAGTTCTTCAGCCTTCTCGCGGATCCATTCGCCGCCGTAATCATTACCACCTATCCAACGGAAATTATCTTTGCCCAGTCGGAAAACAGTACCGTCGTCGATCATGCCGCCATGCTCATAGCACATTGCGGTGTAAACAACGCCGCCAATGGCGAGCGTCTTCATGTTGCGCGTAAAGACGTATTGGCAAAGCGCTTCTGCGTCTGGGCCGGTGATCTCGAACTTGCGCAGCGGCGAGAGGTCCATGATCACACATTTCTGACGGCATGCGTGGTACTCTTCAATCGGGCCAGCATCGGCAAAGCAATTGGCCAGCCAGTAGCCGTTGTATTCAACGAAATTGCGCGTGTGCTTGGCGAATTGATCGTGGAAACCGGTCTGTTTTGTCATCTTGTATTCCGAATCTGGAGTTGGACGATAAGCAACAGAGCGTTGGAATGTCTCTTTGCCAGAATATGTGCGCACATGGATATCTGTAGGGTTCCAGCCATTTGCGGCAGAAGTGTCATCAGGGCAGGCGGAGCTGACGCATACGATGTCTGTCAGTGCGCGCAGCAGAACGTAGTCTCCCGGACGCGACCAAGGTTCATCCGCGTACATTACGCCATGATCATCAAGGCCAGTGTTGAAGAAGAAGTTGATCGCCATCCAGCCTTTGCGACCAGCGATATCAAACTTGTTGAGGGCTTTGTTGAAGTTGCCAGAACAATTGATATGACCGGGATAGCCGATGTCGTCGTAGTATTTCGCAGAGCAGGCCAGCGCAAATGCATCGTGGCGACCGCATGTGTCTTGCACGACTTCGACCAGCGGCACCATTTCCTGATCGTAATACTTCGCGTGCAAACCTGGCATCGGATAGGCGTGACCCATCAGTGTGCGTGTGGTTGTAACGTCCAAAGCGTGCTCCAAACCCTTGTCGAGTTTGGCCGCAGAAAAACACTCAAAGTCGGAACACTGGCGCCCATCCACGTCAATGATCTGGATGTAGTCGCCTGCTTTGACAAAGAAGGATTCCGCAGTTTGCGTATGCACACGAATGTCTGCGACGGGGTCAGCAAGAGGAGTTGGCAGCTCAAAACGCACATGCTGTTTCAGCTTGGCGCGCGTCACAAAGACGGTGAGGGGCGTGGCAGTGTTTTGTGCTTCAAAGTCCATCGGACCACCGGGGGCGGCGATAATGATCGTGCCATCCGCAGTGACGGAAAAAGCTTCTTTGGTTCCTGCAAGCGTTTGCTCGCCAAATAGCTGGATTGCACCGGTTTGGCTCAGATCGATAGAACGAGCATCAAGGCCCATGCGCAAGCCGCGCAGAGAATGATCGGTACTCTGCAAAAGTGCCTTTAGGCCGTCAGCAGAGGCGGTGCTTGAATGACCTAGAATTTCGGGTGTGATGCGGCCCGACTTATCTGTCGCGACAATCTCGCAAGGCTGACCGCCCTCATCATTGGTGATTTCGACCTTGTCGCCTGCATGTACCGGAACGAGGATTGCGCCAGCTCCTTCAACCACATAGCGTTCCGTACCAGGGGGCAGCGAGAACACTCGTGGTTCAATAATCACGCTTGGTTTTGGTGGCCCCGGCCGCACCAATGGATAGTCATCAAGCATCGTCGTCTCCCATCCAAGATTATTTGCATCTGTGGAATATTTGTTTAATCTCGAGAATAATATCAAAATTAAAGAGTCGGCAAATGAAATCGGAGCAAAACAGTGAGTAACCACCAGATTAACTTTGTCGGATGGATCTTATTCGTGATTTCTGCTGTCGGGTTTTGTATTGCGAGCATTGGCAGTTTCTGGGCGATGTTCGGTAGCGTTTTCTTTTTGATCGCCTGCCTTGTCTTCATGATCCCGTTCTTCAGAGCTGATAAATGAGCGCGCTTTTGCTTGGCTTGATTGCGGCGCTGATGTGGGGGTTCCACGATGTGTGCGTGCGCTTTGTCAGCCAAAAGACGCCACTTATGGCGTCGCTTTTAACCGTGCTCGTGATGGGTACGATTTTTCATTTGATCGTCATGGGTGCGCAGCAAAGCGCGCTTTTCCCGCAGGCGTCTGTCCTTGGAATTTCTGTTATGTCTGGCGTGTTCTTCCTCGCTGCCAGTCTCGGGTTGTATGGCGCATTCCAGCGCGGTCCAGTCAAACTTGTCTCGCCAATTATCGCAAGTTTTCCGATCTTGTCCGTTGCTTGGGCCGCGTGGAACGGCGTTGAGATTTCTGTGCTGCAGCTTGGCGCAGTGGTCCTCATCGTTCTCGGCGTTTCAATAGTCGCGGCCCTGTCGGATGACAGTGAGGGTGATGTGCCGCCAATCGGCAAAACGATTGCCCTGTCTGTGCTTGCTTCCGTCGGCTTTGCAGGCACCTTTGCTTTGGGTCAAATGGCCAGTGCGCATGCAGGTGAACTGCCTGTGACCTTGATCACACGTTTGGTTGCGATTGCGCTGCTTTTGATGGGTATTCTCGCGTTAAAATTACCAATCTGGCCCGGCCGCGCAGCCCTTCCAGTCTTGGTGCTGATGGGGGTTGCAGATGGGATTGCACTATTGATGATCAACTCTGCGGGACACTTGCCTGACGCGCAATATGCGTCTGTTGCCAGTTCCACCTTTGGTTTGCTAACAATCGTATTCGCGTGGATCTTTCTGAAAGAGCGCTTGAGCAATCTGCAATGGCTCGGCTGTTTGATTGCCTTCGCTGGAATCGGTTATTTAGCGCTTTAGGCGCAACTGTTTAGGGCTAAGCCCGTACTGCTTTTTGATCGCCTCGTTGAGCGAACTGCTTGAGCCAAATCCGGTGGCGACCGAAATTTCGACCATGGAAAGTTGGGTTTCCTCGATCAGCGCACGGGCTTTTTTGGTGCGCAGCTGTTTGTAAAATCGCGCAGGCGTTTGGTTGAAAATATCTTTGAACATCCTCTCCAAATGACGTGTCGAGACGCTTACTTCTTGCGCCAATTCATAGATGTTTAAGGGCAGATCAAGCGAGCTTTCCATAATCTCTATCGCGCGCTTGAGGCGTGGATCAGACAGGGCAGGCAGCAGTGTGATATCGTTCGGCTGTTCGGATTGTGGCGAGCGCACAACGCTCAGCATCAATCGATTACCGAGGTCTGCTAGGTCTGCAGTGCTCAGATGCGGCGCGATTTGAGCGATCACCAACTCCATGGTTGCGCCGCTCCCCGCAGCTGTCAGTACTCCCGATGAGATTTCCGACAAAGCGTTGGTAAGTTTGGGGTGATGACCTGCCTCTTTGAGAGAAAGAGCGTCGTGCCAATGTGTTGTAACATTGCCTGTGGGTGATTTCGTGCGCTTGATATAGGCTGTTGCGGCTTCAGAAAACAGCGCGACGGGCCGCCCCAATCGCCTCATCTGGTGCATACGAGACAGCCAGTCTTCGTCTCGTCCGCTGCGTCCACCAACGACAAATAGAGCGTCGCCAAGCTCGTGATCTTGCACCAAAGGTTCCGCTCGCACGATCATCCCACATTTACCCGACAAAAGGCCGGGGGTTTCAGAAATGTATCGCCAGCTAAACGTTTCTTCGCCGAGCATTTCATTGGCGCAGTTGAGCACCTGAGCAATCGCAGAGGTTTCAAATTCGCAAAACCCTCGCCCGACATAGATCTCTACTGCCAAAAGCAGTTTTGCGTTTTCGTCAGGCGCTTGCGATTTTGAAGCTGTAAGGGACATGTTTGCGAGCCACCTTCTATGAAATCCAGCCTGCTGCGATTTGACGCTTGTGCGCGACAATCGCGTTGCGGATCAGAATCGCTACTGTCACAGGTCCTACGCCGCCGGGAACGGGGGTGATCCAACCTGCAACGTCTGTCACTGCTTCGGTTTGCACATCGCCAACAATTTTGAAGTTGCCGTCCTCATCGGTGATTTGGTTGATCCCAATATCAATGACCGCCGCGCCGGGTTTGATCATTTCAGGCCCCAAGAAGCCTGCGATCCCAACAGCGACCACAACGACATCAGCGCGGCGCGAGTGCATCGCAACAGAGCGTGTGAGATGATGACAAACAGTGACGGTCGCACCTTCGGCCATCAGCATCATTGCGGCGGGCTTTCCAACGATCTCGGAGTGCCCAATCATTACGACCTCAAGCCCTTCAAGGTTAAGGCCGGTTTCTTTAATCAGTTCAACACTTGCGGCCGCCGTACAAGGCGCGAGGGCAACATCGGAATAGACGATGTTGCCGATGGAGGCAGGGTTCATTCCCTCAACGTCTTTCAGCGGATGCACAGCAGATTGCAAAGAACGAATGTTGATATGCTCAGGGGCAGGGCGTTGGATGATGACTCCAAGGATAGACGCATCATCGTTCATCTGTTGAATGATCTGCTTAGCTTCATCTTGAGTGATCTTGGCGTCCCAATTCACCTGCTCAAAGGGCAATCCGGCCCGCTCCGCTCCACGCGCTTGGTTGCGCACATAAACTTCGGTTTCCGGTACATCACCGATGCAGATGGAGACAAGACGCCCCGGCGTGTTTTGGGCTTCTGTGTAGTCTTTGCACTCTGCTAAGATTCTTCTCGCGACTGTGCGACCGTCGATAAGGCGGTGATCAGGAAGGGTTTGTGTCATGGTGCAACTCTCGTATTTGTTAGGCGCGAGAGGGTCATGTTTTTGCCTGAAATGCAACAAATATTCTTATCAGGAATATGTTGTTTGTCGTATTTTGTCAGCTTACAGCTTTGATTGTCACTAAAAAAGCTTCTTTGGGATGAAGTTGCGATTGGGCTTCATTTGACAGAGATACAGGCAAGCACCTTTTGGAAGCAGACAATTCGCATCCTGAAATTCTGTATAATTATTCTAAGGTCATCTTGTGGCAATCAGTTGCATGTAAACGGCTCTCGTATCGATTTCTTTCGTCAAACAAAGCGCTGTTCTCTAACAAATGTCGAAATTTGGCAATAAGTTCATCTTCAGCTCGCTTAGTATTTTGCGGACTGCAGATTGAGTGATGACATCGCCGCAAATCGACTTTTGCGCGCGACCTGCATCGTATCGACCGCAAGACCAGCTTGAATCGTACAACCCAGATCGTCGAGCTGGAGAAAGTATCTGCGCAGCCTTCGGCCTTGAATGGGTCGAAAAGCTGCCATTGACTTGCTTGCATCGAATTAGCGCTTTGTTTAAGGCGTTCCCAACGCGGGCCACCGTCGCTACAAAACGAAAACTCGCGCTCAGGCCCGCATCGAAAAACCTTAAACAAACCGGACTTTTGCTGGTGCAGCTATTGCTGACGCAGCATTGGCTCGCATGTGCGGCACACTCATCGTTGGGATGCAGTTAAGCAGCCAAACCAGCCGTTCAAAACTAGTTTCAGCCAGAACGGACTTTGCGCAAAGTCGATAAGCGTGCGCTTCAACACCGCTGAATTGATAAGTGACCGCTTTCGTAGAAGCCGCAGTCTTCATAGGATCACTGTACATATTTCTATGTTTACCTTTTTGACGTTGCTCTATCCGAATGAAAACTTAACACTGCGGTATGGTCAATCCAACAGAACGCCTTGCGGAGCTCATCTCCTAAGCCTCAGGAAGTGATTTCGGACCCGCGGCTCTCGCCTTCCTCTCCTCTTCTGCACAGATAGAGAATTTTGGTGCTTTTTTGTTGCCGACATCTCACGCACCGCGCCAGAGCTGTCTTTCTATCCTGCCTATCCTGAAACAGAGCCCGCAAACCTGCGCGAGTTGCAAACCGATCTAAAGCTCGATTATGCGGATCAGACCCTTGCGGTTTACCCTGCGAACCTTGCTTGCCCCGCATCCTTGGCCTTTCCCGTTCCCCATGGACCGTGAAAAAGGGATTGAGGCTTATCAGGCGATGATCACAGCCAAAGCCTATCAGCAACGGTTGGATGCCGGTGAAACAGCGCCCACAGATCACGTCTACAAGGTCGAAGGCGAAGCGCCCGTAGTGCGGATTCAAATCACCAAAGCCGAACAGAAGACGAATGCCGTGACGCTTTATGATCTGGCCTCGCTGGACGGGACGCCCTTGCCAGAATGGAGCGCGGGTGCGCATTTGGATATCGTCGTGTCGCCCGAGTACTTTCGCCAATATTCTTTTTGCAGCGACCCCGCGGACCGCTCGAAGTATCTAATCGCCGTTCTGCGCGAAGACGAGGGGCGCGGCGGGTCCGCCTTGCTGGACCGCATTTTTCGACAGGGACGAAAGATTTTCGTCTCTAAACCGATCAACCATTTCCCGCTTGCCGCGGATGGCACGAAGCACTTTTTGATGGGCGGCGGGATAGGAATCACACCGATGATCGCTTTTGCCCACCAGTGTCACGCGCAAGTTTTGGATTTTGAGCTGCACTACTCAGCCTCTAAGCAATCAGAGGCGACGTTGACGGAAGAATTGGCCGGGCACGCATGTGCCGATAAGGTCACACTCCACTTCTCTGACACTGGCACACGGGCAGACTTGGATGCCATTCTTGCAGTCTATCAAGACGGGCAGCACGTTTATACCTGCGGCCCCGAGCCCTACATGACTGCCGTGATGAATGCGGCTGAACGTCAAGGTTTTCCCGACAAAGCGCGGCACCTGGAATATTTTACCGTTCCTGAACTGCCCGAATATGTGAACCATGACTTCAGGCTTAGACTTGCTAAATCAGGTCGTGAAATAACCGTGCCCGCCGATAGATCTGCCGCAGAAATGCTGATCGAAAATGGCGTCGCAATTGATATAAAGTGCTCAGACGGGATTTGCGGTGTTTGTAAATGCGGACTGCTCGGCGGCGAGGTTGAGCACAGAGACTTTGTGCTTTCCAAGTCCCAGCGGCAAGGCGCGCTCATCTTATGTCAGTCACGCGCAGCCCAAAAAGATGGCGTTGTCGATGTCGACCTGTAATCCTCTTTCATTGCGGCCTGATTGGCAAAAATGGATGCGTTTTTCGTGTCAGGATCACGTATTGCATTTCGCATTTCGGTCAGGTGTACAGCACCCTTTCGTCACGCAGTTCCGACAGGTACCTGATCAGGCAATACGTCACTTGGGCGGCTGTCGATGTAGCGTATCAATTGGGCCTGAATAGCCGCAGCTTCTGGCGCATCGAACAGGTTCATCATTTCATCGGGATCGGCTTCAAGATTGTACATTTCACCTGCGCCCGAAATCAGATCAAAAGTCAGCTTATGAGTCCGCGTACGCACTGTGCGCAGCTCGAGTGCGACACCGACCCGCCCCGGCAAGAGACCCCATTCGTTGCGCGCGAAATCGCGGGTGGCGTCCCCTTCGATCAAAGGGCGAAGCGTTTCACCGTGTTGGGTTAGTTGCGGCTTAGCTGCGCCGTAGTCAAAGAATGTCGGCCCAAGGTCGAGGGTTGAGACAGGTTCATTTACAACCTTGCCAGCAGGCACGCCGGGGCCTTTGACGATCATCGGAACTTTCAACAACCCTTCATAATGCATCGGACCTTTCAGGATAAGCCCATGGTCACCCATCCAGTCGCCGTGGTCAGAGATGTAAATCACGATAGTATTCTCGTCCAAGCCTTCTTCGATCAGCGTATTCATAATCCGTCCGACCTGATGGTCGATAAAGGCGATCTGGCCGTAGGTATTGGCGATGATCTCGCGCAATTGCTCGTCCGTCTGGGGCTGGATACGGCTATAGGCTTTGCGGATGTCAGCAAATTTCGGATCCGCCGGTTCACCCTCCATTGCCGCCTCGTGCCACCATGGTTTATCCTCGTAAGACCGCGTGCGGTTCTCGGGCAGATCAACCTCGGCAGGATCATGCAGGCGCGACCAAGGCTCGGGGCAATCAAACGGGTGGTGGGGATCGGGAAAGCTGATCCATGTGCAGAACGGTTTTTCAGCGTCGCGACCATGGCGCAGCCATTCAATCGCGCGATCGGCGGTCCAAGGTGTGTTATGGTAGGCCACAGGCAGTTTCGAGTGCCACACCTGCGCCGCGCCTTTGGTGTCGCCCGCGTTTTCCCACATCAGCTTGGTGCGCTCGCCCCCTTTGCCATCCATGTGGTAGAAGCGTTCATAGTGCTGACCTGCAGGTGGCTTCTCAGGCGCCCACCAGTTGTGCCCGACCAACATCAATTCGACATGCTCAAAGCCCATATAGGGGCCATTCCACGTATCGGGATAGCTGGCCGAAGAACGTAAACACTCTGGCGTGCCAGTGGGTTCATACGTGTGATAGGTCGAAAAATGCGCCTTGCCGAAATAGCTCGTCTGATAGCCCGCCGCTGCCATTGAACCTGCAAACCCCTTTTCACCCGTCTCGGGAGGCAGGTCGATCCCGTTGTCATGCACGCCGTGAGTACGACAAAGCTGCCCTGTCAGGATCGATGCGCGCGCAGGTTGGCACACGACTGAAGGCGTGATGCAGGCGTCAAAAACTGTCCCATCAGCAGCAAGCTGGTCCAAGTGCGGCGTCTTGATCTTGCGGCCCTTGAAGCCCATGAAATCAGCGCGATGCTGATCAGCGGAGATCAGGACGATGTTGGGACGGCTCATAGCGCGGTTCCTTTTGGTTTACGTCCCGCAAAGATAATCACGGCAACGGACATGAGGATAAAGATCAAGGCGATAGGGTTATTAAACAAGAAGAACGGATCGTTGCCCGTGGCCGAATAAGCCTGACGCGCTGTTTCCTCAAGGCTGCGACCAAGGATAAAGGCGATGACAAACGGCAGTGGTGAAATGGCGAGCACTCGCATGATGTAGCCCAACACGCCAAAGCCAAGCGCGAACCAGATCGCCTCTAACCTTGTTTCCTGCACATAGATCGCAGTGAGGGTCAGCAGCAGAACCGCAGGCAACAAAAGTGTCTTGGGGATGTTGATCATGAACCCCATCGAGCGCATGAAAATTCCGCCGATGGTCCAGTTGAACAGGTTGGCGATTGTCATGCAGGTGAACAGGCCAAAGGCCACGACCAATTCGGGGTTCACCACATCGGGCGAAAAGCGAAACACAGCTGGGCCGGGGTTGAATCCCCCGATGGATTCCGCCGCGAGGATCAAGAACACCGCCGCTGCATTGCCGGGAATGCCAAGCGACAGGACAGGGATTAAATTGGCCCCGGACACAGCGCTATTGGCAGCTTCGGTCGCGGCGATGCCTTCGGGCGCGCCTTCGCCAAAACTTGGCGCATCGGCGGATTTGGTTTTCTGGTAGCGCGCACGCCCGACCGAATAGCCAAGCGTCGCGGCTAGTGTGGATCCAACGCCTGGCAAAGCGCCTATCGCGGTTCCGATGAATGCTGAACGCGCGATGAATGGAAAGAGCCGTTTGATGTCTTGCCTGCGTAGTTTCTGATCGCCAACCTCGGTCGGCGTATGGACAGTTTTCGCGCGTCCCGTCGCGCGCCATGCGTCTTCCAATTCTTTGAACACGGCCCCGATGATCAACACACCAAGGACCGCTGTGGTAATCGGAAATCCTCGTGAAAGACCGTCCACACCCATCGACAAGCGCGGATAGAAATCCTCGCCCGTGCCGACGTAAACAGCCAACAAGCCTAACCCGATTGAAATCAAGCCCTTGCCCGCTGATCCACCGATGACTGCGGCAATGAAGCTCAGCGATAGGATCAAAAGCCCCGTCTTTTCAGGCAGGTCGAGGTAAGATTCGACCATGATCGCAAGGAAAGGCGCGCAGACGAACAGCACGATGTCCGAAAACGTGTCCCCAGAGGCGGAGGAGAAATGCGCGACCCGCAACGCCTTTTTCGCGCGACCTTTTTGGGCCATTGGGAAGCCATCCAACGTAGTCATAAATGCGTCTGGCGTACCGGGGGTGTTGAAAAGGATTGCAGGGACAGCGCCACCAATCGTGGCCCCTTTCATGATGCCGATCAAAAAACCCAAAACGGGCAGCAAGGCGTCTGGTGAATAGCCGAACACCGAAATTAGAATGGGCAATGAAATGGCCATGGCAAATGGTCCAGCGAGGCCCGGTGTCGCACCTACGAGGATGCCAAAGAGGAAGCCGCCCAAAACCATCGTAACAGTGATCGAGACTGAAATACCCAAAATGCTGAAAGCTTCGGGGCCCATAAAGACAGCTTGAATGCCAAGCCAGATGTAGCCGAGAACGTCCATTAGACATCCCCGTTGGGAGGTAAGAGCAGGTCTTCGAATGGCAAATCAAACACTGCAATGAGGACCAACGTCGCGATGACACCCGTCAAAATAGCGCGGCGCGTCAGTTTGCGTTCCACGACGCTAACAATGCCGCTGATCATTGTGACACCGCCCAAGAAGAACCCGATGTGTTTCCAACCCGGGGTGGCACGGAGCAGGCGGTATTCCATTTGATCCGCTCGAAAGAGATTGATGATTTCGACCGCGATGGGTCCAGCAAACCGCATGATCGTGAAACTGACTACGACCAAAGCCGTAAGGCGGGCAACGAAAGTGATCTGGCTCTTGCTGAGGTGGGGTTGGCTCGGAGCGTTGCGTTCAAAAAAGAGCAGCAATAGGCCACCCAAAAGAACAAATCCTGCAGCCACAGTTGGTGCCAATGCGTCACCAATGATAAAGCGCCCTCGCGCCTTTTCGACGATACCCGTTTTCGAATCTAGCGGGATCCAGATGAAAATCAGCAGCAAGGCAAAGGCTATTAAAAGCAGGCCAAGATAAAGGTTGGATCGTGACTGTGCTGACATGTACGCCCTCCCGAATGCACTACGGGCGTCCACGGCGGGACGCCCGTAGCAAGATAGTCTTATTCTGCCGCGGCTTCTATCAGCGCTGGCGATTCATTGAAGTTGCGCAGAGCTAGTTCTTCCAGTTCGGCACCTTGCAGATTCATCGCCCCACCGAATGCCCGTGCGATCAAAGCCCCGACCTCAGTTTCGGGATCTGATGTCACCTCGGAAATCGCAGCGGCAATTGCGTTGCGTGCGTCATCTGGCATGCCGCCTGGCCCTGCGAACATAAAGATCGCATCGCCGTCAAAATCGACGCCCAGATCACTTAGAAGTGGCGCTTCAGGTGTTTGGTTCAGCGGCTTGGACATTGCAGAGGCAAGGTTCACTAGATCGCCAGCAGCAACGCCGGAGCCTTGAATGCCGGCCATAAAGCCTACGTCCATATCACCAGCCGTCACGCCATTAAGCACCGCACGACCGCCTTTTACAGTAATGATGTTGAAGTCCACACCCTGCGCCTTGCCCAAAAGGTAGGCGAGATCACCCAAACGTTGGCTCATCACACCAAACCGTATGTCTTGCCCGGCTTTGCCAGCCGCAATCATGTCATCAAACGACGTCCAGCCCGCGGCGGATCCCGCAACAATGCCCATCTGTGCGCTTGCTGTGGTTGTGACGACGGTAAAATCTTCGGGCGTCAGCCCAACATCTGCGGTGTAAAGATTATAACCAAGCGACTCTGCAACGATCATGCCAATGACAGTTCCATCGTTCGCTTCATCTTTCATTTCGACCAAAAGGTTTACACCACCTTTTCCAGTGACCTGTTCAGGAATGAATTCCCATCCAAGACGCTTCTCAAGCTCGGCCGCGATCAGGCGTGCTTGGGTATCAGCCCCGCCACCCGCCGCGAAAGCGATCATTAGCTTGATCGGACCCGGTGGTGTCCAGCCTTGCGCTTGAACAGAGACGGCAGAGGCCGCAATGGAAATGGCCGCGGCGGCGGCTACGAACAGATTTTTCATAGAATCCTCCCAGATATCCACTTTAGAAAGTCACAAGGTAGTTGTTCCGTCAACCATTTAGTTGCTCCATCAACTAAATGGTTGACGATCCACTCTTCAAAGACAATTCTCTGGGCAAGAGGTGGACGATGAAACACGAGACTCCGAAAGATTTTAACCCACAGCTGGCGCAGCTAAGCCACTTTTTGACCTACCGCATTTCGCGTTTGCATCAGAAGTTGAACACCCAAGCGAGCAAGATCCTAACCGAAGCTGTCGGTGTGACCTTGAACCAATGGCGTATGATTGCGTTCATTGGCGGGGCAGAAACCGTCACTGCGTCTGAGCTGGTTCGATACACGGCCATGGACAAGGGTCTTGTTAGCCGCAATGTGAATTCGTTGATCGAAAGCGGTCTTGTCACGTCGTCTGAACACCGCAAAGACAGTCGGATCCATAATCTTAGCCTGACGCCTAAAGGCCAAAACGTGTTTGACACAGCTCTGCCCAAAATGCGTCGGCGTCAGGAAAACCTGCGATCTGGCCTCAGTGATGAGGACGTTGCCAATTTGCGTCGCATGCTTGCAGTTTTAGAAGACGCCGCTGAGGACGTAGGCCGCTAATGTCGCGTAATCTCTTGGTCATATTGTCCGATGAACATCAGGCCCGCGCTATGGGATGCGCAGGCCACCCTTTTGTCAAAACACCTCACCTTGACGCTTTGGCCGCGCGGGGTACGCGGTTCGCCGATGCCTACACACCTTCGCCCATTTGTGTGCCCGCGCGAGCGAGTTTCGCAACAGGGCAATATGCCCATAAGAATCGCCTTTGGGACAATGCCATGCCATATCATGGGCAAATTCCGGGTTGGGGGCACTATTTGCAAGACGCGGGCGTTCCGGTGGAAAGCATCGGTAAGCTTCATTATCGCAAGACAGGCGATCCAGCAGGATTTGATCGCGAACATATCCCAATGCATGTGGTTGACGGCGTTGGGATGGTTTGGGGATCTATCAGGGCGGAGAACGAACGCGTTTCTCCAAAGACCCGTATGTTGGGCGCGCACATCGGAGCGGGTGCCAGCAAATACACTGACTACGATCAAGCCGTAACTGATCGCACCGTGGATTGGTTGGTAGAGCATGCGAAAGATGATCTGCCATGGTGCTTGTATGTTGGCCTTGTTGCGCCGCATTTCCCTTTGGTCGTCCCGCAAGAGTTTTTCGACCTCTACCCACCCGACAGCTTGCCCGCGCCAAAGATGAATCCCAAAGACGGCTATCAGCGCCATCCATGGGTTGAATTGCAAAATGCCCAAATGGACAGCGAAGCAAACTTCACGTCCGAGGCCGAACGCCGACACGCTGTAGCCGCGTATTATGGGCTTGTAACTTGGATGGACCACAACGTTGGGCGCATTATGACCGCGCTTGAGGCGGCGGGGATGTCAGACAATACGACGGTCATCTATTCTTCGGACCACGGCGACAATGTCGGCGCGCGCGGACTTTGGGGGAAGTCCAATCTCTATCAGGAATCCGTTTCTGTCCCTTTGATCATTGCCGGTCCTGGCGTCCCTATTGGCACCTGTGACACCCCTGTCGATTTGCTTGATATCTCGGCAACGATTCCCGCGCACTTCGGGCTTGATTTTGAATGCCAAGGGACGCCGTTAACGGACATCGCGGCCCAACCCGATGACTTAGAGCGCGTGATCTTTAGCGAATACCATGCTGTTGGGGCGGTCTCTGCTGCCTATATGCTGCGCAAAGGGCGTTATAAGCTCAACAACTATGTCGGTTTTGAACCAGAGCTGTTTGATCTGATCGCTGATCCGGAAGAGAGCATCAACCTTGCATCCGATCCGGCCTATGCAGACGTGAAGATCGATCTCGCCAATGAACTTCACAAGATTGTGGATCCCGAAGCGACCAATGCGCAGGCCTTCGCGGATCAGGCGGCTCTGATTGAACGCTTTGGCGGGAAAGTGGCTGCTTTGAAACTTGGTGCGCCCGGGGCGACCCCCCCGCCAAGCACATGAGGCTAACGGTCCTTGGATCCGGCTCGCCAGAGGCCTATGCGCGCCGTGCGTCGTCTGGGTTTTTGTTGGAAATTGGGAGTGACCGCATCTTACTTGATTGCGGCGGCGGGGTCGTTGATAATCTGATCTGCTCGGGCCGCTTGCCGGGCGATGTTACGCATCTTTTTTTCACCCATTATCACAGCGACCACATGATGGATTATGCGCGTCTCGTGCATGCCGCATGGGATGAAGGTGCCGCCCCTTTGAAGGTCTTTGGACCAAAACCGTTGGCCGCAATCACCAAAGGGTATTTCGGACGCGATGGTGTGCTGAACAACGATCTTCGCGCCCGCACGGAGCTACCACAAAGCCAGCAGGTCTGGGTCGCACGTGGGGGCACCTTGCCGCGGCCATGGCCAGCACCCGAAGTGATGGAGATTGAGGCTGGCTTTACTTATCAAGGGGACGGCTGGACGATTACGGTGGCCCAAGCGACCCACGCGGAACCGGTCCTTGATTGCCTTGGTTTCGCGGTTCAGGCGGGAAGCAAAAAGTTCGTCTACTCGGGCGACACAGGACTGTGTGACGACATCGCGAACCTGTGCCGCGATGCAGATTTCCTTGTACACTGGTGCTATCGCGGATCAGGTGAACCACTGCACCCAGCGACCCAAGCCTTCTGCCCTGATCCGGCACAAGTGGCGGACATGGCGCAAAGCGTTGGTGTCAAAAGGCTCTATCTGAGCCATTTTCGCGTCCATATGGACACCCAGGAGCATCACCAAAAGGCACTCACCGATCTCAAAGATCGATTTGGGAGCGCAGCTGGGATTGTCGAAGACTTGGACGTTTTTGATATTTGAACATCGTTTTGGCCGACCCCCTCAGCGAATTTTTCGAAGGGTGCTCTATGGGTGATTTTTTCAGCTATTCTCGCCAGAACTAGAGTTTTTCAATAGTATGTGCTCTCTGCAGCCGTTAGATCGAATGCAGCATTTTTGAGTTCGACCACCATATGAACGGCGGCTTCCTCGAGATTGCCCAGAGCCCGCGCAAATGCAGCGAATGACGGCTCTCCGCCAACGCTGCTTCTCGCTGCATCAGCAATCCGAAAAAGTGGTCATTGGTTGAGTGTGATACAAAGTCGGGTTGTGCGCATCGCGGACCTCTAAACTCAACGAATGTGACACAACTTACAAGTTGCCACTTAGCGAACGCTGCACTGCAGCTTTTTACTTAATCGAACGCCCGAATGGGGTACCGCTCAATTGCAGACCTACAAATACTCAACGCCACTTCCAATCGTCAAATACTCATAAGCTAACGCCTGAGTGGTTGAGTCTAACTTTATATGACGATGGAAAGAACTTACGAACATAGATGCATTGGCGTTTGGCGATGACAGGCGGGTCCAATATCTTCAACGTTTCATCAAACCAACCAGATGAGCCCAACATCATCCAGCAAATTGGCGAAATTATCCGCACCTTGCGCGACCAATGCGACATAGCGATTGTTCTGATCGAGCAGTTCTTTGCTTTGGGCGACCAATTCAAGGTCATGAAACAGGGTGAAGTGTCGTTTGAAAACTGTACTGAGGGGTTGGGCCGTCAGACATGATTTGATGCTGACATGGTCTAAACCGGCGCGCTGAACCCACCTATTTTTGAAAGCAGATCAATCACCTCCGCCGCGCCTTGGCCATTGCGCAGGCTGGTGAACACAAACGGTTTGTCGCCACGCATCCGTTTTGCGTCACGTTTCATCACATCCAGTGACGCGCCCACATGGGGGGCCAGGTCGACTTTGTTAATCACCAGAATATCGGATTTTGTGATGGCAGGACCGCCCTTGCGCGGAATTTCCTCGCCTGCAGCCACGTCAATTACATAGACAGTCACATCCGCCAGTTCGGGGCTGAAAGTCGCTGACAGGTTGTCACCGCCGCTTTCGATCAGGACAATCTCGAGGTCCGTGTGGCGCGCGCGCATCTCGGCAATAGCTGCCAGATTGATCGACGCATCTTCGCGGATCGCGGTGTGAGGACAGCCGCCTGTTTCGACGCCGATCACGCGATCTTGTGGCAGAATTTGCATGCGCATCAAGGCTTCTGCGTCCTCTTGGGTGTAGATGTCATTGGTGATGACGCCGATCGAAAGATGTGGATGAAGCACCCGTGCAAGCGCCGCCGTCAGGGTGGTTTTTCCAGCGCCTACAGGGCCGCCGATGCCGATGCGCAGAGGTCCGTTTGGTGATGCCATTGATCTAGCTCCGAAAAATGCGTGAGTATTCAGTTTCATGGCGCATGGCTGCAATGTCAGATAGCCACGCAGTATTGTGCAGATCATCTAATGTTGCACCGCGCAGGTGTGCTGCAATTTCCGCGCAGCGCGGTTTCAGCGCGGCCTGCGTTTTCTGCCCGTCAACTTGCCCCAAAGGGACTAAGCGCATGGCGGCAGCGGTCAGATTGCCGACAATAGCCTGCAGATACATTGCAGTCGCCAGTTCAACGTCAAGCTCCAAAATTGCTGCCATCCGTCCCACGGCAACTGGGTAGCAAAGACGTCCCAGATCAAGGCCCCAGACAGCCTTGACAGTATCGCAAAATGCCGACCCTTGCAGGTCCGTTTCCATCAGCCGCTCTGATGACGCAGCAAAGGCCCGCGCCGTGGCGTCGATTGCACGATCATCTGATACATAGGCCGCGTTCAGCAGCACAGCATCGGAGCGCGCCCCGCCGCACTCAAGAAGGTCAGATATCCATGCTTGCAGGCTTTCTGCACAGCTGATCGCACCTGTGTGGATTGCCGTCTCAAGCCCGTGTGAATAGGCGAATGCGCCCACCGGAAAGCTGGGCGATAACAATTGTGACAAGGTCAGGACGTCAGTGGTCATGGGCTGTGTGACCGTGGTCGTGACTGTGTGTGCGGCCATGGCCATATGCGCCGCCCTCGGGGTCGAATGGCTCGAATACCTCTGTCACAGTCGCACCAAGATGTTCAAGCATATGCCCGATCACTTTGTCGCGCTGGATCAACAGGCGGTCATCCTCAATTTGACAAGGAGTGTGCCGATTGCCGATATGCCACGCAAGTTGCACAAGGCTTTTGCCTGTCACGGCGTAGAGTTCTTCGTCTGCGGCCCAAATCTCTATGAAGCGACCGTCAGTAAGCTCAAAGGCGTCACCACCCCTGAGGGACGTTGTTTGCCCAAGATCGACCAAAAGGTCTTCATCATGAACGGTCTTGATGACTTTGCGCCGAATGAAGCGTTCGTCATAGGTCATCACGCAAAGATCAAAACTGCCTGACCAGTCACCGCCTGCGCAGATTTTATGTGTTGTGTAATCAGCCATCAGAACAAGAAATACCGCTGCGCCATCGGTAATTCGCTGGCAGGTTCACAGGTGAGTAATTCGCCATCAGCGCGCACCTCATAGGTCTCGGGATTCACCTCCATATGCGGGGTGGCAGTGTTCAGGATCAGATCGGATTTGCCGATGTTGCGGGTGTTTTCCACAGCGATGGTTTGTTTGGCCAGACCAAGCTTGTCACCGATCCCGTCCGCTTGGGCCGCAGCCGAGACAAAGCAGACGGCAGAGTGTTCCACCGACCGCCCAAACGCGCCAAACATGGGCCGCGAATAGACAGGCTGTGGCGTGGGGATCGACGCATTTGGATCGCCCATTTGCGCGCAAACAATCGTACCAGCCATCAATACCATTTCAGGTTTCACGCCAAAGAACGCTGGGTTCCACAACACCAGATCGGCGCGTTTGCCTTCGGCGATACTGCCGATCTCGCTGCTGATCCCATGGGCAATGGCGGGGTTGATCGTGTATTTCGCAATGTAACGCCGCACGCGAAAATTGTCATTCTCACCCGTTTCTTCGGGCAAGCGTCCACGTTGTTTTTTCATCTTATCGGCTGTTTGCCACGTGCGGATCAGCACCTCACCCACACGTCCCATCGCCTGACTGTCAGAGGCAATGATCGAAAACGCGCCCATATCATGCAGAATATCTTCAGCGGCAATCGTTTCGCGGCGGATACGGCTTTCAGCAAAGGCAACATCTTCGGGGATGGATTTGTCCAGATGGTGGCAGACCATCAACATATCCAGATGTTCCTCTAACGTGTTGACCGTATAGGGGCGCGTCGGGTTGGTCGAGGCGGGAAGCACATTTGCGTCGCCGCAGATCTTGATGATATCGGGCGCGTGACCACCGCCTGCGCCTTCAGTGTGGAACGCATGAATTGTACGGCCTTTGACGGCGGCCATGGTGTTTTCCACAAAGCCAGATTCATTCAGGGTATCGGTGTGGATCATCACCTGAACGTCCATGTCATCGGCCACGGACAGGCAGCAATCAATCGCGGCAGGGGTGGTGCCCCAATCCTCGTGTAGTTTCAGCGCACAAGCTCCGCCTTTGACCATTTCGACCAAGGCATCGGGCTGACTGGCGTTGCCTTTACCTGCAAAGGCAAGATTCATTGGAAAGGCATCGGCGGCTTGCAACATGCGCCCGATATGCCAAGGGCCCGGCGTGCAGGTCGTGGCAAGCGTGCCATGTGCAGGGCCCGTGCCACCGCCCAGCATAGTCGTCAGGCCAGAGTGCAACGCATCCTCGATTTGTTGCGGGCAGATGAAATGGATATGGCTGTCAAACCCGCCCGCAGTCAGGATGCGTCCCTCACCTGCGATTGCCTCGGTGCCTGGCCCTACAATGATATCCACGCCAGCTTGCGTGTCAGGGTTACCTGCCTTGCCGATCTTGTGAATGCGCCCGTCGCGCAGGCCGACATCGGCCTTATAAATACCGCTATGATCCACGATCAGCGCATTGGTGATGACAGTATCAACCGCCCCCCCAGCGCGGGTAACTTGGGATTGCCCCATACCGTCGCGGATGACTTTACCGCCGCCGAATTTAACCTCTTCGCCGTAGGACATATCATTGGCACCATTGGTGCGCTCCGCCGTCAGATCGCGTTCGACTTCTATGATTAGATCCGTGTCAGCAAGGCGTAGTCTATCGCCAACAGTAGGTCCGAACATGGCAGCGTAATCGGCGCGGTTGATTGAAGTGGCCATCAGAGATCTCCCATGACTTTGTTGTTGAACCCAAAAATACGACGCGCACCTGACATTTCGATCAGTTGGACCTCGCGGCGTTGTCCCGGTTCAAATCGTACCGCAGTACCAGATGCGATATCGAGGCGACGGCCATAGGCAGCATCGCGGTCAAAGTCCAAGGCGGCGTTGCATTCAGCAAAGTGATAGTGGCTGCCGATCTGCACAGGGCGGTCGCCAGTATTGGCCACCATGATGGTAATCGCTTCGCGGTCTGCATTCAGGATCAACTCGCCATCTGCGGGAAACATCTCTCCGGGGATCATGGGTCTCTCCTATCTGATCGGGTTGTGAACGGTGACGAGTTTTGTGCCATCGGGAAATGTGGCCTCGACCTGAACGTCGTGGATCATTTCGGGGATGCCAGACATGCATTGGTCACGGGTGATCACATGGGCCCCTGCTTCCATCATATCAGCGACAGAACGACCATCACGCGCGCCTTCGACCACCGCATCGGTGATCAACGCAATGGCTTCGGGGTAGTTCAACTTAACCCCCCGCGATAACCGTTTGCGTGCCACTTCAGCAGCCATGGCGACCAGTAGTTTGTCTTTTTCTCGAGGGGTCAGTTGCATGGCTCAAAGTCTCCAGTTTTTCGGCACGGCATTGTTGGTCAGTAAGGTCAGGATCGGGAAAAGGGTGCAGCGCAGGGCATAGCTGTCGGAAGCCAAGATGCGCGCCACAAGGACGGTATCGGACAGCAGGCTCGCGCCAGCGTTTGGCGGCAGCAGATCACGCAGGCCAGCCAAAAACGTTTGCGCGTTAGGATCAACCAGAACAATGCTAGCAACCGCATGTGCACCGTTCGCGACGGCGGGCCGCGCGAGCGATGCGGCGATATCACCGTCAAGTTTGATACGGTCCAGATAGATCGGCTGCCCGTCACAGGTGATTGTGACTTGGTCATCCAGCATACCAGAATGCAAAGTTTCGCCAGAGGCTTTGCGCCCGAAAACCAGCGGTTCAACCATCAAGAATTTGGCGGTGCTGTGTAGATCAACATCAAGGCTGCGGTGCAATCTGGCCCCGTCAAAGAGGATTGTTTCTTGCGGCAACCAAAAAAGCTGTGCGTCTTGTTCAGCTGTAAGCATAGTTTTCATGGTGCCCGTCGCAGGTGCTGTCGTGCGGTAGATACGTTCGGCAGCTTGGGTTGTGACGCCAAGATGTGCGTGTTCATGGGCCGTGATGTTCGTGAAAAACCTGTCCCCGCCGGTTACGCCGCCAGCGGTATTGATGATCACCGCTTCGACATTTCCACCAATGGGACGCGGAAAGATTGCACGATACGATCCTTGCTGGCGCAAGTTCCGAAGTCGGGTGACGTCGCCACGTGCGCGCTGAGCGCTTATGCCCAGATGGCCGCGAGCGCGCTGAAGATTGGCAGTAAGCGCAGTAGCGAGTTGGGAATTCAAGGGTACCTCTTCGGGTCTAGACGACCAAGTGGTGGCGAGAACTATGTAGCGTTGCAAGAAATGGACGCGGTTGAAATTCAGAAATCCGAACTTGTTTCTAAATGCTTAGTTTTTATGCTTGTTAGTCTAATTTTTGGGCGAAAAAATATTTAACTGAATGCAGCAAGTGATTGGCAATGTCGTTACCAAGCGTTGTGCTGCATTGAAGCATAAAGTGCTGAGATCAATGACCGATCGATCTGGGCTGGAGATGTCGCTTGAAGGCACCGGTGGCGTTTAGATCAAGTTGCAGTCCAAAAAGCCGCTCCAATCCTAGAGTGCCCGATGCCGAGGATTGCATGAACGGCTGCTTTTCAGTTTCGTTGTCTTACCTACCTCGCTGTCCGTGTGCGTCGAACCGATCAAAGGCAAGTAGGAATGTCGTTTGATAGATCAAATGAACACTGGGACTTCTACTTTAGTGAAATTGACGGCGCGCCGCATTCGACAATGGTGAATCCATCGCTTTGGGACGTCGCTCCCATTGCTGCGCTTTGCGAATTTTACTGCATTGAAATCAAGTTGAAGTACCCCAAACCAGAAAACGGCATGACGATGGTTGGGGTGTGTGTGCAGCACGCTCTTTCGATTAAGCGTCACAGCTATCATTCGGAGTTTGGCTGCGAACGGTAGCTAGATCTCTTTTAGAGATCACAATCGGTGCAAATACTGGCGAGGTTCTCATTTAGGTAAGGCCCGATTTTTGTTACCCCTGTGCGTTTACCATTCATCCCACCGGACTTCGGAAGGCTTGCATACGTGAAGATGGAGCGGTCTCGATGCTAGAATACATGTCTAATTGTTTCGCGTTGACCGCATCTCTGTCTGCAAATCACGAAATGCCAGACAGCACAGAATGGCTTAGCTAGGGGCCCTTGGCACGGCTTGATTGGACACGCGCACAACACGATAGCTATTCTGAAACTGGCGCTGGTATTTTGAACCTGAACGTTGGGGCAGCTCGCGCCGTGCAAAAGGTCGCAACACTTGGGTTCGCTTGCGAGATGAAAGTTAAATCGCTCTCTGGTGATATAACTCTGAACGGCGCGTTATCGTGGGAACGTAGAGGCGGTGATTACGCGGTGTTTTCTACCTCAGCGCTGATCAGCAGGGGTGGAACGTTTACCAATTTTTTGGCACCCTTGGACAAAAACCGGCTGGTCGTCAGTCTTGGTGCAACGGTCGGAATAGGACCAAAATAAAACGCGTTCGTGGACTACGAAGGGCATCTCGGCCGTAACTCCCGAGAGCACTTTGCAAGCATCCGCTTCGAAATTAAGTTTGATCTCACAACGCTCGGTAGGAACTAAGAATTTTTGACGAAAACGGGTAAGGTTATTTCAATTGTGGTTCCTACCGAGCGTTGTTTGATGTCCAAATTTCCATCGTGCGCATCAACGACTTTCGCAGCAATTGGTAGGCCTAAACCACTGCCCCGCCCGGCATCTGCTTGGCTGAAGCGCGAGAGGGCCTGAATATGTTTGTCTGCGGGAATGCCTGAACCATCATCATTTAAAGTCAGAACCAGATCGTCATCCGATGCGGCAAGTCTCACTTGAATTTCGCTAAGCTGCTTGCCGCCATGAAGCAGCGAGTTGGTGAGAAGATTTAAGATGGATTCTTGAAGCATTACCTCATCACCGAAGATAGATGTATTCTGTGCGGTGTTCTCGAAATTTACATCTACCGTTGCCAGATCCATTTGCTTTTTAAAACGTTCAATTGTGGAGGTTACAAGGTCGGCTAAGTTTAGCGGCTTGCCGACGTTCGACATATCAATGCCTTTGGCGCGCTCAAACGAAAGCAGTTGATTGGTTAGGTTACTTGCCTCTTTCGCGGCATCCACCAAATCAATACTGCGCGACTTCATCATCTCTGCGTTTGGCGCATTTTGGACGGCTTCTGCCAAAGCCAATACGCCCGCAATCGGGTTTCGCAATTGGTGTGCGGCGTTTGAAATAAACTCATCCTTAGAACTGATCCTGCGTGAAACGCGCTCCAGAAGGGAATTCAGAGTTGTCACCAAACCTTGGGCTTCGACGGGGACTGCCCTGCGGATCGGTTTTAATTCGGTTGGTGATCGGCGCGCGATCGCATCCTCTAGATCAAGAAGGGGGCGCAAGCCGAAGGCAACGCCGAACCAGACAATCAAAGCTGCAGAGATCACCAATGCAGCAATAACTGCAAAAGAACGTGTGACAACGTCGCGCACAAAGGTGCTACGCACTTGAGATTTTTGCCAGACGGTGATGCCGTAAACACCGGACAATCCGGCGACAGTCGTAATGTCTTGAAAGCGCAGCACACGCACGTTGTTGCCTTGGTATCGCGCATCGTAGAAGACAGTTTCGGTTAGGTCGCGCGCATTGCTGCCTTGTCGTACCGGCGGTGTCGCATAACCCGTGACGAACACCCCATCAGGGGCATAGACGTGATAGAACAGCTCTCCACCAGATGTGTCGCTGATCAGGTTGCGTGTTGTCGGGCTAAGGGCATCGCCGCCTGACAAAGCGATATCGCGGGAAATTGCGAGAGCTGCGGACAAAAGACCGCGATCAAAAATCTCCTCCGCGCGCTGTGCTGCATTCTGGAATTGCCAGCTACCCGCGATGAGCGAGATGATCAAAAGAGGCGTGAGTATGATTAAGATCAGGCGTGCCCGCAGAGATTGAAATCTCATTACACACCTATGAATACAAGTTGATAGCCAAGCCCGCGCTGGGCTTTGATTTCAACGCTGTACGGTTTCAACCGACGCCTCAAGCGCGAAATATAGACTTCAATTACAGTGTCTTCCACATCAGCACCAACGCCATAAGCATGATCCAACAATGCGCTTTTGGAAACAAGGCGACCATCGGCTCCCAGCAGGGCTTCATAGATAGAAAGCTCTCGGCGGGGAATTTCCAGTTCGACGCCATCAGCAGAAAGCTGGCGAGATCCAACATCAAACGAAAGCGGTCCAAAATCCATAGTTTGACGCTGCGGTGCTCCACGACGGCGTGAGAGCGCACGCACGCGGGCTTCCAACTCGGCCGTTTCAAACGGTTTGATAAGGTAGTCGTCTGCACCCGCGTCTAGCCCGATCACACGATCCTCGATTTCTGCGCGTGCGGTTAGCAAAATTACAGGCCGCATATCGCCGCGCGCTCGCAAGTCTTTCAACAAATCGAGCCCATTCAACCCGGGCAAGTTAATATCGAGGATCACCATGTCGGATGTGTCATCTCTTAAGAATTCGGATGCTTCCAGCCCGTTGTGCAAAATATCAACTGCATGGCCGGCATCTTGGAGGCGATACGCAATGCCTTTGGCAAGGCTTACATTGTCTTCAACAAGGGTGATCCGCATCTGCTCATTCCGTAGGTGCAAGTTTCATGCAAGGTTCGCAGGTCATTACCCAGACATCAACAGCGGCTACATCCGCTGTGCGATTCTATTTAGGGCTTTTGGGAGAAAGCCTTTCATCCTCGGGAGGGAACATATGTCTACTTTCAAAACTACGCGCCGCGTGGCCACAGGTCTTATTGCCGCGGCACTGACTACATTTGCCATGCAGGCCCAAGCAGGCGGTCATGGGATTGATCTGGAAGGCAAAACCGTTGAATGGATCATCCCATTCTCCGAAACAGGCGGTTCCGCCAAATGGGCGAACTTCTACGCGCCACTGTTGTCCGAAGCGCTGCCAGGTCAGCCAACAGTTGTAGTGAAATTCATGCCGGGTGCGGGTTCCACTAAAGGCGCGAACTTCTTTCAAGAGCAGTCGTATGACGATGGCACACTGATCTTCGGCTCGTCCGGCTCTACGCAATTTCCCTTCCTTCTGAGCGATCCGCGCGTGAAATATAACTACGCAGACTGGAATGTCGTATTGGCCTCCGGCACAGGCGGCGTTGCTTATCTTCCGCCAGAGCTGGCTGCAAAGATGGACGGCATGAATGCAGCGCCACTTCAGGGCGAAGACTTCATCTACGGCAACCAAGGCGCAACTCGTCTTGATCTTGTGCCAACATTGGCATGGGAAATGCTGGGCCTGAATGTGGAAAGCGTTATGGGTATCAAAGGTCGCGGCGATGGCCGTTTGATGTTTGAGCGCGGCGAAGCCAACATCGACTATCAAACATCGTCTTCCTACCTGTCTGGCGTAACGCCACTGGTTGAAGCAGGCACAGCAGTTCCAATGATGACATGGGGATCTTTGGACGACGCGGGCGATATCGTGCGTGATCCAACATTCCCTGACATCCCGACGTTCAAAGAAGTCTGCGAAGCAACAGACGGTTGTGAAACATCAGGCGAAAAGTGGGATGCTTGGAAAGCCTTCTTTGTTGCGGGTTTCCCAGCGCAAAAGATGGTCTTCTTGCCAAATGGCGCATCCAACGATGCCATCGTGACCTATACGAAAGCTTTTGAGGACGTGAAAGCACGCGCAGATTTCGCTGAGATTTCCGGCAAGCGTTTGGGCAAGTACCCACAGATGACCGGCGATGCGGCAAAGAAAGCAATGGCAAGCGGAACAAGCGTGTCACCAGAGGCGAAAGCCTTCGTTGTGAACTGGCTGCAAGAGAAATATGGCGTTTCCTTGAAGTAAACTTCGTTTAGCGAGCGCCCCGCCTGTCATGGGCGGGGCGTTTGACTAAGCGAAGCATGGGGGAGCGGCGTCATGGAAGTCATAATGGAGGCATTGCCAGCACTGGGCGATGCGTGGGCGTTGATCTTGCAACCTGTTGTGCTTGGCTATTTGGTTCTGGGCGTCGTCATGGGGCTCTGCATCGGCGTTTTCCCCGGTCTTGGTGGTATCGCGGGTCTGTCGCTTTTGCTGCCATTCATGTTTGGAATGGACCCGATCTTAGGTCTTGCGCTGATGGTCGGCATGGTCGCGGTTGTGCCGACCTCTGACACCTTCGCATCCGTCTTGATGGGCATTCCCGGATCCTCGGCATCCCAAGCCACCGTGCTTGACGGATTTCCTATGGCCAAACGCGGTCAAGCGGCGCGCGCGCTGTCTGCGGCCTTTGCATCTTCGCTTTTTGGCGGGCTTGTTGGCGCGACCTTCCTAACCGTTTTCATCTTGATCGCGCGGCCGATTGTCTTGGAATTCCGCACACCTGAACTGTTGATGATCACCATCTTTGGTCTCTCGATGGTTGGCATTCTTGCCGGTAGGGTCGCAATCAAAGGGATCGTCGCAGCGGGTCTTGGCATGCTGATCGGTACTATAGGCGAGGGGGCATCATCGGGCGATCTACGTATGTCATCCTATGACTTCCCGTATCTCGCAGACGGTTTGAAACTGGTCATCGTCGGCCTTGGTATCTTTGCGATCCCAGAGATCATTTCCCTGCTGCGCCAAGATCGCGCGATCAGCCAAGAACCCCAGCTTGGCGGCGGATGGCTCGACGGCGTCAAAGACTGGTTCGCCAATATCTGGCTCTCTGTGCGCTGCTCTATTATCGGTGTTGTTGTCGGGGTTATTCCCGGGCTTGGCGGCTCTGTTGTGGACTGGATCGCCTATGGTCATGCGGTACAAACCACCAAGGACAAATCGCAATTCGGCAAAGGCGAAGTGCGCGGCGTGATCGGACCTGAAAGCTCGAATAACGCGAAAGAGGGCGGGGGGCTGGTTCCGACACTTCTGTTTGGCATCCCCGGTTCCGGCTCTATGGCGATCTTCATTGGTGCGATTGCGCTGCTTGGTTCTGGCCAGATCGAAGTCGGTCCCGCAATGTTGAAGAACAATCTTGATATCACATATTCCATCGTCTGGCTTCTGGCGCTTGCCAATGTGGTCGGCACGATCATCTGCATCGCCGCCTCTGGCGGTATTGCGAAACTGACGACGATCCGTTTTGCGCTGCTTGCGCCCTTCCTCTTTATGATCATCAGCTTCGCGGCCTTCCAATCGGGTCAAAACCTGATGGACCTTGTTGCGTTGTTCGCCATTGGCTTCCTTGGCCTGCTGATGCGCCGTTTCGATTGGTCGCGTCCAGCGTTCCTGATCGGTTTCGTTCTGTCCAACCCCGCAGAAACCTATGCCAACCAAGCCTTGCAGATCGCGCAATCACGCTTTCGCAAAGGCTTTGAGGAGGGGATCGACTACATCTTTTCGCCCATCGTGATTATCCTACTGATCATCACCGTGATTTCGGTGGTGCTGGGCCTGCGCCAAGCCAAGAACATCCTAGCTGAAGGGGACGTTCAATCCGGCTCCAAACGCGCGCCGTTTGTGTTCCTTTTGATCGTTACGGGCTACATCGCCTATGCGCTGTTTGATGCAAGCTCTATCCCTGATTACAGCCGCGATCGCACCTTCCCGATCTTCGTGGCTAGCGTTTGCCTTGTGGGTTGCGCGGTGCTGATCATTCGCATGATGCTTGTGCCGGAAACCGATACGATCTTTGCGGATCGCGAACGCAGCGGCGAAGATGCGCAGGCGACCCATGGCCTATGGCCCACGCTGGCGTGGTTCGCAGGGCTGTTGATCCTGACTTCGCTGCTTGGCTTTATCTTCGCACTCGGGATCTTTCTGTTCGCGTTTATGAAGCTGCGCGCGGGGGTCAGCACGCTATTTGCAACGGTTTACACAATTGCAGGGATCGCCTTCATGCTGAGCATGGCGTCGCTTTTGAACCGTGACTTCCCGCCCGGTCTATTGCAAGAATACGCCGACCTTCCTTGGCCCTTCACATAGAGCACATCCCATGAGCCAGACAGCGATCCCCTTTCATTTTATGCGTGGTGGCACGTCGCGCGGACCATATCTGAACCGCGCGGACCTACCCGAAGACTTGGACACACTGGCGAAGGTCTTGGTTGCGATAATCGGCTCTGGTCATGCTTTGAACATCGACGGGATCGGCGGTGGTGCGGCTGTGACCACCAAGGTGGCAATGCTGTCGCGCTCTGAGGATGAATGGGCGGACGTCGATTACTTCTTTGCGCAGGTCAGTGTTGAGGATGGGTTGGTGGATTTCAAACCGACCTGCGGGAATATCTTGTCAGGCGTTGGCCCGGCGGCGATAGAAATGGGGCTGGTGGACGCGCGGGATGGTGAAACACCCGTCAACATTCATGCGGTCAACACAGGCGCGAAAGTCGCGGCCATGGTGCAGACGCCAGATCGCCAGGTCAGCTATGAGGGCGATGCGCAAATCGACGGCGTGCCCGGGACCAGCGCGCCTGTGGCTTTGCAGTTCATGGAAACGGTTGGCGGCGTCACAGGGGCCTTCCTGCCCACAGGCAATGTGATTGACACAATTGATGGCATCGACGTCACTTGCATGGATGTGGCTATGCCCATGGTAATTGCGCGCGCCGAAAGCTTTGGTCTGAGTGGCTATGAAAGCGCAGCAGAGTTGGATGAAAACACCGCGTTCTTCACGCAGATGGAAGCGCTGCGCATCAAAGCGGGCGCGCTGATGGGTATGGGCGATGTGTCTAAGTCCGTGACGCCGAAATTCGGTCTACTCGCAACCGCTACTCAAGGCGGCACTATCGCCACGCGCTATTTCATGCCATGGAAGACCCATCCCACAATGGCTGTCACGGGCGCGCAATGTCTTGCGTCCTGCGTTTTAACCCCCGGCAGTGTGGCTGCTGGCTTGGCAAACGTCCCGAACGAGAACCCCGCAAAGATTACACTTGAACATGCCTCAGGCACGATTGACGTGTTGGTGGACCATGAGATTGACGCAGATGGCATTGTCTTGAAATCCGCAGGTCTTGTGCGCACCGCGCGGCTTTTGGCACGCGGCGAAGTCATGATCCCGCGCAGCGTTTGGGGTGCTCACAAATGAAAGTTCATATTCTAGACGACTGGTTCGACACGCTCTCTGGCTTGCCGTGTTTTGCCAAACTCGCGGGTCATGATGTGACTGTTTGGACGGATCACGAACCAGACCCTGCAAAGCTGGCAGAGCGCGTCGCGGATGCAGAGTGCCTCGTGCTGTTTCGCGAGCGAACGAAGATTGGTGCGGAGTTGCTAGAGCGTTTGCCGAACCTGAAGCTTATTTCGCAGCGTTCAGTTTACCCTCATGTGGACGTGCCCGCCTGCACCATGAATGACGTGCTGCTCTGCTCGAACATGCACAGCGACACGCCCTCTTATGCGGCGGCGGAAATGACGCTTGGCTTGATACTTGCGAGTTATCGCCAAATCCCGCAGCAAGCCGCCTCGCTACGCGCGGGTGATTGGCAGATGGGTGTTGGGCGCACGTTACGGGGCCGCACGCTAGGCCTTTACGGCAATGGGCGCATCGCAGGTGCGGTGGCTGGTTACGCCGACGCCATGGGAATGAGTGTGCAATGGTGGGGGTCCGAAGCAGGCCGCGCGCGCGCGGTGAGCGAGGGCAAAACCGTTGCCGCGTCTCGCGAAGCGTTCTTTTCTACAAGCGATGTTGTGAGCGTGCATGTACGCCTCAAGCCTGACACGAAAGGGATCATTACTGCAGACGATCTGGCTGCGATACAGGATCGTGCGCTCTTCGTGAATACCTCTCGCTCAGGTCTTGTGGTGTCCGGCGCGCTTGAAGCGGAAATTGCCGAAGGGCGCATTTTCGCGGCGGTGGATGTGTTCGATCATGAACCGATGATGGACACGAGCAACATTCTGGCGAGCCATCCCAATGTGCTGGCGACCCCTCATATTGGCTATGTCACCGAGGACGAGTTCGACCTGCAATTCAGCGACATCTTCGATCAGATCAACGCCTATGCTAGCGGCGCGCCGATCCATATGATCAACGCGGAAGTTTGGGGTTCCAAATCCTAGCCGCCAGCGGCGCGCCAAGGATCACAACAAAAATCCTGAGCACGTGATGCGCGATCACAAAGGCCATATCAGCCCCGACAATCAGCGCAAGCACGGTCATTTCCGCCTGCCCACCCGGGGCAAAGGCCAAGAGCGTTTCCATGGGCGGGGCGAGGCCCAACAGAAAGATCGCCTCGGCAAAGACAAATGTCAAAACGATCAAAATCACGCAGAACCCGAACGCGGCGGCCACGTCCTTGCGGACTTCTTTGCCTGTCACGCCCGCGTATTTCGTGCCGACCGTCATGCCAATGAAAAACTGTGCCATCCAGATCGCTTCGGCGGGGGGGCGATGCTGCAAAAAACCAAGCAGCGCCATAATCGCGGCTAGGATCAAAGGACCAAGGATCGACGCCCCGAACATGCCTAATGCTTTGGCGATTTGCCAACCTGCAACCCCGCAAAACGCCATGAGCGCAAGTTGTGATGGCGCAATGCTCGTGGCGGGTGCGCCGGGTGGATTTGATAGATCCGCGTCCCAGAACCCTTGCAGAATGAAGGGTAAAGCGACCACAATCACCATCACCCGCGTTGCATGAATCAAGGACAGCGCGCGCACGTCGCCGCCCGCTTCTTCACCAAAGGCGAGCATGTCTTGCAAGCCGCCGGGCATCGCAGAATAATAGCTTGTTGCGAAATCAAACCCCCAGATGCGCTGGAAATATGGAACACCAACAGCCCCGATGCAGGCAACCATCAGAGGGATCATCAACAGCGTAGGCCACATCGCTGCCATGGACAGCAAAAGCGCGGTTGTAAACGTCGCCCCGACGGCTACGCCCAAGATCGAGCGCATCGCATTGTTGATCAGCTTGTTTCCTTTAAGCGGTGCGCCAGCCAAAGCGGCAAAGAGGCAGGCGAAGATCGGGCCAAGTAGCCAAGGGAGCGGTAAACCTAAGGCATAAAAAACCGCAACACCCGCAACCGCAGTTGCATAGGTGACTAAAACAGGAATCATCGAAAGACGCTTGGCGTTATGAACATGATCAACTCTTCAACTCCCTTGCGTTGTTGCAAGAATAGCCTGCTTTAATGCGCTAACGGAAGATGAATCTGTCTGCCCCGCGCGCGACAAAAGTCCGACCGATCGCGCGATGTCTGGGGTGATTAACGCGCATGTCGATACGTTTGCATCGCCGATTGCAGAGCGTGGTAACAACGCTGCGCCCATGCCTTCTTCGACAAGCTCCATTGCCGTCGACGAACGTCCGACTTCATAAGTCCAACTTATTGGCAGCCTTGCGCGCGCTATCGCTTCGTCAATCAGCAAACGATTGCCTGTGCCGCGACGCGGTAAGATCAGTGGCGTTTCAGAGAGGTCGCTCAATTTTAATGTCTTTTTGCCCGCCAGTGCATGATCGCGCGGTAGGGCAACGATGATTTGATCATCCAGCAGCGGTACAAATTCTGTCAAAGGCTCGAGCATCGGGATCGAACACAGGCCAAAATCCGCTTCGCCTGAGACAACGGCCTCTGCGACCTCATTGGCGGCGCCGTCCAAAATACGAATGCGCGCGCAATTGCCTTGGGCGCGAATAATTTTAATCGCAGGTATAAGGATCGGAGCGATCACCGTCGCGATGCTGGCGATTGTAATTACTGCGCCGCGTTGATGGGCAAAGGCGACACTTTCATCACGCATTGCACGGGTTGTTTCGCTTGCATCTTCAAGGATCGCTTCTGCGCGCGCCTGCAAACGTTTCGCGGCAAGCGTGGGTTTGAGGCTGCGCGTTGTACGTTCAAACAGGGTACTGCCAAGCGCTGCTTCTAGTTTTTGAACGCGCCGCGTTATGGCCGATTGCGACAGGTTCAAACGCTGCGCCGCTGTGTGAAAGGAGCCGGTTTCTTTAACGGCCAGAAAGGCTTCAAGATCGCCGAAATCATAATTAATGCGCATCACGCATTAGTTTCAGTAAAAGCGTCATTGGTCAAATCAAATAGTTCGTATTACTCCTGCTCCAAGCAGGGGGAATAGTAAATTGGCAAAGTATGACATTGCGATAATCGGCGGCGGCAATGCGGCCCTTTGCGCGGCGATGACAGCAGCAAAGACTGGCGCGCGCGTTGTTATTCTGGAAACAGCCCCCAAAGAGTATCGGGGCGGAAATTCACGCCATACCCGTAATTTTCGATGTATGCATAGCGGCCCGCTTGGGCCTTTGATTGATAGCTATAACGAAGATGAATACATGGCCGATCTGCTGAAAGTGACCGCTGGAAAAACCGAAGAAAGCCTTGCGCGTTTGGCTATCCGCAGCTCAGAAAGCTGTCTGCCTTGGATGCAAGAGCATGGGGCGCGTTTTCAGCCTGCCTTGTCCGGCACCCTTTCGCTGGGTCGTACCAATGCTTTCTTCATGGGCGGGGGCAAAGGGTTGGTAAATGCCTATTACCGCACTGCTCAAAAGCTTGGTGTCGATGTGGTTTATGAAGCTGCGGTGACGCATCTGGAACTGGACGGCGATGTAATCACCCGTGTGGATTACACGCACGGGGGCAATGACCAAAGCATCACCCCTAAGGCGGTTGTTGTCGCCTCTGGTGGGTTTCAAGCGGATATCGACTGGCTGACGCGCGTGTGGGGGCCAGCGGCGCAAAATTTTCTCATTCGTGGTACGCCTTATAATCGCGGCATCGTTTTGGCGGATTTGCTGGAACAGGGCGTTCAATCTGTCGGTGATGCGGATCAATGCCACGCCGTTGCCATCGACGGGCGCGCGCCGAAATACGACGGGGGCATCGTGACCCGCCTTGACTGCGTGCCGTTTTCCATTGTGGTGAACAAAGACGGCAAACGATTTTATGACGAGGGCGAAGATGTCTGGCCCAAACGCTACGCGATCTGGGGCCGTCTTGTTGCAGCGCAGCCCGATCAGATTGGCTATGTCATTATTGATGCGAAATCGCTGGAGCTTTTCATGCCCTCGGTCTTTCCACCTTTGGAAGCGGACAGCTTAGCAGGGTTGGCAAAGCAAATGGGCCTACCCGAGGATAGGTTGCTTGAAACCGTTGCGGAGTTTAATGCCGCTTGCGGGGATCAATCGGACTTCCACCCTACAGAGCTGGACGGTGTCGCGACGACGGGCTTGACCCCACCCAAAACCAACTGGGCGCGCCCCATCACCGAGGCCCCGTTCTATGGCTATTCCCTGCGCACTGGTGTGACCTTCACCTATCTCGGCCTTCGGGTAGATGAAAACGCGCAGTGCAGCATCAAGGATGGTCCGGTGAAAAACCTCTGGGCCGCTGGAGAAACGATGGCGGGTTCGATCCTCGGGCAGGGGTATCTTGCAGGGTTTGGCATGACAATCGGCACCGTCTTCGGCCGTATCGCAGGTCGGGAGGCCGCAGCATATGCAAATTGATTTGATCCAAGAGGCACGACGCCAAGCGGAAATTTGCAACGCCTGCCGCTATTGCGAAGGCTATTGTTCGGTCTTTCCTGCGTTGCACCGCGAACGTGCGTTTGCGGACGGGGATATCACACAGTTGGCGAACCTGTGTCACAACTGTCGGGGGTGTTATTATGCGTGCCAATACACCGCACCGCATGAATTCGCGATCAACTTACCTGCTGCTTTAGCCGAAGTGCGTCGCGATAGCTGGGAAAATTTTGCTTGGCCTCAACCAGTCGCGCGCAAGTTTCACACCCATGGCGGCGCGATAGCACTGGCCTCTGTGCTTGCCTTTGCTTTGTTGTTTGTTGCGATAAAATTTATCGGGTCACTCGGTGATGGCGACGGGTTTTATGCAGCACTGTCGCATAACGCGATGGTGGCGATCTTTATGCCTGCCTTTTTGTTTCCACTCGCAAGCCTCGCGCTAAGCCTGCGCAAGTATTGGCGTTCCGTTGGTGGAGAGCGAGTTAAACTGGCGCATATCAAAACCGCTATTGGCGACGTGGCCACTATGAAAAACCTCAAAGCGGGGCATGGGGATGGCTGCAATTTTGAGGATGAAGACCGCTTCACTCACGCGCGCCGCTATGCGCATCAGGCGGTGATGTATGGCTTTCTTTTGTGCTTTGCCGCGACGTCTTCGGGGACAGTGCTGCATTATGTTTTCGACATGCCCGCACCTTATCCGCTTTGGTCGCTACCTAAACTGCTTGGTGTTCCGGGGGGCATTCTGTTGACGCTTGGCTGCATCTGGATGATTGGGCTGAAACGACGTGCCGACCCTCACCTAGGCGATGCCAACGCGTGGAACGGTGATCTTGGGTTTATCGGATTGCTTGGGTTTGTCGGGTTCAGTGGGCTTGCGCTTTATCTTCTGGGCGACACATCGGCGATGCCGCTTATGCTCGCTTTGCATCTGGGATCAGTTCTTAGCTTTTTCTTGCTCACGCCCTTCACCAAAATGGCGCATGGGTTCTATCGTATGGCGGCGCTGATGCGCGACGCGCAACAAAGAACGCCGGCCTGACATCGATAAAAGCCGTCGTGTAAGTCTTAGATAGTCACGCATTTTTCCGAGTTTCCCCGAAGCCGATCAAAGCAAGGTCAGGCTATAAGGTTTATGAAGGGAAGCATATTCGCAGATGCTGATGCTTGCATAAGCTGGCTCGAATGGTGATGCTCAAGCATCCGTTGAAAGACCCAGTTCATCCCAAATCAGTGCGGCGGTCTCGCTCTGCGGGGCCGACTTTAGACGTACCGCATTAAAGTGCGATGTCACGCCATAGGTTTCAGGTGCAATAGCCACCAGTTCACCCGTTTTCACCCATTGCTCTGCAAAATGCTTGGGGATCAACCCGATATGCGTGCCAGCAAGGGCAAAATAGACCGTGGATTCAATGTGACTTTGGGAAATGTCAGACGTCTCATCGCACAGGTACATATCAAATTGCTCCCCCAAGGGGTTCAAAATGGCCTATCGCTGGATGGGGCATCTGCGCGGCGGATTGGCCTCTGCGATAATCGCGGCCTGCGCTGGCTTTGCTGCACTTTCGGGATTCTCGCTGGCCTCTGCTGTCACTGTGGGCCGTGTCGCACTGCCGGAAATGAAGCGTTATAAATACGCCGATAGTCTGGCCACAGGTTCCGTCGCCGCCGGTGGCACGCTTGGCTTTTGATTCCACCTTCTGGCGGCATGATCATCTATGCAGTCCTGACCGAGCAATCCATTGGACGACTTTTCATGGCGGGTGTTTTCCCCGGCGTGATCCTGTCGCTTTTGTTCATACTTGCGATCTACATCACGGTTCTGCGCAACCCCGACGCAGGCCCACCCGGACCAAGATCAGACTGGCGCGAGCGGTTCAAAGCACTTGGTGCGGTGGCTCCTATTATTGGTGTGGTGCTCGCCACGATCGGCGGCATGTACACGGGTTTCTTCACACCTGTTGAAACGTCTTCGGTCGGTGCATTCTTCACTTTTCTAGTCGCTCTGTGGCGTAGATCGCTTTCCTTCGATGCGTGCAGAACGGTCATTTTGCAAACGATGAACGCCACGGCGAGGGTCTTTCTCATCATTATCGCAGCCTTCGTGTTCATCCCCTTTATTTCGCTGACAGAAGTTCCAGCGCAGGCTGTTACTTTGCTCACGTCCTTACCTGTGGGCGAGCTTGGCATCTTGCTGATCATCATTCTCGTTTACATGTTTCTTGGCATGTTCCTTGAGGGGATTGCCATGCTTGTGCTGACCATTCCCGTCTTGAGCCCGATTGCGATCGCGCTTGAATGGGACCTGATCTGGTTTGGCATTATCGTCGTGATCGTTCTCGAAATGGGCATGATCAGCCCGCCCGTCGGTATCAACGTCTTTATCGTGAAATCCATCGCGCCGGACGTGCCTATGGGCAAAATCTTCAGAGGCATCTGGCCCTTCTGGTTCGCTATGGCGGCAATGATCGGCCTTCTTATTCTCTTCCCACAAATTTCACTTTTCCTGCCGCAAACCCTTGTCGGTGGATAGATTAAACAGGAGCCAAACAATGGACCTGACAACAGAAGTTAAAACGCTACAGCATTTCATTGGAGGTGCTTGGGTAGACGCGGACGGTGGCGAAACATTCGAAGTTTATAACCCGCTCGATGACAGCCTGTATTGCCACGCTGCCAAGGGCACAGGGGATGATATCCGCAAAGGCATCGCGGCTGCCAAAGCGGCATTCCCAAGCTTCAAAGAAACCAAGCCAACAGAGCGTGAGCGCTGGCTTTTGCGCGTGGCCGAGCTGATGGAAGAGCATCAGTCCGAAATCGTAGATTGTTTGATTGATGAGGTCGGATCAACCTTTGCCAAAGCGATGTTCGAATTTAACAAAGGATTGATGATGATGCGCGCGGCGGCGGGGATGTGCCGCAACGTGCGCGGTGAGACGATACCGTCTGATGTGCCGGGCAAATTCTCTATATCTATCCGCGAACCGCTTGGTGTGGTCGCGATCATCACGCCTTTCAACGTACCGCTGATCAAAACCACGCGCCTTGTTGCGAACGCTTTGGCCGTGGGCTGCACGGTTGTGCATCTGCCGTCCGAAATGGCACCGCGCTTAACCGTTCTCTACGCTGAATTGGTGGCAGAGGCTGTAAATGTTGTAACAGGTAATGGCGTTGAAATTGGTGATGATCTGACCAGCAGCAAAGACATCGATTTCTTGACCTTCACGGGATCGTCCGTCGTTGGCCAGCACCTCGCCGGGATTTGCGCGAAGAACAAAACGCCGTGTACGCTTGAGCTGGGTGGTAAAAGCCCAACGGTTGTTTTGGCAGATGCGGAAATAGACAAGGCCATGCCGCTTTGTGCGCGCTCGATCTTTATGTTCGGCGGGCAGCTTTGCATCGGATCCAGCCGCTTTTATGTAGAGCGTCCGATCTATGACGAGTTCGTTAAGCGCTTTGCTATGGTCGCCTCTAAGTTGGGGATGGGTGATCTGCGTGATCCCAACACGGTTATCGCGCCGATCATTTCTGAACGCCAGCGCGCGCGTCAAAGATCATATCGACGCGGGCATGTGCCACGTGAACGGCCCAACCGTGCATGACAAAGCGCATGTTCCCTTCGGCGGCAATGGTTAATCCGGCATGGTTCGCGAAGGAACAGATGCGGATATTGAAGCAATGACACAGCTCAAGTGGATCACGGTGCAACTATGAGCTTTACTCTCTATCAATACGGTTCGTCTGTTTGCGCGGCGAAAGTCTTGTGTGGATGGCTCCTGCATAGCAAGACATATTTGATCAGATTTGTGCATTTGTC
>CBFIGL010000016.1:0-63048 GCA_965662135.1 Planktotalea sp. | reverse complement strand
AGCCATCGTTTTGACGCCCCAATACTCGTGATCAACCAGCTTGCCGCCGTTGTCCGCGAGGACTGTGCCAAAGTGTTCGATAAGGCCTTCTGCTTGCGTGTTGGACAAGTCCTGACGCGCAATCATAACATGCTCATATAAAGGCATGTGTGCTCCATTCATGTATCAGCGCATTTCAAAGACCAGACAATTCAAACTTTCCGCGCCCCGGTCACGAGAGACTGCGCAGTGAAAACGTCCTGCGGAAAGCTTGGCCGTACTAGCTGGCTTGTGGCCTTGGCGCAAGAGTGTAGGGCGCTCGGCATGAAACTGTCCTGCGGACGCCGTATTTCAGGCGCAATATTTCGCGAGGTTAACCATGAGCAGTTAAACAAGGGAAAAACCCAATGACATATATTTCAGCACACTCCATGCTTAAGCCTATTGCAACAAAACCAGAGCAAGACGAGGAAAAGCCGTTTATTTCAGACAAACTTGTACGTCGTTTTTTCGGACTGGTTTTCGGATTTGCAGCGATTGGACTTTGGTTGGTGCCTAGCGCGAATGAAACCGCAGATGTTTTGTTGTTGAAGACAGGTTTTACAGCGATTTTGTGTTTCTGTGCGATTGTCGCCTTATTGCCGCGTATTCGTAACTAGGATCGAGCGAGCCAAAGCAGTTGTGTTCATCAGCGCACACGAGTTGTTGAACGACCACCAGTTGCGCGCAGGCGGCGAAAGACTTCATAAATAAACATCTTTAAATGGAGTTTTATACATGAAGTCAGTTCTTTTCACCGCCGCGATCGCCCTTGCTGGAACCAGCGCTTACGCTGCCCCAGAGAAATACATGCTGGATGCAAGCCATAGCCAGATTTTGTTCAGCTACAATCACATCGGTTTTTCAACGACCTATGGCATGTTCTCTGGTTTTGAAGGCGAGATCATGTTTGATGAAGCTGATCCAGCTGCCTCAAGCGTTTCTGTGTCCATGCCTGCAAAATCCATGATAACAGGCTGGGAAAAGCGTTTGGGTCACTTCATGTCCCCAGATTTTTTCGATGCATCGGATGAGGAAATGATTTCCTTCACATCCACATCCATCGAAGTCACTGGCGACGACACAGCATTGATCACAGGCGATCTGACGCTGAATGATGTGACAAAATCTGTTGTTCTGGATGCGGTCCTAAACAAATCCGGCCAACACCCTATGGCTGGCAAAGCCTGGGCTGGTTTTGATGCGACAACAACTTTGCTGCGGTCTGACTACAACCTTGGTGCTTTTGCGCCAGCTGTGAGCGACGAAGTCGAAGTCAAGATTTCCATTGAAGCGGCTAAAGCCGAGTAAGTACAGCTTATTTACATTGAGAAAGGCCGCTTAAATCATCAGCGGCCTTTTTTGTGGGCGGTGCGTGGGATCACGCACCTTACGGACTGCGCGTTGCCGTCAGTGTGATGTCCACATCGACTTTGAAGGCGAGCGAACTTTCGTCAGGCATGTTGTCGCCAATTTTGAAATCACGTCGATCCAACTCAACGCGCCCTGTCATTTCCGCTGTGTTGTCTGTGATGCTTAGGTCAAACGGCATACTAACAGAAATAGCATTGCCACGAATACTAAGGGTTCCCTCAGCAGTGTAGCCGTCAGCCTGATACATCAGCTCTGCTTCGAATTCAGCGGTAGGGTGCGTGGTGGCATCAAAGAAATCCGGCCCCAAAGCTTGCCCTGTGACCGAACCAAGCGTGAGTGAGCCAATAGAAATCACCGCGCGCACCGACCCATGTGATCCGGGGCCGTCTTGTTGCGCATATGTGATATCCGCAGTCCAGTCTTCAAAGGTGCCAGACACCTGCGAGCCGAATTGTGATATTGTCAGACCCAGCGTTCCACTTTCAACGGCCCAATCGCTTTGTACCGCTTCAAGCGTAGCACCTTGCACAGTGGCCGCGTGGCCCTTGTAGATCCCGAGCATTGAGCCAACGCCCATCGCGGCAATCCAGACGACAAATGCGGTTAACAACGGGGCAATCTTGCTGCTTTTATGTGGTTGTCCTGCTTCGGTCACGCCAGGCAGCATACGGCGCAGGGTATCGTCCTTGTCGATAAAGTGATGTTTCAACGCGCCTGCAATGTGCAGGAATATCGAAATCACTAACACCCGTTCAAAGACAATGTGCAATCCCGCGGTCAAGGCGGCGAGTGTTTCGCTTTTGGGGACCAAAGGCAGATTCTGGCCAAAGGGCCACCAAATAGGTGCAAAACCGGACGTGGAGGCGTGGTGTATCCATCCTGTGAGTGGAACCAGCAAAAGTGATCCATACAACAGCCAATGCACGAGTTCTGCCAGAAAGCTCTCTGCGCGGTTTTCCGGGTGAAGTCCTGCGGGTTTTGGTTGGCTCAATGCCCAAGCAATACGGGCAAGGGCAACAAAAAAGGCGGTGATCCCGACGGTCTTATGCATGGAGAACAAGAACGCCTTAAGCGCCAAGGCTTCGCTTGTGTCATAGGCCATCTTATTGGCGATTATCCCGAGCGGAATCGCTGTCAGGATCAAAAGGACAGTCAACCAATGGAAGGTTTTTGAAACGGATCCATAGCGAGACGGGGTGTTTGAGATGGGCATTATGACGCTCCGGTTTTTGTATTTCACAACATTCGGCGCAGATCCGACTGCGTTTTTTCTATCGTACCCTGTGAAGGCAATGCGCGCAGCCATTTATTCTTCACAGGACATGTGCGCAAATGCAGGCAGGCTTGCGATGCTGTGCGCGCGCGAGTAGAGCAAAGAGAACAAAACAGCGAGGAGACGCGATATGAGCAAAGCCTTTGTATTCCCCGGTCAGGGTGCGCAATCAATCGGTATGGGCAAGGCCTTGGCAGACGCCTATCCAGCTGCGAAAGCTGTTTTCGACGAGGTGGACGATGCTTTGGGCGAAAAGCTGAGCACGCTTATTTGGGAAGGTGAGCAAGATGCATTGACGCTTACGCAGAATGCGCAGCCTGCTTTGATGGCCACGTCCCTTGCTGCGATGCGTGCACTTGAGGCGGAAGGTGTCTCTGTCACAGATGCATCCTTTGTAGCGGGGCACTCCTTGGGTGAATATTCTGCTTTGGCCGCCGTTGGCGCGCTGACAATCGCGGATACCGCGCGTTTGCTGCGTATCCGTGGCAAAGCCATGCAAGAGGCAGTGCCAGTAGGTGTTGGCGCGATGGCTGCTTTGCTGGGATTGGATTTTGAAACAGCGCAAGCCGTTGCAAGCGAAGCGGCACAGGGTGAAGTCTGTCAGGCGGCAAATGATAACGACCCAAGCCAAGTGGTGGTGTCAGGCCATTTGGGTGCAGTCGAACGTGCTTTGGTCATCGCTAAGGAAAAAGGCGCAAAACGCGCTGTGATGCTACCTGTGAGTGCACCGTTCCATTGTGCTTTGATGGAGCCAGCTGCGCGTGTGATGGCGGACGCTTTGGGAGATGTGGATATCAAAGCCCCCATCGTTCCTGTTGTCGCCAATGTGCGTGCAGATGCGGTAAGCGATCCGGCGATGATCCGTTCGTTGCTGGTAGAGCAGGTAACAGGATCTGTGCGCTGGCGCGAAATCATTGGATTTATGGCCGCTCAAGGCGTTGATACTATTTGGGAAATCGGCGCAGGTAAAGCGCTTTCGGGAATGATCCGCCGCATTGAAAAAACGATTGCCTGTAGTGCCGTGGGAACCCCAGAAGACATTGCCAAGTTGGAGCGTTAAGCGCGTTTCAGGCTACTTAGCAGCAATTGCCGCGCGTACTGGTCTGACTGGCCGTACAGGGCGTCCGGAATGGGGCGCTCTTTTTGGTTCTTCGCGTGTTGGGTTTACAGAAATCGTCGAAGTTTGAACCCGAGCTGTCGCTTTCAGGTAGGGTGCCAGTTTGGTTTGCAAAAGCGTAGGTGTGTCACCGATTGCGATTGCAATCATTGGAATGCCTGCTTGTCCAAGGGCCTGCTTAACAACAGCTTTTTCAAGTGATTTGTTGCCGATTACCGGGTCATTACTGGCAACTTCCAGCGCGACCAGACAGCGGCCCGTGCGATCAAAGATTCCGAAATCAACGTATTTGTCCTGAATAGCACTCAAAGCCTGAGCGCGTTCTGGCCCAACGGCTTCATGTCCCGGCATCAATAACGCGGCAAGCGACGTGCGTGCCATGATCATGTAGCCCGCACCGAATTCGTTTACGCTGGCTTGGGCGACGACGCGCAAGCGTGCTTCATCAGGCGTTAAAGCGCTGCGCGCGCTAAAGGTTATCGCACTAACGTCTTCTAGTTGCTCGGCAGGTGTACGGGCGGCTGTCTGTACACGCACTTGCGATACAGTTTCAGGTATGACGCTGGTTTCGAGCGCGTCTTCATCAGCGGTTTCGGTGTCAAAACTTGCGGGAGATGTTTCGTGCGTTTGCGCGTGATCGGCATCGCCGAGATAGGGTTGGGGCATAACCAAGCCTATGTTTTTGGTGCGCGCTGCGCGGTTCTTTTTCCAGCGCTTTAAAGCAAAAAATGAGAAGATTAGACCGCCAAGCCCGTATAGAATGTATTCCGGGTTTTGCTGAAACATCAGATTGTTCTTGAGCACAGGAATATGCTGCAGAACAATTGAAGGGTCTGAATACTGCGTTGCCAAGTGCTTTAGCGAACGCGAAAAGCTTTCGATCTGCTGTTGGATCATGACATGTCCCAATCGTTTCAATGCAACACATGCGGGCGTGATGCTTTAGTGGTTAGAGGGCACGTTATGATTGAATTTTGCCGAAATCACGGCGTTGATGTGGAATTTCACGCAAATGCAATGCAGCTTGGTGATGGGCGAAGGTTCGCCTAAATTCGCAAAAATTTGGATTTTTTGCGCTTGGAAACACTCTGTCGCCATATTTGACGTTGAGAAAACAGCCAAGCGCAGTCACGCTGCGCGTGCGGCAGTAAAATAATTAAGGACAACGAAAATGCATAAGCGTACATTTATTTTGGGTTTGGCCGCAGCAGGTTTATCTGGATGCGGCTTACGTCGAAACGCTGCACCAGTCCCGGTGGTGCGCGATGGTTTTATAGTTAAAGAAGCACCCGTCGCGCAGGATAACATGACGGCGTTTTTGCCCGAAGGTGATACAATTTACATGTCCGGTTCTGTCAATGAAGACACTGCAACTGGCTTTGCCGCTGTGCGTCAGGCCCATCCGCAGGCTAATCGCTTGGTGTTCTTACAGGCAGATGGTCCAGCAGGAAGCCCCGCGGCCATTGGTTTTGGTAAGGCTGTGCGCGAAGCAGGTTTCAGCACGCATTTGCGCAATGACAGCGTGATCAGCGGTGGTGCGGTTGATGCCTTTATAGGTGGAACAAATCGCACTATGGAAGATGGTGCTGTGATTGCGGTGGCGCGCGCTGAGGATACGGAAGCCCACAAAAGCTTTGCTACTGAAATGACGGGTGGCGATGGCTATGCGCGGTTTGCTGACGAATTTGGGGGCCGCAGACGCCCACGGACGATGACAATCGCAGAGATTGGCGCTATGGGGATCGTGAGTGCCAATGATGGCAAAGCCTTAGCTGTAAACTGACTACCATCCTCTAAAAGAGCGATCGGTAGAGGAGGGATAGACTAAAATGTTCGATTTAACTGGAAAGAGCGCGCTGATTACCGGTGCATCTGGCGGCATCGGTGCTGATATTGCACGTGCGTTGCATGATGCGGGTGCGACTGTTGGCTTGTCGGGCACTCGTGTTGAGCCTCTTGAGGCCTTGGCCGTTGAGCTGGGTGAGCGCGCGCATGTGCTACCGTGCAACCTGTCTGATCTTGATGCTGTCGCAGAACTGCCCAAGCAAGCGATTGAAGCGATGGGAGCAGTCGATATTCTGGTGAACAACGCAGGGATTACACGTGACAATCTGTTCATGCGTATGTCTGATGACGAATGGCAGTCTGTTCTAAGCGTGAATCTGACGGCGACGATGAAACTGTGCAAAGGTGTGATGCGCGGCATGATGAAGGCGCGTTGGGGACGGATTGTGAATATTTCCTCTATCGTTGGCGCGACAGGTAATCCAGGCCAAGCCAATTATGCGGCGTCCAAAGCAGGGATGATCGCAATGGGCAAATCCTTAGCCTATGAGGTCGCCACACGCGGCATTACAGTGAACGCGATTGCACCGGGCTTCATCGAAACCGCAATGACGGACAAGCTTACGGATGATCAAAAAGCGGGTATTCTAGGGCAAGTTCCTGCAGGTCGCATGGGCACGCCAAACGAGATTGCAGGTGCTGTCGTCTATCTGGCAAGCAACGAGGCTGCATATATCACGGGTGCGACCTTGCATGTGAACGGCGGTATGGCCATGCTTTAAGCAAGGTCGAAACGGGCGTTGTTTCCGTTTGCCTTAAGCGTCGCTTGTGTTATAGGCGGCGCATCATTGGCCTTGGGTGCTTGCATTCAGGGTGGTCCTACGGGACCAAAAGCTACCCCAAAAGGGTAATATCAAGTGCCCCGATGGGGACAGGCACCAACGGGCCTTTGGCCCAAGATATAAGGATTTCGAGATGAGCGACGTTTCAGATCGTGTTAAAAAGATCGTAGTTGAGCACCTTGGTGTGGAAGAAGATAAAGTAGTTGAGGGCGCGTCCTTCATCGACGATCTGGGCGCAGACAGCCTCGACACTGTTGAGCTGGTTATGGCGTTCGAAGAAGAGTTCGGCATCGAGATTCCCGATGACGCAGCTGAGAACATCCAGTCCTTCGGCGACGCGGTAAAGTTCATCTCTGAAGCTGCTTAAGCTGGTTTTAAGAGATTAGAATTTAGAAACGCCCTTTGCGAGTAGATCGCAAGGGGCGTTTTTGTTAAAGGATATTGATGAAGATCGTTAAATTATTAGAGTCGCACCCATTTGTCGTTTTGTTTTTGCTGGGCTCAGCTTTGCTGAGCGCACTTGTTGATTACCAAGAAGTCTTTAATGTTCTTTTTCCAGAGAAAAATACAACGCACTTTGAAGGCGAAATCTGTGAGAGCCGCGATCCCTCGACTAACTGTGCAACTCTTAATCGCGAGTTTGCTGGGTTTATTGCGTTAAATTCAGGTACGGGCGTTCCAATCACACTCTCGCTCAAGTTTCAGACGGACGAAGAATGGACCGATCCTTGTGAAAATGGTGGAGTCACTGAAATTGAAAGCGCATCTTCAACCTATACAAGCTTCATTTTTTACTCTTCTTCTTATCTCAAAATGGCGGGTCCAGACTGCATGACGCGTTTCAACGATTTAATCGTTCCAAAGCTCAATATCCCAAGGCAAGTGTTGAACCAGAGCGCCTCGCGCGTCGATTATATCATTACAGGGAAGTTCTTAGTTACAACTGATGCGTCGGGAACGATGAAGAACGAAATCGTGCTGACAGAATATTGAACGTAGTTCGTAAGCCTTTGGCTTAAGTGACTAGATGTCTAGCTCATTTACACGCACGCTCCCTTACTCTACCAGCCTGACCCTCTTGCCCCCATCCCCCCATCGCTGGTAAGTATGCGTCAACAAACACACTATATAGAGGGCAGTCTTATGCGCCGAGTAGTTGTCACAGGTCTTGGATTGGTTACGCCGCTTGCGTGCGGAGTGGAAGAAACGTGGAGTCGGATTTTGGACGGCACTTCGGGTGCTGGGTTGATCACGCGATTTGATGCGTCTCGTGTTAAGACCAAATACGCCTGCGAAGTTCCTCTTGGGGACGGCACGGACGGTACGTTCAATGCAGATGACTGGATGTTGCCTAAAGAGCGTCGCAAGGTGGATGATTTCATTCTCTACGGGATTGCAGCGGCTGAGCAGGCTGTACGCGATGCGAATTGGATGCCCGAAGACGAGGAAGACAAGTTGCGCACTGGCGTAATGATTGGCTCTGGCATTGGTGGTTTGAACTCGATCGCGGAGACTGCGATCCTGATCCATGAGCGCGGCCCGAGCCGTGTGTCACCGTTCTTTATTCCAGGCGCATTGATTAACCTGATTTCTGGTCAGGTGGGTATTCGCTATGGTTTTAAAGGGCCAAACCACGCCGTGGTGACAGCTTGTTCAACTGGCGCACATGCCATTGGCGATGCGGCACGTTTGATTATGACGTCTGATGCGGATGTGATGATTGCGGGTGGTGCAGAAGCGTCGATTTCCGAAATCGGCATTGCGGGTTTCAATGCGTGTAAGGCGTTGTCGACAAAGTGTGAAGATGATCCGACCAAAGCAAGCCGCCCTTATGACAATGACCGTGACGGGTTTGTTATGGGTGAAGGTGCTGGCGTCGTTGTGTTGGAAGAATATGAGCACGCCAAAGCTCGCGGCGCTAAAATTTATGCCGAAGTGATCGGTTACGGCCTGTCGGGCGATGCGTATCACATCACAGCCCCAAGCGAGACGGGCGAGGGTGGTGAACGCTCTATGCGCGCGGCACTTGGCAAGGCTGGGCTTGAGCCGAAAGATATCGATTACATCAATGCCCATGGCACATCGACGATGGCCGACACGATTGAACTGAGTGCTGTTGAGCGGATGATGGGCGAACATGCTGGTAACGTCACGATGTCTTCGACCAAGTCGATGACAGGTCATTTGCTGGGCGCAGCTGGTGCAATTGAGGCGATCTTTTCAATCCTAGCGATCCGCGATCAGGTGGCTCCGCCGACGATCAATCTGGACAATCCAGCGGTTGAAACAGAAGTTGATCTGGCGGCGAACAAGCCTGTGAAACGTAAAATCAACGTAGCGCTTAGCAATTCATTTGGCTTTGGTGGTACAAACGCCAGCGTGTTGTTCGGAAAGGTCGACTAATATGTGGCGTCACATTGCCTCTAACGCGGTGACATTTCTCATCGTTGCGTTGTTCCTATTGGGCGGCGCAATCCTTTGGGGGCAGGGACAGTACAAGAATGCGGGTCCTCTTAGCCAAGCGATTTGCCTGAAGGTGGATCGCGGCACAACTATGAGCAAGGTCAGTGATGATCTGAGTGCGCAGGGTGCGGTTTCTAGTCCTGCGGTTTTTCGCATCGGAGCTGATTACGAAGACAAGACCAGCAATTTGAAAGCCGGAAACTTTTTGATTCCTGAAAATGCTTCGATGGAAGAAATTGTAAGTATCATCACCCGCGGTGGTGCGAGTTCTTGTGGCACTGAAGTGATTTATCGCATCGGTGTGACACGGGCGACTGTGCAGGTGCGTCAGCTTGATCCGTCCACCAACCGCTTTGTCGAAATGGCGAGCTTTAATCCAGCTGAGGAAGACGCGCCGGATGCTTATACGCGGGTACGCGCTGAGTCCGATACGCGCTATCGCATCGCTTTGGCGGAAGGTGTGACCAGCTGGCAAGTGATCGAAGAGCTAAAATCAGTCGAGCTGTTAACGGGCGATGTTGCAGAGGTGCCTGCCGAGGGCATGCTGGCACCAGACAGCTATGAAGTTAGCGTTGGTGATACGCACGCTGCTTTGGTGCAACGTATGTTGGATGCCCAAGAGCGCCGCATAGCAGAGGTTTGGGCCGAGCGCCGCGAAGATATACCTTTGAAATCACCAGAAGAAATGTTGATCCTTGCATCTATCATCGAGAAAGAAACCGGCATTGCGGAAGAACGACGCCAAGTTGCTTCTGTCTTTACCAACCGCTTGAATCAAGGGATCAGATTACAGACCGACCCGACTGTCATCTATGGCATCACGCGAGGTGAAGGTGTGTTGGGCCGCGGTTTGCGCCGCAGTGAATTGCGGCGAGAAACACCTTGGAACACCTATGTGATTGATGGCCTACCACCCACGCCAATCGCGAACCCGGGACTTGCAAGCTTGCGCGCTGCTGTTGATCCAGATGAGACGCCGTTCATCTTCTTTGTGGCGGACGGTACAGGTGGGCATGCTTTTGCAGAAACGCTGGCTGAGCATAATGCCAATGTCGCTAAATGGCGCCAGATTGAAGCGGACCGCGCCAATAACTAGTCTGGATGGGGAACTTGCCTCGTCCATCAAAGATGGGCTCACCCTTGGTATTTGAAGACCAAAGGCTCAAGGTGTTTCTGGTGGATGTTTACTTTTTGTTAATGTTACCGGACGGTTAGGGGTTTTCAGAACCTGCGTTTTGCTTGACTTTGCGAACGGCTTCGCCTATAAGTTGTGACATGCTAGGAGAAGTGGCAAAGCGGCCTTGGGAGTGATCCCGAGGCCGTTTTTCATTTTTCTCGTGCGGAGGTAACTCGCATGAGGAGTAATTCTGTATGACACAAAGACCTCCACGCGTATCGGTTCAGGATTTAACTGAACTGCAATTGTCAGCCAAAGCGCAGTTGGTGCGCGCCATCGCGGCGCTGAACCAGCTGTCGGAAAAGGTTGACGCAGGGACATTGGGACCAAAATCCGAAGCGGTCAAAGTTTTTGCCGATATTCGGGATTGGTTAAAAATTGCTCATGAGATGGAGTTGCGTCTTGATAAATATGAACAAGAAAGAGGGAACCGGGGATCTGGAACTGGACCCACCCTCAACCTTGAAGAAGCCCGCTTTACGATTGGGAGCAGATTGGATCGCTTGCGTAGATCAGGATGTCCGGGATGCTTTCCTAAGTGAGTTGGACGAGGGAGAGCAGCTTGCTCTCCCTTTTTTGTTCGAGTTTTGGGCTATGGAACATCAATTGCCTCCTGAGGGTGCGTGGAGATCTTGGGTTGTTATGGGAGGGCGCGGTGCGGGTAAAACACGTGCCGGTGCTGAATGGGTCCGCGCGCAAGTTGAAGGGAATGTTCCCGGTGATCAGGGGAAATGTTCGCGAATTGCTTTGATTGGAGAGACGATTGATCAAACACGAGACGTGATGATTTTTGGAGAAAGCGGCATATTGGCCTGTTCCCCCCCTGATCGTCGCCCTGAATGGCAAGCAATGCGCAAGCGCTTGGTCTGGCCCAACGGTGCTGTTGCGCAGGTGTTCTCTGCACATGATCCCGAAGGATTGCGTGGACCGCAGTTTGACGGGGCGTGGGTCGATGAGTTGGCCAAGTGGAAGCGTGCAGAAGATGCTTGGGATATGTTGCAATTTGCCTTGCGCTTGGGAGAACATCCTCAAGTTTGTGTCACAACAACGCCGCGAACGGTGGGTGTTTTGAAGACCTTGTTGGCGGCGCCCAGCACTGTTGTCACCCATGCACCTACCGAGGCGAATAAGGCAAATCTGGCAGCAAGTTTTCTGGAAGAAGTGGAGCGGCGTTACGCGGGTACACGCCTTGGGCGTCAAGAACTGGAAGGGGTGTTGCTGGAAGATAGTGAGGGCGCACTATGGAGTAGCGCTTTGTTAGAAGCTTATCGTGTAAACCTATGTCCAGCCGTTGATCGCATCGTTGTTGCGGTTGACCCGCCCGCCGGATCAAAGACAGGCGCAGATGAATGCGGCATTGTTGTTGTCGGGGTGCAAAGCAAAGGGCCACCGCAAGACTGGAAGGCGGTGGTTCTAGAGGATGCCACTGTGCAGGGTGCCACGCCAAACGGGTGGGCCAGCGCTGCAATTGAAGCGATGAAGCGATGGGACGCAGAGCGTTTGGTCGTCGAAGTGAACCAAGGTGGAGACATGGTGAGTACTGTCATTAGGCAGGTTGATCCGATGACGCCAATTACTGCGGTTCATGCGTCGCGGGGCAAGGTCGCGCGGGCCGAACCTGTTGCGGCATTATATGAACAAGGCCGCGTGGCCCATATGCGTGGGCTGGCAGAGTTGGAAGACCAAATGTGCCTGATGACGGCGCGTGGATATGATGGAAAAGGCTCGCCTGATCGCGTGGATGCGTTGGTTTGGGCGTTATATGATTTGATGATCAAGCCTGCGAAAGACTGGCGAAAGCCGCAGATACGAGCGCTTTAGAGCGTAGGACCCAAAATAAACCGGAGCTGGACTGGCGCGGACCCAAGGGGTGTGCGGACAGGAAAGTTGCGCTAAAAGGAGCGTAGAATGGCATTTGAATTCTTCAGGCGGCGCAATGATATAGCCGATGTCGTCGAGACCAAAGCGAGCGCGGCCGGGCCTGTCATTGCGTATCACGGAGCAGGTCGAGTGGCTTGGTCTGCGCGCGATACTGTATCGCTGACCCGGTCGGGTTTTGCAGGAAACCCCGTTGGGTTTCGGGCGGTAAAATTGATTGCGGAAGCTGCCGCTGCTGTGCCTTTGGTTCTGCAAGATATGCAGCAACGCTATGAAACACATGAGTTTTTGCAGCTATTGGCAGCCCCGAATGGTGCACAAGGGCGGGTCGAGTTTTTCGAAGCGTTGTTCGGGCAACTTTTGTTGTCGGGTGATGCCTATGTGGAAGCGGTTGCTGGGGAAAGTGGTGCGCCGTACGAAATGCATGTGTTGCGTTCTGACAGGATGAAAGTTGTGCCAGGCAGTGATGGATGGCCTGTCGCATATGAATATGCGGTGGGCGCGCGCAAACATCGCTTTGATGTCAGCACAGAGGTGACGCCGATTTGTCATATCAAGAGTTTTCATCCTCAAGATGATCATTACGGATTGTCGCCGATGCAAGCGGCAGCAACGGCGTTGGACGTACATAATAGTGCATCGCGTTGGTCCAAAGCCTTACTTGATAATGCGGCGCGTCCGTCTGGTGCGATTGTGGTTAAAGGAACGGATGGGAATGGTACGCTTGGCTCAGAGCAGTTCCAGCGTTTGCAAGATGAGATGGAGGCCTATCATCAAGGCGCCAAAAATGCAGGGCGACCTATGTTGTTAGAGGGTGGTCTGGATTGGAAGCCGATGGGGTTTTCGCCGTCCGACATGGAATTTCAGAAAACCAAGGAATCAGCGGCGCGCGAGATCGCGATAGCCTTTGGTGTGCCGCCTATGTTGCTCGGTATTCCTGGGGATGCGACCTATGCAAATTACCAAGAGGCGAACCGTGCATTTTATCGTCAGGTTGTGGTGCCTTTGACGGGCAAGGTGGCGGGTAAGATTGGTGCTTGGTTGGCCACTTACACAGGTGAACAAGTCGAACTAAAACCCGATCTGGATCAGGTCGCTGCTTTGGCTGTTGAGCGTGATGCGCAATGGGCGCGTGTCGCCGGAGCAGATTTTCTAAGCGTGGACGAAAAACGTGCGTTGCTTGGATTGCCGCCATTGAGCGAGGAGGGTTCCGCATGAGCGAGCGTTACGGGTTTGAAGCGTTTGATTGTGCGCCGGCATTGCGGCTTGAGGCACATGAAAGGGTCGCCAAGTTACAATTTGACGGGATAAGCAATCGCTTGGACCGCATTGAAGCGCTTATCGAGCGATTAGAAAAGCGGCTTTGGTTAACGGTTTACGGTGTTGTTGCTGTCATTTTGGCGCAAGCTGTGCAGCCGTTGTTGGTGGGGCTTTAAGTGAGTTGGGGCGCTACCCCCTTTCAGCAAGGCTGAAATTCCCCCGAGGTATTTTTAGACCAAAGACAATTGGGCTTGGTCGGAAGAAAAGGATGACGCATGCAGGTTGAGAGTGAATTAGAGCGCAAGTTTAGCCATTTTGGCGAGACGTTGACTGTGACGGATGGTGTGCAGATTGAAGGCTATGCATCGTTTTTTGGTCAGTCCGATCAAGGTGGCGATATTGTACAAAAAGGGGCGTATGCCGCGTCTTTGGCGCGTTTGAAAGCGCAAGGTCAGCATGTGAAAATGTTATGGCAGCATGATGCGAGCGAACCCATTGGAGTTTGGGATGCGGTGCATGAAGATGCAAAGGGATTGCACGTGAAAGGACGCCTTTTGGACAGTGTCGCGCGCGGACGTGAAGCAGCAGCGTTGATTGAAGCGGGGGCTTTGGATGGTTTGTCGATTGGCTACCGCACCAAAAAGGCGCGGCGCGCAAAAGATGGTGCGCGTCTATTGGAGGAATTGGAACTTTGGGAAGTGTCGCTTGTGACCTTTCCGATGCTTGCCAGTGCGCGTGTCGGGGCCAAGTCTGAGCCGTTCGAGCGTAACGAGCACGATGAGCTGCGCGACATTGCGCAAGCGTTGCGCCGAGTGATCCCTGAGATGCGGTAGATGAGCAGCTACGGACTTTAATTTCTAACACCGAAAGGAAGACGCAAATGAGCGATCCTGAGATGAATTCTCGGGCCGGGGAAGATCTGTCTCCTGCCCAGGACCTAAAATCTGCTTTGGCGGATTTCGTAGCCGGCTTTCAAAGCCATCGGGCTGCAACAGACCAACGATTTCAACAGCAAGAAGAGCGATTGAGTATGTATGAACGTAAGTCTTTAGCGCGAAACGCGCGTCCAGCCCTATCTTCCGCAGCACTGGAAACAGCGCCGCATGAAAAAGCCTTCGGTGCGTATCTGCGCAACGGTGATGAAGATGCATTGCGCGGCATCGAGATGGAAGGCAAAGCCATGTCCACAGCCGTCGCTGCGGATGGTGGATACCTTGTTGATCCGCAGACCTCGGAAACGGTGCAAAGTGTTTTGCGCGGTGCCGCGTCTTTGCGTGCTGTCGCAACGGTCGTGAATGTGGAAGCCACGTCTTACGATGTGTTGGTCGATCACACCGATGCAGGGGCAGGTTGGGCAAGCGAGACCGCTGGGGCCGCTGAAACGGGTACACCGCAGGTAGATCGCATTTCAATTCCGCTGCATGAACTGAGTGCCTTGCCAAAGGTGTCGCAGCGTCTTCTGGATGACAGTGCGTTTGACATCGAAAGCTGGCTTGCGGGCAAAATCGCTGACAAGTTTGCACGCGCCGAAAGTGCAGCGTTTATCAGCGGTGATGGTGTCGACAAACCAAAGGGTTTCTTGACCTATTCAACAGCTGAAAACGGGTCTGAGGTCTGGGGTGAGTTGGGTCATGTCGTCAGCGGTGCGGACGGCGAATTTGATACAACATCCCCGGCGGATGCCATTGTCGATTTGGTCTATGCGCTGAAGGCGCGCTACCGCGCCAATGCTGTCTTTGTGATGAATTCGAAGACTGCCGGTAGTGTGCGCAAGCTTAAGGATGGCGATGGTCGTTTCTTATGGTCCGACGGGTATGCAGCTGGTGAGCCGTCCTTGTTGATGGGCTATAAGGTCATCATTTGCGAGGACATGCCGGATATCGCCAGCTGGGCCCCTGCGATTGCCTTTGGTGACTTTGGTGCGGGATACACTGTTGCCGAACGTCCTGATCTTCGGGTTCTGCGTGATCCGTTCTCATCCAAGCCGAATGTTTTGTTCTATGCGACAAAGCGCGTTGGCGGTGATGTCACGGACTTCCATGCCATCAAAGTATTGAAATTCGCCGCTGGCTAAAGGGCCGCGTTGCGATTGCGAAAGACCGAGTTCTGACTTGGTCTTTCGCCCTCTGGGCGTGTGCAGAGAGAACCTGTGTTGTCTAGCTGCTCCCCTCCGTCCGAGCAACGCAGCTGTGCGCGCCCACCATTGCCAGATGGGGAGGCTGACTAATTTGGAGATATCGATGATGTTGATCGAAGAGGCCTCGGTGCCAAATGAGGTTTTGCCTCTCGCTGCTTTCAAAGCGCATTTGCGTCTGGGAACGGGATTTGCGCAAGATGACGTTCAAGAGCCTGTCCTAACGAGCTTTTTAAAGGCGGCCATGGCCGCAATAGAAGCGCGCACAAGCAAAGCGTTGATAGCGCGTATGTTCACCTGGTCCGTTTCGCGCTGGCGTGATCCGCAGGCAGAGGTCTTGCCGTTGTCACCAGTGCGTCACATTGAAGCGTTGGACATTATTAACGCAGACGGGGCCGACATATCGATTGCGGCTGACAGATTTGCCTTGGTGGAAGATTTTCAGCGTCCGCGCCTTGTGGCGCGTGGACAAGGGTTTGCGCCAATCCCACAGGGTGGCAAAGCAGTGATCCATTTCGAGGCCGGGTTTGGTCCGGACTGGGACGACGTGCCTGATGATTTGGCACAAGCGGTCTTTCTTTTGGCGGCGCATTATTATGAATACCGAGATGAAACCACGCTGGCGCGCGGGTGCATGCCATTTGGTGTTCAAACGCTGATCGAGCGGTATCGCCCTATGCGATTGTTTTCAGGAGCAGGGGCATGAAAGCGCCTTGCTTGAACCGCGCGTTGGTTTTGGAAGAACGTATCGAGCATGCAGATGGTGCTGGCGGTCTTAAAAACACGTGGAACGCGCTTGGAACCCTTTGGGCGGAGGTGCGTAGCTTTTCTGGCCGCGAGATCGGAGCCCTTGGGGTTGCACGATCAAAAGTCGGATTGAAGATCCGGCTGCGTGCAATGCCCCATGGATCGCAAAAGCGACCGCGTCCAGACCAGCGCTTTCGCGAAGGCGAACGTGTATATCGGATTACCGCTGTGGCCGAAGCCGAACCTTTGGGGCGCTATCTGGTGTGTTATGCAAATGAGGAGGTCGCAGGATGAGCATGCTTTTGTCAGATGTTTTGCAAACGGCGCTTTATGATCGTCTGTCCAACGATACTGCACTGGCTGCAATTGTGGGCACTCATATTTATGATGCGATGCCTGCGGGTCCAGTGCCTGACCTGTATGTGTTGATTGGTGAAGAAGCCGTCAAAGACGCATCCGACACAAGCGGCGCAGGCGCAGTGCATGAATTGAGCGTGTCGGTGATGAGTACTGCTGACAGCTTTCTGACATTGAAAGAAGCGGCAGTTGCGATTTGGGCAGCGCTTCAGGGCTCGCCGCTTATGCCTGCAAGTGGTCGCATGGTGGGGCTTTGGTTCGTCACCAGTACCGCCAAACGCAGTTCAACCGGACAGCGCAAGATTGATTTGAAATTCAGAGCCCGCGTCGAAGCGTGATCTGAACAGTTCTAACACCAGAAAACGGAGTAACTACCATGGCCGTACAAAACGGAAAAGATCTGCTGATCAAAGTGGATGTGAACGGAACAAGCATGTTTGAAACGCTGGCGGGTTTGCGTGCAACACGGGTGAGTTTCAATGCGGAAACTGTCGATGTTACCAACCTTAGCAGCGCAGGCGGTTGGCGTGAATTACTTTCCGGGGCCGGGGTGAAAACGGCTGCTTTGTCGGGGTCGGGGGTGTTTCGCGACGAGGCAACGGATGAGCGCGCGCGTCAGATTTTCTTTGATGGCGAGATCCCTGATTTTCAGGTGATCATTCCAGACTTTGGCATTGTTCAAGGACCCTTCCAGATCAGTGCAATTGAATATGCGGGCACCCACAACGGTGAAGCGACGTACGAAATTTCAATGGCCTCTGCGGGCGAATTGATTTTCACGGCGGCGGCCTGATGGACAACCCTTGGAGTGGCGTTGTGTCTTTGAATGTAGACGGGGTTGAGCGGCCAATGTCGCTGACCTTAGGGGCTTTGGCCGAGCTGGAGACAACTTTGGGCGAAGACACTTTGGTGGCTTTGGTTGGGCGTTTTGAAGACGGTGCATTTTCCAGTCGCGACGTTCTGTCGTTGATCCTAGCGGGTTTGCGTGGAGGCGGCTGGGACGTCAGCCGTGCACAGCTTTTGTCCGCTGACATCAAGGGTGGTCCGATGGGGGCGGCGCGCAGTGCAGCGCAATTGTTGGCGCGCGCTTTCCTTCTGCCTGAAGAGCGCTGCGGATGACCCAAATAAACTGGCCCGATCTGATGCGTGCAGGCTTGTTGCAGCTTCGTTTGCGGCCGCGCGAGTTCTGGGCGCTGACGCCAGCCGAGTTGATGATGATGCTTGGACATGGTGGTGCAAGCGCCCCGATGGCGCGCGCACGTTTGGCTGATCTTTTACAGCTTTATCCCGACACGGTGGCCGATCCAGATCAAGAAAGGACGTTGAAAGATGAGTGATTTTGACAGCTCTAACCCGATTGATGCGCAATTGGATGCACTTGAAGAAAGCTTTGCGAGTGCGGCGGGAATGGCATCGAGCTTTGACACCGAGATGCGCCGGATCCAAGGCACGTTTGAGAGCACGGGCAAGGGTGTCCAAAGCCTTGACGCTTCGTTGAGCCGTGCGTTGAGCGGAGCGTTTGAAAGCGTCGTATTTGACGGGCAAAAACTAAGCGATGCGCTGAAAGATATTGGTCGCTCTATGGCTGATGCAGCACTGAATGCTGCCGTCAAACCTGTGACCAACCATTTCTCAGGCCTGATTACCGGAGGGATGAATGCGCTGTTTGAAGGTTTTATGCCTTTTGCAAATGGTGGCAGTTTTTCGCAAGGGCGCGTGACAGCCTTTGCCAATGGCGGTGTCGTGAATGGTCCTACAACTTTTCCGATGCGCGGTGGTACAGGCCTTATGGGCGAAGCTGGGCCAGAGGCCATCATGCCCCTGACACGCGGTGCGGATGGGCGTTTGGGGGTTCAAGCCAGTGGCGGCGCGGGGCGTGGCGCGTCCATCGTGATGAATATCTCAACGCCAGATGTTGAAGGATTTCGTCGTTCACAAAGCCAGATCGCCGCGCAAATGAGCCGCGCTTTAGGGCGCTCGCAACGCACGCGCTAGGCGCAATCATTAGACGGAGGGAACAGCCATGCAGTTTCACGAGATTAGATTTCCGGCAGCTTTAAGCTTTGGCTCAATGGGTGGGCCAGAGCGGCGGACTGACATTGTCACGTTGAGTAACGGGTTTGAAGAACGCAACACACCTTGGGCGCATTCGCGCAGGCGCTATGACGCAGGTGTCGGCCTGCGCGCGATGGATGATGTGGATGATGTTTTGACGTTTTTCGAAGCGCGACGCGGTCAAATGTATGCGTTTCGCTGGAAAGACTGGTCTGATTTCAAGTCTTGCAAGCCGTCAGAAACTGTCACGCGGGGCGATCAAACGATCGGTTATGGGGACGGCGTTCAGACGGAATTTCCTTTGAGCAGAACCTATCGCTCTGGTGATGAGAGTTACACGCGCTTGATTACAAAACCGGTCAGCGGCACTGTCTTGGTCGGCCTCGCAGGAGACGCGCAAAACGAAGGTGTACATTTTGAAGTTGATCTTGCGCGTGGCGTGATTGTCTTTGATCGCGCGCCAGACCTTGGGCGCGATATTACAGCCGGCTTTGAATATGATGTCCCTGTGCGTTTTGACACGGATCGTATTCACACCTCTGCCGCCAGCTTTCACGCAGGCGAAGTGCCAAGCATACCTGTGGTCGAGGTGCGCTTATGAGCGATTTTCCGACAGATCTTCAGGCGCATCTTGATACAGGTGTTACAACACTCTGCCGTGCATGGTTGATCACGCGACGCGATGGAGAAACCTTTGGCTTCACTGACCATGATCTGGCATTAGAATTCAAAGGGCAGACCTTCAAGCCGGATACAGGTCTGTCTGCGATGGCGCTACAGCAAAGCACTGGCTTGTCGGTGGACAACACCGAGGCGATTGGTGCGATCAGTGATGCGGCAATCAAGGATAACGATATCGACGCGGGTCGTTTTGATGGTGCGGATGTCACATCCTGGTTGGTAAATTGGGAAAATACCGATCAGCATGTTTTGCAATTTCGTGGCAACATAGGTGAAATCCGCCGAGCTGGCGGGGCGTTTCAAGCGGAACTGCGTGGTCTGACGGATTTGTTGAACCGTCCTGTCGGACGTGTGTATCAGCGACCCTGCGGTGCGGTCTTGGGCGATGCGTCTTGCACGGTTGATCTGCAGAGTGAAGTCCATACGGTTTTTCAAACTGTTGTAGAAAGCGAGAACGCGCGCGTCTTTCGTTTTTCAGGGTTGGACGGGTTTGCCAGTGGTTGGTTTGATCGTGGCCTACTTGTTGTTTTAAGTGGCGCTGCCCTTGATTTAAGCGCAGCGATCAAAGTGGATCGGTATGTAGGTCCCTTGCGCGAGATCACATTGTGGGAACCTTTGCGCGCTGAAGTTCAAGTGGGCGATAGGGTGCGGTTGATCGTTGGCTGCGATAAGCGGTTCGAAACCTGTAAAAGCAAGTTTTCAAATGTTGTGAATTTTCAGGGATTTCCAGACATTCCCGAAGAAGAATGGATGATGGTTCATCCCAGCAAAGCGCCGTCGCGTGATGGCGGAAGCCGACGATGAGCCGTACTGTCATGCCTGCTGAAAAGGTGCTTGCCATCACCCGGAGTTGGATTGGAACGCCTTATCGACATCAAGCGTCGTTGAAGCATGCGGGCACCGATTGTTTGGGCCTTTTACGCGGTGTGTGGCGCGCGCTTTACGGCGATGAGCCAGAGGTTATTCCAGCCTATTCACAAGACTGGGCAGAACCGCAAGGAGACGAGGTTCTTTTGCGTGCGGCCCTTCGGTATCTATTGCCTCAAACGGGGACGATCTGTGCAAGTGACGTGCTGCTGTTTCGCATGCGCGACGGCGCGATTGCCAAGCACGTCGGGATTTGTTCGCAAGTTGGGGACAATCCAAAATTTATTCATGCCTATAGCGGACATGCTGTCACTGAAAGCCCGCTCAGCCAACCTTGGCAACGCCGTATCGCGGCGCGTTTTGCTTTTCCTTTGGGAGTTTGAACCATGGCGACTATCCTTTTGTCTGCGGCCGGTGCGTCGCTTGGTGCTTCTGTTGGCGGCTCTGTTTTGGGTCTGTCGATGGCTACAGTTGGGCGTTTTGCCGGAGCCATGGTCGGCAGCGCTATTGACCGGCGCACTGTAAGAACTGATCAGCATATTATCGGGGGTGGTTCTGAAACCGTACAAACCGGGCAAATGAACCGCTTTCGTCTGACGGGCGCAGGCGAGGGGCGTCCAATTGGGCAAGTGTTCGGGCGGATGCGTGTTGCGGGGCAGGTGATCTGGTCCAGCGAATTTGAAGAACGCATTTACACGTCCACGGGCACCCAAGTCAGCACGCAATCACAAGGCCAGCCAGCAGGTGGCAAGGGCGCGCGCCAAGAGGTGGGTATTACGACAACCACCACAATGAACACGACAGTCACACAAAGCTATGCCTATACGATTTCGCTAGCTGTGGCGCTTTGCGAAGGCGAGATTACGTCAGTCGGGCGTGTTTGGGCCGATGGCGTTGAGGTCAGTCCGATTGATCTGAATATGCGGATCTACACAGGCTCGCGCACACAACATCCTGACCCCAAGATTGAAGCGGTCGAGGGCGCAGGACAGACGCCAGCATACCGTGGCACGGCCTATGTGGTGTTTGAGAACCTGCAACTTGCGGATTACGGCAACCGCGTTCCACAGTTCACATTTGAAGTCATTCGAGGGGCGTCCAGCACCGTTTTGGGCGGCACGAAAGATTTAACGCAAGTGATCCAAGCCGTAGCTTTGATGCCGGGGTCAGGCGAATTTGCTTTGGCCACAACGCCTGTTCATTACGATCACGGGCTTGGCGAAAAGCAAAGTGTTAACGTCAATTCTCCTAGCTATCGTAGTGACATGGAGACCTCTGTTAAGATGTTGCGCGAAGAGTTGCCAAAGTGTTCTGCGAGCTCGCTCGTCGTAAGTTGGTTTGGCGATGATTTGCGCTGTGGAGCCTGCGAGATAAAACCGAAGGTCGAGCAGAAAGAGTTTGAAGGCGATCGGTTGCAATGGTCGGTTTCAGGGCTTGATCGTGCGAGCGCGGACAGAATTGCATTGCAAAATGAGCGTCCTGTTTATGGTGGCACGCCGTCTGACAATTCGGTCATTGAAGCGATAAAAGAACTCAAATCCGCGGGTCAGGACGTGATGTTTTATCCGTTCATTTTAATGGACCAAATGGAAGGGAACGGCCTGCCCGATCCTTGGTCGGACGCATCCAGTCAACCCAAACTGCCTTGGCGCGGGCGCATCACCTGCTCGGTTGCGCCTTTGCGTTCTGGATCTCCAGATGAAAGTGCCACAGCGACCGTGCAGGTCGCAGAGTTCTTTGGAACCGCTTCGGCCAGCGATTTTTCGGTAAGTGCCGGAGACGTCGCATATTCTGGCCCAAACGAATGGCGCTTCCGTCGTTTTATACTACACAACGCAGCCCTTTGTGCGGCGGCTGGTGGAGTGGACTCGTTCTGTATTGGCTCCGAGATGCGCGGACTAACCCAGATCCGAGGGGCAGCCCATAGTTTTCCTGCTGTCGCGCAGTTGATTGCGCTTGCAGCGGAGGTCCGCGCGATACTGGGACCAGACTGCAAGATCGGTTATGCTGCAGATTGGTCGGAATATTTCGGGTATTCCCCGCAGGACGGGCTTGGACATCACTATTTTCACCTTGATCCGCTTTGGGCCGACGACAATATCGACTTCATCGGCATTGATAACTACATGCCGCTATCCGATTGGCGCGACGGCGAAGAGCATGCGGATGTACCTTGGGGATCACTCTATGCAATTGATTACCTTAAAGCGAATATTGAAGGTGGCGAGGGGTATGATTGGTACTATCACTCTGACGAAGCCCGCGCGGCACAGATCCGCACACCGATCACAGATTGGGCCCACAACGAGCCTTGGATTTATCGTTTTAAAGATCTGAAAAACTGGTGGGGCCAGCCGCATCACAACCGGATTGCAGGTACGCGCCAATCGGCACGCACAGATTGGGTGCCACAATCCAAGCCGATTTGGTTTACCGAATACGGCTGTGCGGCGATTGATAAGGGAACGAACCAACCCAATAAATTCCTTGATCCAAAATCATCGGAATCCCATTTGCCGCGCTATTCGAATGGACAACGCGATGAACTGATCCAAATGCAATATATCCGGGCGATGAACGAATATTGGGAAGATGCGACGCATAATCCGGTCTCGGCGCTTTATGACGCACCTATGCTGGATATGAGCCGTGCCTTCGTGTGGGCCTGGGATGCGCGCCCGTATCCATTCTTTCCGAACCGCACTGATCTATGGTCAGACGGTGAAAATTACTGGCGTGGGCATTGGTTGAACGGGCGTAGCACGTCACGCGCATTGGCTTCTGTCGTGGCTGAGATTTGTTTGAGCGTTGGTGAAACACGCTTTGATGTGAGCAAGCTTTATGGCGTTGTGCGTGGCTATCAGATCGCTGATGTTTTGGAAGCGCGTAGCGCTTTGCAGCCGCTTATGCTGCGCTACGGGTTTGATGCTATTGAACGGGATGGCATACTGCATTTCATCATGCGCGACGGGCAGAACAATGTTGACGTGGATATCGAATGCCTTGCGCAACACGTCGAAATTGAGGGTGATTTCGAGATTGTACGTGGCTCTGACGCTGATCTTGCAGGCCGTTTGCGCGCAAGTTTTGTGCAGGCGGATGCGGATTTTGATGTCATCGTCGAAGAGACCGTATTGCCTCAAGATGGAAGTCATTCGGTTTCCTCAAGTGATCTGCCATTGGTCATGACCCGCCCTGAAGCACGCCAGATGCTAGAGCGCTGGTTAAGCGAAGCCCGTGTGTCAAGAGAAGCGATCCGATTTGCGCTTCCACCGTCAAAAATGGCGATCAAGGCAGGCGATGTTGTGCGCTTGTCTGGGGCGCAAAGCGACACGCAATTTCGCGTAGACCGCGTAGAGCAGGGCGCGAGCCAAATATTGGAAGCAGTGCGGATCGAGCCGAACGTCTATCGACCTGCACCGTTTAGCGACCAAGCCAACGCGACACGGCCTTTTGTCGCTGCGGTGCCAGTCTTGCCTTATTTCCTTGATCTGCCTTTGATTACTGGCAATGAGGTGGAACATGCGCCCCATATCGCCGTTACGGCAACGCCTTGGCCTGCTGCAGTTGCCGTTTACGATGCGCCACAAGATGCGGACTACGGGTTTAGCACATATGTCCAAGGCCGCTCGACGATTGGGGTCACGCAAAGTCCGCTTAATGCCAGCGCTTATGGTGTTCTTGATCGCGGGGCTGCGCTGCGGGTAAAGCTGGCCAGCGACCAGCTGGAAAGCATAGCGCGCGAAACCTTGCTTGCGGGGGGCAATCTTGCAGCGATTGGCGATGGGTCGGGCGGAAATTGGGAAGTGTTCCAGTTTCAACGGGCCGAACTTGTTGGGCCGGATACCTATGATCTGTCACTACGTTTGAGGGGGCAATTCGGAACCGATGGTTTGGTGCCGGATGCTTGGCCGGTCGGCTCTGTCTTTGTTTTGCTTAACGGCGTGCCAAACCAGATTGGCTTGCGTCCGTCGGATCGTGGAATCGAGCGGCACTATCGCATTGGCCCCGCACAGCGTGGCTACGATGATCCGGCATATGAGCATCGTGTTGAATCGTTTGAAGGCGCAGGGTTGAGACCCTATGCCCCCGCGCATCTAAGCGCGCGCAACGACGGCCCTGACACACATTTTTCTTGGATCCGACGCACGCGCAGCGACGGGGACGACTGGGGCTGGGGGGATGTGCCCCTTGGGGAAGATCGCGAGCAATATCTTGTGCAAAGTGTCGTGGGTGGGATCATAAAACGTGAAGAAATCATCACCGCAGCGCAGTTCACCTACACCCAAACTGCGCGTGTGGCAGATGGGGCTACGGGTATCTATGAAATGCGTGTTGCGCAAATTTCTGATCGCTTTGGTCCTGGGTTGTTTGCGCGTCATGTTATGGGGGCTTGATGCAGCTTAGAGTGACACGCGGTGATGCCGACTTACTTGCGCGCTATTGTATGAGCTATAAAACAGACCAGCGCGCGCAGAAGTGTCGCGCGCTGTTGGCGCAGGTTGCAGAGGCAGGTCTTTATTTACGCCTTACAGGTCGCGCGCATCCTTTTTATGGAGATGGTTCTGTGGCAAGCCTTGTTTTACGCCTGTCGCTGCCTCAGATGTCGGCGCACCTAAGTCGTGATGCAATCGCGGCTTATTCTGTTGCATTGGACGAAATCAGCAAACAGCCTGCATTAAGCTTCGCGAGCATTCACAAGTGAAATCATCATTGATGTCACTCTGATCTATCACCCCTTTGCATTTGTCCTTGGCGGCATATCTGTAGTAAAAGACGTCAAACGCAACGGGAGCCTATCTTATGGCACAAGCACACAAGCCCCTTCACCGGGTCGATCCGGTTTGGAATCGCATTTCGCAAGAAGCCGAAGATGCGGTTCAGGCGGAACCCTTGATGGGCGGGCTTTTGCATGCCTGTGTTTTACATCATGCAAGCCTTGAGAAAGCGCTGTCTTATCGCTTTTCTGCGAAACTCCAGTCGAACGAGATGAGCCAGATCATTCTGCGTGACATTGCGGATGAAGCCTATCTGGATGATCCATCCATCGTGGAAGCCGCGCGCGCCGATTTGATGGCGATTTTTGACCGCGATCCAGCGTGCCACCGTTTGTTGCAGCCTTTGATTTTCTTCAAAGGGTTCCAAGCGGTTCAAGCCTATCGCGTGGCGAACTGGCTTTGGCGCACTGGTCGTAAAGACTTGTCCTATTTCGTTCAGATGCGTGTTTCTGAAATTTTCGGGGTCGATATTCATCCTGCTGCTCGCATTGGCAAGGGCATCATGATTGATCACGCCCATTCGATCGTGATCGGTGAGACGGCTGTGGTTGGCGATAACGTTTCCATGCTGCATTCCGTCACGCTGGGCGGTACGGGTAAGCAAGAAGAAGAGCGTCACCCAAAAATCGGCGATGGTGTTCTGATTGGAGCGGGTGCGAAAGTTCTGGGCAATATCAAAGTTGGTCATTGCAGCCGGATTGCTGCAGGTTCAGTGGTTCTGGCGGAAATTCCGCCTTGTAAAACCGTCGCTGGTGTTCCTGCCAAGATTGTTGGCGAAGCCGGATGTGATCAACCCTCTGTATCGATGGATCAACTGATCAATTCTGCACCTAAATAATTGATGACGCATGGTCTGCGGCTTGCGCCGCAGTCTTGTTTAGCCTGACCTTTGGGTCAGGCCGTGCCTCCGGCGGGAGTTTTAGGGCAAGATGAAACTAAGCCAGCATCGCTGTTGGGTTTTCGAGATTGTCTTTAATCGCAGCGAGCAGTTCTGCGCCCAAGGCGCCATCAATCACACGGTGATCCACGGAAAGCGTGACTGACATCACCGTTGCAATGCCTAATTCTCCTGCGGCATTGACGATCGGTTTCTTCATTCCTGCGCCGACGGCGAGAATTGCCCCGTGAGGTGGGTTGATGACCGCGTCAAAGTTTTCAATGCCCATCATCCCGAGATTAGAGATCGCAAAGCTGCCCCCCATATATTCGTGCGGTGCCAATTTGCGTTCGCGCGCGCGTGTGGCGAGGTCTTTCATTTGAGTTGAAAGCGCAGAAAGTGATTTTATGTCAGCGTCTTGCAAGACAGGAGTGAATAGTCCGCCTTCGATGGCAACGGCGACGGCCACGTCTGATGCTTTCATTTGCAATACGCGATCACCGGCCCAGACAGCGTTGGCCGCGGGGACCTCTTGCAGCGCAAGGGCGCAGGCTTTGATAATGAAGTCATTTACTGAAAGCTTGATGTCACGTTTCGCAAGATATTTGTTGAGTTGACTGCGAAACTTGAGCAACTCATCCAGATGGATATCACGGCGCAAGTAGAAATGCGGTATCGTTTGCTTGGCCTCTGTGAGGCGTGCGGCAATTGTTTTGCGCATCCCGTCGAGGGGAATTTCAGTAAACTCACGATCCGCATACATTTTGGCAATCTGGCTTGCATCGACCTGAGGCGTCGCTTGCGAAACGGGCGTCGCTGTTTTGACCTGCGCCGTTTCAGGCTGGGCGCTGACACCAAGAACATCAGTTTTTACAATGCGCCCTTTTGGGCCGCTGCCACTGATTTGATTCAGATCGATGCCTTTGTCTTGGGCGATACGACGCGCGAGAGGGGATGCAAAGATGCGCGCGCCAGCGGAACTGGGCGTCGGCGCAGCAGAAGCTGCCACAGGTTTCGTGTCAACGACTGCACGCTCGGGGGGGGCTGCTACTGCAGTGGGTTTTGCGTCACCTAGGGTTTCACCGTCTTCGAGCAAAAGCGCGATTGGACTGTTGACCAAAACGCCAGCCGTGCCTGCGTCGACCAGAATCTTGCCAATCACACCTTCATCCACCGCTTCAAATTCCATTGTGGCTTTGTCGGTTTCGATTTCGGCCAGCAAGTCACCCGAAGCGACTGTATCGCCTTCTTTCACAAGCCATTTTGCGAGCGTGCCGTCCTCCATCGTCGGAGACAGCGCGGGCATGAGTATTTCGATAGCCATTAGGCGTCTCCTTTAGCGGTAGGTCACTTTTTGCACGGCCGCGATCACTTCATCGGTTGTCGTCAACGCGAGCTTTTCGAGATTGGCAGCATAGGGCATTGGCACGTCTTTACCTGTGCAATTGATCACAGGTGCGTCGAGATAGTCGAATGCCTCTTGCATCAAAACAGCCGAGATATGATTGCCAATTGCACCGACAGGCCAACCTTCTTCAACGGTGACGCAACGATTGGTTTTTGTCACACTTTCGATTACTGTTTGCGTGTCCATCGGGCGTAGGGAGCGCAAGTCAATGACTTCGGCATCTATCCCGATTTGCGCCAATTTATCAGCAGCTTCCATGGCGTAGCTCATGCCAATTCCAAAGCTCACAATAGTGACATCCGTGCCAGAGCGCGCAATGCGAGCCTTGCCGATAGGAACTGTGAAATCATCCATGACTGGCACATCAAAAGTGCGTCCATAGAGAATTTCATTCTCCAAGAAGATCACCGGATTCGGATCGCGTATCGCGGATTTCATCAATCCTTTTGCATCTGATGCTGTATAGGGCATCACGACCTTCAGGCCGGGAATATGCGCATACCACGCCGCATAATCTTGAGAGTGCTGTGCACCGACGCGCGCCGCGGCCCCGTTTGGTCCGCGAAACACCATTGGTGCGCCCATCTGACCGCCGGACATATAAAGCGTCTTTGCTGCAGAGTTTATAATATGATCAATGGCTTGCATGGCGAAGTTGAATGTCATGAATTCGACAATAGGCTTTAAGCCACCAAAGGCAGCGCCCACTGCGACACCTGCAAAACCGTGCTCTGTAATAGGGGTGTCGATGATGCGTTTGCTTCCAAATTCGTCCAACATCCCTTGGGAAATCTTATAAGCGCCTTGGTATTCACCAACCTCTTCACCCATCAAAAATACGCTCTCGTCGTTACGCATTTCTTCAGACATTGCGTCGCGCAAAGCTTCGCGCACTGTTTGTTGCTTCATCTGTGTGCCTTCGGGCCAATCTGGCTGTGGGGCACTCCATTGCGGTTCGTCTGCAATATCATCGTGCTGGATCGGCACCGCGTCAACTGTGGGAGCAGGCGCTACAGCCAGACTTGGGCCAGAGATGTTTTCAGCACTTTCACCGTCTTCCAGCAAAAGCGCGATCGCAGTGTTCACGGCGACACCTGCGCTGCCTTCGGGCACCAAAATCTTGCCCATCACGCCATCATCGACCGCTTCAAATTCCATTGTGGCCTTGTCGGTTTCGATTTCAGCAAGGATATCACCAGAAGCGACAGTATCCCCTTCTTTGACGAGCCATTTGGCAAGCGTGCCTTCTTCCATTGTCGGCGACAGGGCGGGCATAAGGATTTCGATTGCCATAATTTACGCCTCCACTTCCGCATAAATGTCGGTCCAAAGCTCCGAGAGATCGGGCAGTGGGCTTTCCTTGGCAAATTCAGCCGAGGCGTTCACTACTTTTTTGATGTCTTTGTCGATGGCTTTCAAATCATCCTCGCTTGCGTGATTGCCTGTCAAAAGCAATTCGCGCACCTGTTCGATAGGGTCGCGTTCATCGCGCATTTTCTGCACTTCTTCGCGGGTGCGATATTTCGCAGGGTCCGACATGGAATGACCACGATAACGATAGGTTTTGATTTCAAGGATGTAGGGGCCTTTGCCAGAGCGGCTGTGATTAACCGCGCGTGTGCCTGCCTCTTTGACGGCCATTACATCCATGCCGTCAACAACTTCACCGGGAATGCCAAACGCTTCACCGCGTGTGTGCAGATCAGGCGTAGAGGTTGATCGACCTTGGGCCGTTCCCATGGCGTATTGGTTGTTTTCAATGACAAAAATGCACGGCAGGTCCCAAAGTGCGGCCATATTGAACGTCTCGTAGACCTGACCTTGGTTCGCGGCACCATCGCCAAAATAGGTGAAGGTTACACGGCCATTGCCCTTATACTTATCCGCAAAGGCAAGTCCGGCACCAAGGGGAACTTGCGCGGCGACAATGCCGTGGCCGCCATAGAAATGCTTCTCTTTGCTAAACATATGCATAGAGCCGCCCTTGCCTTTAGAATAGCCATCAGCACGCCCAGTCAATTCGGCCATAACGCCATTGGGGTCCATCCCACAGGCCAGCATGTGACCGTGATCGCGATACGATGTGATGCGCTTATCACCTTCCTCTGCGGCCGCTTCGAGACCGACAACAACGGCTTCTTGGCCGATGTAGAGATGGCAAAAACCACCGATCAATCCCATGCCATATAGCTGACCGGCCTTTTCTTCAAAGCGGCGGATAAGCAGCATGTATTTGTAATAGCTGAGCAATTCATTAGCAGAGACATTAGATTTAGCAGTCGGTTTTCGCGCAGCCATAAGCGGTGCATCCTCCCAGAAACAACAATTGGTTTAGCGTTAAACAATAGTGTAGCGCAGGAAAACAAAGCTGACCAGTAGGATTAGGGTGGGTAACGTATTGGTTAGCGAACAACGATTTCGTCAGAGCGCAGCAGCCCCAAAACATCGCGCGCCTGTTGATCCAGAAGATCAAGGTCAAGATAGGTGTCAGACAGGCGCTTTGTCAGGTTCTCCATTTCGGCGACTTCACCTTTGAGCATGCTGAGCTGAACATCAAGATCACGCGCCGCAACAGCGATTTCCGCACGACGGAAGACACCATAGTCACCTTGCACAGCCGCAAACGTGAAATACGTGGCAAGGCTGAACGCCGCTGCAAAATAGATCAAAGCGCCAAGCGCGGGTTTCGCGGTTTTAGGTGTCATACTGCCCTCAATGGCGTCTCTTGCGAACGCTGTCCGAGATATGTGCCACGAAGGATTGCTATGGGTCAGCCCCTTTTCCCCCTAACTGCGAAACTGATCAGACAGGTGTGTGCTGGAAGGCACAGCTTGGGCTTGGACTGGCGTTAATTGCCGCGCCAAATCCAGCCACCGCCGAAGATGCGTGAACTATCAGTGTCGTAGAACACGCAAGCTTGCCCCGGCGATACACCGTCTTCGGGTGTCAGCAGCTCAACACTGGCTTCCACGTCAGAAATGGGTCGAATGATGGCAGGACGTGGTGGGCGTGTGGAACGTACCCGCACCAACACATGCCATTCCTCTTGCGAGGTCAAAGGTGCATCCCCAAGCCAGTTGATTTCGCGCACAGGGATCGTGCGTGTGCTTAGCAAATCTTTAGGTCCAACGATCACATGTTTCAGATCTACATCAAGGCGCACCACATATAGTGGTGTTTCCAATCCGCCGATGCCAAGACCACGACGCTGCCCGATCGTATAGTGAATGACACCGTTATGGGTTCCCAGAACATTGCCCTCGGTATCAACGATATCACCCGGTTCAGCTGCACCCGGACGCAGCTTTTCGATGACTGCCGCGTAATTTCCGTTGGGCACAAAGCAGATGTCCTGGCTATCCGGCTTGTCCGCAACGCTAAGGCCGAACTTGGCCGCCAATTCGCGCGTCGCATCCTTAGAGGGCAGGTGCCCCAGCGGGAAACGCAAGTAGTCCAACTGTTCTTGCTTTGTGGAGAACAGAAAATAGCTTTGATCGCGTGTGTCATCGGCGGCTGAATGCAGCTCTGCCTTTTGAAGACCCATCTTGCGCTGGATATAGTGACCCGTGGCCATGCAATCGGCGTCCAAGTCCTTGGCCGTTTCCAGCAAGTCCTTGAATTTCACCCGCTCATTGCAGCGAATGCACGGAACCGGCGTTGCACCCGCCAAATAGCTGTCTGCGAATTCGTCTATCACCGCGTCCTTAAAGACGTTTTCATAATCCAGCACATAATGTGGAAAGCCCATTTCTTCGGCCACGAGACGTGCATCATGGATATCAAGACCGGCACAGCAGGCACCTTTTTTGGCCAAAGCAGCACCATGATCATAAAGCTGCAAGGTCACGCCAACCACATCATAGCCTTCGGATGCCAATTGCGCGGCAACAACAGAACTGTCCACGCCACCCGACATCGCCACAACGACGCGCGTCTCGGACGGGGGTTTGGCAAATCCAAGGCTATTCAATTTTGTCGCGTTATCCAGCGCCATAGCGGCCACTCCTTAGCAGAACCTAAAGAAATATAGGAAAATCCTAAACACTCTCAAGGGGAGGTTTCACTTCGCTTTAAGAGATTGGATGCAAAAAGGCGAGAGCAGACATGAGGCGATAATATGTATCTCAAGAAAGTAGACGGGCCGCGCGCGGTGACACTGCCCAGTGGTAAAGTGATGAGCCGCGCTGATCTTCCAACCGAAACCACACGGCGTTGGGTTGCGTCACGCAAAGCCGCCGTTGTGCGCGGTGTGTCATATGGATTGATTTCCAAGGACGAAGCGTTGGAACGCTACTCTCTTAGCGAAGAGGAATTCTCGCAATGGGTGCAGGCGGTCGCGTTACATGGCGAAGACGCTTTGAAAACCACTTGCATTCAACTCTATAGACAACCTTAGGTTGATTGTGTTATAAAAGCTTAACTGAGGTAACGTTGGGTTAACTATTTTCGATCAAGTTGCAATTGAAGCAAAGTTTAAACGGAGTGAAACCTATGCGCGTACTCTTGGTCGAAGACGATCCAACGACTTCCAAAAGCATTGACATGATGCTGACCCACGCAAACCTGAACGTCTATGCAACGTCCTTCGGGGAAGAGGGGATCGATCTAGCAAAGCTCTATGACTATGATTTGATCCTTCTTGACCTGAACTTGCCCGATATGAACGGGCATGAAGTGTTGCGCCAATTGCGCCTTGCACGCATTGAAACGCCGATTCTGATCCTGTCAGGATCGGATGACACGGAAAGCAAAATCAAAGGATTTGGCTTTGGTGCTGATGACTATCTTACCAAGCCGTTCCACCGCGATGAATTGATTGCACGTATCCATGCGATAATCCGCCGCTCGAAAGGGCATTCTCAGTCCATAATTCACACAGGTAAGATCGCGGTAAATCTGGACGCGAAAACCGTCGAAGTGAACAGCGCGACTGTGCATCTGACAGGCAAAGAATATCAGATGCTTGAGCTTCTTTCTTTGAGAAAAGGCACGACGCTAACCAAGGAAATGTTCCTGAACCACCTCTACGGCGGGATGGATGAACCTGAATTGAAGATTATAGACGTCTTTATCTGCAAGTTGCGCAAGAAGCTTTGCGAAGCCACCGGCGAAGACAGTTACATCGAAACTGTTTGGGGACGGGGGTATGTGCTGCGTGATCCAGTCGATACAGGGCAGACTGTTCCAGCACTTGCTGTCGCCGGTTAACTTAGCAGTGCGTTAAATTCTGTCTTTACCTAGGCGGTGCGGCTCTGGACGCGCGCGCTGTGCGCCCCTATCACTGACCATACTTTCGGGGGAGGTGCGCATGGCAAAGACAGACATCAATGAGTTGAGCAAAGAAGACGCGCGCGCCGAGCTTGCCGAACTTGCGAAAGCGCTTGAATGCGCGAATGTCGCGTATCATCGCGATGACAATCCAACGCTGAGTGATGCAGAGTATGACGCGCTTAAACAGCGTAACTTGGACATCGAAGCGCGCTTCCCTGATCTGATCCGCAAGGACAGCCCAAGCAAACAGGTCGGCGCACCTGTTCAAGACGGCTTTGGCAAAATCACCCACGCGCAACGTATGATGTCGCTGGGCAATGCCTTTACAGATGAAGATGTGAGCGATTTCGTCCAAGGTATTCGCAAATATCTTGGATTGGGCGATGAGGCTCCGCTGGCCTTTACCGCAGAACCCAAGATTGACGGCCTGTCTTTATCTTTGCGTTACGAAAACGGCGCTTTGGTCCAAGCCGCAACGCGCGGGGACGGAACAACGGGTGAGGACGTTCTGGAGAACGCCTTAACCATCGCGGATGTGCCGCATAAAATCGAAAATGCGCCTGAGTTGCTTGAAGTGCGCGGCGAGGTCTATATGAGCCACGCAGATTTCGAAGCGCTGAATGCGCGTCAATCACAACGTGGTGGCAAGACCTTTGCCAATCCGCGCAATGCGGCTGCCGGATCTTTGCGCCAGTTGGACAGTGACATCACCAAATCACGTCCACTTCGGTTCTTCGCCTATGCTTGGGGCGTTCTGTCCGAACCACTGGCCGACACGCAAGAAGGATCAATCCAACGCCTGAAATCCCTTGGCTTCCAGACCAATCCGCTGACCAAGCGGTTTGATACTGCCGTTGACCTGATCGCGCATTATCACAGCATTGAACAACAACGCGCAGCGCTTGGCTATGACATTGATGGGGTCGTCTACAAAGTCGATGATCTGTCCTATCAATCACGTCTCGGGTTCCGCTCAACCACGCCACGTTGGGCAATTGCCCATAAATTTCCTGCTGAACTTGCCTGGACGCGACTTGAGGCAATCGACATACAAGTGGGTCGCACCGGCGCACTAAGCCCTGTTGCGCGACTTGCGCCTGTGACGGTTGGCGGCGTGGTCGTATCTAACGCGACTCTGCACAATGAAGATTACATTCTTGGGCGCGACAATTCGGGTGAATTGATCCGTGAAGGGCGCGATATAAGGGTCGGCGATTGGGTCGAAATCTATCGCGCAGGCGATGTTATTCCTAAAATCAGGGACGTCGATCTAACCAAACGCTCTGACGAAAGTGTACCTTTTGAATTTCCGACAGTCTGCCCAGAATGTCAAAGTGCGGCGCTGCGCGATGTGGGCGATGCTGTGCGGCGTTGTACCGGTGGGCTGGTCTGTCCCGCACAAGCCGTTGAAAAGCTCAAACACTTTGTATCGCGCGGTGCCTTTGACATTGAAGGTCTTGGCGCAAAGCAAGTCGAGATGTTCTATCACGATCCGTGGCTTTCTATTCGTGAACCTGCCGATATTTTCACGCTTAAAACCCGCGACAATACGCAATTGACCAAACTAAAGAACCGCGAAGGTTGGGGAGCGAAAAGTGCAGAAAAACTGTTTGCAGCCATTGAGGAACGTCGCAACATCAGCTTTGCCCGCGTCCTCTATGCGCTGGGTCTGCGCCATGTGGGGGCGCAAAGTGCGGCGCTGATCGCGCGTCACTACGGATCGTGGGATAGCTTTGTCGCTGCGATGGACGCTGCAACAGATCAAGCCGGCGAAGCATGGGACAGTCTGTTGTCCATTGATGGGGTTGGTGACGTCATGGCCGGTTCGCTGGTTGCTGCCTTCAAGCCAGAGGGCGAACGCGCGTCAATCACGCGCCTCACAGAGGAATTGACGATCATCGACGCAGAACAACCCAATACGGATAGCCCGGTGGCAGGCAAAATTATTGTCTTTACAGGTACATTAGAGAAAATGACGCGCGCAGAAGCCAAAGCGCGTGCAGAAGCCTTGGGCGCAAAAGTGTCAGGATCGGTTTCGGCCAAGACAGACATTTTGGTCGCAGGGCCGGGGGCTGGATCAAAAGCGAAGAAAGCAGCCGATCTTGGCGTCAAAACGCTGGACGAAGACAGCTGGCTTGAGTTGATTGCACACCTATGAGCGCACGCCCCGAAATCCTGTTCCCGCTGTTTGCGTCGCTGACCAGTCTTGAGGGCGTGGGTCCGAAAACCGCGCAGAACATGGCAGGCTTGGGCGTCGAAAAACCGCGTGATCTGTTGTTTTTACTGCCATTTTCAGGGATTGACCGAACAATCAAAGCAACCGTTCAAGGGGCTGATGTCGCCGCGACCCTGACGGTTGAGGTTGAAATCGGCCAGCACCGCCCCCCACGCAACAAAGGTGGTGCTTATCGAATTGATGTCATTGATGCGCAGATCGCATTTCAGTTGGTTTATTTCCACGCGCGCGGTGACTATCTGTCCAAATTATTGCCCACAGGCCAGCGGCGCGTGGTGTCTGGCAAGGTTGAGCTGTTCGATGGGATCGCACAAATGGTACATCCGGATCACGCGGTGCGTGTTGAAGATGCCGCCGAAATCCCGAAATTTGAACCAGTCTATCCGTTGACCGCAGGCGTGACGCAAAAACCCCTAAGCAAATCTATTGCAAGCGCGCTTGAGCGGGTACCAAACCTAGAAGAATGGATTGATCCAACACAAAAGGCGCGAAAAAACTGGCCTGACTGGCATACTGCGATCTCGATGGTTCATGCCCCAAAAGATATGGCAGATCTGGCCCAGACCGCGCCTGCGCGCGAGCGACTGGCCTATGATGAATTCATGGCGCATCAGCTTACACTTGCATTGGCCCGCGCAAACAGGCGCCGTGCACCGGGCATTGAAAGCCACGGAACAGGAAAGCTTCGCAACCAAGTTTTAAAGTCTTTGCCTTACAAACCAACCGGCGCGCAGTTGCGTGCAATTGATGAAATCACGACGGATCTGGCTAGCGCGCACCGGATGAACCGTTTGCTTCAGGGGGACGTAGGCTCTGGCAAAACACTAGTGGCCTTTATGGCTTTGCTGACCGCTGTAGAAGCAGGCGGGCAGGGTGTGATGATGGCCCCGACGGAAATTCTGGCGCGTCAGCATCTGGAAGGATTGCAACCTTTGGCCGAGGAGGCCGGCGTCGTTCTGGAACTGTTAACAGGGCGTGACAAAGGCCGTGAACGCGACGCGAAACTGACGGCGCTGAAAGAGCGGAAAATTCAAATTCTTGTGGGCACACATGCGGTTTTCCAAAAAGACGTGCAATTTGGTGATCTGCGACTTGCCATCGTAGACGAACAGCACCGTTTCGGGGTGCGCCAGCGTCTAGAACTGGGACGCAAAGGTGAAAACGCGGATGTTTTGGTGATGACGGCAACGCCGATCCCACGCAGCCTGGCTTTGGCGCAATATGGCGATATGGATGTGTCGGTGCTTGATGAAAAACCGGCGGGGCGCCAACCGATAAAAACAGCCCTTATTTCTGACGAGCGCGTGAATGAGGTTGTTGACCATCTTCGTGGAGCGATTGCGCAAGGACGGCAAGCCTATTGGGTTTGTCCGTTGGTTGGTGAAAGCGAAGTTTCTGATCTGATCGCCGCCGAAGAACGCTTCAAGACCTTGCGCGCCTTACTGGGTGAAGGTGTTGTTCGATTGGTGCACGGCCAAATGCCAGCCGCCGAAAAAGATGCAGCGATGGCCGACTTTGTAGCAGGGCGCGTTCAAGTGTTGGTGGCCACAACCGTCATCGAAGTAGGGGTAAACGTGCCCAATGCCACAATCATGGTGATCGAGCGCGCTGAAAGTTTCGGGCTTGCCCAACTTCATCAATTGCGTGGGCGTGTCGGGCGTGGCTCGGCGGCATCTACGTGTTTGTTGATGTATAAAGCGCCTTTGTCGGAAAACGGGCAGAAACGCCTGACCGTGCTGCGCGAAACTGAAGATGGCTTTCGCATATCGGAAACCGATTTACAGATGCGTGGGGCAGGTGACTTGATCGGGACTGCACAATCAGGTTTGCCGCGTTTCCGTGTGGCTGACATGGAACGCCAGACTGCCTTGATGGATATTGCCCAAAGTGATGCGCGCAAACTGCTCAATGATGATCCCGACCTTATCTCACCACGCGGTAAGGCGGCGCGTGTTCTCCTTTGGCTGATGGAGCAAGATCAAGCTATTCGTTTAATATCAGTGGGTTAAGGACTTACTTAACAAAATGTTCTCAAATGTTCTCAAATGTTCCATTTTGTTCTTTACATGCGTAATCAAAAATGAGAACAAATAAGCAACAAAACAAAGGTTGAGCAGGAGCCTACCATGATGGATCAGATCAAATCAGTCATCGCCCGCGCAGATCGCACGCTTGTGCAGGATGCAATCGGTGCCATTTCGTTGATGACAATCTTCATGGCCGCTTTGCACATTCCCGGTTTTGTTTAACTTTTTTGCCTCGTGATTTCGTGCCGACCGCCACGCATCCTGTCCCAACTTAGATGCAGCTTAACACGTCCTGTCCCAACTAGAGTGTTACCATAAACTGAGCTTTGCCTGGCTCTTTCACGGCGGACATCGGGTCCCACACGAAAACACTTACCTTGCGCCGCCATCCGTACCCTCGGATGTGCGGCGTTTTTTTAGGTTAGGATTTCGTCAATGGCTTCGCAGGCAGCTTCGATCGCCAGCAAAATAGACGCATGACGATTCTTATAAGCGGAAGCTGGTAGGAAAACTTCAAATGCTGCGAAAGGGGCGTCTGGGATAACACCACTTCCCTTCAGAAGTGCGCGTAATTGATCGCGCGCCTTTACAACTTGTTCCGGTGTGCAGCCAAGTATTGCGCCACCCACTACAGATGCAGATGCCTGCCCAAGCGCGCAGGCCTTCACATCTTGACCAAAGGCGCTGACAACACCGTCTTGCAGATCGAGATCGACAGTCACAAGAGATCCGCACAATGGCGATCGTTTCTTCACACTCGCTTGCGCGCTTTTCAGCCTTTCTGAATGTGGAATATCCGCTGCGAGCGCCAGAATACGGCCCGAATAGAGCTTGATAAGATCAGTTTCGCCTGACATGTGTTTGTGCGCTTTCGCCGGTTTGCTATGAGTTTTAACTAGGCGGCAGGCCGCACTTTTCAAAGGAGTAGCACGATGGCTTTCGATCCCGCAACGCTGGTTTTCAATGAATCCGGTCTTATTCCCGTGATCGCCCAGTCCGAAACCACTGGCGACGTCTTGATGATGGCGTGGATGAATGCACAGGCCGTACAGCGAACAATTGACAGTCGCAAAGTTACCTATTGGTCCCGTTCCAGACAGGCGTTTTGGGTAAAGGGCGAAACCTCTGGCAATGTGCAAGAGTTGATCGATCTACGTATGGATTGCGACAAAGACTGTTTGCTTGCTATCGTAAAACAAACTGGTCCGGCCTGTCATACCAATCGAATGAATTGTTTTTATACTTCTATATCAGAAGGTTCAGAGGTAGAGTTAATGTCACCCGTTGTGTAACTCACAATCCAGCTAGCTGCTTTACGTCCTGCGGAGACAACCCGTCTTCGCGATATTTTGCGATTGCACGCGCATCATCGCGCTTTGCAAGACGCTTTCCATTTTCATCCCGTACCAGTGCGTGATGCTGATAGCTTGGTGTGGGAAAGCCCAAAAGACGCTGTAAAAGAATATGAATGAAAGTTGCGTCGCGCAGATCCTCACCGCGGATGACATGTGTGATCTTTTGATCTGCATCATCAACAACAATTGATAGATGATATGATGCCGCCATATCTTTGCGTGCAAGAACAACATCCCCAATTTGGGCGATCAATTGCGTGGCTGTTTTGCAATATTCTTTCGTAGATTCAGTGAATTTTATTTCATTTAAATCAGAATGTTGAAGGGCGTGTTCAATGTTTAGTCTAAGTGCGCAATCTTGCTGAAATTCACCCTTTGGCATGTCGCGGCAGGTGCCGGGATAAACGACACCATCCGGACCTATCATAGGCGTACCTTCTTGCGGTGCATTGGCCGCTGCTTTGATATCTGCGCGTGTACAACGACAAGGATAGAGCAAGCCTTTGCCCCAAAGGGATGTCAAGGCCTCTGTATATCTTGATTTGCGTGCAGTCTGGGACCAGATTGGCCCGTCCCACGCCACGCCAAGCCACGTCAGATCATCTTCAATCTGTTGCGCCCAATGCGCGCGCGCGCGACTTTGGTCGATGTCGTCCATTCTCAGATGAAAGTGCCCATGATTTTCACGTGCTGCATCATGCGCCAGTAGTGCGGAATAGGCATGTCCCAGATGTAGTGGTCCAGTTGGGCTTGGGGCAAATCTTGTTTTGAATGTCACGTTTTTTCAAGCACATATACAGTGGACTTCATGTCCAGTCCGGGCAGGTGATCGCCATAGTCCTCTGATAACAGCACAGCCATTCCGCTGGAAACAGACGTTGTGATCCGACTAACGAACACAGGATCCTCGAGCGTATGATCATTGTAAGACAAAACAAATTTGCCGCCTTTGCCCAAAGCATTGAGAAGCATGTCGAAAACCTCGACCGGGGCCGCGCCTGCACCAATCACGCCAATTGCGGTGATGGCTGAGTAGTCCCCAGACTTGACCGGAAATTGCGCGTCGGGATCTGACAGTCGAAGCGAGCGATAAAGACCTTTAGCGGCCGCAATGTCCAACATTTCTTGGGTTAAATCCATGCCGTCAATCGTGGTGAAACCCGATAGGGATAGGGCAAGTCCTGACAATCCTGTGCCGCATCCAAAATCCAAAATAGGCTGGGAAAAATCATCCGTAACAGCCCTTAGCGCAGCAGCGCAGCGTGCTGGCGTGGCATATCCATTCTCGGCAATTTCAGCTTCGTAGCTTTTTGCCCATTTCGCATAAAGCGCGCGCGTCGCATCTTTCCCAGTTATTCCATAGGCTTTGTCTAAAAATGTCTTGGTCATGCAGATAAGCTATCTGGCCAACAATTGCCTGTCTAGCATTGTCCGCTCAGCCATTCGGTCCACGCAGCTTTAGCACGGTCTGTGTAGGCCTTGTAGCGGTCTGTTCGACCGCGCCGCCCACCTTTCAGGCCGTCAACAGGGCGAAACAGGCCAAAATTCACGTTCATAGGCTGGAAGGTTTTCGCATCAGCGCCACCAGTGATGTGATGGACCAAAGCACCTGTCGCGGTGTCTTGGGGCAAGTCTGTCAACGCTTCACTTTTAATCTCAGCGGCGGCAAGGCGACCTGCAAGCAAGCCCATCGCAGCGCTTTCCACATAACCCTCAACACCCGTAATTTGACCTGCAAAGCGAATATGAGGTTTGGATTTCAGACGCATTTCACGATCAAGCAACGTCGGCGAATTCAAGAATGTGTTACGATGGATTCCACCAAGCCTAGCAAAGCTTGCATTTTCTAATCCGGGAATAGATTTGAAAACAGAGGCTTGTGCGCCATACTTCATCTTTGTTTGAAATCCGACGATATTATAAAGCGTCCCCAAAGCGTTGTCGCGGCGCAACTGAACCACGGCGTAGGCTTTGACATCGGGTTGATGAGGGTTTGTTAAGCCAACGGGTTTCATAGGACCAAAACGCAAGGTTTCGCGACCACGCTCTGCCATGACTTCTATGGGCAAACAGCCATCGAAATATTTGGCCGTTTCGCCTTCGTGGAATTCAGCTTTTTCAGCTTCTAAAAGCGCATCAATAAAGGCTTCGTATTGGTCTTTGTCCATGGGACAATTGAGGTAGGCTGTACGCTCTTCCTCGGTCTCGCCTTTATCATACCGCGATTGCATCCAGGCTTTACTCATGTCGATGCTGTCGGCATAGATAATTGGCGCGATTGCATCAAAGAATGCCAGCGCGTCCTGACCCGTTTCAGCAGCAATCGCTTCACCCAGTGCGGAAGAGGTCAAAGGGCCGGTCGCAATGATCCAATGACCGCTTGAAGGAAGTTCGGTAATCTCTTCATAATCAACAGTAATCAAGGGGTGGGTTTTGATCTTGGCGGTCACGCCGGCTGCGAAGGCTTCGCGATCGACTGCCAAAGCACCGCCTGCCGGAAGACGATGTTGGCCTGCCATGTCCATGATCAAACCACCGGCTTGACGCATTTCCCAATGCAAAAGACCAACCGCATTCTGTTCATGATCGTCCGAGCGGAATGAGTTTGAACACACCATTTCCGCCAGATCACCTGACTTATGCGCAAAGGTTTCGACCTTGGGGCGCATTTCGTGAATGACGACGGGCACGCCCAAATTCGCGGCCTGCCAAGCTGCTTCTGATCCGGCGAGTCCGCCACCGATGATATGTAGAGTTTTATCCATGCCGCGCATGTAGGTCAGAGTGCAGCAATTAGCAAACTTTTAACTTGGGTCAGATATAGGATCGAGTGGTAAATCAGACGGAACACGATCCGGCACGCCTAGTCGGCCATGACGGCTGATCGGATCTTCTAGCGCGCGCAGGAAACTCATGAGTTGATCAATTTCGACTTCGCTTAGTTCGACGGGCTCAATTTCAGCGGCCATGGCAATGCGCAGGACTTCCGCAAGGTCGTCCATTGGCTCCCAGTCTTTAGACGCTTCGCCAAGCTCATGCAGCACAGCTTGACGACGATCATAATTGCCAAGGCCCTCAAACGGGTCAAGGTGATGGCGTACCATCGCCTCTAAGTCCGTGTAGGCACCGTTGTGGCCATACGGCGCGCTAAGCGTCACGTTGCGCAGGCTAGGGGTGCGGAAACGGTATCTATCGGCGTCCAAGCCAGTGATCATACCGCGCCCTGCGTCAGAATAGGCGTCGTCCTTGCCCGGTCCGAATTGCGGAAGGCCGATCGCATGGAAACCATGATCGGTCTGGAATTTGCCGGAGTGGCAAGAGGCACAATTCGCCTCACCGTAAAATAGGTCCATGCCAGCTTTTTGCTCAAGTGTAAGCGCGTCTTTCTTGCCATTCAAATATTGATCGAACGGGCTGTCTGTCGCGCGAAATTCATAGGTAATAAACTGGGACAATGCATTGCCAATGTCCGTGATGTGCAATGGTTGATCTTTTCCGATGATCCAATCGAAAGCCATGCGATATTCTTCGATCGCTTCGACTTTGTCCGTGATCTTTTGCCACGCACCGTCAGGTCCGTGGATAATTTCTGCGTCAATGGCATCGGCAATTGCATTTTCACCCGGATGACCGGCCATTTCATCATGGCTAAGGATAGGCAGGATGTTTTGCGCCGCCAGCGGCGAAGGCATAGGGCGTTCTAGTGTGCGACCCTCCGGCATCGCGATGCCGTACATTGCTTCGCGGTTCATCTGAACACGGCCATCATGGAACATCACAGAAAATTCGCGCGCGCCAAGATTGAACAGCGCAGGCGCATTGCGCGGAATTCTGGCTTTTGGCTCATTGCCATTCACCACTTCGCGCAAACGACCCAAGCCAAGACCGCCTTCACCAATCGACAAAGACATAGCATCACCGGTGCCAAGGGCAGGGTGGTGGCAGGTTGCACAGGCGATGTTGTCGTTGCCTGATAAGACAGGATCAAAGAAAAGCTGACGTCCAAGTGCAACTGTCTCGGTGTCCAATACAGGGAAATCCGAAGGCAGGATCGGGTTCGGCAAATCGGATGCGTATGCCGAACTCGTACTCATCATCACAAGAGCAGAGGTGAGAAAATAGCGCATCTGTTAATCCTTAAGTCTGATACATGTGCGTGGAAATGTCACGCGGTTGTGATCAGCCTGTGGATATTGCGCAGGTCACGCAAATGATGAGTTGGAAACAGAGAAGTGCGTATAAGGAAACACTAAGCCCAGAAGCGTTGTTAACCTTAACAAACATTAAGGTTAACATGTGCATCCGCTGTCGCGATCAGATCGAACAGTCGATCTTGCAGGTCACAATCTGAGTGCCAATGTGCTGATTTTGGAAACAATCAACGTCAGTTTGAACGAATTGCTCTCGTCGTTATTCTTGGGTCCAGTCCGGTGGTCTTTTTTCCAAAAATGCAGAAATACCTTCCTCTGTATCGCGATATAGCATGTTTTCGACCATGACGTCGCCAGTGAACGCATAGGCATCCGCAAGGGACATATCCATTTGTTCATAGAAGGCCGATTTGCCGATTTTTACTGCTGCGCCTAGCTTGGCGGCGATGGTTTCAGCCATTTTTTGGGTCTCATGTGCCAAATCATCAAGGGCAACGACACGGTTAATCAAGCCAAGCTGCTCTGCGCGGTCAGCTGCGATAAAGTCGCCAGTCGTGAGCATTTCAAACGCTTGCTTGCGTGCAATGTTACGGCTGAGCGCTACCATAGGGGTCGAACAAAACAAGCCTATATTAACGCCGTTTACCCCAAAGCGCGTGCCATGCGCCGCAACGGCCAAATCACAACTTGCGACCAATTGGCAGCCTGCCGCAGTGGCGATCCCGTGAACCTGCGCGATGACAGGTTGGGGTAGGCCACGTATGCTTTGCATCATCGTGGCGCAGCGATCAAAAAGGTCTTTGAAATATGCCTTGCCGCCGTCTTCATTCTGGCGCCCAGCGGTCATCTGTTTCAGATCGTGTCCCGCACAAAAGGCCTTGCCAGCGCCAGACAGCACAATGGCACGCACTGACGCGGTTTCGCGCAACTCGTCAAATTGTGCTTGCAGCGCGGCCAGCATTTCATCGGACAACGCATTCAAACGCTCTGGTGCGTTCATTTTTAGGTGTGCAACCGCGCCTGTGCCGTGACGTTCTAGAATTGCCATCTTGCTCTCCATCTGTTGTTGCTGAACTCTAGGACGTGAATACGTAGGAGGAAAGCCATGGAACTGAAAATGGACGTTGACGCATTGAACAATTTGATGCGCACAGTGTTTTCGCAAGTGGCCGGCGATTTCGTCGTTCAAAGCGTGGCCCCTATGGAAGCCGTCGTGAGCATGCCTGTTGCCGATCAACATTTACGGCCGGGGGGTACAATCAGTGGACCCACCATGTTCGCGTTGGCAGATGTATCAATGTATCTTGTGACATTGGCCATGATTGGGCCTGTTACCTTAGCTGTTACAACGAATTGTTCGATTGATTTCATGCGAAAACCTGCCGCTGGCGTGGATCTGATCGCAACCGCGCGTTTACACAAGTTGGGTCGCAGCTTGGCCGTGGGCGATGTATTGATACATTCCGAAGGGATGGACATGCCGGTTGCGCGCGCGTCACTCACCTATGCGATACCTCCGAGATGAGCGAACAAACCCCGCAATTGGGACTGAAAGCCATTGGGCTTTTGATTCTAACGATTCTCTGTTTCGACGTGATGTCCATTCTGGTGCGTATCCTCAGTGCGAGCTATTCCGCGCAAGAATTGTCAGCCTATCGCAACGTCTTTGGCATCATCCCGTCGTTGGTTCTTTTGATTTGGACTGGCGAGCTAAGATTCAAAGCCAGCGCACTTAAGATCGAAAAATGGAAACTGGCCCTGGGTCGCGGTGTCGTTGTCGCGCTCGCGCAGCTATTTTTCTATACATCTTTGGCGCAACTGGAGTTGGCAACGGTCGCCACATTGGGGCAGACAAATGCATTCTTCGTGGTGATCTTGTCAGTTTTCTATTTGGGTGAAAAAGTGGGGATTTGGCGGATTGCGGCCTTGTTCATCGGCTTTGCAGGCGTGGTCTGGATTTTACGCCCCGGATCGGATGCATTTACTCTTGTGGCGTTGCTGCCTGTCGGGGCCGCTGCTTGCTATGCGTTTGCAATGGTCAGCGTTCGCAAGTTCGGGCCGAACACATCTAACGGGCTGTTATATCTATATTCTTCGGTAGGATCTATTATCGGTGCAATCGTGCTGGCCGCTTTCACGACCGAGTTTTCTCCCGTGCACAGCTGGGCCGATGCAGCCTTAATTCTAACCATGTCGACCATTGGCGGAATTGGCGTTTTACTGATGATGATTGCCTTTAGAATTGCCAGCCCGTCAGTTTTGGCACCTTTTTGGTATTTCGGAATTCTGACCGCAGGCGTATTTGGCTGGCTACTGTTCGGTGAAGCGCCACTAGACAAGCTTTTCCCGGGGGTCTTGCTGATAGTCGGCGCGGGGGCGTTGATCCTTTGGCGCGAGAAACGAAGGACATAAAAAGCGGCGGCCCATGTTGTGCATGAAAGCCGCCAAAGTAAGAGGTTCGTGAAACTTGGGAACAGTCCGAAACGAGCGTTAAGCGCGCCAGAACCTCTTGTTCGCTTCAATATCTGCAGCATCTGGCGTTATGCCAATATCGCGCAGTAGATGTGCGTCCAGCGACTTGAGCGCACGTCGCGTATGGGCACGATCTGCCCATTTAGACGTTGTCACAGCCACGCGGACCGCCAGTTTTGCAAGTAGGGGCAAAGGGCGTTGACGATCGAGAAAGATTAGATCCGCTGAGATCAGAGCGCGAGTTTGTGACATGGGACACTCCTTGAATTGTATTGACACAATTAATCATATTTCGTACATTACGGATACAAAATGCAACATTGTACGTCCACAGAAAGATTGCAATGAATACAATTTGGCTGCCAAGCATCGAAAGCCGTGAAGGCCCGAAATACAAAGCGCTCGCAGAAGCCATTCGTGACGCAATCGCTGATGGAACGCTAGAGGCGCATCGAAAATTGCCGCCAGTGCGCGATCTTGCGTGGGATTTGAAGATCACACCAGGCACCGTAGCGCGCGCTTATACGCTTTTAACGCAAGACGGGATATTGGATGCAGCGGTTGGGCGCGGAACTTTCGTTGCCCCCCAAAGGCCGGAAAAAGACATGCAGACGAAAAGCGACTATCTTGTCGATGTCGGCACTTTGCCCAATACGGTTGAGCGACGTCCCGACGTGGTCCGCCTCACGTCGCCGCAATTGCCCGATGTAGGGCAGGTGGGATTGATCCAAACATTGATGGGGCAAGTGGCCGCAAATCCGCGGTCTGGCGTCATGCACTATCCAAACCGCACAACTTTTAAACCCGCACGCGAGGCAGTTCTGAAATGGTTACAAGGAACCCCGCTTGGTGCTCTTGATGAGCAAGACATTGTACTGTCCCATGGTGGTCAAAATGGGGTCAGCCTTGCGCTGCAATCAACTTTAAGCGGGGCGACGCCAGTGGTTTTGGTCGAAGAATTGTCCTACCCGGGCTTTCGACGTGCTGCTGCACTGCTGCGTGCTGACGTCATCTCTATTCCAATGGATGACAAAGGCATGATCCCGGAAGCAATTGATGCCATTGCTCAATCTCATAACGTGCAAGCGATCTGTACGTCGCCCGAAGTTCATAATCCGACGGGATTGTTCACGCCCGTCGAGCGCAGAGAAGAGATTGTCGAAGTTTCACGTGCCCATGATATTCTGATTATCGAGGATGATTGCTATAGAATGGGTGCATCGCGTGCTCCAAGCTATCGTATGCTTGCCCCCGAACGGGGTTGGTATGTCTCGTCTATTTCTAAAACGCTGACGCCTGCGCTGCGGATCGGGTTTGTGGTTGCGCCAAAGCCCTGCGTTTCAGCCTTGCGTCGCTCTGCTGAACACGGGTTTTTCGGACTTGCGACGCCGCTTGCAGATTTGACAGCACTTTTGCTGTCCGATCCACGCGCTGCAGAGTGCGCGCGTCAGGTAAATGCGGTTTTTTCAGAATATGTGCGCACCTGCGTGAACCATTTAGGAAGCTATGATCTAACATGGCACGAGGATGTGCCATTCGTCTGGCTGCGGTTGCCCGAAGGTTGGCGCGCTTCTGCCTTCTGCCAAGCGGCCGAGTCCGAAAAAGTACAAATCCGCCCCGCAGAAGAATTCGCAGGGCGCGATGCACGTGCTTTACATGCGGTGCGTATCGCCATTAACGCGCGTGTCGATCGTGATCACTTTGAAGCAGCTATAATGCGCCTGCGTAGATTGCTGGATAATCCTCCTGAAAGGATAGGTGTCTAATGGGGTATTATTTTACCTAATTTGTAACCAATTGTTTTATATATATTTATTTGATTTAAGGGCGCTTGACGTGACAAGTGGGACGCTTATAACGCCTCTATTCGACGCGGGCTTGCTCGCGTTACGTGATTCAAAAAGACCTATAAGGGTAAAATCGATGAAAACCTTCTCTGCAAAGCCAGCAGACATCGAAAAGAAATGGATCCTGATCGACGCTGAAGGCGTTGTTCTGGGCCGTCTCGCTTCGATCGTTGCAATGCGCCTGCGTGGCAAGCACAAGCCGTCGTTCACGCCGCATATGGACATGGGCGACAATGTCATCATTATCAATGCTGACAAAGTACAGATGACCGGCAAAAAACGTACAGACAAGAAATATTACTGGCACACAGGCCACCCGGGCGGCATCAAGTTCCGTACAGCCGGCGAGCTGCTTGAGGGTGCATACCCAGAGCGCGTAATGACCAAAGCGGTTCAGCGTATGTTGCCAGGTGGCCCTTTGAGCCGTCAGCAAATGACGAACCTGCGTGTCTATGCTGGTGCCGAGCACCCGCACGAAGCACAAAACCCTGAAGTTCTGGACGTTAAGTCCATGAACTCCAAAAACACACGGGTGTAATCATGGCTGATCAAATCAATTCTCTCGAAGAACTCGGCGCAGTTGCCGAAGGTGTCGAAGCTGTCGTTGACACAGCACCTGTGCGTGAAGCAGTGCGCGATGAGCTAGGTCGCTCTTATGCGACAGGTAAGCGTAAAGACGCGGTTGCCCGCGTTTGGATTAAGCCGGGTTCCGGCAAAGTGATCGTGAACGGCAAAGAAATGGCTGCATATTTTGCACGCCCTGTTCTGCAGATGATCCTGCGCCAGCCATTTACTGTTGCAGGCGTTGAAGATCAATTCGACGTTATGGCGACGGTTAAGGGCGGTGGCCTTTCCGGTCAGGCCGGCGCGGTTAAGCACGGAATTTCAAAAGCTTTGCAGCTTTATGATCCCTCCTTGCGCGGTGCCTTGAAAGCCGCTGGCTTTATCACGCGCGATAGCCGTGTTGTTGAACGTAAGAAGCCAGGTAAGCGTAAAGCGCGTCGTAGCTTCCAGTTCTCCAAGCGTTAATCTAATACCACATGTATTTTGGAAAGGCCGCTCTTTTTGGGCGGCCTTTCTTATTGGGTGCGCTGCGCGCACACAGTTTTAGCATGTCTTTGTAGACATGCCGAATGCCTCCGGCGGGGATATTTATCCGAGAGAGGAAACGAAGTCTTAATCAAATTGTCATTTGTTGATATCGCGGAACAGGCGGGGACGCCGATGACCGTGAGAGGGGAAGCTGTGCTTCTTCAGGGGCAGTTGTAACTGGCTGTCCCTTCCTCTCTCATAAAATATCCCCGCCGGAGGCAAATCGCATGGGCATGGCCCATGCTAAACCTGCAACGCGCAGGCCGCGTTTCTATTTATCATCAGGTGCGATCAATCCCAAACCTCTTAAGTATATGCCAATCGCACTTTCCAGAAGATCTTCAGGTGGGAAGGGGCTTTGCGTCCCAGGGCTGTTTCGGGCGAAAAGTTCCACGACACCGTGGCTCATCGCCCAGATATGGGCGCTAAACATAGAGGCCGGTGGGCGTTTATCTTCGGGGATATGCTGATTGAGGTCTTCGGCGGCTTTTTCCAACACCCCTCTTGCGCGCATAGAAACAGCGGCAAGCTCAGGGGTTCGGTTTACGGAGATACCGCTTTCGAACATTGCAATGTAGTGACCCGGGTATTTGCGCGCAAAAGCCAGATAAGCGCGACCCGTCGCTTCAAATGCTGCCAAAGCAGAAGGTTGGCCTTTGTCATAGGCGAATTGCATCACATCCGCGAAAATTTCGTAACCTTGACGCGCGGCTTCTGCAATAAGGTCTTCGCGGCCTTCAAAATGACGATAGACGGCGGCGGGAGTGACGCCCGCTTGTTTTGCGGCTTCTGACAACGTGAAGCCCGTTGGGCCTTTCGCACGGATCAGCTCAAGCGCAGCCTCTACCAGTGCTTGTCTTAGATTTCCGTGATGGTAGCCCCGTTTCTTAGGCATCCCATATCTCCGGTCCCGCACAAATGTCAGTATCCAAAGATCCTAAAGCTTTGTTGTTTTTGTGATCATAGTCGAATTTGTTCAACACATGTCGAATGGCAGACAACCGTGCGCGCCGTTTGTCATCGGACCTGATCACCGTCCATGGGGCCGCATCGGTATGACTGCGATCAAGTGTTTCTTTAATCGCGTCAGTGTAGGCATCCCAGCGGTTCAACCCCTCCACATCGATCCAGGATAGTTTCCACTGTTTCAACGGATCGCTTTCGCGCGACATAAAGCGGCGGAGCTGTTCTGCGCGGCTCACGTTGAGCCAGAATTTCACCAGTGTGACGCCTTCGTTCACCAACATATCTTCAAAGTGGGTAACTTGATTGAAAAAGGCCTCACGTTGTTCAGGGGTACAAAACTCGAACACATGTTCCACAACGCCGCGATTGTACCAGCTGCGATCAAAGAAGGTGATTTCGCCCCCCGCAGGTAGATACGAGACGTAGCGCTGAAAATACCATTGGCTGGCTTCGCGATCGGTGGGTTTGGACAAAGCCACAACATTTGCCGCCCGTGGATTAAGGTTTTCGCGGAAGCGTTTGATTGTTCCACCTTTGCCAGCCGCATCGCGTCCTTCAAAGACGATTGCCACCCGCTGACCACTTTCACGCACCCAATGTTGAAAGCGCACCAGATCTATTTGCAGTGCAGCCATCTCTTTTTCATAGCGTTTGCGCTTCATACGCGCGCTATGGGGATAGGTTTTGCTAAGAATGGCATCGCTATCGGCGGATTTGATTGCGTCACGGACCTGTTTAGGGGCGGTGTCGTTGTAAAATGTGCTGATCGCACCGTCGAATGGCAGGTTCATAACGCGAATTCCCGTATTGTTTTGACCAGTATGGAGGCGGCGTGCGCCTACCGCAATCCGGCACGCTTGGTGAGGCGCTCTAGAGCTTTGATTATTTCGCGTTGCGACACATGCTGCGGCATATGACCGACACCTTTCAGCACTGTTAGGTTGGCATCTTGGAGCTGATCCACCAGCAACGCTGAGTGAATGGATAGCCCAACGATCGTATCCGTATCGCCGTGCAAAAGCTCGGTTGGCACTGAAATTTTTCCGTAGTTCGGGATTAATTGCTTGATATCAGACAAAAGTCGCACCCTTTGACGGGCGTTTGCGATCATTGTTTTGCGGCGCAGCGTGAGGCTTGGGCCGAAGTGTGCTGCGTAACCTTCGGGTTCTTCTTGGGGTTCAAACACTTCGGCGATGGCGGTGGCGACATATGATCTGGGCACCCAAGCTGTCAGGATCGGGACCACTAAGGTGGCGCCAAGGCGTGAAGATGTGGCGCGATAAAGCAGATCCACAGGTGTGCTCCACAGATTAGAGGGCGCTGCAAGCAGGACCAGACCCGCCATTGTCTCTTGATGATGCACAGCCCAAGCCAGCGCGACAGCACCGCCAAACGACTGCCCTAAAACGATAGGTCTATCTGCCCCTAGGTGAGCAGCTGCTGCAGCCAAAAAATCGGCTTGTTCTTCCAGACTTTCGCCTGCGCTGTGAAGACGCGGCGTGTATCCAAAGCCGGGACGATCAAACACGATAACGCGAAAGTCTGTTTCAAGCTGCGCAACCAGCGTATGTGTATAGTCACGGGTCGAGCCAGACGCCCCATGGATCAACACCAGATCAGGACCCGCGCCGCGCACGACTGCGTGGACTTGATGGCCATTCACATCAATAAACTGCCCTTCCGCGGGATAAGCGTCTTGTGCCGCAGTTTCACGCACATGAGCGCGCCAAAGCGTCAACAGGGCAAAGACCGTCAGCGCACATAGAATGTAGACAACTGCTTTAAGCACCAATTGCATCCAGCTCGTAAGGGGTGGATTGGTAAATCTCGTTAATCCAATTGCCGTAGAGCAGATGCGCATGACTGCGCCACCGGTTTTGCGGTGCTTTGGATGGATCGTCGTTCGGATAATAATTCATCGGGACATTGATCGACACGCCCTCTGCTATATCGCGGTCATACTCTTGCTTGAGCGTGCCTGAATCATATTCAAAGTGATTGAAAATATAGAGCGCTCGATGCTTTGGATCTTCCACTAGGCACGGGCCTGATCCATCACTGGATAAGAGCGTTGTAAGACCGTCCACTGCATCAATTTCATCTTGGCGAATTTCTGTCCACCGGCTGACAGGAATGACGCAATCATCTGAAAATCCACGTAAATACGGAGAAGAGGGTGCCAGGTTCTTGTGCCGGAAACAGCCAAAGGCTTTGTCTGACAGAATATGTTTCTGCACGCCGTGGAAATGGTTGATCATCGCCATACCACCCCAACAGACACCCAACGTCGAATGCACATGGGTTTGCGTCCAAGCAAAGACGTCGCGCAACTCATCCCAATACGTCACATCATTGAAATCCAGATGCTCGATCGGTGCACCTGTAATAATCAGCCCATCAAATTTTTCATCTTTCACCTCTGAAAACGGGCGATAGAAACTCTCCATATGTTCAGCTGCTGTGTTGCGGGTCTGATGTTCGCTCATGCGGATCAAGGACAGCTCGATCTGCAAAGGGGTTGCACCGATGAGACGCGCAAACTGGTTCTCTGTCTGGATTTTTTTCGGCATCAGATTTAGCAAAGCGATGCGCAAAGGGCGGATATCCTGACGCGCAGCTTCGTCTTCTGACACCAGCATAACGCCTTCGCGCGCCAGCACATCATAAGCAGGAAGATCAGCAGGGAGCTTTATCGGCATTGCACCGGACTTTCTTTAGTTTGAATAGGTTAGATAGGTTTAAGAACTGTGTGCAGCAAGGGTGTCAGCGATCACATCCACGAATGCAGCTTCAGAGGTGATCGTTTCCCAAGCACTTGCCTCAACGGTGATACCAAAATTCTGCGCCATCTGTTCATAACGCGGCTGACGATGCGCCAATGCTTGCGAATAAGTCCAGCGCACGAAGGTATCTGGATCAACATCGGCTTGTTTAGCCTTGTTATCATTCAGATATTGCGCCCAAACAACTTCTAGAAATTCTGGCTGATATGACATTGGTTTGGGTTCTTTATCAAAGCGCTGGACCAGTGCATTCGTATGCGCATCGCTGCCTTTGATCCAGACCATCAGACACTCTTGCGCCAATGCACTTAGCAAAGGGTCATTAGGATCAGCGGGATCAACCCATTCGCAGATCGACCCGCCGGAATCACAGATGAAATTGTCATAGCCATAAATAGATTGTGCGCGATCAATGAACTGGGTCGTGTCGCGCAGAGCCGCAATTTCAGCGTTGCGGAATTGATCTTGGCGCCGCTGGTATTCCTCTATCGTTAATCCACCGCAATCAGGGTTGCCCGGCTTGCCCAGATAGGCCGCAACAGGGCGCAGGTCATGATCATGCACATTGACGCCAAAGTGAATCAGATCCTGCATCAACATTTCGCGCAGGAAGGGTGTCTTCATTGCCTCACGTTTAAGATTGTCGATGATATGCTCGCCCATGTAACGTGTACCGATGCGATAATCGACCGAGTAGTGAAACCAGTTGCCTTGATCTGCCAGCATTTCGGACACATGGGTCTTCCCAAGACCGGACATCGCGAAAATCAGCACACGTTTTTGGGGTGCATCGCGCCAAGCTTGCGCAGTCGGGTAGAGCATGGAGCGTTCCTTCGCGGTGACGTGGTGTTCCCGCCTTGCTACTTGGCGCGGCGAAAGGCGTCAACGGCGCGCCCGTCGAGAATAATCAATCCCAGCGCCAATAACCCAAAACCGTAATAAGCGCGCGGATGTAGGGTTTCGCCCAGAAAGACAATCCCGAGCACAATCGCGATGGGTGGCACCAATAAGGTGACAAGCATCAGATTACCGCTGCCTGCGAGCGCGAGAATGCGGTAATACAGCAGATATGCCAACGCTGTGGCGATCACCACATAATAGCCAATGGCAAGCCAAGTGATCGGCGCAAGGTTCAGCGTGATAGGCCCTTCGAGCAACCATGCGGCAGGAAGCATGATTAGCGTAGAGCCCGTGAGCATCCCGGCCGCGGCAACTTCCGGTGCAAGCCTGCTAAGACGTTTGCGCGCCCAAATGCCTGCAAATGCGTAGGACAGAGTGCCGGCAATGATGGCCAGCTGCGCAAGTGAACGCAGATCAAAGGCCAAAAGATGTTCGATGCCAATCGCAATAGCCACACCTAAAAAGCCGATGATAACACCTAACAATTTCCGTGCCTTCAGGTTTTCGTCCGCAAAGAAGATCGAGGCAAGGACGACGCCAAAAATCGCAGTGGACGCATTCAAGATCGACGTCAGTCCGCTTTCAATCGTTAGTTGACCCCAAGCCATAAGCGAAAAAGGGATCGCATTGTTCAGCAATCCCATCCCAAGAAAGCCTACCCAAACACGTCGCTCGCGCGGAACAGGCAGGTCGCGCAGCCAAACATAAAGCCACAAGATACACATGGCCCAGCCCGTGCGATGCGCGACAGAGGTCAAAAATCCGATTTCATTCAAGGCGACGCGGATAGATAGAAACGACCCGCCCCAGATCAACCCAAGAAGCGCCAGTAAACCCCAAGCGAGCGGAGAAATGTCTTTGCTTTGCCTCATAAGGCAGGCTTGCGGCGGCAAGCAAACACGCTCAATCCGAAACCTGCGCTTTTCGCGTTTCAGACCAGATATTGTAGTAATTTCCAGCGAAAATTAATGCGGCGCCAACAAAAACCCAAGGATCAAGCGTTTCGCCAAAGACCAACATTCCGATCACTGCGATCATCGGCAAGCGCGTGAAGTCTATCGGCATGACGACGGTAGCAGGCGCGATGCTTAACGCCTTTGTCAAACAGAAATGCGCGATCAATCCTGCGAGACCGACAAGCCCTAAAAGCGGCGCGCTATCAAAGGTTGGTAGGGCGATATCAAAATCATAGCCTGCGCAGATAGTTCCGAAAATCGCTTGCGTGACAGTCAGATAGGCCAAGATTGATGTCAGGCTTTCTGTTTTGGTCAAACGCTTGGTCAGCAAGCCAGTCAGCGCAAAACAGATTGCAGCAAGGGCCGCTGTAACGATCCCTGCATTCAGTGGTGTCGCGCCCGGACGAGTGACAATCAAAATCCCGATAAATCCAAGCACGGCCGCAATAACACGCGGCCGCGTCATCCGCTCGCCCAGAAATATCGGTGACAGGATCAATATCCAGATCGGTGAAGTGAACTCCAACGCAAAAACCTGTGCGAGTGGAATAACCGTAATGGCAAAAAACCAAAGGTTCTGACCTGCAAAATGGAACATGTTGCGAATGATGTGAATGGGCGCGTTGCGCGTTGTCAGCTCGCCCAAAGTACCAGCCATAGCACCAACCGCAAAGACAATGATCGTACCCGTGATCGAGCGATAAAGCATGATCTCGAACGTGTCATAGCCTTGCGCCAACCAACGCCCTGCGACAGCCATGAAAGAAAACGACAGGATCGACCCGATCATCCAAAGCGCGGCACGCAATTCGGGGGCCATGACGGGCTTCATCTTGCGTCTAAACTCGCCCCGCAGGGCCGCTCAAGTCCTATTCCCATTCAATTGTTCCGGGAGGTTTTGATGTAATATCATAGGTCACGCGGTTAATACCGGGCACTTCGTTGATGATCCGCGTCGCCGTTTCCCCAAGGAATTCATGGCTGAACGGATAATAATCCGCTGTCATACCATCCACAGAATTCACCGCGCGCAAAGCGCAGGCAAAATCATAAGTACGACCATCGCCCATGACGCCGACAGTACGCACAGGAAGGATCGCAACAAAAGCCTGCCAGATTTCATCATACAGACCGTGTTTGCGGATTTGGTCGATGTAGACCGCATCTGCTTCGCGCAGGATATCAAGCTTTTGACGGGTGATTTCACCAGGGCAACGGATCGCAAGACCAGGGCCAGGGAAAGGATGGCGGCCAATGAAAGAGGCCGGAAGACCCAGCTCACGACCCAACGCTCGCACTTCGTCCTTGAACAATTCGCGCAAAGGCTCGACCAGCTTCAGACCCATCTTTTCGGGCAAGCCGCCGACATTGTGATGTGATTTGATCGTCACTGATGGACCACCGGAAAAACTGACGCTTTCGATCACGTCAGGGTACAACGTGCCTTGTGCCAAGAATTCTGCGCCGTCGATACCGCCTGCGTATTTCTGAAACACATCAATAAACAAACGGCCGATGATCTTGCGTTTGGTTTCAGGATCGCTTTGACCGTCCAACTCGCCAAGGAACAATTCCTGTTCCTGCGCGTGAATGAACTGCATGTTATAGTTGTCGCGGAACATGGCGACGACTTCATCCGCTTCGCCTTTGCGCAGCAGGCCATGATCGACGAAAACACAAGTCAACTGATCGCCGATGGCTTCATGGATCAATACCGCAGCAACAGAGCTATCAACCCCGCCTGAAAGTCCACAAATGACTTTCTTGTCACCCACTTGCGCACGAATTGCTTCGATCGCTTGTTCGCGGTACGCATCCATTGTCCAGTCGCCGGTGAAACCCGCCAGTTTTACGAAATTCTCGTACAGTTTGGCACCGTTTGGCGTGTGATGCACTTCTGGATGAAATTGCACCGCATAGAAATTGCGCGCAGCATCTGCGGTAATCGCGTAAGGAGCGTTGGGCGAAGTGCCATAAACCTCAAACCCGGGTGCAAGGGCAGAAACATGATCGCCATGGCTCATCCAGACTTGTTCTTTTCCGTCTGCAAACCACCCCTCAAGCAACGGCAGGGTGTTTTCTGGCGTCACAAACGCACGGCCGAATTCCGCAGTGCCACCACCACCTGAAATCTTACCGCCTTCGACCTTACCGCCCAGTTGCTGCATCATCACTTGCTGACCATAGCAGATACCCAAAACAGGCACGCCATAGGAAAACAGGCTGTCTGGTGCGCGTGGAGAGCCGTCGCGCGTGACGCTATCAGGGCCACCGGACAGGATAACAGCCTTAGGGGCAAAATCCGCGAGGAACGTATCTGTCACGTTTTGATAAGGATGGATTTCACAGTAGACATTTAGCTCACGCAAACGACGTGCAATAAGCTGCGTCACTTGGCTACCGAAGTCTACAATAAGGAGGCGGTCATGGGATATCTCTGTCATGATTTCCGTCTAGGGCAGGGCGCAGCGGAGGTCAATTCAGATGGATGACGCAAATATCCAATACCTGCGTTTTGTCATCATGTAAGTTCAGGCCAGTACATCAGTAGGAAAAAGAAATGAAACTTCGTTATACTATTCTTTATGTCGAGAATGTTGAGAAAAGCCTGACCTTTTACCAAGCGGCCTTCGGCTTGGAGCGCGGATTTTTGCATGAAGCCGGTGATTACGGTGAAATGCTGACCGGTGAGACAAAACTTGCCTTTGCCTCCAAAGCGCTGATTGCACAAACAGGAAAAGGTGTCGGCGACGCAGACCCGCTAAAGCCTGTCTTTGAAATTGCTTTCGAAACAGACGACGTTCAAAGCGCCTTTGATAGAGCGCTTAATGCGGGTGCCATTGTACAAAAACAACCTGTTGAAATGCCTTGGGGGCAGACTGTTTCCTTCGTAAGCGATATCGACGGTTATCTTGTTGAAATATGCACGCCCGTGGCCAGTCCTTCTTGATGCAATTGGCTTGTTAGGTCTATTGATTTAGAAAATCTTGCGGGGCTGACACCAAAGAATCGCTGGAACGCACGATTCATATGGGATAGATTCGTATAGCCATGCGTGATCACCGCTTCAGGCAAAGATGCGCCACGCGACACGGCAAGCCCGCATTTTCAGGCGCGGGCCAATTGGGACCAAAAGATTGGGGCAGGCTGGGCATGTTTGGCAAATAACCTTTGCAGCGTTCTTGGCCTTACACCCAACTGCTCGTGCAGCCGAAACGAGCGAACCCTGTTCGGACGCCAAACACTGCACAGCATCAATCAAGTTTTCGTCCAGCTGTGCAACAGTTCGAATGCTGTCTGCTTGACTGTGCTCAGGGCCATCGGAGCGCAGCATGCTTTCAAGCTGGTTCACATCTATGCGCGTGCCGGGCTGTAATCTAAATCCAATCATCTGCGTATCTTTTTTAAGATGTGCCAAATGTGGCCTTTCTCTAAGGTCCGTCAAAATAACTTTCGCAGGCTCATCTTGCTTGTGCGAAATGATAACGTCGCAACACTCATCAGGCAGAATAATCGCCTGATCATTCCTACAAGGTGCGGCCTGCCACGTTTGCAAAATCACGTCTCTCATCGCTCAGCGATCAAAAATTGCGCCCTTAAAGTCAAACATGATGTGGGTAAGGTCGCTTTTTCACCGCAATGGCCGCAAACCCGCCGTGCATGTAAGGTGTTTATGCGTATGTAAGCGTTGAATCGTCGATTACCTTCTAACGTGAGGATCAAGTTTATGGCCGAAGCAGCAGCACGTACACGCAGAACACGCGGTGGAGGCGGCGCAGCCCGTCGCGCGGAACGCACCTCCGTCAGCTTTGAAACAGCCAAGTATATCGAACGCAACATTCCGAATTACGAAGTTCTGAGCGACGCGGCGTTGGAGGTGATCGAAGCCAATGCTGAACAGATCCTTGAGGAAGTTGGTGTTAATTTTGTTTCCAACCCTGCTGCGCTTGAGCGTTGGCGCGCGGCTGGTGCCATCATCGAAGGCGAGCGCGTGCGCATTCCCAAAGGACTGGCGCGCGAGCTTTGCAAGACAGCGCCGTCCAGCTTTACCCAACACGCGCGCAATCCAGAGCGCAATGTTGTCATCGGTGGTAACACACTTGTCTGCGCGCCGGTCTATGGCCCGCCCTTTGTACGCGACGCAGAAGGTGGCCGCCGTTACGCAACAATGGATGATTTCCAGAAATTCGTGAAGCTGGGCTATATGTCCAAATGGCTGCATCACTCTGGCGGCACAGTGTGCGAACCTACGGATGTCGCGGTGAACAAGCGCCACTTGGACATGCTGCTAGCGCATATGACGCTAAGCGATAAGCCATTCATGGGATCCGTCACGGATCCTAGCCGCGCACAGGACAGCGTCGAGATGTGCGAAATCCTGTTTGGCAAAGAGTTCGTTCAGGAAAACACAGTGATGACATCACTGATCAACATCAACTCGCCGATGACGTTCGATGATATCATGATGGGTGCGCTAGAGGTTTACGCAGAAAACAACCAAGCCTGCATCATCTCGCCGTTTATTGTGGGTGGTGCGATGGCACCTGTTTCGGTTGCCGGCACGCTGACACAAGTTCTGGCGGAATTGCTGGCAGGTATTGCTTACAGCCAGTTGATCCGTCCGGGCGCGCCTGTGATTGCGGGTGCCTTCGTGACCTCGATTGATATGAACTCAGGTGCGCCGACCTTTGGCACACCGGAGGCCAGCCATATTCTATATGGTGCCGGCCAATTGGCCCGCCGGCTTGGTCTGCCATTCCGTTCGGGCGGTGGATTATGTGGCTCTAAACTACCCGACGCGCAGTCTGCCTATGAAACAGCACATACGCATAATGCAGCCTTGCTGGGTGGCGTAAACTTCATGCTACATGCATGCGGCTGGCTGGAAGGGGGGCTTGTGTCCTCTTTCGAGAAGTTCGTTGTGGACGCGGATCAACTTGGCATTCTGCATCATCTCGCACGCGGTGTTGAGATTGACGAGAACGCCCAAGCAATGGATGCGATCCGCGAAGTTGGCCCCGGTGGCCACTATCTGGGGTGTGAACACACACAGGCGAATTTCAAAAACGCTTTCTGGCGCACGGATGTGTTTGACTACAAACCCTTCGAAACATGGTATGATGACGGTGCACGCGACACGCAGGCTTTGGCAAGCGCGCGGGTCGCACAGATGTTGTCCAACTATCAGCAACCCGAGATTGATCCAGAAATCCTTGCCGCGCTGAATGCCTTTGTTGAGGAAAAGAAAGCCTCTATGCCGGATGCTTTTGTCTAAACCGGCCCATCGTGTTTCGCATACCGCTGGCTTTCAGCGATAAGCGCAATCAGCACTTCGATATGACGCGCGACGCTGTATGCAGCATCGCGCGTTTTTCGTAGGCTGTTAAGGTGGTTTTCCAAATCACACAGTTGGACCATGATCGCGCTTGCATTGGTCGGGACGACACCGCCCAAAAGGCGGGGCAAATGTGTGCGGCGTCTGTAGTCCTTTTGACCAAAACTTGCCGCGCGAACGAGAAGTTTCGGGCGCTTGAGATTGGTCAATTGTGTTTTCAGATCCAGCATCGCTGATCCCCCTAGAATATGAGCAGTTACAAGAACAAATTACTCAACCTATAGGTGTGTTGCGTTTCGGACGATTTCGGCGTTCGCCGTGTTCAGAATTGTTTATCAAATAGAAACAATGATTAAGCGAACGCTAACTGTTAACGAATAGGTAACAATTAGCGTCCAAGTTGTGGACAAATTTATGGATAACTTTTTATAACAGGGTCAGAGAACGTGACACATCTATCTTCGAACGCATATGAAACCAGTGATAGCACACAGGTTGGCACCTCCATGCCGGTTTGGGTTCCTGAATCTGTTCGTCGATATCTGACCCATACGCAGGCCGGTCTTCCGATCCGCGAAGTCGCACGGCGATCCGGGTGTCACGCCTCAACGGTATTGCGCCAAATTCGCAAGATCGAAGTGCGGCGGGACGATCCCTTGGTGGATCGCGCTTTGCATGTATTAAGTTCCAAGTTTTTCCGCGGCACACCTACTTTTTGCGCCAAGGAGACGATCGACATGAAGGATCAGCCACACACGAAAGGTTTCAAGAACGATGCCGCCAATATGGACCAACAAACGCTGCGCATTCTGCGTCGTCTGTGTGAGGCGGGATCTGTCCTAGCCGTCGCAGAGGGGATGGAAACAGCCGTTGTTGTGCGCGAAACCGCAAGTGGTGCGGCAAGCAAAACAGCCTCTGTGTCAGCCGAATTTGTGTCCGTTCTGGCACTGAACGCTTGGGTCGAGTGCGTCAATCCTGGTCGTATATCGCGCTATAAAATCACCACGGCAGGTCGCAACAAGTTGGCAGAGCTGTCCGACAATGATGCGCAACACTTTGAGCAAGGGCAAAACAGCGAGAGTGATACAAGCACCGTAGGACGCCGCCGTATTCGCTATAATTCGGCTGAAAGTCCTGTTGCTGCGCTTTCACGGCGCAAAGACAAGGATGGGTCATTGTTTCTTAATGATACGCTGGTCAATGCGGCAGAACGTTTGCGTGAAGATTTTGAGCTGGCGCAAATGGGCCCGCGCGTTGCACAAAATTGGGACAGTTTCCTAACGGCTGGCAGTGAGCGCCAAAGCCATGTTTCAAACACCGATGGTGCGAGCGTTCCGGGTGAAGCGCGTGATCGTGTGGGCAAGGCCCTACGGTATTTGGGGCCGGGCCTTGGGGATGTTGCCTTGCGCTGTTGTTGTCATCTTGAAGGTTTAGAGAGCGCAGAAAAACGTATGGGCTGGTCCGCGCGGTCTGGCAAAATCGTGCTGCGCATTGCACTGCAACGCTTGGGACAGTTTTACGAAACAGAACTTGGTGATGTTCTGATCGGTTAAGCCACAAAACCGGCTTAGCTTTGTGTATCCTCCCGTGCGCAAAGCCAAAGAGACGACGCATTGTGAAAGCAGGGTGTCGTTTTTTTGTGCCCGTCGATGTTTGAAAGTGATGCAACGCAGCTATGCGCTTGGGTGGCTGGCAATAAAGCGAATGTATGCTAAACGGAGAAGATATTCTTTTTACGTCTCACGCTTGAGAGGGCTTACAGATGCGCGATCTTAAAATTCCGGACCAACGTCACCCAGAAAAAGCGCATCGTCCTGACAATGCTCAGCCTAAAAAACCTGATTGGATCCGTGTGAAAGCCCCAACAGGTGCAGGGTATAAAGAGACACGCAATATCCTGCGCGAGAACAAGTTGGTGACAGTATGTGAAGAAGCCAGCTGCCCGAACGTCGGCGAATGCTGGAACCAAGGGCATGCGACCATGATGATCATGGGCGAGATTTGTACCCGTGGATGCACATTCTGTAACATTGCCACAGGTAAACCCGAAGCGCTTGATGCGTTCGAGCCGGGCAGGGTGGCCCATGCGGTTGAAACCCTGGGCTTGAAGCATGTGGTTATCACGTCTGTGGATCGCGATGATCTTAACGATGGGGGCGCTGAGCATATCGCGCAAACGATCCGTGCCGTGCGTCACCGTTCGCCTGACACAACGATCGAAGTGCTTACACCTGATTTCTTGAAATGCCCTGTCAGTGCTGTGGAAGCCGTGGTTCAAGCGCGTCCAGATGTGTTCAACCACAACCTTGAAACCGTGCCGGGCCTTTATCCGACTGTGCGCCCTGGTGCGCGGTATTTCCATTCTTTGCGCTTGCTTCAGCAGGTGAAAGAAATGGACCCGACGATTTTCACGAAATCCGGAATCATGGTGGGGCTTGGCGAAGAAAAACAAGGTGTGCAGCAAGTCATGGACGATATGCGTGCCGCTGACGTGGATTTCCTGACCATCGGCCAGTATTTACAGCCCACGCCCAAGCACCACCGCGTTGCGCGCTTTGTAGAGCCTGAAGAATTCAAAGCCTACGAAAAAGCCGCTTGGGGCAAAGGGTTCTTGATGGTGTCGGCGACACCTTTGACACGCTCATCCTACCACGCGGGTGATGATTTTGCCCGCTTGCGCGATGCGCGTGCCGCTAAACTTGGCTGAACTTGGCTGAACTAGCGATTTTTCTAAAAAATCACCACATCTGTGGCGTGATGGGGCTTGCGCCTTGGTTCGGTGTGTCCTAAACGCGCCCTACTAAATCCCGCAGGTGGGGTTGGGCCTTTGAGGGAGAAATCCTCAAAATGTCCGCCGGTTTGAACAGTCGTTCATCACCCCCACCAAGGCGAAACCGGAAAAGGAATACGACATGGCTCTTCCAGAGTTCACCATGCGCCAACTGCTTGAAGCAGGCGTACACTTCGGCCACCAAACGCAGCGTTGGAACCCACGTATGGGTCCGTTCATCTACGGCGCGCGTAACGGCATCCACATTATGGACCTGACACAGACTGTTCCAATGCTCGACGCAGCATTGAACGCGATCCGTGACACCGTCGCCAAGGGCGGTCGCATCTTGTTCGTTGGAACAAAGCGTCAGGCAGCAGGCCCGGTTGCAGCAGCAGCTGAGCAGTGCGCACAGTATTACATGAACCACCGTTGGTTGGGTGGCACGCTGACAAACTGGAAAACAGTTTCTCAGTCCATCAACCGTCTGAAGTCCATCGACGAGAAGTTCGAAACAGGCTTTGAAGGTCTGACCAAGAAAGAGCGCCTCGGCATGGAGCGCGATCAAGGTAAACTTCAGGCATCCCTTGGCGGTATCCGCGAGATGGGTGGTACACCTGATCTGATCTTCGTCATCGACGTGAAAAAAGAAGCACTGGCCATCGCCGAAGCAAACAAACTGGGTATTCCTGTTGTTGCAATCGTCGATTCCAACTGCTCACCAGACGGCATCGATTACATCATTCCAGGCAACGACGACGCGGCACGTGCAATTGCACTGTATTGCGATCTTGCGGCACGCGCAGCACTTGACGGCATGTCCGCAGCACTTGGTGCGGCTGGCGTTGATCTGGGCGCGATGGAAGAAGCACCTGTAGAAGAAGTTGTTGCAGAAGTAGCACCTGAAGCTCCGGCAGCTAGCTAAGCCTAAGCATTATAACGAGGGCAGGGATCGCCCGCCCTCGTTTTTCCCATTCTAGGAGATATGAAAATGGCAATCACAGCAGCCATGGTTAAAGAACTGCGCGATACATCCGGCGCAGGCATGATGGACGCAAAAAAAGCGCTCACAGAAGTAGACGGCGACATGGAGGCAGCAATCGACTGGTTGCGCACCAAAGGCCTTGCGAAAGCAGCGAAGAAATCTGGCCGTACAGCCGCTGAAGGTCTAGTTGCGGTTCAAGTTGGCGGAGGCAAAGGTGTTGCGGTTGAAGTGAACTCCGAAACAGACTTCGTTGGTAAGAACGCAGAATTCCAAGAAATGGTTGGCGGTATTGCAGCTGTTGCAATGGGCGTGTCTGACACAGATGCACTGGCCGCAGCAGATATGGGCGGCAAGCCGGTTTCTGAAGTTCTAACAGACAAGATCGCCACAATCGGCGAGAACATGTCCCTGCGCCGCATGGCCGTTGTCGAAGCGACTTCTGTTGTGTCCTATGTGCACAACGCAGCGGCACCTGGCATGGGCAAGATCGGTGTTCTTGTTGGCCTGTCCGGCGAAAACGAAGCGTTCGGCAAGCAGGTCGCGATGCACATCGCGGCTGCAAACCCGGCGGCTTTGTCCGAAGCTGATCTTGACGCATCTATCGTCGAGAAAGAAAAGAACGTTCAAATGGACATCGCACGCGAGTCCGGCAAGCCTGAAGCAGTGATCGAAAAGATGATTGTTGGTCGCATGAAAAAGTGGCTCGCGGAGAGCACGCTTTTGGGTCAAGCCTTTGTTGTGAACCCTGATCTTACAGTTGCCGAAGCAGCCAAAGAAGCAGGCGTAGATGTCACTGCATTCGTTCGTATTG
>CBFIGL010000015.1:26467-63243 GCA_965662135.1 Planktotalea sp. | reverse complement strand
GTGTGCCGCATGATGTCCAGAGGCCGCGCGCGATGCAAGGCCACCCATACCGGGTTCCGATTGGGGGATCTGACATGCAAGTGCCAACATCTCTTCATAGGTTTCAGGCACATCCCGCCCGTGCTTTTCGAAGATGTCAGTGCGATACCCAAGAACGGATGTCTCGGACCCGTAAGGCAGACCAAACAACGATCCGGTAGCCCCAGACAGATAACCACGATCACCACCTGCAAAGCCGATGTTATAGACATAACCGTCAATCAGATCAGCAGAAGCGTAACCCGGATCTGCCAATGCTGGATTCATGAAGTATTTGGCAAGGTTTTCCAGCTGATCGGCGTAGACATAGTCCGCCTTGGAAAACACAACGTATGCGATCAGATCATAGTCGCCTTCTTCCTGTGCCAATTTCAGGGTCTGACGTTCGCGCATCGCAAGATATGGCAGTTGGTCGACTTCGACTTCGATGCCGGTTTGCGCCTTACAGCGCTTCATCTGTTTGAGCATCAAACAGATGAACCCTATTCAGGTTCGCTTCGAACTTGAGGGTTTCCCCTAAAGCCATTGAAGTCTCGGAGTTCACCTCAACGGTCACTCTGTTCGACCCACAATTGCACATCAGCACCGATTGAGCGCCAATGTATTCGGACACCAGAACATCCAACGTCAGGGATGCACCCGCAGGGGCGTCTGGCGAATATGTCAGATCAGACGGGCGCACACCCAATGTGACCTTTTTGCTTGTATGCTTGGCGGCAATTTTCGTCTTTTCACAGGCGAGCTGGATTGCAAATCCGTCACCCGAAACGAATACCCCTTCGCTGCGCTGTTCAATTTCGCCGCTCACGAAGTTCATCGGCGGCATCCCAAGGAACCCTGCGACAAATTTGTTGGTCGGGCGCTTGAACAATTCTTCGGGAGTGCCCTGTTGCTGGATATAGCCACCGTTCATCACCACAATCCGGTCGGCCAGGGTCATGGCTTCAACCTGGTCGTGGGTCACATAGATCATGTTCTTCTGGACGCGCTGACTCATCACAGCGAGTTCGGCGCGCATTTGTCCGCGAAGCTTGGCATCCAGATTGGACAGCGGCTCATCAAACAGGAATATGCCGCTGTCCTTGGCCAAGGCCCGCGCCATGGCAACCCTTTGCCGTTGCCCACCTGACAAAGCTCCGGGCTTGCGAGCAAGAAAATCGGTCAATCCGACAAGATCAGCGACCTCTTTGACCTTGGCATCAATCACCAATTTAGGCTCTTTCTGCAGGCGCAACGCAAACGAGATGTTCTGCGCGACATTCATGTGCGGGTAGAGCGCGTAGTCCTGAAATACCATTGCAAGATCACGGTCCCTTGGCTCCAGATAACTGATCGGCGCAGCATCCACGTAAATTTCACCGCCTGAAACGCTTTCAAGGCCCGCAATCATGCGCAGCGTCGTGGATTTACCACAGCCCGAAGGCCCAACCAAAACAGTAAACTCGTTGTCTGCCATGGTCAGATCAATGCCGTGCAGCACCTGAATGGCACCGTAGTTTTCCACCAACCCGCGTAGTTCTATCTGTGGCATCAAATCCCTTTCTCAGCTTGTTTTGAGTACTTTGTATGCAAAAACAAATTAAATATACAAAATTGCAAATTCGTATTTTGGATGATATTTATTGCCCTAAAATAGGGAGTATCTCATGCGCGCACCGACAAAAATATCGGCAACCCAGCGGATCGAAGCCGCCCTGATGGAGGAAATTGCTGCTGGCGAACTTGAGCCAGGCGTACGGCTTGACGAGGCTGGTCTGGCCGCAAGGTTCGACGCATCGCGAACACCAGTACGCGAAGCGCTAACGCGCCTGACAGCACAAGGCATTCTGGTTCAGGGCGAACGGCGCGGTGTATTTGTCGCACAGTATGATCGCGAGGAGCTGGCGCAAATTTTTGAAGCAATGCATGAAATCGAAGCAGCATGCGCTCGGATTGCGTCACAAAGGCTTACTTTATTAACCCGCACGGATATCGAAGCCGCGCAGCGAAGATGCATCGAGGCTGCAGAGGCAGGCGATCGCGCAGCGTATTTGCGGGCCAACGAAGCCCTGCACATGGCAATCTATACGGCGACGGGAAATCCCTACATGGCAGAGATCGCATCCGAGTTTCGCCGCCGCACCGGTCCGTTTCGCGCAAAGAAATTCCAGACCAAAGACGATCTTGTGGCATCGGCGCAGAGCCACGAAGACCTGATCGCCGGGATCTTTAGTGAAGATTCGGCCGCTGCATCCAACGGGATGCGAAGCCATATGACAGAGAGTTTTTTGCAGGCCCTACGCGCCAACTAACCCCAAAATTCGTAATTGACCCTTGTAAAAGTATTCCAAAATTTATTTTTGTATACAAAATGGAATCACAGCAAGGAAGCGTGTCATGGGCGTTGCAGAAACTAAGATCTACCCGATTAATACTGGATGGCTCGAAGCCGACCTCGGGACGTATATTTTCTGGAAGGGGCCAGCAGGCAAGAAATACTGGAACCCTGTTTACTGCCAACTACGTCGATACTGGCACCCAAAAGATTCTGATCGATACTGGCCTGCCCGACGACGAGCGCGCCACAATATACCCACACAAGTGAGAGAAATGCGGCTGCCTGCAAGTGTGCGAACACCTTGAGCAAAAACTTGGCGTTCATCCCGACGAGATCGACGCAATTGTGTTCACCCACCTGCACTGGGATCACGTGCAAAACATGAAGAAATACAAGAACGCCCGCTACATCGCGCCAAAAGCCGAAATCGAAATGGCATATAATCCTCTGCCCCTTTATTATCGCACATACGAGGCCAACATTGGTGTCGAACAGGCCTACGCGGGATGCGTCTTCGAGGCAGTTGACGGCGAATGCGAAGTTCTGCCGGGCATCACAATGTTTCCAACACCGGACCATTCCGTTGGCCACATGGGCGTTACTGTTGCGACCGCAGCGGGTGTTATCTGTGTTGTAGGGGATGCAATCTTTGTTGAACGTAACCTTGAGCCGACTCCGTCCGGGCAATGGCGCTATTGGGTGCCGGCACGTTTCGTCAATTCCTACGAGGGTTGGAAATCGGTTGAGGAAATCGACAAACGTGCGGATTATGTTTTACCGTGCCATAATGAGGGTGCGAATGCCCGTGCTGACGTGTTCCCCTACGAAGGCATGCCGATCCGCAAGCGACGCCAGCCTATTCCGGGATACAAATTTTATTTCGGTGACATGCCTTCGGGCATGGCGGATAAAGCCGCGCCCAAGCTGACGCAGGCAGAAGCAGACGCGTTCATCGCGAGCCTCGTCGATCCAAAAGACATGGCAGAATACTGACGCCGTGACCGAAGTTATCAGTAACATTCAAACAATTGCGTTACGATATGACGCGATCGTCTTTAATCAATGGGGCGTGTTGCACAACGGGACGTCGGCATATCTAGGTGCGATCGACGCGATCAATGAATTAGGTAAGGCAGCCCCAAAGCTTGGCGTCCTTTCCAATTCAGGCAAGCGCGCGGACGTTAACGAGGACCGGATTGCTGGAATAGGCTTTGATGTCGACCAGTTCGATACGGTGATGACCAGCGGTGAAGCCCTGTGGCGGGATATGGCCAGTGGCATCATTGAACAAAAGCGGTTTTTTCCAATCGAGGGGACTGTTGGTGATGCTGAAAATTGGACTGCGGGTCTGGACATTGAAATCACCCGCGATGTCCACAAAGCAGATGCAATCTTGATAATGGGCCTGCCTGAAGATGTGGCACTCAAGGATGTTGTGTCGCATCTAAAGTGTTGGCTCACGAATAAGCTGCCGGCCTACTGTTCCAACCCTGATAGGCAAAGCCCGCGCGCGGATGGGTCTGTTGTGTCCCCCGGGGCATTGGCGTTCGCCTACCGAGAACTTGGTGGTGCGGTCACGTTTTACGGCAAACCGCATCATCCGATTTTCAAATCTATTGAAACTATGATGGGCCGGGCCGTTACCTGATGGTCGGAGACAGTCTGGGACATGATATTACCAGCGCACATACTGCGGGTTGGGATAGTCTTTTGATCCAGGGAGGGTTGTGTGCGGCAGCGTTCGCGGCCGATGACAGCAATGCGACGCTTACCCAACTGGTCGTAGCCCAGAATTGCCAGCCGCCGACCTACCGCATTAAGGAACTTCGATGACCACGCATACCGACCTATTGACCCCAGCCTTTCGGGCGCTCTCTGCCCGTTTGGGACAAGATCCACTACAGGTTCAGGGACTGGCGGCAACATATCCATCAAGTCCGGCAATGTGATGTGGATCAAAGCATCGGGTACGGAACTTGCCGATGCCGAAAAGACAAATATCTTTGTCGCCGTTGATCGCGATGCCGCTGTCGCCGAAGCCCGCGAACAGGCTGGCGATGGCAGCTGCAAAGCAACGGGTCTTGATCCAACCGTTACATTGCACCCGTCAATCGAGACGACATTTCATGCCGCGATGGATTGGCCGATTGTCGCGCACACTCATTCCGTTGCGACGCTGACCCATGCGATCAGTCCGGAAGGTCGTATAGCGCTTGACGAAAAACTTGCCGGTCTTCCCTTTATTCGGGTCCCATACGCCAAACCAGAATTGCCCTTAACGCAAGAGATTCTTGCACGGTTACAGCCCGACACTCAGGTCATTGTCTTGCAGAACCATGGTCTGATTTGCTGCGGTAACACCGTCGAGTCTGTTGATGCATTGATCGCAGATGTTGAGACACGCCTTGCGATGAGCCCGCGAAGCACCTCAGTTCCCGCACCTGCGGGCGAAGCCCCGAACGGGTTCACATGGTCACCGCACAGCTGGCTTGGCATCGACAAACGCGCATCTGATTACGCCCTAAATGGCACATATTACCCTGATCACGTCGTTTTCCTGGGTCCGGCACTGGCGCAAAAGGACACGCGCGAAATGCCGCCTGCAATCTTGAAAAAAGGGCATGGCGTGTTGATCCGCAATGGCGCGACCTCGTCGCAATTGGCCATGCTCGCCTGTTTGTCAGATGTCTTGGCACGGTTGCCACAAGACTGGTCTGTTGATCCGATCGGCGCAGAGGCAGAGGCGGCGTTTGGCCAACAGTCATTTACACGGCTGGTGGCGGCAGTCAAAACGACGTCTGGTCACTGATGCGTGCGGAAAAGATGGGCCTGAGGGTTGAAAAAGCCCTTCATAGCGAAGCAAGCATAGGGACCGCACGACTGGCCCAGAACACTTTCTAGTCGCCTTGTTCGTTATCTTCTTGTGACCAGAGAGATCGGTTTTCATTCCATCCCAAAGTGGTCTTGCATTAGAATCTTGGGTGCCCATAGCCGGATTAAAGATCAATTCGCGAACGCCAATATTTAGACGTTTCACATTTTAGATCTACAGCGAGTGGCGACGCGTCTTTCTGGCAAACTTCCAAAGCTCCTCTTTGCAATGGACCGAGTGTTTGACCGACGGCCAAGCTTTCTGTCGTTGCAATTCAAACAAGTTCTTGCGGACATTTGTAAGGAATATTCTATGGTCGGCTAAGCCCGCCCTCTTGTAATTTGCTAAAGTTGCGGCGAAGGATCGGCCTGAAATCCATTTACGTCAGTTTCATTGAATGGCCGCTTGCGCGACCTGAACTGCATCGCAGCTTGAAATCTGCTGCAACTGAGAGGAACCGCCGCGTCAGCAAAAGCCGCACCTGCACAAGTCCGCTTCGTCCGCACAGCTGACGTTCCAAACCTGATCAAAAAGCGACAATCCCACGCATCTGCAAAGCGGGCGTTTCCATCCCAATTCCATCGAAGCTGAAACAAGTTCGTAAATAAATTGCGTACGGAGGGCCTATAAGCCGGATTTTGTCCAATGCAGCCCTCTCGAGCCGCAAATAGATGACCATTCATCTCGGCACTGGATTACCCCAGTGCCTCTAGCTGCCAACCCGGATGCCTCAGGCTAAAGCTTCCTTACGCGGATATCGATTGCTCGATCACACGCGCGCAGCATCCCTATTTGGCATTGCTCCCGGTGGGGCTTGCCGTGCCGGTCCGGTTACCCGTCCCGCGGTGCGCTCTTACCGCACCGTTTCACCCTTACCTGTGCCGAAACATAGGCGGTTTCTTCTCTGTGGCGCTATCCCTCAGGTTACCCTGGCCGGGCGTTACCCGGCACCGTTGCTTCATGGAGTCCGGACTTTCCTCGATCCCTGAGAACCGCAGCCATCCAGCCTTCCGTACGCTGGTGTCGCCTAGCGGTTGACCTGCCATGGGTCAACCGCGAATCGTGCGGCAAGCGATGCTGCATCGGATCGATCCGCAACCGTTTCATCCCCCGTGCGCCACGGGGCAAAGCGCAGACGAAACGCATGCAAGCACGCTTCACGGCCAAATTCTGACAGGTCATAGCCCAGCGCCTCTAAACTTTCGCTTAAAGGCGAATCTTCGCCCTCGGCCGGCCAAACAGATAATCCGCGCAGCGCCAAACGTCGCCAGTCAAAGCGAGCACCCGGGTCGCTTTTTCGCAACGGAGCTAAATCAGAATGTGCAATCACATGATGCGCAGGAATATCCCAGCGCGACATGATCCCTGCAAGCAACTCTTCGAGAGCGTCCATCAAAACCGCGGAAAACGGCGAAAACCCATCGTTGTCCAATTCGATCCCGATCGAGCGCGAGTTGATATCGTTGCACCCCGCCCAGCGCCCTGCCCCCGCATGCCATGCACGCGCGGCGTCTTCCACCATTTGGACCACACGACCATCGCGGCCAATCAGATAATGGGCAGAGACTTCATTGTCAGGATTGCAAAGCGTGTCGAGCGCGTCTTTAGCGCAGCCCATCGCGGTGTAATGAAGAACCACCATATCGGGCGCTACAATACCGTGTTTGCGCGGCCCGCAATTGGGCGACGGGCGCTGTTCAATGACGCCCGTCAAAGGTTTAGCCCTTCACAGCGTTGCGAAACGGTGCCGGATCCCAAGCGCAGGCGAAACCGTCCCCATCGGGGTCCATGCCTTTGCGATCCTTCTCGGGACCGCCCTGCGCCATGAACGCCTGCTGTGCTTGATCTTGCGATGCGAAACCAGAGCACGCGCGCTGATACTTTCGTTCAACATTAAAGCCATTGCGGCGATAGACCCGCTGGCCTTTGGCGTTCTTTGCAGCAATCGCAAACGCTACGATATTCGGCCCACCGTTGCCTTGGCGTGTTGGCAATGCGGTTGGCTGGATCACTTGGAATTCCTGTTGGTTTTGCGCGCGCTTGGCCGCATCCCCTTCGATCGAACGCTGACCAGAGACCGCGTCAAAATCATTCTCTGCACTGATGCCCCCTGCACGCAAAACAGGTGCAGCATTGGCAGGGCTGGCTTGCACCGCGCCGTCCACGACAGCATTGGCCTGTGCGATACCGGACGCAGACGCTGGCGCGAGTGTTTCAGAACTCACCGCTTGTGGTGGTGGCAAAGCACCTGTGCTGTTCAACGCCGCATCCCGTGCCGCTTGCTTTTGTTGAAACTCGTTATAATCGCCAAAACCAACCCCTGCGCCACTGTCAGGAATTGTCGCACTACACGCGGCAAGCGCACCTAGGGCGACGACGGAAAGGAGAATACGTTTCATATCTGGACTGCCCATATCTTTAGTACGGTGTTTCTTTTCGCGCCGTTTACCACCATTTGGTAGGTTTTGCTACAAAACCCGCCGCTTGTTCCAGCGCATAAGCGGCATTTAGCAAATCACCCTCTTCCCAAGGCTTGCCAATAAGCTGCAGTGCAAGCGGCAATCCGTTGGCACCTGTCCCCGTTGGCACGGCAATGCCCGGCAGACCCGCAAGGTTCACAGTCACCGTGAACACGTCATTCAGATACATCTGAACCGGATCCGCATCGACCATTTCACCAAGGCCAAACGCGGCACTTGGCGTTGCAGGTGTCAAGATTGCATCCACACCCGCCGCGAACACATCATCAAAGTCTTTCTTGATCAATGTGCGCACGCGACGCGCGCGGTTATAGTAAGCGTCATAGAAACCAGCACTTAGAACATACGTTCCGATCATCACGCGGCGTTGTACTTCAGGCCCGAAGCCTTCAGCGCGGGTCTTTTCGTACATCTCGGTGATGCCGTCACCCGCCTCAAGCGTCGCGCGGTGTCCGTAACGCACCCCGTCATAACGTGCGAGGTTGGACGATGCTTCCGCAGGCGCAATTACATAGTAAGCCGGCAGCGCGTATTTTGTGTGCGGCAAAGAGATGTCGACGATCTTCGCGCCGGCATCTTTCATCATTGCAGTGCCGTCCGCCCAAAGCTTTTCAATCGCATCAGGCATCCCGTCCATCCGGTATTCTTTCGGAATGCCGATGGTCTTGCCTTTGATATCACCTGTCAGCATTGCCTCGAAATTCGGCACAGGCATGTTGGCACTGGTGCTGTCTTTGGGATCATACGAACACATCGTTTCTAGCATGATCGCCGCATCGCGCACGTCTTTGGTCATCGGACCCGCTTGATCCAAGGATGACGCAAACGCCACAACACCCCAGCGCGAACACCGCCCGTAGGTCGGCTTGATCCCAGTGATGCCCGTAAACGCGGCAGGCTGGCGAATTGATCCACCCGTATCCGTACCGGTTGCAGCAAGGCAAAGATCAGCGGCAACCGCAGAAGCGGATCCACCAGACGATCCACCGGGCGTCAGATCACGATCATCGACTTTCCAAGGGTTCACAGCATTGCCATAGACAGAGGTTTCGTTGGACGAGCCCATTGCGAACTCATCCATGTTGAGCTTGCCCAGCATAACCGCACCGGCATCAAACAGGTTCTGGCTAACGGTGCTTTCGTACTCAGGCTTGAAACCGTTCAGAATGGCCGAAGCTGCTTGTGACGCAACACCTTTGGTGCAGAACAAATCCTTGATACCAATCGGCAGACCGCACATCGCTGGGGCATCACCACCACCAATGCGCACATCAGCGGCTTTTGCCTGCTCTAATGCAATCTCTGGCGTGTGATGGACGAATGCGTTCAGCGCCCCCGCGCCTTCAATCTCTTTCAAGAATGTCTCGGTCAATTCAACGGAGGTTGTCTCGCCCTTGCGCAGCGCATCACGCGCTCCTGCCAGTCCCAGTGTTTTCAAATCAGCCATTATTCAACCACCTTCGGAACCGCAAAAAAGCCTTCGCGCGCATCCGGCGCATTGACGAGCACTTTGTCTTGTTGCGAGCCATCTGTCACCTCATCCACGCGACGCTTCAAAATCTGCGGCGTCACGGATGTCATCGGCTCGACGCCTTCGACATCGACTTCGTTTAATTGCTCAATAAAACCAAGCATATTGCTGAATTCCTGCGCCAATTCCGGCAGCGCCTCTGGCTCGACCTTGATGCGGGCCAGCTTGGCCACGCGCGCAGCAGTTTGTTCGTCAATGGACATCAGGCAAGTCTCCGCATTTGCATGTTGCGCTAGCGTTTAGCGCCCACGCGCGCCGCTCGCAAGCCCGACCCCACAGACACACAGGCAAACCTCACAAAAACGATGCCACTTGGGCTTCATCTTGCCAATAAACTCAAAATCCGCCCGATATGCCAAGTCTCTTTTGCGATTTTTGAATTCACCGTTAAGATCAAGGAAACCTTCAGGAGACAGCCCTTGAAAATTACCCCCCTCGGCCATTCCGGCTTTCGCATTGAAATCGAAGATCAAATCCTGCTCGTAGATCCTTGGCTGACCGGGTGTCCTGTGTTCCCGCAGGAGCGTCGTTCAGACGCGATCAAAGGGGCCACGCACGTTCTTATTTCCCACGGCCACTTCGATCATTGCGCGGATGGCTTCGAAATTGCCAAGGAACTCGATATTCCAGCAGTGGGCATTTACGATCATATGGGTTTTATGGAAGGCAAGCTCGGCATCAAAACCGTCGGCTTCAACAAAGGCGGCACCGTCATGCTTGGCGAAGTTGCTGTGACGATGGTGACAGCTGCTCACTCCAGCACCTATAACTCTGACGATGGCCCCATGTATGCTGGCACCGAAAGCGGCTTTATGATCGCTGGTGAAGGGAAGGTGATCTATTTCAGCGGCGATACCGACGTGATGATGGACATGGAGCTGTTCGAAGACCTGCATCACCCAGATATTGGTATCCTCTGTGCCGGTGGCCACTTCACGATGGATATGAAGCGCGCAGCATATGCGGCCAAACGCTTTTTCAATTTTAGTACGGTGATCCCGTGCCACTACAACACATTCCCCGTGTTAGAGCAGTCGGTGCAGCCGATGATTGACGCAGTGCCAAACGCGACGGTGATCGCGCCTGAGGTGTTGGTTCCGATTGAGATTTAGCAAACCTGTGCTAGACTACGCCCCCAAACCGCGCGCCTTGCACAATCACGCATGACCTCCCAGACTTTTGGGCAATACAACGCTGAAGGTGGTGGTCCAATGCTTTATATCCTTGGTCTTCTTGGCCTTGCGACAGGCGCAATGTTTATTGCGGACACGACCAATGACTAAATTTACGGCACGGACGACGCCGACAATATCGATGCCAATGGCAGCGATGACACGGCCGACGGTGCCGATGGCATAGATCAAATTCTGGGCAACGAAGGCAATGACTACATCTTCGGGCGCGCGGATAACGACACGCTTTCGAGGGGCCGGTAATGAGATTATTGCTGGCATCAACCCGGGCGAGGTTTTGGCCCACGATGGACAGGACATGACGGTCCCGACAGCGCAGCACATATGTTCCTTGATGGTGGCGACGGCAACGATCAAATCTTCTCAAACGCCGCAGGCAGCGCGACGCTTATCGGAGGTGAGGGCAATGATCGTCTTTTTGTTGCAGGTGGCTCGGGCAATGTTGTCGACGCTGGCGCTGGTGATGATGACATTGCCGATTTCGGTGAATCGACCATCTACAGTGGCGCAGGGAACGACTTTTACTCGCTAAGCGCGGATCAAACCAATCAGGTGTCCACCCTGCCCGACATCGACTTTGAAGAAGATTTCCTTGTGATCCTGCTGGATCAAGCTGAAATAGACACCAACCCTAGCGTGCGCACTGACATCAGCTATAAGCTTGATAGTACAGGTGAATTCAGCACACTCTCTTACACGTACTCTGATGGGTTTGTTGAAGTCGTCGCTCGTATCCCAATCTCGCTGGCGTGGGCGTAAGAAGTCCAGTCAAACCTGCCCATCATGTTTGTTCCGACAGGCTTTGAAGACCCCGACAATGCCTTCACATCCGCGATCTCCAATATCACGCAGCCCGATATAAACGTGGGCTAACAGCTGCGAAACGATTGCTCACAACCTGACGTAACGTACAACTACGTCAAAGTGCATTGCGCGAACGGCCAAGAACGCTAAGCTGATATTTCAATAGAGAGCGCCTACCTCAAAACAGATCGCAAAAGCGACAACGCGAGAACGGCACAGCGAAAGGTCCGATCAGCCATGCTGAGCGTATCCGACTTACATCTATCCTTCGGTGGTATCAAAGCGCTGCAAGGGGTCAATTTTGAAGCCAAAGAAGGCGAGATCACTGGCGTGATCGGCCCTAACGGGGCAGGCAAGACCTCGCTTTTCAATGCGATTTCAGGCTTCTATGCGCCCGACAGGGGAGTCGTGACTTTTGATGGCAATGACATCACCGGAATCACACCTGACAAACGCGCCTCTCTTGGTATGGCGCGCACGTTTCAGAACATCGCCTTGTTTCGTGGTATGACGGTTCTTGATAACATCAAGCTGGGCGGTCACACGCGGTTGAATACTGGTCTGTTTTCCGCCTTCAAATACTTCGGAAGCGCACGGCGTGAAGAATTGGAATTGCGCCGCGATATCGAAGAGCGCGTGATTGATTTCCTCGAAATCGACCACATCCGCAAATATCCCATCACCATGCTGTCGTATGGCCTGCAAAAGCGGGTCGAACTGGCGCGCGCTTTGGCGATGAAGCCGCGTGTTTTGCTGCTCGATGAACCTGTCGCAGGCATGAACCGTGAAGAAACCGCAGATATGGCGCGCTTTATCCTGGATGTGCAGGAACAATTCGGAACAACCATTCTTCTGGTAGAACATGACATGCATATGGTCATGGATATTTGCAGCCACATCGTGGTTTTGAATTTCGGTCAGCAAATCGCATCAGGTACTCCGGCGGAGGTGTCCAAAAACCCCGCCGTCATCGAAGCCTATTTGGGCGCAGCGGCGTAGAAAGGGCGACATGGGACAGTTTATTCAATTTGCAATCAATGGCCTGATGAGCGGCGCAATCTACGCGCTGATCGCTGTGGGCATCGTGTCCGTCTACAAGGCCACAAAAGTTGTTAACTTCGCCCATGGTTATCTGATCATGTTTGGCGCGTATTTCTATTTCACCTTCGCCGTCATTATTCCGGGTCAGGAATGGGCACCCGCTTGGCTTGCCTCGTGGAAACCTGCGTGGATGGTGGAAATGCGTGAAGGTTTGGGCATGTTCTCTCCGCTTGGTGCGGTTCTGGATTGGGCGGCCAATATTCCCCGGATCATTTTCGGCCTGATCGGCGCTGTCGTGTGCAACGCCATTCTTGGCCGTGTCATCGAACGCTCACTGATGCGTCCACTCATGGGGCAATCGGTCTTTGCGATGATCATGGTGACTGTTGGACTGATTTCCATCCTGTCCGGTGCGGCCTCCCTGATCTGGACAGCGGACGCAGCTTTTGTTCCGCATATCGCACCCAACACCCCTATCCGCTTTGAAATGTTCGGCACCATGATCTTCCTCTTTGGCGCAGACATCGTGAACATGGTGATCGCCTTGATCATCTTCGGCGGGATCGTAGCCATGGTGAAATTCACCAAAGGCGGCGTCGCGATCCGCGCTACGGCAGAGGATCAATCAACCGCCTATTCCATGGGTATTTCGGTTCCCAAAGTCTTTTCACGCGCATGGGTTCTGGCCTGTACGACCGGTGCTGTCGCAGGCGCAATCCTAGCCACACGCAACGGTATTTCACCGTCGTTGGGCCTGTTCGGGTTTTCCGTCCTCGCCATCGTTTTGATGGGTGGACTTGATAGCTATGTGGGCTGCTTCATCGCGGCGATGTCGGTTGGCATCCTAGAGGCCATGACACAGTGGAAACTAGGCGGCGAATGGGCAGAGATTGTTCCCTATGTGGCCGTTCTGATTGTTATCATTTTCCGCCCCCACGGGCTTATGGGTCAAAAAGAGGTTGAACGCATATGATCAACGGCAATCTCAAAGCCACATATGGCGCGGACGAACGGGTTCTGAACAACCGCAACAAACAGTTGTTTGTTTATGGCTCCATGCTGTTACTGGCGATCTTCCCGTTCTTCGCGGGGGACTATGCTATCTTGATGGCCTGCAAAATGGGTATCTTGCTGATCGCAGTTGTAGGCGTGAACGTCCTGACGGGCTACACGGGCCTTGTGTCTTTGGGGCACGGCGCATTCGTTGCGATCGGTGCTTATTCAACAGTTGTCTTTAGCAACCTCTTTAGTGGATTGCCCGATGGGATCGTGCCCCTTGTTGTCGTGCCTTTGGCAGTTGTTGTATCGGCCTTGATTGGCATTATTGTGGGCCTGCCGTCCCTGCGCGTCAAAGGGCTATACCTTGCCGTTGCAACACTTGCCGCCAGCTTCATCGTGAACTTTCTGATCGAACAGGACCTGTTCGCCCCTTGGACAGGTGGCGTTAACGGGATCAACACACCCACCGCCAATCTTTTGGGATGGGAGCTGGATACCAAACGCGAGATGTACGTGCTGATAACTGTTCTGGCCCTTGGCACGATGCTTGCCGCACAGAACCTGTTTCGCACCCGTGTAGGGCGCGCCTTCATCGCCATTCGCGACCGCGACTATTCTGCCGAAATCCTTGGTATTTCGCTGCTGCGATACAAGCTGATGAGCTTTGCGATTTCTGCTGCATACTGCGGATTATCCGGCGCTTTGTTCGCTTATTTCTACGCACGCATTCTGCCCGAACAGTTCGAACTAGACCTCTCGCTTGAGCTGGTCGCCGCGCTGATCGTAGGCGGTATGGGGCGGACAATGGGACCCGTTTTTGGCGTGTTTATCGTTCTCATGGTGCCCGAATTGATCAAAATCGCCATGGGAGCGGCGACCGGAGGATCGCTTGAAGTGGCGCGCTACACTGGCCCTGTACAAGAGATCGTCTTTGGCCTTTTGCTGGTGGCATTCCTTTTGAAAGAACCGCTGGGCATCAATCAAATTACTGACCGTATACTGCGCTCTGCAAACCGTTGGCCGTTTGCGCGTGGGTAATTACAAAACCAAGGCCAACACTTTAGGGAGATGACTTGATGACACTGAACAGACGTACTTTCCTTGCCACAGGAGCCGCTGCAACAGCCGCACTTGGCACACCGATGATCCTGAACGCACAGCCCGCCGAATATGTGCTGGGCGCGTCCCTGCCCCTGACGGGTCCATTTGCGACCGCGGGTCAGCTAGTCGCCCCTGCTTTTGCCTTGGCGCAAAAGCTGTTCAATGATGAAGGCGGCATCGCAGGCACGCCCATCAAGTTTGTGACTGAAGATTCCGGCTATGTGCCACAAAACACATTGGCCAACTACCAGCGCGCACTTGCCACCGAAGGCACAGCCTTGGTCGCTTATTTCGCCGATTCCACAGGTGCGATGAAACTGATCGCGCCCGAGTTAAAGGGCGAGAACGCACGTCTCATGGGATCGACCTCGTTCGCATCCGAATTGGCTAATAAAGAAACCCACCCTTACCAGTATTTGTCCGGCCCAAGCTATCAGGACCAGTTCGACATCTTGATGCAGAACATCAAGAATGCGGGCGGCACGAAGATCGCGATCATCTATTCCAACACGGAATTCGGGCGTGACCCGCTTGAGCATGGCCGCGCAACCGCCGAGCGTCTGGGTCTTGAAATTGTTTTGGAAGAAAGCACCAAAGCACAGGGCGCTGACATTCCGACCCATGTGACCAAGCTGGCGCAATCCGGTGCCGAGCACTGCATTTTGCAAGGTTACGTCACAGGCGTTTGGCCACAGCTGATCGGCGGCGCACGCCAGTTCGGTCTGCCCATCCAGTTCCACGGCACGTTCTGGGGCATGGAAAAGCTGATCGCAGATCGGATCACCGCAGAAGCAGGCCCATTCCTTGCCGGATACCAAGGCGTGATGCCTTACCGCTATTTCTATGACCGCGAAGATGCGCCACGTTATGAGCAATATGCTGCGATTTCCAAAGAGATGTTCGCAGGCACACCGCTTGAAAACTACATGTCTACATGGGCGATCCAGACCATGTGTGGTCTTGAATTGGCGATGAAAGCCCTGCGCGACACCGCAGAGGCAGGCAAAGAGCTGACAGCAGACAACGTCGCTGAGAGCCTGTCTGCAATCAAGGACTGGGACAGCGGCGGCTTCTTCGGCGGGCCTGTATCTATGGACAACAACAAGATCGGCACGGGCCGCGTTTATGAATACTCGCCCGAAAGCGGATTGTTCACGCCTGTGTCTGACTGGCTGAGCACCTGAGTTGATTTCGGATGGCCCTTGCGGGCCATCCGACCGGTGCGGGGGCCAGCCCCCGCACCCCCGAGGTATTTTTAGACCAAAGACGATGATGGGTGCGCACAGATGCTGACAATCGAGAATATCGAAGTGAGTTATTATCACACGGTTCAGGCCTTGCGCGGCTTGTCTCTTGAGGTGCCCCAAGGAAAGATCGTGACATTGCTTGGCACCAACGGCGCGGGCAAGACCACCACATTGAAAGCGGCGTCCAATCTGTTGAAACTGGAGAATGGCGAGGTCGGCGAGGGTCGCATTCATTTCGATGGTAAAAACATTAAGAATGTCGCGCCTGATGTCCTGGTCAAGCAGGGGCTTTTCCATGTGCGTGAAGGGCGGCGTATCTTTGCGGAAATGACAGTTGAGGACAATCTGGTCGCGGCATCCTATGCACTGGATGGGCGCGGCATAAAGGCCGACTACGATAAAATTTACGCATTTTTCCCGCGCTTGCAGGAACGGCGAAAGCAGATTGCAGGCTATCTTTCAGGTGGCGAACAGCAAATGCTGGCCTTCGGACGCGCGATGATCGCCAAGCCAAAACTGATCCTGATGGACGAACCATCGCTTGGGCTGGCCCCCAAGATCGTGAAAGAGATTTTCGACACGATCCGGCGATTGAACACCGAGGACGGCACGTCGATGCTTGTTGTTGAACAGAACGCAGGCGTTGCCTTTTCCGTCGCGGACTACGGCTATATTATGGAAAGCGGACAGATCGTTCTGGAAGGCGATGTCGAGACGCTCAAGAATGACAAGGACATCCAGAGTTTCTATCTAGGCGTTGCCGAGGATGGATCAGAGGATCGCCAATCATTCCGCGATGTAAAACATTACAAGCGCCGCAAGCGCTGGCTGAGCTAAGGACATCCCCATGACCGAGTTTCGTTCCAACGTCTTTATTGTTTCATCACATGCCGCAAGTGATCCAGACCGCGTAGCTATACGGCAGAAGGATTTCGGCATCTGGCAGGAAATTACATGGTCCGGCTTTGAAGACATCATGCATGCAGTCGCAGCGGGGCTAATGCATCTCGGCATGCAGGACGGTGAGCATATCGGCATCTTGTCGGAGAACCGGCGCGAATGGGTGCTTGCGCAATTCGGGATCAATGCGGCCGGTGGCGTTGTGACGGGCATGTATCCCACCTCCCCCGCGCCTGAAATCGAACACCTTGCAGGATCATCCGATACGACAATGTTGTTCATCGAAGACCAAGAACAGCTGGACAAGATCATCGAATTGCGCGGCAAACTTCCCAAATTGCGCCAGCTGATCATCTTCAACCCCACAGGCACTGCCGGCGAAACGGAATTGAACCTGAAAACCTTTGACGAGGTGATCGCCATGGGCCGCGCGGCCCTAAAGGCAGGCGCAGACAAAGATGTGCACGCGCGCAAAGCGGCTATTACGCCGGATCGTACGGCAATGATGGTCTTCACGTCAGGATCGACCGGCCTGCCGAAAGGTGCTGAAATCAGCCACGCAAACCTGTCGGTCGCAGCTGCACTAAGCAAAGAAATTTTTGGCGAATATCCCAAAGGCACCAATGTTCTCAGCTACTTGCCACTGTGCCATATCGCAGAGCAGAACGTCACCGTAACCAACGCGCTGGCCAGCAAAATGGTGATGAACTTCGGCGAAAGCCTGCGCACAATCATCATCGATCTGCGCGAAGTCGCGCCGCAAATCTTCTTCGGTGTCCCGCGCATTTGGGAAAAGATGCGCTCTGACCTTACGATCCAAGCGGCGACTGCAGGCAAAATCAAAAGTCCGGTCACGCTATACGCTTTGAGGCAGGCAGAAAAACGCGGTGCGATCCGGCGCGATGCATGGGGCCTGTCGGACAAGATCGCCAACACTTTCTGGGACTGGGTGGTATACCGCCATATCCGCTCCTACCTCGGCCTTGGACGTGTGAAATTCGCGATCTCCGCCGCTGCGCCTATTTCGGAAGACCTTCTCGCCTTCATGCGCGGCATTGGCATAAACATTCGCGAGGCTTGGGGCATGTCCGAAACCACGGGTGCCGCGACGATCCAGCCCGATTGGGGGTGTTCCAAGGGTCGCGTCGGACACTTTGTCGACGGTGTCGAGTATAAAATTGCGGATGATGGCGAGCTGCTCGTCAAAGGAGGGATCGTCTTCAAAGGCTACTACAACCGCCCGGACGCGACAGCCGAGACGATTGTCGACGGTTGGCTGCACACAGGTGATGTAGCAGAAGCCTGTGACGATGGCTCTATCTCTCTGATTGATCGTAAGAAAGACATCATGATCAACGCGGCAGGTAAGAACCTGTCGCCATCGTTGATCGAGAACATCATGAAGGCGTCACCCTTTATCAAAGAATGCATCGTGATTGCAGACCGCCGCCCCTACGTGTCTGCTTTGATCCAGATCGACATGGATCCTGTGCGTCTTTGGGCCGAAAGCAAAGGCATCGCCTATACGACCTTCCGGTCCTTGGCAGAGCACCCAGACGTGGTCGCCTTGATCGACAAGGAAGTGGCCAAACAAAACGCCAATCTCGCGCGCGTCGAGCAAATCAAGAAGGTGCATCTCTTATCCAAAGAGCTCGATCACGATGATGGCGAAGTCACAGCCACAATGAAAGTGCGTCGATCCAAGGTGCAAGACATCTATGAAGCGCAGATTGAAGCGCTTTATGCGTGATCATCCATGACGGCACATTTGTTTACGCCGCATGAGACGCTGGCAGCAGTACTGCTGCCCCACGCGATCCCTAATGGTTCGGACGGTGCCCATGATATTGCCCATATCACCCGCGTTTGGCGCAACGCACATGCGATCTCGCAGGTTGAAGGTGGTGATGTGCAGGTTCTCGTGGCGGCAACGCTTCTGCATGATTGTGTCAGTGTTGAAAAAGACAGCGCGGATCGGGCCAAAGCATCAAGCCTTGCCGCGCAAGCCGCGCGCGCGCATGTGACGGCACTAGGGTGGGATAGCGCGAATATAACCGCGGTTTGTCACGCGGTTGAGGCCCATAGCTTTTCGGCCAATATCGCCCCTCAAACGCTCGAAGCACGCATATTGCAGGACGCAGATCGCCTTGATGCGATCGGTCTTATCGGGATTGCGCGTTGTTTTTATGTGGCGGGCCGAATGGGCAGTGCGCTTTATGACCCGAATGATCCAAACGCACAAAACCGTGCACTTAACGACCGTTCCTTCGCGATTGATCATTTCGAAACCAAACTTCTGACCCTCGCGGATGGGTTTCAAACCGCAGAAGGCCAACGCCTTGCCAAAGCGCGGCATGCAGAATTGCGCACGTTTCGCGATGCGTTTCTTACGCAAGTTGGCGCTTAGACGATAGTCATCAATCTCGCCCCTTAAACGTCTTTGGTCCGTAAATACCTCGGGGGAGTCTCAGCAACGCTGAGACGGGGGCAGCGCCCCCACTTTACCCGCAAATCAAAAACCCCTGCCGTCACTCACTCCGGCAGAGGTCTCTACGTGCCGCTGGGGAGAACAGCGGGTGGTTAACTCTATTCTGCTGCGGTAGCCGCAGGATTATTCGGATGCGTTGTCCAGTTCGCATATTCGCCTTCAACAACACGATCTGTGCGTGGATCCACGGTACCGACCGCCATCTCTTCCATGGTGATGCAATTCTCGACGGGGCAAACATTCACGCAAAGATTACACGCCACACATTCTGCGTCGATCACTGTGAAGGTGCGATCTTCAGACATCGCAATCGCTTGGTGCGAGGTATCTTCGCAGGCCGCAAAACAACGACCGCAAGAAATACACAAATCCTGATCAATCTTCGCCTTCGCGATATAGTTGAGGTTCAGATACTGCCAATCTGTCGTATTGGGCACAGCCATGCCAACGAAATCGGTGGTGCTTTCATACCCTTTCTCATCCATCCATTGGCTTAGACCCGAAATCATTTCCTGAACAATTTTGAACCCGTAGGTCATTGCCGCCGTGCAGACCTGTACATTGCCACAACCCAGCGCCATAAACTCGGCTGCATCGCGCCAGGTGGTCACACCACCAATGCCAGAAATCGGCATGCCCGCCGTCGCTTCGGCGCGCGCAATTTCACTGACCATGCTCATCGCAATCGGCTTCACCGCAGGCCCGCAATAGCCCCCATGCGTGCCTTTGCCATCAATCGACGGTTCGGGACTCATGGTATCCAGATTGACCGAAGTAATTGAGTTAATTGTATTAATAAGCGATACCGCATCCGCCCCACCCGCGCGCGCAGCCGCCGCAGGCTTGCGCACATCGGTAATGTTGGGTGTCAGTTTGACGATCACGGGCTTGGAGTAATACTGTTTGCACCAGCGCGTCACCATTTCGATATACTCAGGCACTTGGCCCACCGCCGCGCCCATGCCGCGCTCGGACATCCCGTGTGGGCAGCCGAAGTTCAGCTCGATCCCGTCTGCGCCTGTGTCTTCCACCAGCGGCAGAATGGCCTTCCATGCCTCTTCTTCACAAGGCACCATCAAGGATACGATGATCGCGCGATCCGGATAATCTGCCTTTACGCGCTTGATCTCTTCAAGGTTGGTGAACAGATCGCGATCGGTAATCAACTCAATGTTGTTCAAACCCAACAGCCGTCGATCAGCCCCATAAATCGCGCCATATCGTGGGCCGTTTACATTCACCACAGGCGGCCCTTCAGAGCCTAGCGTCTTCCAGACAACCCCACCCCAGCCCGCCTCAAACGCGCGGCGCACGTTGTATTCTTTGTCCGTGGGTGGCGCAGAAGCCAGCCAGAACGGGTTCGGACTTGTGATGCCAATAAAAGTCGTCGTCAGGTCAGCCATTTTATGCGCCTCCCATCAAGGTTGCATGAATATCCATCGCCGCATCGCGCCCTTCGGCGACGGCCGTTACCGTCAGATCGTCGCCGCCAGCGGCACAATCCCCCCCTGCCCAGATCCCTTTGACAGAGGTCGTGCCCGTCTCGGACACTTTGATCTTGCGACCTTCCAGTTCTGGCAGATCATCCCCTTCAAGGCTCTGGCCGATTGCGCGAAACACTTGATCTGCCGCAAGGCGAAGGGTCTGACCGCTTGGCTTGAGATCATCGTCCGTATACTCGAACTCCACCTCGCGCACCGCGCCATTGCCATGCACAGCCACAGGTGATGCATTCGTAATAATCCGTACCCCTTTAGAGGCGGCCAAATCCTGTTCAAACACGCTTGCATTCATACGGGCGCGTGAACGGCGATACACCAGCGTCACGTTCAAGGCCCCCAGCAACTTGGCTTGCACAGCGGCATCAATCGCTGTCATTCCACCGCCAATCACCACAACATCACGCCCGATTGGCAGCGCACTTACATCGCTTGCCTGACGTAAATCTGAAATGAAATCAACGGCATCCGTGATGCCCGCCTTGTCGTCACCATCCAGACCCAACCCGTTCACACCGCCTAGCCCCATGCCAAGGAACACCGCGTCAAAATCACTTTGCAACTTGGCCAGGCTCACATCCGTTCCCAGCAACACACCTTGGTTCAAAGCGATGCCGCCAATCTGCAATAGCCAATCTATTTCCTTGGCGGCAAAATCATCCGTGCTTTTGTAAGCGGCAATGCCATATTCATTCAGCCCGCCTGCCTTTGCACGCGCGTCAAAAATCGTCACGTCATGGCCCAGCATCGCCACACGATGCGCACAGGCCAACCCCGCAGGACCAGCGCCCACGACCGCAACACGCTTGCCCGTGGATGGAGCACGCTTGAAAGGATGCACGCCCTCGTCCATCAAAGTATCCGTCGCATAGCGCTGAAGCTGACCGATCAAAACAGGCTTGCCTTCGGCCACTTCACGCACGCAGACCTCTTCACAAAGCGTTTCGGTCGGACACACTCGCGCGCACATGCCGCCCAGAATATTCTGGGTCAAAATCGTCTTTGCCGCGGCCTCTGGCGTGCCTGTAGCGATCTGGCGAATGAACAAAGGAATATCAATGTCGGTAGGACAGGCCGTGACACAAGGCGCATCATGGCAAAAATAACAGCGATCCGCCGCAACCAGCGCTTCATGGGCATCAAGGGGCGCGTGCAAATCCGCAAAATTCTGCGCGTACTCATCGGCGTCTAATCGGGCCGGAACTATTCCACTGGCAAACATATCCGCTGGCATCTGTGTCTCCTGTTTACACGAGGACTTTGGATCAGATTTGCAGGGATTTATTTTTTTATCAACTGGTAAAATTATTTTTTGTACCTTTTTGAAAGACGGCTTTGACTTGCCGCTGGCGCGTGCGGCGTTTAACCAGAGGAAAAGGCCAAGACATGAAGAAGCAAGATATGAACCGCGATTGGATCGCTACGGCGCAAACGCTCTCCTCGGCTCTGCCCTATTTGCAACGATATGAAAGCGCGACAGTCGTTATCAAACTTGGCGGCCACGCTATGGGCAGTGACGAAGGCATGGAAAGTTTCGCGCGCGATGTTGTGCTGATGCAGCAGGTCGGCGTGAACCCGGTGATCGTGCATGGTGGCGGCCCGATGATCAACGCGATGCTGGATCGACTTGATATCAAATCAGAGTTTGTGAACGGCAAACGTGTGACAGATGCAGCAACTGTGGAAGTCGTGGAAATGGTACTTTCGGGGCGCGTTAACAAACGCATCGTCCAGGCGATCAATGCAGAAGGCGGCAAAGCTGTGGGCCTTTCGGGGAAAGACGCGAACCTGATGGTCTGTGAACAAACTGACCCCGACCTTGGGTTCGTCGGCACGCCCGTCGAAATGAATCCCGATTTCTTGCGTGGTTTGGCCAAAGACAACATCATCCCCGTGATCGCGCCGCTTGGCACGGGTCGCAATGGTGAAACATTCAACGTCAACGGCGATACCGCCGCAGGGGCCATCGCGGCCAGCCTGAAGGCAGACCGCCTTTTGCTGCTCACGGATGTGCCTGGTGTCAAAGACAGCTCTGGCGAAGTGGTCACGGAACTGACCGCTGCGCAAATCCGCGCCCTCACAGCGGATGGCACGATTGCAGGCGGCATGATCCCCAAAACAGAAACCGCACTTGATGCGATCGAAAATGGCGTGCGCGCGGTTGTCATTCTGGATGGGCGCGCTCCAAACGCTTGCCTGCTGGAACTGTACACGGATCACGGTGCAGGTTCGCTCATCCGTGCTTGACGATATAAAGGCCGCGGCCCGTGCCGAACACTTGGACATCCTGGGCGCGGTTCATGACGCGGGTAACACGATCTTGCTGCTTGGCCCTTTTGAGCCGGGCTTTTGGCCCCATGCCAACGCCGCCCCCGAACTTAATGACGGCGCGCCAGATCCCCTTGATCGCTGGTCCAAACGTGTGATCAGCGGGTTGGCTGAGACCTTCCAGGCAACGGCACTTTTCCCGTCAGACGGCCCACCCTACCCGCCGTTCATCTCTTGGGCCTTGAACAGTCGCGCCGCTTGGCTTGCCCCTGTGGGCATGCTGGTGCACGAAAACGCTGGTCTCTTTGTCTCCTTTCGCGGCGCCTTACACATTACAGGCGAATGGCCCTTGCCTGAAACCACAAACAGCCCCTGCACGCCCTGCGCCAAACCCTGCCAGACCGCTTGCCCTGTGAACGCGTTAAGCGAAACGGCCTACGATGTGCAGGCCTGCAAAGCCCATATCACCGGCCCCGACACAAAGTCTTGCCGCACCAAAGGCTGCGCCGCACGCCGCGCCTGCCCGATTTCGCAGAGCTACGGACGCTTGCCAGAACAATCCGCTTTCCACATGCGCGCTTTTTCGGGAGAGTAATGCCATGAGCAAAACCCTAATCGTCATGCGTCACGCCAAATCCAGCTGGGACGCGCCCGTCAACGATATCGACCGTTCGCTAAACGCGCGTGGCCATCTGGCAGCTGCAGCTGTTGGCGATTGGCTCCGCGGCCAGAACCTGCATCCTGATGGCGTCGTAAGCTCCAGCGCGACACGGGTTCAAGAAACCGGCGCTGGCCTGAAAATCGACGCACCGCTCACCCAGATCAAAGCGCTTTACATGGCCTCGGCCGATGTCCTGTTAAACCATGTGCAACGCGCAACTGGCGATACGGTACTCTTGATCGCGCATAATCCGGGCATCGGCGAATTTGCAGACATGCTCGCACATACCGCGCCCAATCATCAAAAATTCTATGATTATCCGTCAGGGGCAACGACCGTGTTCAACTGCGAGATAGACACATGGGATGATCTGAAATTCGGCGTGAATACAGCAACGCATTTCGTCGTCCCCAAAGACCTGGTCTAACCGCGTCTTTGGTCCCCAAATACCTCGGGGGAGGCTTGGCTTGCCAAGACGGGGGCAGCGCCCCAAACATCAAACAAAAAAGACAGGCCCGAAGGCCTGCCCTTTGAAAAACACCAGCATGCTTTTAGCTTAGTGACCCAGAATCTGGCTCAGGAACAACTGCGTGCGCTCGGACTGCGGATTGTTGAAGAACGCTTCTGGCTCGTTCTGCTCCACAATCTGACCTTGGTCCATAAAGATAACGCGGTTTGCAACCTGACGCGCAAAGCCCATTTCGTGCGTGACGCAAAGCATTGTCATGCCCTCTTCCGCCAGCTCGATCATCGTATCAAGAACTTCCTTGATCATCTCGGGATCCAGCGCTGACGTAGGCTCGTCAAACAGCATGATACGTGGCTGCATGCACAAGGATCGTGCAATCGCAACACGTTGCTGCTGACCACCAGAAAGCTGGCCGGGATACTTATCCGCTTGCTCAGGGATCTTCACCTTCTCCAAGAAATGCATCGCCAGTTCTTCGGCTTCTTTCTTGGGCGTTTTGCGCACCCAGATCGGTGCCAGCGTGCAGTTCTCCAAGATCGACAAATGCGGGAACAGGTTAAAGTGCTGGAAGCACATGCCCACTTCTGAACGGATCTTATCGATGTTCTTGATGTCGGATGACAAAACTGTGCCATCAACTTCAATGCGACCCTGTTGATGCTCTTCAAGCGCATTGATGCAGCGGATCAACGTGGATTTACCCGAACCCGAAGGTCCACAAATCACGATGCGCTCGCCACGGTTTACAGTCAGATCAATGTCGCGCAGCACGTGGAAAGTACCGTACCACTTGTTCATGTTCTGGATTGAAATGGCGACCTCGTCGGACACCTGTAGTTTAGCTTCGGCCATGTCTAAGATCCCTTTTTATCGGTGACCGGTTGCGAGCTGACGCTCCAACCATTGTGAGTATTGCGAAATGCCGTAGCAAATTGGGAAGAAGAACAAGACGGCTGCCAGCCATAGTTCCCAATAGACGCCGTTCCATTCTGTGGACGCCAAAATCGGACCACGGATCATACCGACCAGATCAAACATCGAAATGACGGAAACCAGAACCGTATCCTTGAACAGACCCACAGCCACGTTCACGATTCCCGGGATGGAAATCTTAAGCGCTTGCGGCAGAATGATCAGGCGCATGGCCTGTGCGTAATCCAGCCCCAAGCTGCTTGCAGCTTCCGCTTGACCTTTTGGCAAAGCAGCAAGACCACCGCGCACCACTTCCGCGATATAAGCGGCAGAGAACATGGTGATCATGATGATAACACGCAAGATCAGGTCAAAGTTGGAGCCCGGTGGCAGGAAGTAGCCCAGAACCACGTTCGCCACGAACAGCAATGTGATCAGCGGAACACCACGGATAAATTCAATGAAGACCACGCAGATCCATTTGATGATCAGCATGTCCGACTGACGACCAAGGGCAAGCAAAATACCCAGCGGCAAGGACAAGGACACGCAGGTTACACCCAGAATGAAGTTCAACATGAACCCACCCATATCGCGTGAGGGCACTGGCTCAAGCGCCAGAAGCCCAGACAAGGGGTCGGTGATATATCCAGAGAACGTCCAGACGAGAACGGTTGCAACAAGGCCACCGATCATACCCATCGCAAAGCTTTGATACACAAGGCGCGTGAAGACCACATAGCCGATGATCAAGCCGACAGCGACCATGACCGGCACCAAAAGCGAGCCACCCCAGATCAACCAGAATGCCACCAATGGATAGATTGCTGTAATGATCAGCATCTTGCGCGGCAGCTTGGTAAACAACACAGGTGCCGCGGCGAAGAACAAACCAAAAAACGCAATTGTCGGACGCCAATACTCTTCGCTTGGGTATTTGAAGCCGAACAAAAGTTGTGGCCAACGCTCTGTCAGAACAGAGAAACAGCCCCCCGTTTTACCTTGAAGGATGTCACGGCACTCGGCCAATGAACTGGTGGACCAGACACCATTGTAGAACCAAGGGAACGCGCCAGACACGATCAGGTATAGAAAGTAGATCGCAACAATCGTCAGGATCGAGTTGAAGACACCGTCAAACAGGTTCTTCTTGATCCATGCCAAAGGCCCTGCTGCGGCCACTGGCGCTGCCTGTTCGGGCAGCATTGCATCGCGCACAAAAGCGACGGGTGTGGTGTTGGTATCGCTCATCCTACCGCTCCTTCAATTTTACAGAATTGTTGTACACGTTCATCACCGCAGAGATGCTAAGCGAGATAACCAGATAGAAGGCCATCAACAGCAGAACCGTCTCAATCGCGCGACCTGTCTGGTTCAGCGTGATGCCGCCCAACGTGCCCGTAATATCCATATAACCCACCGCAATCGCGAGGGATGAGTTCTTGGTGATGTTAAGATACTGCGAAATCAGCGGTGGAATGATCACCCGCAAAGCTTGCGGCAGGATCACAAGGTTCATAATCCGACCGGGACGCAGACCTAGTGAAGCGGCTGCCTCTGTTTGACCTGTGGAGATTGCCAAGATACCTGCACGCACGTTTTCCGCGATGAAGGCTGCCGTATAGATCGACAAGGCAAATGTCAGCGCAATGAAAGAGTTACGCGCATAAATGCCACCTTGGAAGTTGAAGCCTTTCAACACCGGATAGTCCAACGTGATCGGTTGCCCAAGAATGAAGAAAATCGCGATGGTCGGAATGAAAAACAACCCAATCGAAGGCCAAAGCGTCGACACCATGCGGCCATGATCGAACAACTGCTGCTTGGCATAACGGCGATAGCCCCAAATCCCAACCAGCGAGGCAATGAATGTCAAAATGACGATCATCGAGCCCGCTCCAAAGACTGGCTTAGGGAAGTAAAAACCACGACCGGTGAAAGCGAACGATCCTAAGACCATGCTCGCGGTCGCATCATCACCGCGAAACTCGCGCGGTTGCGGCAGCACAGCAACAAAGACCGCCATGATGATCAGGATCCAGATCAGAACAGGTACGTTGCGGAAGATTTCCACGTAAACGCCCATCAGCTTGTTCACTAGCCAGTTCTTGGACAATCTCAAAACGCCAACGAGCACACCGATAATTGTCGCAAAGAAACAAGCAACAACAGCAACAAGCAGCGTGTTCAACGCACCGACCATCGCAGCGCGAAGGTGCGTTGATTGGGATGTATACTCTATCAAGCGCTGGTTAATGTCGTAGCCTGCAGGCTCGGCCAGGAACCGATACGAGATATTCAGACCCGCCGCTTTGAGGTTGGCAACAAGGTTGCTTCCCAAATATCCGAAGGCTGCGATCAGCGCGATCAGAGCAATGAATTGAAAGGTATAAGAGCGATAGCGCGTATCGTTGATCAACATCGATAAGCGAAATTCGCCCTTGGGAGGGTCAGATAGAGTCGTCATGGACTTTTCCCTGGGTCTGCTGCCTTTGGTGAAACCTGCCGGTTGTTCCGGTCATGGCTCAAAGACGGCTTTTCTATATATGCCTTAAGGAAGAAGGGCGCGGAGTACTCCGCGCCCTTCCTAGATAAATCCGGGTTTAGCGGAATGGTGGAACGTAGAGCAGACCACCGTCTGTCCACTGAGCGTTCAGACCACGGGACAGACCGATTGGTGTGTTCTCACCAATGTTCTTCTCGAAGACCTCGCCGTAGTTACCACCAGCCATGATCGCGTTCTTTGCCCAGTCAGCGGACAGGCCGAGCATCTCGCCCAATGTGCCTTCCGTACCCAGGAGACGGTTGATCTCTGGGTTGTCGCCTGCTGCGGCACCCATCTCTGCGATGTTTGCAGATGTGACACCCAGCTCTTCAGCTGCGATCAATGCGTTCAAAGACCAACGAACAACGTCGCCCCACTCAGAATCGCCGTGACGGACCAATGGGCCGAGTGGCTCTTTTGAGATGATCTCTGGAAGAACAACGTGATCACCTGGATTCTCGAATGCAGCGCGTGTTGCTGCAAGACCGGATGCGTCTGTTGTGTAAACGTCGCAAGCACCTTCAAGATACAAAGGCTGAGCTTCAGCGTTTGTCTCGATTGGAACTGGCTCGTAAGAGATGTTGTTTGTACGGAAGTAGTCCGCCAAGTTCAGCTCTGTTGTTGTACCAGTCTGGATACATACTGTCGCGCCATCTAGCTCTTTCGCGGACGAAACGCCCAAAGCTTTTGGAACCATGAAGCCCTGACCGTCGTAGTAGTTTACACCAACGAATTCAAACTTCAGGTCAACGTCACGAGAGAACGTCCAAGTGGTGTTACGCGCCAGCATGTCGATCTCGCCGGAAGCAAGAGCCGTGAAGCGTGTTTTACCAGTTGTTGGAACAAACTCGACCGCGGATGGATCGCCAAGAACAGCAGCTGCGACCGCGCGGCATACGCCCACGTCGAAACCTTGCCATTCGCCGTTCGCATCCGGTGCCGCAAAACCAACGAGACCAGTGGTCACGCCACAGTTCAGCTTGCCACGCGCTTTAACATCGTCAAGCGTACCGGCCGCTGCTGCGCCAGCTGCCAGAGCAGCTACAGTCATCGCACCAAAAAATACGGATTTTTTCATTTTTACCTCTTCCTGATTTTCCACCCTTTGCGGATGGTTCGTCCCGCGATTCCGCGCGGGGTTTCATACCAAAGACGGGAACTTCCCCCCTTAGTGGCGATGAGTTTGGTCGCAAGAGCCTGCAAACGTCAAGTAGAAGATAGTGTGAAACACTGTGTTTTAGGTCTCAGCGACCTTAGGTCAAGCAAAGCATGCCTTTTCTTTGACCAAACGGTTCAAGTTTGGCTTGGAACACGGCACATTTGATAGAAGGAATAGGCGTGAACAAAGGCCTCGCCCTTGATTCCCGCCATTTCTTCGGCATCATCATCAAGACCCCATTGCTCTTGCTGATAGCGCTCATCCAGACGCGAAAGCTCCCACAATGTCTCTGGTTTTGCAAAATTATGGACCGCAGCCAGGCCCATCACAAATGAACCCGGTAATGTGACCAAATCATGCATCGCGGTCAGTTCAAACACGCTCATGCTGTCCAAGGTGGCACGCAACTTGGACAGGCTTGATTCGGGTTGCGGCGCGAACATCACGCCAGATACCGGCTCTAATGGGGCGTCAAAAGCGCTGGCGCACCACTGCAAAAGCGGGTCCCACCCTGCTGCCTGTTTCTCGATCAATTCGACCGGTTGCGTCGCACGATAACACAGCAAATCTGTGCCCGCATATTCCCCAAGCATATCCGCCACCGCATCGAATTGAACAGACACCTTATCCACCGCCGAATTGGCTGATTTGGTCACGGGCATGGTGTTGGGGTTGATCACCTTGTCTTGCGCATCCCACTCCAGCGCCATCGCCTCAGCTATCGCGCGTGTCGGTACGATCAACGCCGCTTTGCCCGGTGTCTTGATGCTTCGTTCGTCAAGATGCACGGTGAAGCCGCCCTCAACCTCAACCGCCGTCGCGGTTTGCCAAAAGCGCTTCATTTTCCAATCAGACATGGGATTTGCTCCAAATCGTCTTAAGTGCCGCGTCAAGCTGCGCGAAATCATCAATCATCACATCCGCCCCACGCAGCCGCGCGACATCGTGATAGCCCCAAGACACGCCGATAAAATGCACCCCGGCGGCGCGCGCCATGTCCATATCAAAACTGGTATCACCAATCATGACAGTATCAGCAGCCTCAACGCAAAGATCGCGCATCGCCTGGTAGATCATCGACGGGTTAGGCTTGCTCGGGTGATCGTCCGCCACTTGGCGCGTCAGGAATATCCCGTCCAACTCATGGGCCTCGATCAATTTATCCAAACCGCGCCGCGATTTACCTGTGGCGACGCCCAATAGGACTTCATCTTGCTCTTTTAAACTCAAAAGAGCCGCGCGCGCACCGGGATACAAAGGTGAAGATTGCTTGGCCCCGCTGGCACGGCGCACCTCGACATAGGCATCTTTGTAACCCTGAACCATGCGGGTGCAGGTGTCCTTGTCACTTTCTGGTGCCAGAATTGGCAAAGCCATATCCAGTGACAGGCCAACGATCCCCAAGATTGCGTCACGGTTCGGCGGTGTCAGCCCTTCGCCTTTGAACGCCAACTCCATCGCCGCGAGGATGTCCGCTTGGCTGTCCACAAGCGTGCCATCCACATCGAAAATAACAGCCCGCAAACGCATTACATCAGCTCTTCAAAAGGATCTTCCGGCACGTCTTTCGGATTCCACGCAAAGGTGTCCCAAGTCCGCTGCATATGCTCTGGCAAAGGCGCGATGACGTGCAGCATCTCTTTGCTCGTCGGATGCTCGATCTGCAAAGAACGTGCGTGCAAATGCAGCTTCTTCGAAATATCGCCACCAAGCTGCGAACCCCAGCCGTCGCCCATATTTTCCTGACCGGATCCGCCGTATTTCCCGTCACCCACAACCGGATGCCCCATCTCGGCCATATGTGCGCGCAATTGGTGTGTGCGACCTGTAATTGGGATCAACGCGCACCACGCGGTACGTTGACCAGCAGTCTCGAGAACCGCGTAATCGGTCATCGCACGTTTTGCGCCATCAGTGGTGTCCACCTCATTGGGATGCACACAAATCATCTTTTCGCCCTCTCCGCGCGCGCCGTGACCCAGCGCTTTCATCAAGCCATATTTGATCGTGCCCATACGCGGATGCGGAACACCTGCGATGGCGGCCCAGTAAATTTTGCGCGTGGCGCGGTGGCGGAAAGATGCGGTCAAATCCGCGGTTGCGCGACGTGTACGTCCCAAGATCAAAACACCGGTGGTGTCCTTGTCCAGACGATGCACAAGGCGCGGACGTTCGTCCGCATCATACACCAGCGCATCAAGCAATCCGTCGATATGGCGCGAATGCCCCGAACCTCCCTGCACTGGAAGACCTGCGGGCTTGTTCAACACGATCACCGCGTCGTCCTTGTAAAGCACGCAAGACCGGATAAATTTCGTATCCGCCGCACTTACACGGCTGGTCGGCGCATGTTTCGGCGCATCACCTTCGGGAAGCGGTGGGATACGCAATTGTTGGCCCTCAGTGATCCGGCTATTGGCCTTCACGCGCCCTCCATCCAGACGCAATTCGCCTTTGCGACACATCTTTTCGATCATGCCTTGGGTGATCTTTGGAAACTTGCGTTTGAGAAAACGGTCAATGCGCTGGTCGCCGTCATCTTCTTCAATCGTTATCGTTTGAACGCGGCTCATGCCCATATTCCTCTCGCGATGGCCAATCCAGCCATCAAACCTAAAATCGACAGGCCTACAGAAAGCCCGATGTAAAGAGCGGCTTGGCCGATATGCCCGCGCTCCAGTAACGTTACAGCTTCCAGCGAAAAGGCCGAAAACGTGGTAAATCCACCTAGCAAACCAGTCATCACAAACAGGTTTGCAACACTCAATCCCTTGTGATGGGCAAAGACCACAAAAGCCCCCATCAAAAACGATCCCACAACATTCACAGGCAAGACGCCAATGGGAAAACTCATCGGCATCGCTTTAACCAGCGCAAGGCCCATCAGATAGCGCAGGCTTGATCCAAGCGCACCACCAAGAGCAACAAGAGAGACATTGAGTAACATCGCTGCCATGTCGCGCGCCGCGCGCGCAGAGTCAAGTTTTGCGCTGCGTGCGAAGCTTTGCGAAATAATCGACCCGCTTTTTCAACTCACGCTCAAACCCGCGCTCGACAGGGGCATACATTGCGAGGCGTTCCATCCCTTCGGGAAAATAGTTCTGCCCCGAAAACCCGTCCTCTGCGTCATGATCATAGGCATAGTCCGCGCCGTACCCGATATCCTTCATCAGATCGGTGGCACCATTGAGGATATGCATCGGCGGCGACTTTGATCCCGTCGCCTTGGCTGCATTGCGCGCCGCTTTGTAGGCGACGTAATTCGCGTTGGATTTCGGGGCAAGCGCGAGATAAATCACCGCTTGCGACAGCGCTAGTTCACCCTCGGGTGATCCAAGGCGTTCATAGGTTTGCCAGCTTTGCAAGCACACCGCCTGCGCCTGCGGATCCGCAAGTCCAATATCCTCAACCGCCATACGCACCAGACGCCGCGCAAGGAACCTTGGGTCTTCGCCACCTTCCAACATGCGCGCAAACCAATACAGCGCCGCATCAGGGTCAGAGCCGCGCACAGATTTGTGCAAAGCAGAGATCAGATTGTAATGCGCGTCACCCGATTTATCATATTGCGCCGCGCGCTTTTGCAAACGCTTGGACAATTCAGGCGGCGTCAGTTTGTGATCGGTCTTCCACGCCACAACCTGCTCGATCAAGTTCAACAACGCCCGCCCATCGCCATCGGCCATTTCCAACAAAGCCTCACGCGCAGGACCATCCAGCGGCAGTTCTTTTTGCAACTCTTGCTCAGCCCGTTGCGCCATATGTTCAAGATCAGCAAGGTCCAAACGCTCCAAGACCAAGACTTGCGAGCGCGACAACACCGCCGAGTTCAGCTCAAACGACGGGTTCTCTGTCGTGGCCCCAACCAAAAGGATCGTACCGTCTTCCATATGCGGCAAGAACCCGTCTTGCTGGGCTTTGTTGAAACGGTGGATTTCGTCAACGAACAGCAAAGTCCCCTGCCCGTTTTGACGCCTGATCTTTGCGCCCTCGAACACTTTGCGCAAATCCGCCATGCCCGTAAAGATCGCGCTGATTTGTACGAAATGCAGATCGGTCTCTTGGGCCAGAAGGCGCGCGATCGTTGTCTTGCCCACGCCGGGTGGCCCCCAGAAGATGATCGATGACAAAGACCCCGACGACAGCATCACTTCCAGCGGCGCACCCTCGCCCAAGACCTGTTTTTGGCCAATGACGTCGGCCAAACTCTGTGGACGCAAACGATCTGCTAAAGGACGTGGACCTTTCTGTGGCTCTTTTGCCCCTGAATCGAATAGATCGGCCATCCGCTAAATCCTGAAACGCAGCAGAACCAATTGCCCACCCCGCTCCACAACCAATGAAATAGAACGTCGCGCCGACCCGAAGGCATCCGCTACGTCTTGCGGGTTTTCAATGACCACACCATCAACCTCACGCAGGACATCGCCGCGTTGCAGCCCCACGCGCGGGGCGACGTTACCTGTATCCAGAACAACAACACCGCTTGGCAAAATCGGTAACTGATATTCAGCCAAGACCGCAGGGTTCACATTGGCAATCTTCAAACCGGGAAGCAAATCACGCGCACCAAAGGTCAGTTCCTGCCGCGGGGGCAATTCGGGTGGCCCGATCATCGCAACCGTGTAGTCGCGCGCGTCCCCATCGCGCACCGCAGTCACTTCGATCTCTGCTCCGATGCCTGCAACGGTCATGTAATACAGCATCTCGGAGGGCGAATTCACGTCGCGCCCGTTGGCCGCAACGATCACATCGCCAACCCCAAGACCGACACTGGCAAAAGGGCTGCCGTCTTGAACTTGCGTGATCGCCATGCCGCCTGCGCGTTCAAGCCCGAGCGAGCTGGCCAAGTCCGCATCCACCGTTTGACCGCCCATGCCAGCCCAAGGCCGCATAAAACGGCTTTGTCCTGCGCGCGCTTGCGCGACGAATTGATCGACCAAGGCCGCAGGGATCGCAAAACCAATCCCGTTGGACCCGCCTGAGCGCGTGACAATGGATGTGTTCACCCCGATCAACGCCCCATCCATCCCGATTAGCGCACCGCCGGAATTGCCCGGATTGATCGGGGCATCGGTTTGAATGAAATAGCCGCGCTCATTACCCGTCACCGCGCCAGACCGCGCAAGGCCGGAAATGATCCCGCTCGACACGGTTTGTCCAACACCAAAAGGATTGCCAATGGCCAAAGCCAGCTCGCCCACTTCAACAGTATCGCTATCGCGCGACGGTAGAAACGGCAGGTCCACCGCATCTTTCAAACGCAAGATCGCAAGATCGCTGGCTTTGTCGCCCAGCAAAACCTCTGCCGAATATTCACGACGATCGTTCAGGACCACGCGAATATCGCTTGCCCCGCCAACCACATGGAAATTGGACACGACGATCCCGTCGCTCGACAGGATCACCCCTGACCCAAGCGAGTTTTGCACACGCGGGCGCGACGGCCCAAGATCACCAAAAAAGTTCTGGAAAAACGGATCGGATGCAAACGGGCTAACCCGCGTTTCCACAATGCGTTTTGCGTAAATGTTCACCACCGCTGGGGCCGCTTGGCGCACAAGGGGCGCGAAACTAAGCGATATTTGTGCTTGGCTGGTCGGAACCGTGCTGTCTGCATGTGCTGTAACTGGCAGAGCGACAAGAAGGGCAAAAGTCAAAGCGCGCAGCATAGATCACCTCCATCAAAGAACTGCCTTTGATATGCGAGTTGTACGCAGATGGCGCAAGGGGGAAGGTGTTTGAGGCTTGGGTTAGGTGAGTTGTGTGAATGGGTGCTGTGCGGACTTAGCCGCCTGATGCTGATGCAGCGAAACTTCCCTTCGCGCGACAATCAAATTTCTCAACAAGACGCGGCGGCGCAGCACGGTTTCCCGAAAGCGGCCATTGAAATCGTCCAAATTGGCCGAAATCCAAACCGGTCGTACGCTGCACCGGTTACGGACGTCTCACATGCGGGGCGAAGCTGTCCTTCTACAAGTGCTCTGCTTTTGGGTTGGATCCGTTTTCGCAGATTTCTCGCCAACCTCTAAAACAGATTGGTCAGACAGCTTTTTCGAACTGTCCAAGCACAATTACGACCTGAACCAGTCGCGTTCCTCGCAGATAGACGAACGAAAACCGACAACGTCTGGGCTGTCATTCGGAGTCCACTTACCATGGTGCAAACCAATATCTTTCACGACATGCTGCGGGCAATCGCGCAGGTCTACGAAACTGAAGCCGATCCGCAAGGGCCTCATACGGCCAAAACTCTTTTGGCGACACCATCGCCCGTGGCCTTCGACCCTGTTCTGCCCTGCCTGTTTGATGCGGGCATTCGCGCGGTCTTGGCTGACAGCACCCACCCGACAGCACGCTCGGTTCTGACCGCACAGAATTTCCTGTCCTGGGGATCAAACCCCGTCGAAGGAAATACCGAAGAGAGTATTGCTTCGATGATAAGCGTGTTGACGCTGATGGGGCCAGAGGGACCGATCCCCGCGCCAGATGTAAGGCTGGGCTTGGTCTATATGCGACCCGAAAGCTATTACCCGCTGCATCTTCATGATGCTGACGAGACCTATGCCATTATTGCAGGACGGGCGCTGTGGACAGCCGGCGATGACACCCAGATGCGAGGGGCGGGTGACATGATCCATCATCCCAGCCTGATGCCGCATGCCTTTCGCACCGGATCTGAGGGTTTCCTCGCAATCTGGCGTTGGAGTGGCGACATAAATACCCATTCCTATGCCTTCATCGAGGATCACGAGACTGAGTGGCTGGCCTGACGAGCGCTCTACCCATGTGTTTTCAATACTGTTTTTAGCAGAGCTATCCCAAAAGCAGACGTCAAAGATGGTAGTAAACAATGTCGGCTGTGCGGACTTTCCCGACCTTGACGTTTAGCCATGTTGCTGACGCAGCATCCGTTTGCATCTGCGGCGGAACATTTTTGGCGGCGCAGCGGATTTCACCAAACCAGCCGTTCAGAGCGTCGAAATTAGACAATTCCAAACTACTCTTTCGCTGCGCACGGGTTCAACAATCAGGTCGCAGGACAAGGCAGACCTTCGCTGCGCTCGCTGCAATGGCAGCTTTGAATACGTTGAACGGGAGTCATTCGGACCCCCGTTCAGTGCGCTCTTATTGCGCGCTGATCCATTCTCGAATTGCCGCACTGTAACCGGTCGGGTCTTGAAACATCGCAAAATGGCTCACATCTTCGAGTGTGAGAAGCGATGCGCCTGGAATTGCGGCTGCGATGGCTTCGGAATGCTCAGCCAAGATGGCCTCGTCATATTCGCTTTGCACAACCAACGTCGGGACCGTGACGGCCTCAATCAACGTCAAGCCATCCGATTTGTCAGAAAACCACATCTCGGCGACACCGTTCAAAAAGGCTTCAAACCCATCCGGCGTTGCCGACATATTCGCATAGTCACCCGCCATCATGCCCACGTAGCCGCCAAAAACCGCATTGTCATTAACCGAAGGATCGACGCCTGCAAGCGTCACGTTCCCAGCATGTCCAAAATGGCTAGCTAAGCGATCTGGTGCCGTCTTGGAGATTTCATAGCCAATGTTTGCCCCATCGGACCAACCCACAAGGTGCACCTGTTCCACGTCGAGTGTGTCCAGCAACGCGACATAGTCAGTCGCCAAAAGCTCAATGCTATACGCACTGCCGTCATTTGTGGTCCGTCCATGCCCACGTGTATCCGCCACAATGACCCGATAATCTGCGGATAGATCGGTAACCTGGTTCGACCAGATATCTGCATGAGCCAAACCACCGTGAATCATCAAGATCGGCGTACCCCCGGCGTCGCCATAGGTAGCATAATACATTGAGATGCCATTCACGTCCGCTTGGCCGGACTCGACCGCTTCTGGCATCGCCGGAGGTACCGGAATAGACATCCACGCGTCATCAGCCAGAGCACTAGTGGCCAAGCTGACCGTTGCTATCGTTGCTATCGTTTTGAACATTTGTATTTCCCCGTTATAGTGAACGCAATCGGCACACCGCTGCTTGTGCTGTTAGTCTACGTGGACTGATCAGGGAGCGTTAACACGCACGCGCAGATGCAAGTGGCTTAGGGAGATAAGAAGTGCGAATTTTATCAAACACTTGCGCACCGGCCTACCTACTAAGCGCAACTCCCGACATCATCTACGACGCGCAGTATGACGACTTCGATGAACAGGCTGAACGGCTCGTCGGGTTTGATCAAACCTATATGCAATTGACGCCCGGTCCTTTTGT
>CBFIGL010000015.1:0-26124 GCA_965662135.1 Planktotalea sp. | reverse complement strand
CAACTAGCACGCCGAATACGCGAAGATGTGGTTCAAGCATTGCAAAGCTCCAGTCTCGAAGAAACAAGACAACCCGCAGCCGAAGTAATCGGTGAAGCCCTGTTGGCGGGGCTGGTCTCTAAACTGTCTTTGGAAATGTCGCTAAATAAATCGACGCTTTCGACCGCGATCAGCTCAGCGGCCTATGAAAAGTTCATTGTCGGTCGAAATACGATACATAAAAACTGGGAGCGTATTCACAGCGTTGACGACCTGCTTGCCCAAACCGGGGTGGGGCGTCGAACTCTTCAAAACTCGTTCGCCTCAAACGTTGCTCTCGGTCCCCTTAGTTATCACCGATTGTTGCGCCTCCACATGGCAAGACGCGCTTTGTTGGACCCAGAACAAATGAGCGCCTCAATTGGGGACATTGCTGCAAATCACGGGTTTTGGAATTGGAGTCAATTTACGAAACTCTACCAGTCTCATTTCGGCAATTTGCCCTCCGAGACTCGGGCCGACCTGTGCATCTTCAATTGAACGCAAGCTGACCTTCGGGCGCGGTGCAGCATCCGGAACTCTGGGCTCAAAGCCGACCTTCGCTGTACTGCTCTCTCAAAAGCACAGCGTCACATCATCCCACTCGTCCCTTGCAACCATCTCAAATCCGCATGCGCGGCACATCGTTCGGGTCTAGCTTCAGCTCCATCAGGAACGGGCCTTTGCGCGCCTGCATCGCCTTGATCGCGCTTTCAAGCTCGTCTTTGGAGCTCACTTCACTCCCCTCCCCGCCAAGGGAACGCGCGACCTCTGCGAAAGAGGGCCAGTTGAATTCGGTTAAACTGGGGTCCATCTTGCGATCAATGAATTGGATATGTTCGGCCCCATAGGCGGAATCATTCGCAACAATCACGATCAGATCAAGGCCAAGACGCACGGCGGTGTTAAACTCGTTAATGCCGCCCATCATAAAGCCGCCATCGCCGGTGAACATCACCACAGGACGATCAGGGGCCGCAACACCTGCCCCAATCGCTTCTTGCAGGCCAAGCCCGATCGAGCCGAAATTCACAGTCGCCACAAAGCTTTGCGGATTGGGCGCAGAAATACGACACCAGACTTCGGTCATGAAGCGTCCGCCATCACTGACCAGCACGCGATCTTTGGGCAGCGCATCTTCCAGACGTTCCAGCGCATGCACATAGTTCACAAAACCCTCCTTCGTCTTTTGCGAACCAACGGGATGCGCGGTTAGGGCTGCCACGTCGAGTTCGCGGGTAAAGCCACTGGCAGGGATTTCTGCCTCATTCAGCCAATACAGAATGGTTTCAGCCGTTAGCCCCGCGTCCGCCACAAGGGCCGCGTCAGGGTGCAGACCCCCGCCAATCGCTTCTGGTTCAACGTCAATCTGCACGATGCGTTTGTCTTTCATCAGCTTGCCGCGATCCGTGGTGAAATCATGCAAGGCTGTACCAAAACAGATGATGCAGTCAGACTGCGCGATCAGGTCATAGGCGGCAGGCGTGCTGAGCGTGCCAAAAATGTCGATGTTATAAGGATGATCGTTGAACAGGCCCTTAGCCTTAAGAGTCGTCGCCAGCGGTGCTTCTAACCGATCCGCAAGCGCCACCAACTGATCACGCGCATGGATTGCACCCGCCCCCGCCAAGATCAAAGGCCGGCGCGCAGAGGCGATCATCCCAATCGCATTATCCAGCGTATCCCCTTCGGCCACGCCACCGGGGGCGGTGAACACATCAAGCACTTGCATGTCATGTTCGACGTCTTGCCACATGAAATCAGCAGGCATGTTCAGCACGATCGGTCGTCGTTCCACTTGCGCACGGTAAAAAGCGCGCGCGACGTCCTTGCCCGTTGTTGCAGGGGTGCGCAGTTGCTCGAACCCTGCCCCCGTTGCTTTGACGACCTCGCGTTGATCAATGCTTTGCAAGTGGCGCGGATTTTCGACAGGTGTGTCACCCACAAGGATAACCAATGGCATATGTCCCCGCGCCGCTTCGGTCAGTGCGGTCATCGCATTGGTCAGTGCTGGCCCGTGGGTGATCGTCGCCACCCCGACTTTGCCCGACACATGCGCATAAGCCAGTGCCATCAAAACTGCGCTGCCCTCATGCGCTGCCGGGATAAACCGCCCCCCATGTTCGCGCACGAAAGCGTCTACAATAAAGAGGTTCGCATCGCCCATAAGGCCGAACATGGTGTCTACGCCGTGTTCATGAGTTGCGCGTGCGATGGATTGGTAGACATGGGTGATGGTCATCTGCGGGGTGTCCTTTGAGATTCTTTCAAATCTATATCAGGTGCACCATGCGCAGATGTCGCAATCATCCGACGAAACTGCATTTTCATGCGGAAGATCCGCTAAAATACCCCAAAACTTGCGCAAAATACGCACAACACGTCGATCAGGATAACACTTGGACACTGCGGGCCTCTCTCCCTAGGCTAGACCTTAGATTGGCAAAGGATCAGCACAATGGCTTTGGAAACATATCTGATCTACCTCGCCGCAGTTGCGGTGTTCTTTGCGACACCGCCTGACACCAGCCAATTGCTAATCATCTCGAACAGCCTGCGTCACGGACTTCGCCGCAGCGCTTACACCATCGCAGGCGATCTTATCGCGAATAGCCTGCAAATGACGTGCGCGGTTTTCGGTCTTGCCGTTATCATCGCCACATCAGCCAGCGCCTTTATCTGGATCAAATGGTTAGGCGTCGCGTATCTTGTCTGGATAGGCCTGCAGCTGATCCTGTCAAAAGAGAAGCCAGAGGACGTTACAGCAAACACATCAGGGCAATCGTTTCGACTATTCCGGCAAGGGTTCGTGACCTCAACGGCCAACCCGTTCGCGGTAGTATTTTTCGGAGCTTTGTTTCCCCAGTTTATTGACCCGTCGCTCCCTGTTTTGCATCAACTGTTGATCCTTGGTGTAACCTACCTTCTTGCCGATGGGGTCATCCTGCTGACTTGGGGTTGGTTAGGTGTTCGCGCGGCTAAAGCCCTGAACGGGTTCTCTTTTGGCGTTGTGAACAAAGTGTGTGGGACGCTGATGATTGCAGCAGCCGGCCTATTGGCCAGCAACGATATTCATCCTCAGAAATAAGTCCGCCCCAAACGCAAAAACCCCCGCATCACGCGAGGGCTTTTCTAAGTCTATCAATTGTAAGCCTGGCTTACTCGTCTGCGTCTGCCTCTGCGGCAACGCGGGCTTTGTCTGCCTTACCTTTGGCATCAACATCGCGGTCAACCAGTTCGATGATCGCCATAGGCGCCATGTCACCGTAGCGGAAACCCGCCTTAAGAACACGTGTGTAGCCACCTGGGCGGTCAGCGTAACGTGGGCCAAGGATTTCGAACAGTTTAGCAACGTCCTTATCTTCCTTGAGCTGAGCAGCAGCTTGACGGCGCGCGTGCAGATCGCCGCGCTTGCCGAGTGTGATCAGCTTGTCCATGATGCGCTTAAGCTCTTTGGCTTTTGGCAATGTTGTTTTGATTTGCTCATGTTCGATGAGCGAGCCTGACATGTTAGACCAAAGCGCCTTGCGGTGCTCGGCAGTACGGTTCAGTCGGCGGTAACCTCGTGCGTGACGCATGTGTTTTCTCCAATAATGTGCCCTCTACGGGCTGTTTTTGCTTTGTCTGGCAGCGGATGCGTACTCCACTACTCTCCTTGGGGCGGTGTGCCCGCCCGGGTCGAAAAGTAAGGTGCGTGATATCACGCACCTTACCAATTCTTAAAAGGCGTCTTCGAACTTCTTCGCAAGATCTTCGATGTTGTCCGGTGGCCAGTCCTCGACGTCCATGCCAAGGTGCAAGCCCATCCCTGACAGCACTTCTTTGATCTCGTTCAAAGACTTGCGGCCGAAGTTTGGCGTGCGCAGCATTTCTGCTTCGGTTTTCTGGATCAGATCGCCGATATAAACGATGTTGTCGTTCTTGAGGCAGTTTGCCGAACGCACAGACAGTTCCAGCTCGTCCACTTTCTTCAACAGAAGCGGGTTGAACTCAAGACCATCATCTTCATCCTTGGTGGACGCTGACTCAGGCTCGTCGAAGTTGACGAAGATAGACAGCTGATCCTGAAGAATGCGCGCTGCGTAAGCAACTGCATCGTCAGGTGTCAAAGACCCGTCTGTTTCGACTTTCATCGTCAGTTTATCATAATCGAGAACCTGACCTTCGCGGGTCGGCTGCACGTCATAAGAAACTTTCTTAACAGGCGAGTAGATCGCGTCGATCGGGATAAGACCGATGGGCGCATCTTCTGGCTTGTTCTTGTCCGCAGCAACATAGCCCTTACCCGTATTCACAGTCAGCTCCATGTACACATCCGCACCATCATCAAGGTGGCAGATCACGTGCTCGCGGTTGAGAACTTCGATGCCAGCGCTGTCGGAAATGTCACCTGCGGTGACAATGCCCGGACCCTTTGCATTGATCGAAAGACGCTTTGGTCCTTCAACTTCCATGCGCAAGGACACACCTTTGAGGTTCAAGACGATGTCTGTGACATCTTCACGAACGCCTGCAACCGAAGAAAACTCGTGCAATACGTTGTCGATCTGAACCGACGTGATTGCCGTACCTTGCAAGCTGCTCATAAGAACACGGCGCAAAGCGTTGCCAAGCGTGAGGCCGAAGCCGCGCTCAAGTGGCTCTGCTACGACAGTTGCCTGACGTGCAGAATCGTTTCCTGGCTTTACTTCAAGCTGTGTTGGCTTGATAAGTTCAGCCCAATTTTTATGGATCATACGTCCCTCCATCCTTGTTTCGACCTCATGTCCAAAAGATCAAAACGCTCGAGGTTAAAATGACGAAGCAGAGGCCGTGTGTGGACACGCAGCCTCTACCAGATAATCAGTGTGCTTAGACGCGGCGGCGCTTTGGTGGGCGGCAACCGTTGTGAGCCATAGGCGTCACGTCACGAATGGACGTGATGTTAAAGCCTGCCGCTGCCAACGCACGAAGCGCCGATTCACGACCAGAGCCTGGGCCCTGCACTTCAACTTCCAGCGTTTTCACGCCATGCTCGGAGGCCTTGCGGCCCGCATCTTCAGCAGCCATCTGCGCCGCATAGGGCGTGGACTTACGTGAGCCTTTAAAGCCCATCGTGCCCGCAGAGGACCAGGAAATCGCATTACCCTGAACGTCAGAGATAAGGATTTTAGTGTTGTTGAACGAAGAGTTCACGTGAGCAACGCCAGCGGCGATGTTCTTGGAGACCTTCTTCTTTGCGCGTTTAGCTTCGCGTGCCATTAGTCAGTCCTCCCTTATTTCTTCTTACCAGCAATGGCCTTTGCAGGACCTTTGCGAGTACGAGCATTCGTTGATGTACGCTGACCACGAACGGGCAGGTTACGGCGGTGACGCAGGCCACGGTAGCAACCGAGATCCATAAGACGCTTGATGTTCATCTGCGTCTCACGGCGAAGGTCGCCTTCTACGTTGTATGTCGCGTCGATATGCTCGCGAACCGCCAGTACTTCGGCGTCGGACAGCTCGTTAACACGACGGGTTTCGTCGATTTTAACAGCTTCGCAAATTGCTTTAGCAGAGGCAGGGCCAATACCAGTGATATATGTGAGGGCGATCGGGACCCGTTTATGGGTCGGGATGTTTACGCCGGCAATACGTGCCAAGTGGGAACTTCCTTCTTCGTTGCGGGTCCGTGGTTCCAGACCCTTTTTTCACAACACAAAGCCCTAGGCGACTGAGCCGAGGGCTTAAGCTGATCAGGTGATCTACCTTTGACGGGAGCTACCCGTCGCAGGTGGTTTGATTCTCGTTAGAGATGGTGTGGATTAGGGGCTTTTTACGGCGTGGTCAATAGCCCCTAAATCACTGGGTGCGTCAGGCGTCCAAAACACTCGCAATCTCTGCTTTCACGCCGTCCATCGTGCCAAGACCATCAACACCCTTAAGCATACTTTTTGCGTGGTAATACCCGATCAGCGGTGACGTCTGTTTGTAATACGCCATCAAACGGATCTTCAGGCTTTCGGCGTTGTCATCCGCACGAGCTGTTCCGCCAGCGGCAACCGCCTCAGCGGCCCGGCCGACGATGCGGTCTACCAAGACTTCATCGTTCACTTGCAACTCGATGACGTGATCCAAGGTCTCGCCCTGCTCTGCCATCAGCTCGCCCAACGCATCAGCCTGCGCCAATGTGCGGGGGAAACCGTCAAAGATGAAACCGCCAGCCTTGTCACCCTGCAACTTCTCGCGGATCAGGCCGATTACGATCTCGTCTGTCACCAAGTCACCGCGCGCCATGACGTCTGCTACGACCTTACCCATTTCGGTGCCGCTGTCTTTGGCTTCGCGCAGCATATCCCCAGTGCTTAACTGGATCATGTTGCGCTCTTCAACGAGCATTGCGGCTTGAGTGCCTTTGCCCGCTCCGGGGGGTCCTAGCAGAATAATATTTGTCATCGGCGAATTGGGCTCCGTTTCTTACGTCCCTTGCCGCCCTTACCGCGCAGCTGGGATTTTTGGATCAAACCTTCATACTGGTGGGCCAGCAGATGGCTTTGGACTTGCTGAATTGTGTCCATTGTGACGGATACAACGATCAAAACCGACGTTCCACCAAAATAGAACGGAATGGCGAATTGGCCGCGGATGACTTCAGGCAGCAAACACACCAAGGTGAGATATGCGGATCCAAGAACCAACAGACGGGACACAACGAATTCAAGGTATTCTGCGGTCTTCTTGCCGGGGCGAACGCCAGGAACAAAACCGTTCTGGTTCTTCAGGTTGTCGGCCACATCATCAACTTTGAAGCTGACGTTGAACGTGTAGAAGAACGTGAAGAAAATGATCATCGCCGCAAAGAACAACAGATACAGCGGCTGACCGGGTCCAAAATACGCAAGCAGCGTGGACATGATCGGCCCTGTGGAATTGCCCGAGAAGGTAGAGACCGTTGCAGGTAGTAGCAAAAGCGAGCTTGCAAAAATCGCAGGGATAACACCGGCTGGGTTGACCTTAACTGGCAGATGCGAGGAAGACCCTTCCTGAACACGCATGCCAACTTGGCGACGCGGGTACTGGATATGGATCTTGCGCAGAGCCCTTTCCATAAAGACCACAAAGGCAATGGTGACGACCACCATCACAATCACACCAACGATAACAGCAGGGGAAATCGCGCCGGAACGACCCGATGCAAAGAACTGCGCCAAAGCGGCAGGCACTTCTGCGATAATACCGACGAAGATAATAAGCGAAATACCGTTACCAATGCCGCGTGCGGTGATCTGCTCACCCAGCCACATCAGGAACATTGTACCGCCAACCAGCGTAATCAAACATGCCGCGCGGAAATAAAGACCACCTTCAGTGACCAATCCACCTGCCTCAAGCGACACTGCAAGCCCGTAAGCCTGCATCGTCGCCAAAGCAACCGTACCATAGCGCGTGTATTGGTTGATTTTCTTTTGACCTTGCTGACCTTCTTTTTTCAACTGCTCCAAGGCGGGAACCATCGATGTCAAAAGCTGAACAATGATCGATGCCGAAATATAAGGCATAATGCCAAGGGCAAAGATGCCCATACGGCCCAAAGCACCGCCCGTGAACATGGAAACCATGCCACCAATGCCCTGCCCCGCACTTTCCATGAATTCACGCAGCGCGGCGCCATCGATACCGGGGACAGGAATAAACGTGCCCAAACGGTAAACGATCAACAGACCGAGCGTGAAAAGGATGCGATTGCGAAGATCAGTGGCTTTGCCAAGTGCGGACCAACTTGTGTTGGCTGCCATTTGTTCTGCTGCGGATACCATGAACGGCTCTCTTTTGAATAAAGAATGCCGCCTTGTGCGTTTTCAGCGCAAGGCGGCATTCAGGAAAACGTCTAGAGGTATGTAGTGGGCCAAGCGGCCCGTCACAACCTGTTATTCAGCCGCAGTCGCTTTTGTGACTGTAAGTGATCCGCCAGCTTTCTCCACCGCTTCAACTGCCGCTTTGGAAGCGCCTGTCACTGTGATGTTCAGCTTGGATGTCACTTCGCCCTTAGCCAGTACGCGAATACCGTCTTTGATGCGACGCACGAGACCGGAAGCAACAAGTGATTCCTCGGTGATCGCTGCGGATGCGTCGATCTTGCCTGCGTCTACGAATTTCTGGATCAAACCCAGGTTCACAACAGAATGTGTCTTAGAGTTGATGTTGTTAAAGCCGCGCTTTGGAAGGCGTTGGTAGAGTGGCATCTGGCCGCCCTCAAAACCTTTGATCGCAACACCCGAACGGGATTTTTGACCTTTGATACCACGGCCACCGGTCTTACCCATGCCGGAACCAACACCGCGACCTACGCGCTTGCGTTTTTTCGTGGCACCTGGATTGTCGTGCAGTTCATTAAGTCTCATGTCGCTTCTCCTTTGCCGGATGCGACCCCCAGCGACGGGAGCGGCCGAACACGGCGTATGATTGATTCGTACGTGGCACGGATTGCCACCTGCGGGCGTATAGTAGGGAGGGGGAGTTGTGGCAAGGGGGTGTGGCATGTTTTGACTAGCCAAGTAACATGACTAGTGTCCGGTCAACGGACGAGCCAGACCTTCCATATTTTTGCTGGAAGGTCCGCTTCTTGCATTTCTGGTGCCCAAAACTGGGCCATGCTCGCGTCGGTCATTGAGACATGCAAATTGAACCGCGTTGAGCCGCACAGCTATCTGACCGGCGTTCTCACTGCCATCGTCAACGGCCATAAACAAAAGGACATTGACCAGCTGCTACCCTGGAACTTCAAAGGCTGAAGCAACGCTTACTCTGCATCCCAAGTCTGTCCTGCTGCACAAGACATTGCCTTATCATCGTGCTTGTTGCAGCCGTCAGCTAAAGTAAACGGCGCTGAAAGTACCAAGGCAAACATTGCGCTAGAGAGAGTTTTGATAACTATTTCCCCCATCGTGTGCACTACAGATATCACGAAGATGCATTACATCAAGCTTATCTGTGGGCGGGTCCGCGAGACCGCAGAACACAAAAGCCGAAAGTAACTTCTAAGCTCTTGTGTTTTTTGACGACTACTTCTTTACGTAAGCAGAGGTTTGATCACCTCTCATGTACGCATCTTTTGCGCGGCAGCTTTGATTGCCTTTAGCAGAAAAACAGACTTTAGTTTTGGTCTGTGTAATCTTCCAACAGCGTTTACTTTGGGCGACGATGCAAAGCTTACTAGTATTTGTAACGTACCACTTACCTGTATCTGCCTCCCCGGTTTTGATGTTTGTGCCTTTATAGGATCCATTAGGAGCGTAATAATTGAGGTGAGTGCCACTACCTGACAAGCTGCTAGAGTCAGAATACAGCGCCAGTATTTCTTGTGGAGACATTGGCGCAGCTAGTGCTGGTGTCGCACTGAAAGCTACGAGGGTAAGACCTAACTGAGAGACCTTTTTGACAGTGTTAGTGAGCATTATTTCTTCCTTTATAGCACCTATGCGTGAGAGATAGTTCTAGCAAACGCCTTGGCAATAAAAATGATACTTCTTAGCGCTGACGTTGAAAAGGGTATTGGAAGCAACTCCTGCATCTCAGCGAGAAACGGATGCTAAGGAGAGCTTCAATCTGGCTGAAAGGCTTTGATTTTAGGAATGTCCGCTTTACTGACGGCGCCTGCCATTCGAGCATGCTGCAGCATCCGGAACTCTGGGCTCGAAGCCGACATTCACAAATACTTAAACAGCCCCTTCCCCTCCCCTTACAAACCCTCTACCCATCGCCAACCCTCACAAGACCGGACCAAACCCATGGCGCAGAAATCCACCATCTATAAAGTCGAGCTCTCCGTCTCTGACATGGATCGCCATTATTACGAGACCCACAAACTCACCATCGCCAAGCACCCCTCGGAAACCGACGAACGCCTCATGGTGCGCGTCCTTGCCTTTGCGCTTAACGCACATGAGCATTTGGAGATGACCAAGGGTCTTTCAACTGATGATGAACCCGACATTTGGCAAAAAAGCCTAAGTGGTGAGTTGCAGCTTTGGATCGCGCTGGGGCTGCCCAGCGAAAAGGTTGTGCGTCAATCCAGCGGCAAATCTGACGCCGTAATCGTCTATTCCTACGGCAGCACGGCGTCGATGTGGTGGGACAAGATCAAGAACAGCACCACGCGCTTTGACAATTTGAAGGTCGTCAATCTTTCAGAGACCGCCACAGCCGAGCTGGCAGAACTGGCCAGCCGCTCGATGAAGGTACAGGTTAATATTCAAGAGGGCGATGTCATGGTCAGTGTCGATGACAAGATCGTTTATGTGACCCCGACACTTTGGAAAGACGCGGCTCGCTAGACTAGCCGAGCATGAACACATCGTAACGTGTTGATTTTCCTAATATTTGATGTGAACACGCACGCACACCCGCGATAGGGTCTGCCTTGGCAGGCCATTTCAGCACGACCCGCTGCGACGCGCATTCCAAGGCAACGCGCAATAGATCGGCGGCGTCTTCGTCTGTGCCCACAATCTCGCGCACTTGGCGCAATTCTCGTTTCACAAGCGCCGAATTCTTGCGTGGCGGGTGCATCGGGTCGATCAGGATCGCCTCACCAGCAAGATTTGGCAACAAGTCCTTTGCGTCCCCCTGTAGCAATGTCATGCCCTCTACGATCTGAGCGAATTCGCCGCCTGCGGCCAAGGCACGGTCCAACCCATCGCGCAAAAGCGCATACATCTGTGGCGAGCGTTCGATCAACGTGACCTCTGCCCCCAAGGAAGCCAGCAAAAATGCATCACGGCCCAGACCTGCGGTCGCATCAATGATCTTTGGTGTTTTGCCCGCGCGCAATCCCATGGCTTTGGGCAAGTCCTGTCCGCGCCCACCGCCAAAGCGTAAACGATGCGCCACAGCGCCGCTGACGAAATCAACGCGCAGCTCTTGGGGTGTTTGCGTCATTGCGTGATCACCGCGCGCATCCTTTTCAAAGTCTTAACGCGCAATACGCTATAACCGGACCCGAGCTCAAGAACGGCACTATCGACGATCCCATCTTGTTTAAGACCAACGGTAAACATTCCGGTCAAGATGCACATGTTTTGAAACAGATGTAGGGGCCCTGCCCCTAAAGCGATCCTAAGATACGTTCTCGGCAGGCCTGCCAAACCGTTATAAACCAGCCAAAGTCCAAAACCCGCCTGCACGAAATGCAGTGCGGGGCGCTTGGCGTTTTTTATTTCCGAAATCGCGTCTGAAGTCTGCTATACAAGACCCATGGATATTACAGTACTCAGCTTTTATGCAATCCTATGCGGCGTGCTCAGCGTAGTTGCGCCCCGCTTTGGAACGACATTTGTGCGCTTTGGGCTAGGCGCGCTTGTCGGTGTGCTTGCGGCACTTTTGTTGCCAATGATGCGAACAATGATCGGTATTTGATCAGTACCAATCACCAATCTTCACAGTTGCTGCATCACCAACGAGCGATGCGAATTCTTGCGGGTCTTGTGTGCCACCATCGCGACCACGGTAGTGATAGGGATACACATTCTTCGGTTTGAACATCCGCACCGCATCCGCGGCGGCTGCCGCATCCATGGTAAACGGCAAGTTCATACAGACAAACGCCAGATCAATATCCTTAAGCGCGCGCATTTCAGGGATGTCTTCCGTGTCGCCAGAAATATAGATGCGGAAATCATCCATCGTCAGCACATAGCCATTGTCACGGCCTTGCGGGTGAAAGTTCCGACGCTCTTCACTGAGGTTATAGGCCGGTATCGCGTCTATGTTCATGTCCTTAAACATGGTGCTTTCGCCATTGGCGACTTGGGTTGCATTGGCTTGCAAATCTGCGGACAGTTTTCCGAAGACCTCAGGGTTTGTGATAAGAGGGATGCCTTCTCCGACGACCGCAGCAAGCGTGTCCGCGTTGAAGTGATCACCATGATGATGAGTGATCAGGATCGCATCCGCGGCCGGTTTGTCCGCGTATGAGGAAGGATCACCCACAGGATCAATGTAAAGAACACCGATAGGCGTTTCCAAGATCACAGAAGCATGGCCGATGGGGTGGACTTTGATCATGCCCTTGGATGTCTGGAATGTGTTATCAGCAGCGTGGCCGTCTGCTTGGGCCATGAAGGGCAGCACCGTGATGCCGGCTCCCGCTACAGATGCCTTCAGGAATGTGCGTCGTGTTTGTGTCATACCGTCTCTCCCATACTGTCAGGAAGACAATAGAGCGATTGAGCCGTCAGGCAAATCACGTCAGCATGATCACGCTGAAACGACAAACGCCCCCAGATTACTCTGAGGGCGTTTTGTGCTGAAAGGTAGGGTGCGTGATATCACGCACCCTACGTCACATTCAGCCTTTTTCTTCTATGATCTCAACCATGTGAGATACCTTATTGACCATGCCGCGTACTGCTGGCGTGTCTTCAAGCTCACGTGTTTTGTGCATCTTGTTAAGGCCAAGACCGATAAGTGTCTGGCGCTGCTTTTCCGGGCGGCGGATCGGGGAACCGATCTGCTTTACAACGATTGTTTTAGCCATCTCTCAAGTCTCCTTACGCGTCAGCTGCTTCAGGAGCGGCCGCAGGTGCGTCGTCCTTTTTCAGAATGTCAGCAACTTTCTTGCCACGGCGCTGTGCAACAGAGCGTGGGCTGCTTTCTTTCTTAAGACCGTCCATGGTCGCGCGGATCATGTTATAAGGGTTTTGCGACCCGATAGACTTCGCAACAACGTCCTGAACACCCAGCATTTCGAAGACGGCACGCATTGGACCACCTGCGATGATACCAGTACCTTGGGGCGCTGTACGCATCACAACTTTGCCTGCGCCGTGACGGCCCTCGACATCGTGGTGCAACGTGCGGCCTTCACGAAGGGCAACGCGGATCATTTGACGCTTTGCTTGCTCTGTGGCTTTACGAATGGCCTCTGGGACCTCTTTCGCTTTACCTTTACCAAAGCCTACGCGGCCTTTTTGGTCGCCAACAACGACAAGTGCGGCGAAGCCAAAGCGCTTACCACCCTTAACGGTTTTGGATACGCGGTTGATCGCAACCAAGCGATCCGCGAATTCTGGAGTCTCATCGCGGCGGTTGTTGCCACGGCGGTTATCACGTTCTGCCATGTGGAGCAGTCCTTTTATGAGTGGCGCGCAATGCGCCTGAATTTCTTTCAATCCTAGTGGGCGCCCGATCTCTCGTTGGCCCCCGGATCATCGGAAGAGCCCGCCAAAGCGAGCTCTTCTCAGGGTCTTAGATTTTCAAACCACCTTCACGCGCGGCTTCGGCAACTGCCTTGACCTTACCGTGAAAGAGGAAGCCACCGCGGTCGAAATAAGCTTCGCTTACTCCGGCTTTGATCGCACGCTCTGCAATTGCCGCACCGACTTTGGTTGCCGCTTCAATGTTGCTCTTGCCGACAACACCCAACGCCTTCTCCAAAGTGGAGGCAGAGGCCAGTGTTACGCCATTCACATCATCAATCACCTGAGCGCTGATGTTCTTGTTGCTGCGGTGAACGGAGAGACGAAGACGTCCCGCGTTAACCTTGCGCAGCTTGTTTCGGACGCGCATACGGCGCTTCAGAAACAATGTTCTTTTGCTGTTTGCCATTTGACAGGTCCTTACTTTTTCTTGCCTTCCTTACGGAAGATAAACTCGCCCTTGTAGCGGATGCCTTTGCCTTTATAGGGCTCAGGTTTACGCCACGCTCGGATGTCAGCGGCCACTTGGCCAACTTGCTGCTCATCAATGCCTTCGATGATGATTTCGGTCGGCTTCGGAACAGTCACTGTGACGCCCTCAGGGATTGCGAAATCGACGTCGTGAGACAGGCCGAGGTTCAGTTTCACTACGTTACCGGCCAAAGCGGCACGATAACCAACACCGTGAATCTCAAGCTCTTTCTTGGCACCGGTTGTTACACCAGCCACAAGATTTGCGATGCGAGTGCGGGACATGCCCCACTGCTGGCGCGCGCGCTTGGAATTGCCACGGGGTGTGACTTTAACGGCGTTTTCCTCAACTGTGAGGGTCACGTCGTCAGTTGCGGTGAAGCTACGAGCGCCTTTCGGCCCCTTAACTTCAACAGTCTGACCGGAAACAGCTGCCGTGACACCTGTAGGTAGATCGACTGGTTTTTTACCAATACGAGACATACGCTTTCCTTAGAAGACTGTGCAGAGCACTTCACCGCCAACATGGGCAGAGCGTGCAGCAGCATCCGACATCACACCTTTAGAGGTGGAGACAATCGACACACCCAAGCCCTGACGGACTGTCGGGATGTCATTAGCGCCCATGTATACGCGACGACCAGGCTTTGAGACCCGCTTCAATTCACGAATGACAGGGATGCCATCATAATACTTCAGGCTGATTTCGATGGCCGGGTGGCCGTCAGCGCCTGTCGTTTTTTCGTAGCCACGGATATAGCCCTCATCTGCGAGAACATCCAAAACCCAAGCACGCAGCTTGGACGCAGGTGTCATCACAGTGGATTTGCCACGCATTTGTGCGTTGCGGATCCGTGTGAGCATGTCGGCGATAGGATCAGTCATATCTTATCTCCTTACCAGCTCGACTTCACGAAGCCCGGCAACTGACCATGGGAGGCCAGTTCGCGCAGAGCAATACGAGAAACCTTGAGTTTGCGATAATATGCGTGAGGACGACCAGTCAGCTGGCAACGGTTGTGCAAGCGTGTGGCCGAGCTGTTGCGCGGCAGTTTTGCAAGCTTCAGGCGAGCCGTAAAACGCTCTTCCATTGTCTTGCTTTCGTCATTCGCGATTTCTTTCAGCGCAGCACGCTTAGCAGCATATTTTGCCACCAGTGCTTCACGCTTCTTTTCGCGTTCGATCATTGCTTTTTTAGCCATAACTCTCTCTCCCGCGCTTAGCTGTTGAACGGCATGTTGAAGTGCTTCAACAGTGCTTTAGCTTCAGCGTCGGTTGCAGAAGTGGTGGTGATGATGATGTCCATCCCCCACACTTCGTCCACTTTGTCATACTCGATCTCTGGGAATACGATGTGCTCTTTCATGCCCATGGCATAGTTGCCACGGCCGTCAAAGCTTTTCCCGGAGACACCGCGGAAGTCACGTACACGTGGCATCGCAATGGTGATCAGACGGTCGAGGAATTCATACATACGATCGCCGCGTAGAGTAACTTTCGTACCCAGAGGCATTTCTTCACGTACGCGGAAACCCGCGATGGACTTCTTCGCTTTGGTTACAACAGCTTTCTGGCCGGCAATCGCGCTCAGGTCTTCTTGAGCAGATTTAGCTTTCTTGCTGTCACGAACGGCTTCTGCGCCACAACCGATGTTCAGAACAATTTTGTCCAAACGCGGGATTTGCATGTCGTTCTTGTAACCGAACTCTTCCTTCATGGCCGCACGAATTGTGCTCATGTACTCGGCCTTCAGGCGGGGTGTGTAATTTGCTGTATCAAGCATCGATCACGTCTCCCGTGGTTTTTGCGAAGCGCACTTTCTTGTCGCCTTCCATGCGGAAGCCTACACGAGTTGCTTTGCCGTTAGCGTCGATCAGAGACAGGTTGCTCAACTGGATTGGCATCGCTTTCGGGATGCGGCCACCTTGAGACGTCTGGCTCTGGCGTGTTGCGCGGATGGCGATGTTGATGCCGTCCACAACTGCTTTGCCGGACTTTGGATCAACAGAGCTGATTGTGCCCTCTTTACCCTTGTCTTTGCCAGCAAGCACGACGACCTTGTCGCCCTTTTTCAACTTAGCAGCCATATCACAGCACCTCCGGCGCGAGCGAGATGATTTTCATGAAGTTCTTGGCGCGCAATTCGCGAACAACTGGTCCAAAGATACGTGTACCGATTGGCTCATTGTTGTTGTTCAGAATTACCGCAGCATTGCGATCGAAACGGATCACAGTACCATCTTCACGGAATACTTCTTTGGCAGTGCGTACGACGACGGCCTTTCGGACGTCACCTTTCTTTACGCGACCGCGCGGGATGGCTTCCTTAACTGAAACGACGATAACATCTCCAACGGAGGCATAACGACGTTTGGAACCACCCAGAACCTTGATGCACTGAACACGGCGAGCGCCGCTGTTGTCAGCTACATCCAGATTTGTCTGCATCTGGATCATTTGGTTTCTCCGGACCTATGGGGCGGCGATGCGTGCCAGTCTCCCCAGGGTTTCACTTTCTAAAAAGCTCCGGAAGCGTAGATTTACGCTTCCAAAGTTTCCCAGCGTTTAGTCTTCGAGCGAGGTGCGCATTCGATAATCCGAACTTTGTCACCAACCTTGAAGGCATTCTTTTCATCGTGCGCCCGATACTTCTTGGACTTACGAATGGTTTTCTTAAGAACCGGGTGTGTAAAGCGACGCTCTACAGATACGGTAATTGTTTGTTCGTTTGCGTCAGAAGTTACGACGCCATTCAAAATACGCTTAGGCATATCGAGACTTCCTTATTCTGCAGCAGCCGCAGCTGCCTTTTCGTTAAGAACCGTATTCACGCGAGCAACGTCACGCTTCACACCGCGCATACGTGCTGTGGATTCCATTGCGCCTGTCGCTTGCTGAAAGCGCAAGTTGAAGGCTTCTTTCTTGAGATTTGCCAGCTCTTCACGGAGCTGATCGGGCGTTTTATCCCGCAGTTCGTTGGCGTTCATAGCCTATTCCTTTTTCAACATCACGAGGTTGCCGCAAGAGCGTGACAAACGAATCCCGTGGAGGTCACTAGAAAGGGCCGTATAGGAGGGTTGGTGGACGTTGGCAAGGGAGCAGTTTTACTCTTGAAATGCTCCCTGCTTACGCACAACTATAAGGAGTGCGGACTATCCTAAAAGGCTAACAAATGACTCCCGAATCTAAAATCGCTTTAGCCATATTGAAAATCGCTGCAACAAAGCCGACGGCATCGCAACGTTCGATCACATTACGAGTCAGACGATAACTTCATCGCTTTTGGTCTTTTGAGGCACATTGATAGGACAGGCTATCAGGCAACTAAATTGGGTCGCCAGCACCTTTCCAAATATCTCCTTCAAATTTTTCCTTATCGATGAGCGCATATGTAGCTCACTTCGGTGTTGGAAAGAAATCCGGACCGTCCAAATCGGCGTTCCGCTTCAGGGTGGGCTTGAAACCACCATTCAAGTTATATGTCGCATCTATCATGATATATTTTTGCAGAATCAGAGGGTTAGTCAGCAAATTGTAACCCCTTCAATTGACTCAACATTCTAGTAAATACCAAACTGCTATGCCTCCTTGTAGTTATCGCTAGCGCTTTGCCGAGCTTTTGTGTGATGGTTAGGGACCCAACCAAAAAACGTTAGCGAGCATTCTCAATGAACCTAAACAACGCAGGCGGAACGGACGGCGGGTCGATGCGCTTTCTTATCGGGACCATTATAATCTGTGGTGGTGGATACCTACTGCTTAACTCCATTACCGTGCTCCCTTCTTTCGGGTTCGGCTCTTCCGTGTTCTCGCTTGGTGGTGTGTCCGTCACCAGCGGTACGGTTCTGATCCCCTTCCTCTTTGGTGTTGGCATGGTGTTTTACAATTCCAAAAACTGGCTAGGCTGGCTGTTATCGCTCGGCTCCCTCACCGCACTCATTTTCGGCGTCTTGGCCAACCTTAACATCCACGTCAACCGGATGAGCGGGTTTGATCTGATCGTGCTTCTGGTCGGCGGGATCGGGTTGTTCCTAAGCTCTTTGCACAGCCACACATCTAAATGAGTGATTTAAGTAGTGTCGCACTTGATGCGCTTGACCTGAACGAGCCCGCACGCCCCAAAATGCCGCCGCTTGCAGGTGCCGCAGATGCGGATCGTCGCAAGGGTAAGCATCTGGCGATGATCCATCGGCATTACCTTTCCGAAATGGCGCAGATCGCGTCTATCTTGGAACGGATCAAAGCAGGCGATGAACCGCCCGAAGCATTGGCTGCGATCATCTTGAACTCTGACATGCGCGAAAACTTTGAAGTTGCGGGTACGCTTTGTGGGCAACAGTGCAAAGTCTTAACGATGCATCACAATATTGAAGAGCATCAGATGTTCCCCGCCCTCGCCGCGCAAGGCAACAACGCACTTACCAAAGTGGTCGACAAGTTACGTGCGGAACATTTGGTCATTCATGAATTGCTGAAACGGCTTGGGCGCGCGGGGCAAGCGTTGGAACTCAATCCAGACGCCGCCAATTTCGAGGCCGCATTTGATATCTTCTTCAAGCTACGCGCATCGGTGATGTCGCATTTCGGCTATGAGGAGACCGAGTTGGAAGAAGCGATTGGTCTTTACCTAGACGGCCTCTAATCCCCCCTACCCCCAGCTGTAATTGAAGCTGACGGAAATCCGTTCTTCCTCGGCCATGTTCATCGGCACTTCGTGACGCAGCCAGCTTTCCCAGAGCAACACATCGCCCACTTCGGGCTTTACATAGACAAATGTCTTCAACTCTTGCCGCGCATCTTTGAGGCGGGTTGGAGACGCCATAAGCATCTGACTGCGCGGATCCTCAAACTTGATCGCGCTGGCCCCCTTGGGCATGGCCACATAGGTCGTGCCGCTGATCACAGAATGGGGATGAATATGGGATGTGTGAATGCCGCCTTCTGGCAGGATGTTGATCCAGATGTCTTCGAGTTTAAGTTTGCGCCCATCCAGATCAAACTGCGCATCCTCAACAAAGGCGGCCACATGCGCATCCAGCGCGGCTGTCAGATCCGCAAAGATCGGAAAGCGCCACGCAAGATCGGTCAAGGACGCATAAGAGGTGTAACCGGGGAAATCATTATCTTCGCACCATTGCTGCCCCGCCTCATCATCACCCGCAATCGCAAGGCAAGAGGCTTCAAGCTCATCAGCAGAAATTGCGCCATGCTCGGACAAAGCAGCGCGGTACAGGCGGGTCACAAAGAGAGAGTCGATCTGAGGCATGTCTGCCTATTAGCGAAGAAAACCACACAATGCGAGGGGTGAGTGATGCGATAAAGGGTGCATCGCACAACACACATGAGACAACATCGCATAACATGCGCAAAAACGCTGGCCTCTGCTGCGAATCTCAAGCATCTTGGCGCGCAACTGTCGGGGGACAAATAACACATGAAAAAGACTAGCCTAATATTGATCTGCGCCGTGCCGTTGATCGCAGCCTGCCAAGATATCAACGGTGCCACATTCAGTGCGCCTAATCAGTTCATCGCCGAGGTGCCCGAAGGCGTGACGTCCATCGCAGCGGGTGGTCAGAATTTGGCCGCGTTGAAGATTGACCCTGTGGATGGCTGCTACACCTACCAACACGTGGGTCCGGTCGAAGACACAATGCTGCCGCTGCGCGCCAAGAACGGCCGCCCGATCTGCACAAGAGCACCAAGCTAAGCATTTCGCGAAGCGATTAGAGCCATGAAAAGAGCACCCTTTGACGCCGGAGGGTGCTTTTTTGCATGTGTGAGAGGGATGTTAGCTGTACAAGCACCGTCGACGGCAGGGTCAGCCTGCTCCCAGTAAATCCCGTGCGATGCGATCAAAGATTGCGCTTCCAACAGGGATCAAGTCATCGGGGAAATCATAGTCGGGGTTGTGTAGCGCAGCGTAGTCTTCCCCCGGCCCCAAGCAAAGCATTGCAGCCTTGGCACCCCATCCAAACACGCCAAAGTCTTCTGATGCGCGCATGGGCACCCCTGCATCGCCGTAAGATATGTTAAGTGCGTCCATGGCTTTTGTGGCGACATCATAAGCGTCCGGGTCATTCACGGAGGCTGCAAAATTATCGCAAACCTCAAACGTGACACTCAGCCCGTAATCTTGTGCCACCGAACGGGCCAGCTTGCACGCAGCGTCTTCGAGATATTCCATCGCTTTGTCCGCAGTTGTCCGCAACGTGGCAAAAATCTCGCCGTCCCCCGGCGCTATGCCAAAAGACGGTTCGCCAATCTTTACATGGGTCAGTGTCACCAATCTAAAATCATCATCAAGCGATCCACCCTGCCCCAAAGCCCCCAACGCCGGGATCAACGTAGCAACAGCAAGTGCGGGGGACACGCCGTCTTCCGGATCGGCGGCATGTGCGGTCTTGCCGCTTAGCTTGATCTTTAGACCAAGTGAGGCGCAGTTGATCAGCCCGGCACAGGTAGAAACATATCCGAATGGATGACCCGGCTCGATGTGAATGGCAAAGGCCCAGTCAGCTTGAATGTCTTGGTATGCCGGATCGGCGACCACCGCCTTTGCACCGCTGCCATCTTCTTCTGAGGGTTGGAACATAAGAACCACGCGGCCCTGCGCAACAGGCTGACGCGATATCATCCGCCCCAACGCGAGCAGCATTGTCATGTGTCCGTCATGTCCGCACACATGGCTTTTGCCATCTGTCAGCGATGCCCACGGGATGTCATTGCGTTCTTGAATAGGTAATGCGTCAAGCTCTGCACGAAAAAGCACGGTGGGGCCGTCTTTGCCGCTGTCAAAAACTGCCGCGACGCCGTGGCCACCTAAACCGGTCAAAATGCGCGTTGGTGACAAGGACTTTAAAGCGGCTGTAATTTTACGCGCTGTTTCGACTTCTTCGCCCGACACCTCTGGATGACGATGAAGAGCGCGACGAAACTCTGTGAGTTCGATCAAATCATGATTTGTGAGCATCGGTTGGTTTGCTTCCAAACTCGGGGGTGCGCTTTGGTCTGGCCCAACGTTGTAACCAGACTTGATGCGCCGCAGCCAAAGAACGGTTTGCGGCGCTTGCGTTTAGTTTAAGACGTTGCAGTGATCTGGTCTTCGGCCGGATGCAAATGCGCGCTCACGCCGGTGGAGACGTTGTCGTACAATCCATTGATATGCGCCATCACCATACGCACGCAGCCAGAGCTGGCGCGACCACCGATAGAGCCCGGATTGGGTGAGCCGTGGATCCGCAAATATGTGTCGCGGTTACCCGTATAAAGATACAGCGCACGCGATCCCAGCGGGTTGGACGGACCTGCGTTCATACCATCAGCGTGCTGCTCATAAAGATGCGGGTCGCGTTTGATCATCGCTGTGGTGGGTGTCCATGTGGGCCATTTGCTTTTGCGACGGATCGTGTATTTGCCCGGCTCGTAAAGGTTGCCACGCGCAATCGCCACGCCATAGCGCATCGCCGTACCTTGGGCGTCGATGTGATAAAGATAGCGCGCGACGGCATCCACATGCACATCGCCAACCTTCAGGTTTGAACGCGCCTCAACACGCTGCGGCAAAAACCGGCGGTGCAAGCCCCACGGGTTCGACGTGGCCGGATCATATTCAGCGGGTGTGATTTTCGCATCCCACGCGTCCCATTTCGATCTGTTCGAAGTCGGTGCAGCGCTCGCGATTGTTGCAAGCGGTTGGGAAAACAGCGCCGCGGCTGTGATCGTAAAATGGCGACGGGTGAGCATGGCAGTGCACTCCTTAAAGGCAGTAGAACGAGTCATTATGTCCTTTTAATCCATAACACGCGGGGTTCATAGGACCAGTCACAGCGCCGTGAGGGAATTCGAATTTCGCGCAATGCTTATCCCGCGATCAGTCTTGCCCCATAGACGGCTCCGAAAAGCACAGGCTGATGGATCAAATAGATCGCAAGCGTATGCTGTCCAGGCCAGGACAAAACACGCATTATTTGGTTGTCGGGGTTCACAAGCCCTGAAAGGCCGCGCCACATGCCAAACCGCGAGAACACTTGTGCGACGCACATTCCTATCAGGAACGCGCCGAACCACGGCAACACAGGCACGTAATCCACCATCGGCGGTAAAGGAATAGTGGTTTTGCCCAGCCACAGCCACATAGTTGCATCAAACACGGGCCATGGCCCGACGTGCGGCCATGCAAGGATCAATCCACCAAGAAGCCCCGTCAGCCAGAACGGCGCGCGCAGAAACGCCAGCCCAAGAATGCTGGCTGCAAACATGTGATGCAGAATACCGAAGCGCACGAAAGAACCGCCCATTGCCATATAGGTGCCAATTGTGACCGCAACAGCCCCCAGCCCGATCTGCGCCAGCCGTTTGAGATATTTGCGCGCTAAGATCCGCCCGTTTTGCACGGCCAGCACAAGGCTAAGGCCAGAGAGGAAAATGAAACTGCCTGCGATGCCTTGAGCGAACAAAATCCATTCCCGACTGGCCATTGTGCCACGCGGCGCAAAGCCAAACAGTTCCAAGTCATAGGTAAGATGAAAGATCACCATCGCCACAATCGCCAGCGTGCGTGCGATGTCGATCAACGCTATCCGATGTGAAGGTGCCATTTGGATCCTCTTGCGCTGCTATGTTGGCGCTGCACGTTCTGCTATGTCTTTGGCGCGATGATGCGGCCTATGACACAAGGTGCCAAGCCCAAAGGCACATTATTCAAGGAAGTTCGGCATTTGCTTTGATCCAGATTGCAGCGCAGCGCGTAAATCCTTTAAAGATGTTGTGACATTTAACCAGAAGGTCTTCTTATGCATCGACTTACGACATCGGCGACGGCCCTTTTGGTGCTTTCGCTTTCCAGCTTGACCGCCCAAGCGCAGGTCAGCGTCGGCGTTGGCGCAATCGCTGCACCTCAATTTGAAGGCAGCAAAGATTTCACTGTCAGAGCGGCCCCCAGTTTTTCATTCAAGTCCGAAAGTTTTTCGGTTCGCACCGTTGGACCCGGCATTGAAGCAGATCTATTGTCTTCGCGCGCCATCGATGCGGGTCCGATCTTGCGTTACAATTTCGGGCGCAAAGGCTCGGATATTGACAACGCGCAAGTCAGCGCCCTGCCCGATATTGACGGTGGTGTCGAATTGGGTGGCTATGCGCAGGTGAACATTCCGGTTGGTGGTTTTAAGACATTCCTGTCGCCCCGCATCTCGATTGTGCAAGGCGTTCAGGGTGGGGCGACCGGTATGCAAATTCAAGCAGGCTTAGGTTTGGTACGTTTGCAAGGCGACTGGACCTTTGGTGCACGCACGACGACCACATATGCGAATGCAGATTACATGAACACGAATTTCGGGGTCGGTGCTGGTAGTGCTTCTGGCCTTGGTTCCTTCACGGCGGACGCGGGAATAAAAGACGCAGGGCTTTCTTTGTTCGCGAACTACAAGATCAACGAACAGTTTTCCGTGACTGGTATTGTTGGCTACAAAGTCCTTATGGGCGACGCTGCGGACAGTCCGATTGTGAGTGTCGCAGGCTCCAATGAGCAGATGTTTGTGACCTTGGGTGTGAGCTACGGGTTTTAGGGGTTTTCGAATTTTCTAGAAAATTCACGGCGCGCTGACCTTTTTTACAGTTCAGACATGCGCATTCGTGCGATTTGTTCGTAATGCCAAGTTTGCGGGCAAGCCTGTTTGGTAGACTTGTGCAACGTATATAAGTGCGATCAAAGGCGCCTTGCAAATTTCATTCTGAAGCGACTTCGGCAAGTAAAAAGCCCCACCGACATTGTCGATGGGGCTTTTCAATTTTTCTACCGTGTGCCGGCCTGCGAAATTCTTTGCAGATTTTCGCTACACCGCACTGGAGACGACCCTAAAGGGTCACTCCTTTACCAGTCTTCGCGAACCACGATGCGTGTTTTCACAGCCAACTTCATTGCAGCAAGGCGAAGCGCCTCACGTGCGATGTCGTCGTTAACGCCGTCAATTTCGAACATGATACGGCCTGGTTTGACCTTAGCTGCCCAGAAATCAACAGAACCTTTACCCTTACCCATACGAACTTCGGTAGGCTTGGAGGTCACTGGTGTGTCCGGGAAAATACGGATCCAGACACGGCCTTGACGTTTCATGTGGCGCGTCATGGCACGACGAGCCGCTTCGATCTGACGTGCTGTTACACGCTCGGGCGTTGTAGCCTTAAGGCCATACGTTCCGAAGTTCAGATCAGATCCGCCTTTTGCCAGACCGGAGATCCGGCCTTTGTGCATTTTGCGGAATTTGGTGCGTTTTGGTTGAAGCATTTAATCTCTCCCTTAGCGACGACCGCCAGCACCACGAGGTGCAGGGCCATCTTGGAGTTCTTGTGCTTTACGGTCACGTGCCTGTGGATCGTGTTCCATGATCTCACCTTTGAAGATCCAGGTTTTGATCCCGATAATGCCATAAGCAGTCTCGGCCTCAACGTGAGCGTAATCGATGTCGGCGCGCAGCGTGTGCAAAGGCACGCGGCCCTCACGATACCATTCAGTACGCGCGATCTCTGCGCCGCCAAGACGGCCAGCGACGTTCACACGAATACCAAGGGCACCCATACGCATTGCGTTCTGAACAGCACGCTTCATAGCGCGACGGAAAGAAACACGACGCTCTAGCTGCTGCGAGATGCTCTCACCGACAAGCTGGGCGTCCAGCTCTGGCTTGCGCACTTCAACGATGTTCAGGTGCAATTCGCTATTAGTGATTTTGGCAAGTTTCTTACGCAGCGTCTCGATGTCCGCGCCTTTCTTACCAATGATCACACCCGGGCGTGCTGTGTGGATCGTTACGCGGCACTTCTTGTGTGGGCGTTCGATGATCACACGGGCAATACCCGCTTGCTTGCACTCTTTTGCAACGAATGCGCGGATTGCGAGGTCTTCCAGAAGAAGGTTCCCGTAATCTTTGCTATCTGCATACCAGCGGCTATCCCATGTACGGTTAACCTGAAGGCGCATGCCGATTGGATTGGTTTTATTACCCATTAGCTTTGCTCCTCGATCTGGCGGACCAGAATGGTGATTTCGCTGAACGGCTTGATGATTTTGCCGAAACGACCACGGGCACGTGGACGTCCACGCTTCATGGTGAGGTTCTTACCGACATAGGCTTCCGCCACGATCAGTTCGTCCACATCAAGGTTGTGGTTGTTTTCAGCATTCGCGATGGCCGACTGTAGGCATTTGCGAACATCAGCTGCGATACGCTTTTTGGAGAACGCGAGGTCCGTCAATGCGCGGTCTACCTTTTTGCCACGGATCAGACCGGCAACCAGGTTCAGCTTTTGCGGGCTTGTACGGAGCATGCGCAGTTTTGCCATTGCTTCGTTGTCTGCCACGCGGCGGGGATTTTTATCCTTGCTCATGGCTTACTTCCGCTTCGCTTTTTTGTCAGCAGCATGACCATAATAGGTACGAGTTGGTGAATACTCACCGAACTTCTGACCAATCATGTCTTCCGTGACGTTGACTGTGATGTGTTTATGGCCGTTGTAGACACCAAACGTCAGTCCAACGAACTGAGGCAGGATCGTCGAGCGACGCGACCAAATCTTGATAACTTCATTGCGACCGCTTTCGCGAGCCGCTTCGGCCTTTTTGAGGACATATGAGTCAACAAAAGGACCTTTCCAAACAGAGCGAGACATAGATTAGCGTCCCTTCTTCTTGGCGTGGCGCGAGCGAATAATAAGCTTTTGCGACGCTTGTTTTTTGTTGCGCGTGCGCGCACCCTTTGTCGGCTTACCCCAAGGAGTAACCGGGTGACGACCACCAGACGTACGACCTTCACCACCACCGTGGGGGTGATCGACCGGGTTCATAACAACACCACGAACACTTGGGCGAACACCCTTGTGACGCATGCGGCCGGCTTTACCGTAGTTCTGGTTGGAGTTGTCGGGGTTGGAGACCGCGCCAACTGTCGCCATGCACTCTTGGCGCACAAGACGTAGCTCGCCAGAGCTGAGGCGGATCTGAGCGTAGCCACCGTCACGACCTACGAACTGTGCGTAAGTACCAGCGGAACGTGCGATCTGCCCCCCCTTGCCGGGCTTCAATTCGATGTTGTGAACAATCGTACCGATAGGCATGCCGGAAAATGGCATTGCGTTACCTGGTTTGATGTCTGCCTTGGCCGCTGCAATAACCTTGTCGCCAATCGCTACGCGCTGTGGGGCAAGGATATAAGCCTGCTCGCCGTCATCATATTTGATGAGCGCGATAAAGGCTGTGCGGTTAGGGTCATATTCGATGCGTTCGATTGTTGCGGCAACATCGAATTTGTTGCGGCGGAAATCGACGATCCGGTAGAGGCGTTTTGCCCCACCACCGCGGCGACGTGATGTAATGCGTCCGGTGTTGTTCCGGCCACCCGATTTCGTCAAACCCTCAGTAAGGGATTTAACGGGGCGTCCTTTAAACAGCTCCGAACGGTCGATCAGCACCAGCCCGCGCTGG
>CBFIGL010000014.1:0-85240 GCA_965662135.1 Planktotalea sp. | reverse complement strand
TGTTGCGCTGATCTTTATGGCCGTCGGGCCAATAGCCCTGATGTTCATCAACAGCTTTAAGCTGGACGTTGATATCATCGGCGGCACTGGTGGTTTTCTGTTTTTGCCGACGATCCAGAACTACGAAACAGCGCTTTGTGATGTCCTGTGGTATGAGCCTGAACACCTGCGGTTTTGCCAATTGAAATTCGGCGGGGCGTTTATCAACTCGCTTATCATTGCTTTGGTGTCGACGCTGCTGACACTGGTGATTGGCTGTATGGCGGCCTATGCGCTGGTGCGGTTCAAGTTCTTTGGACGGGATACGGCGTCGCTGACGACCTTGATGGTACGCATGGTGCCGCCTGCGGTCCTTTTGGTGCCCGTGTTTGGCCCTTGGAACGACGAGTTCTGTTTTGATCGGGACGGTCTGATCGCTGGATCCATCCGAGAAACAATGGGTGGGCGCGGTGATGTTTGCCTTGCGGGAACACACGGCGGTATCATCCTGATTTATGTTGCAATGAACTTGCCGTTTGTGATTTGGATTTTGCAAAGCTTCATCGTCCAAGTCCCGCGTTCCCTTGAGGAAGCGGCCCGTGTTGATGGCGCCGGCCCGTTCCAAGTGTTCTTCATGGTGGTCTTGCCGTTGATCAAACCGGGCTTGGCGGCGGCTGGGATCTTCACGTTCAGCATTGCTTGAAACGAATACCTGCTTGCTTCGGCTTTGTCGGATCGTGACACGCGCACTGTGCCGATTTTGATCGTCAACAACATGTCTGAATTCAATGTCGAATGGGGTGTGATCATGGCCACCGGTATGCTTCTTGCGATCCCGCCGATCATCTTCACGTTGTTTGACAGCCGCCAGATCATCACCGGCATGACTGCCGGTGCGGTGAAAGGCTAGACCATGCCGAAGGTTGTTGTTCTGGCCACTATCTCAACCAAATCCGAGGAGGTGGATTTCCTTGTCGCGCAGTTGGACGCGTTAAATGTTGAAGCACACATCGTAGACATTTCCCTTACCTCAGGGGGCAAGGTTCTGGACGGGGCCGAAAAGTGCCATGCGATGGATCGCGCCGCCAATGCGGGGCTTGGTGCTGTGCTCGTAGCGGTGGCAAAGAATGCTGAAGTCGTGGTTGCAATCGGCGGAGGCATAGGTGGTGACATCGCATTACAAGTTTTGCGCGGTTTGCCGATTACGTTTCCAAAGATATTGGTTACCACATTGCCGTTCGATCCGCGTTTCGCTGTGGCCGACAACTCGATCATCCTCGTGCCAACTCTTGTCGACCTTGCAGGCCTGAACACAATGCTGCGCGAGTGTTTGGAAAACACCGCCCTTATAACCGCATGCCTCTGTCGCAAAATCCGCAAAGGCGAACTTATTGATATTGCCAAATCAGTTGGCATTACGGCGCTTGGGGCAACAGACGGAGCCATCACACCGCTGGCCAAGGCATTTGCCGATATGGGCCGTGAAACGACCGTTTTTCATGCAAACGGATACGGTGGTGCCGCATTTGCCCGCTTTGCCGAGCAAGATGCTTTCGATGCCATCATCGATTTAACACCTTATGAATTAACGCGCCTTCATGTTGCAGGGATGCATGCCGTGATGCCTGATCGGTTCAAGGCAGGCGCGGATCTGCCACGTGTTGTTTTGCCCGGTGCGCTGAACTTGATTGGCTTAGGGCAGCGATCCTTGGTGCTGGATCATTATCTGGATCGGCCACATCATGAGCATTCAGGTCTATTCACCCATGTGAAGATCACAACTGATGAAATGGTCAAGGTCAGCAGCATCCTTGCTGATCATCTGAATGCGCTGAGCGGGCCATGCAGCGTAATCTTGCCGATGGGGGGGGCGCATCAAGACTGCGATGGCGGCCCAATCGAAGACCCCGATTTGCGCCAAGCCTGCCGTGAAACTCTGATGGCACGCCTGAATGAGAACATCACCATTAGAACGTTGGATGCGCATATCTCGGCACCCGTTGTTACCCAAGAAATTCTCACCTCTCTGACAGCGCTTTCTTCCCAAAAGGACCCCGTATGATTGTTTTGAATGACAAGAAAGATGCACTGATTGCGGCCGCCAAACGGTGTTTTGATTTGCGTTTGCAGACCAATGCAGGTGGCAATCTATCCGTTCGCCCGGACAGGCGCGACGCCATTGTGATTAAGCCCTCCGGTGTCGGGTTCAACGAGTGCACCCGCAAAAATTTACAAGTCGTGCATTTGGATGGGACCATCGAAACCTCTGAGCAAAAGCCATCCAAAGACCTTGATTTTCATCTCGATCTGTATCGCATCCGCGATGACATAAATGCTATCGTGCATTGCCACAGCCCATGGGCAACGGGCTATGCGAGTGCCGGCATCGAAATTCCATGTCTGACGGTCCAAACAATCGAAAAGGACGGGCGCATGCCCTTGATCCCGTTGTCACCGCAAGGCGGGCCGCAGACCGATATGGAAATCAGTCCCGTTTTCCGAGACCCCGAGATAGTAGCCGCTTTTTTGGCCAACCACGGGACCATCGGGGTTGGCTCGACGCTCATGAAGGCCCAGTATCTTGCCGAGATTATCGAGGAGACGGCTCACATCGCCTTTGTGCGCGATACCGTTATGGCGGCCCATGGCAAAACAGCAGCAGATCTGCCGCAATATGGTACGGCGGCAGACGCCCGCGCAGCGGAGTAAGTGTAATGACATCTGTTCTGGATCAGTTGCGCAACATGACCACTGTGCTTGCCGATACTGGCGATCTTGACGCGGTTCGCCACCTCAAACCTTTGGACTGCACAACAAACCCGTCCTTGGTTTTAAAGGCCTTTGATACCCCATCGTCGCGTGATCTGCTGAGATCGGAAATTGCCCAAGCGAAGGTGGCGCGCAAAAACAATTCAGAAATTGCCGCTCTGCTCCCGGTGGCGTTAGGGGTCGAGCTGTCCAGGCTTGTCCCGGGTGTCATTTCGACGAAGGCCGAAGCACGCTTGTCCTTTGATACTGACGCCTCCGTTCGCCGCGCATATGCGATCATCGAAGACTATGCAGAACGCGGCGTGCACAAGGACCGGATCCTGATCAAACTGGCAGCGACCTGGGAAGGCATTCAGGCCGCGCGCATTTTGCAAAAAGAGGGCATCAACTGTAACTTGACGTTGATTTTCTGTTTACAGCAGGCCGCCGCTTGTGCGGATGCAGGGGCATATCTTATTTCCCCTTTCGTCGGCCGGATCACGGATTGGCACAAAGCTCAGACTGGGACGGATATCTATGCACCCGACAAGGATCCAGGCGTCTTATCCGTCCGCGAGATTTTTGAGTATTATAAAGCGCATCGCGTGCAGACGATCATTATGGGCGCATCGTTTCGCAACACAGGACAAATCAAAGCTCTAGCCGGCTGCAACAACCTTACGATTTCCCCCGATTTGCTGGAAGAACTGGATGCGGAACACGGACCATTGCAACAGGTATTATCGCCTGACCCGAATGTATCCCCACAAGCGTTGCCACTGTCCGAAGCCCAGTTCCGTTGGGAGACGTCTCAGGATGCAACTACACACTATCTGTTTGCCGATGGCATCCGCAAGTTTGATCAGGACCACACAAGAATGTTGAACCTTGTCACCTCGCTTTAGGCCCATGAAGGCAGGGGGCTTCGGCATGCACTACCGTCCTTTGCCGGCCGTAGGGCTGCTCCGTTTTTAATGCTGCATTTTTAGGTGCGAATTGCGGCGATTTTCACGACGTGAAAAGTCCGTCATGGGCACCATTTGCAAGCCGGTTTGTTGAATGGGTTTTCTCAAACTGGTCACCGATGAACACCGCAGCATTTCCCGCTTTCGCCTCGGCGCTGCTAGCTGGCGGGAAAACCAGCCATTCAAGCGAGGCTAGGCAAGGGCGAATTTGTGAAACCACACGGTTTGGGCTGAGACCTGGCCTCAATCCCTGTTCAACCCGGTCAAGGAGCTCGATCAATACGCTGCGGTCACGATGATTTCGACCCTAAGCTGCGAACGGGCGAGATTTGCTTCGCCGCAGGCACGGGCCGGGGAGTGACCAGCGGGAACCCAGGCGTCCCAAACAGCGTTCATTTCAGCGAAATCTTCCATATCGGCGAGCCAGATAACTGCCTGTAGCATTTGCTCGCGTGATGATCCGGCCTTTTCCAGAAGGGCCTCAACGCGCGACAGGCAGTCGCGGGTTTGTTCGGTGACCGAGGCCCCATCCCCCACTTGTCCGCACAAATAAGCGACGCCGTTGTGCTTTACGATCTTGCTCATTCTCGCGCTTGTTTCAATCCGTTCAATCATGGAGTTCTCCTATTCAGCCGCGTCTTGCGTCGAGTTATCCATTGCCGCGAGTTCGCCCAGTGTCACAGGTTTGATGGGCGGGCGGATACGGTAGTAGCCTGTCTCATCCGGGGTTCGTCCGTTGGCATCGGCCAGCAGCGCCGTTACCGTTAGTCCGCAATAACGGCCCTGACAGGGGCCCATGCCCGCGCGTCCGAACGCCTTGGTCTGGTTTGGTCCTAGACATCCAAGTTTTGCATAGCTGCGAATATCGCCAGCAGTCACCTCTTCACAGCGGCAGATCACGGTGTTGTCTGCCGGACGCAACGCAGCCCCGTAGGGTGGATAGGCGGCATCCAGAAACGGGCGGGCAGCCAGTTCTTGCGCCAGTGCCGGGCGCAGCGGTGCGGCCATGCGTTTGCACTCCTGTGTAGAAAGACGTTTGGCGTCCTCCGCTACTTTCAAGGCGGCCAGTCGCCCTGCATATTCAGCCGCCTTTGCACCGCCAATTCCAGCGCCATCGCCAGCGATGAAAACCCCTGCGACGTCACTTTGGCCCCAGTCGTCCAGCTCAGGTACGAATGACTCTTGAGCCACATCCCAAGAGTGGGGAATTCCGAGCGATCGGGCCGCTTGCGTATTTGCCACGACACCATGATGCAGAAAGACCGTCTCGCATGCGGTCCGATGGGTGCGGCCTTTATGAGTGAATGTCACGATCTCGGCCTTGCTGTCACCCTCAATACCGATCTCGGTTGCCCCCGTGTAGCGGGGCACCTTGGCGCGTTTGATTTCAGCAAGCAGTCTTAAGCCTTTTGCCATATAGCGCCAGCCTCGCAGTGCGCCACCAAGGTGCCTCAACCCGCGGATCATATCACCGCGGGTTTGGGTCTCAATCATCGCAGCAGGTGGCTTGCCTGCCCGAACCATCTGAGCCGCAATCAAGTAAAGAAGCGGACCTGCGCCCACCAGCACTGCGCGCTGCGCCACGATGCCGGATTGTTTCAGCAATATCTGACCGGCCCCAGCAGTCATCACACCGGGCAAGGTCCAGCCCGGGATGGGCATGGGGCGCTCTAGCGCTCCGGTGGCCAGCAGAATGCGATCAGCCTCGATTTGCGCACCACGACCTTGACAGGTGTAGGAAATACGGAATTCGTCCTCTATAGCCCAGACGACAGCCCCGGAAATGTGCTCGACACCGCTTTTTCGGAGGCCCTCGGTCAGTCGTCTGCCATCAGTGTAGTCCCCGCCAAGGATCTTTGCGCGCGAGGGTGACGCCTGATCCACATCGCGATATATCTGCCCGCCTGCGTGAAGTTGCTCGTCCAGCACCGTAACGCTTAGGCCCAGCTTGGCGGCTTGTGAGGCCGCGGCCAAGCCAGCTGGACCGGCACCGATGATGACCAGATCACGCTTTCCCATCTTGTGCCCCCATTTCGTGTGGACGCGTCATGATCATGCTTTCGGTAACCTCCAGCATGCAGGCTTGATGGGTCACGCCGTCAATCTCAATCAGGCAATCAAAACAGGCCCCCATCATGCAGAACGGCGCACGGGGCGCACCGGACACAGACGTGTGGCGGAAAACGTCGACCCCTGCAGCCAGCAAAGCTGCAGCAAGGTTTGCCCCTTCGGGCAAACTGAGCGGTGTGCCATCCCATGTCACATCAACGCATGGTGCGCTTTCCAGTTCAAGAAACGGCGAAGCGGTTTTCACTAAACACCTCCAGATCTGGTGCTGCATTGGTGCTTTCCAGCCAATCGGGCACAAGCCTTGCGTGCGCTGCGGCCAACGTGATGCCGCTATGACAGGTGACAAGATAGGCACCAGGCATTTCGGCACTCTCTTGATAAATCGGCAGCCCGTCGGGGGACAGAATCCGCAGTGCCCCCCAACTGCGGACCAGCTGGGCGCGCGCGAGTGCGGGATAGGCGGCGATAGCTTCTGCGGCAAGGCCTGACAGCCCCGGCTGGGTCACGCGGTCATCCTGACCAACTTCTTCGTTCGTGGCCCCGATCTGGATGCCACCTTCGTCGACTTGCCGTGCAATCAGCGACGGGCGGTTGATCAGTTTGGGCAGCTTTTCTGTGATCAAAACCTGCCCACGTTGCGGGCGAATAGGGGCTTTGAACCCCATTTTGGGGCCAAGCTGTGCGGCGCCTAGGCCTGCAGACAAAACCACTTTGTTGGATGTGACGGTCGTGCCATCGGAGCAGGTCGTGCGGAAAACATCGAGCTTAGTCACTTCGGTCACGGTCTTGCCAGTCAAGACGCGCCCGCCCATGCGGCGCACATCGGCAGCAAGGGCAACCAGCAACTTCAGCGGATTTGCATGTCCATCTTGGTGATGAAGAATGGCACCGACAACCTTCGGCCCGATATGCGGTTCCGACTTACGCAGCGCGTTATGGCCGAGCACCTCAAAGGGATAGTTTCCGCCCAGTTGTTCTTTGAGTTTCTCATACTTCTGGACAGTCGCATACAGCGTTTCTTCAGTGAAATGCAAATCGAGGCCGCCAGTTTGTTCAAGCGGAATGGGATGTCCCGTGTTGTCACCAACCTCGTTGGCAAAGTCTGCCCAAATCGTAGCAGAATCTTGAGACCATCGGGCATAGCGGGGTTGATTCATGCCCTTGGACTGCACCCAGACCAGTCCAAAGTTGCCACGGCTGGCACGGAAAGATCCATCATCGCCGTCCAGAACTGTCACCGTCAGCCCGCGTCGCAGCAAGCCCCAAGCGACGGAGAGGCCAACAATTCCGCCCCCGATGATGGCATAATCGGTTTCCATGAAATCCATTCCGATGGTGGAAAGACGTGTCAGGGCAGCGTTTTCTGCCCTGACGATCTGTTCTTAGTTGCCAGCAGCAGCAACTTGATCAAGGATCGCTTGACCCCAATCAACGCCTACATCTTCGAGCACTGCTGGCCAGATTTCAGCGCGGGCTTTTGCAGCCATGGCGGCAAGTTCTTCCTCGGTCAACTCGGCCACGGTGGCACCCAGCTCATCGACAAGACGCTGTTCGTTCTTGGCTTGATCCGCTTCGGCCACGCCCCAGCGAGTTTCTTCGAATGCGCCAGCCTGTTCTTTGAGCGCAGCCTGATCTTCGTCAGACAACTCGGCAAGGCTGCCGTTCGAGATGATCATATACCAGACTTCAAAGTGGGTATTGGCGGGGATATAGGTTTTGGTCACGTCGCGGAACGAGGCATAGTAACCTTCAGCACCGGACCCGATCACACCGTCAACCACACCGGTCTGAACCGCCGTGAAGGCTTCTGAAAACGGAATAGGTGATGGAATGTAGCCAAGCGCCTCGCCAGTCAGCTGGAAACTTTTGATGCCAGGGACGCGCACCTTGATACCGTTTGGCTCAGTCGAACCAGGGTTGGCGTTTTCAACGTTCAAGGCAATGCCACCAAAATACACCGGATATGCGGCAAGCATGGTGATATCCTGTTCCGCATAAAGCCCGGCTACGGTCTCGCGCACAATGCCACCAGGGCCGTAAACGGCGCGAGCCTGATCCCAGTTGCCTGCCAAATATGGAAAGGAACTGATCTGCATCCGGCGGTCAACAGCTGCTGCTGCTGGCTGTGTCGCCATATCGATAGCACCAACGCTGATACGCTCCTGAACGGTTGTATAGTCACCAAGGGCAGATGCAGGGAAGATGTTGATCTTCACATCACCGCCTGTGGCTTCATCTACGGCTGCAGAAAAGGCGCGCAATTCTACGTCAATCGTGGCGTCTTGTGGACGCACGTGGCTCATCTTCAAATCTTGGGCAGCGGCATAGCTTCCAAGTGCCATCAGAGCAACGGTCGCTGTGGTTAGGAATGCATGTTTCATTGTAGGGTCCTCCTTGTTTGGGTGCATTGGTTCGGTGAAATCAGGGGGCCACATCATATCCGAAGAAGCGTGGCAGAAAGAGCGACAGGTCCGGCCACAGCGAGGTCAGGAAGACCACGGGCACATAGCCGAACAAGATGAGTTTCATGGCAGGTGGTATGACTTTGGTCACCTTCACGTTGCCGATACGCGCGCCCAGATACAGGATCGAGGCGTAGGGCGGTGTCACACCGCCCATGGCAGTATTGACGCCCATGATTGCGGCAAATTGCACCGGGCTGACGCCGATCGCATTCATGAGTGGCAAAAGGAGCGGGGCAATTAGAATGATCGCCGTGACATCATTGACGACCATGCCGACCAGAAACAGCATGATGTTGATCATGATGAGCAACAACACTTTATTTTCAGTGATCGAGAAGATGCCCTGCACCAATTGCTGCGGGATGCTTTCATAGACGAACATCTGGCTGAGGATCATCGAAAACAGGATCATCATCATGATCGCGCCCACGGCTGTTGCGGCTTCTTTGCCCGCCGAAAAGAAATTCTCCCACCGCAGGCCTTTGTAGATTAGAAAGCCGACAGGCACCGCATAGATCACAGCCACAGCGGCGGCCTCGGTTGGGGTCATGACACCGCCATAGATGCCGCCAAGAATAATCACCGGCATCAAGAGCGCTGGAAAGGCATGGAAACCGCGCCGAGCAACCTCACTGGAAAGCTCGGAAAACGAGGGCTTTTCATCAAGGATCAGGTCGAATTTGCGCGACATGATCAGATTGATCACAGAGAAGGACGTCATGATCAGCAGGCCAGGGCCGAGCGTGGCAAGGAAACAAGCGAGGATGGAGGTGTCGGTCACCCAGCCATAGACGATCATCGTGACAGACGGAGGGATCAGAAGGCCAAGGATCGAGGAGTTTGCGATGAGCGCGGTGGCGTATTCGCGGGGATAGCCACGTTTTTCCATCTCAGGGATCAAAAGTGGACCAATAGCGGCAATGCCGGTCAGGCCAGAGCCCGAGATCGCGCCAATCACCGCACAGGACACCGCCGCAACAACACCAAGACCGCCCCGAACATGGCCGATAAAGGCGTTCACAAAACGGAGAAGGGATGCCGCAATTCCACTTTCCGACATCACTGTTCCCGCAAGAACAAACAGAGGGATCGCCAACAATACGGGGTTGCCCAACTGTTGCACGCCCCAAAGCATCATGCCTTTCATGGTCACATCACCCATGAAATACATGACCATCAGGGCGGACCCGAAACAGTAAGGCAGCGGTACACCCAAGGTCAGCGTGATGACCAGCAGCGCAATGGCAAGAAGTGCGATCTCGATCATGCCGGCACCCCGGATTGAAGGCTTCGGATGTGGCGCACCAGATGGGTCGCAGTGTAGATCATCATCAGTGTCATCCCGATGACCAGCGCCACGTCTGAATAGAATGTCGGGATGTAAAGCGTCGGGCTTTCCCGCCACACGCGCCAGGCGTATCGCGTATATTCCCACGCCCATGATAGTAGCCAAAGACCCACGATCAGGCTGATGATCTCTCCGATTATGGCAAGGATGGTGTGGCCGCGTTCTGTTTTCACAAAGATCTCAAGCACATTGGCGCGGATATGCGTGTTTTCACGCGACGCGTTTACGGATCCGAGGATGTAGAGCCACACGGTTGGGTAGGCCATCGTCTCTTCCAGCCCCATGACGGGGATTTGAAAGACATAACGGGTCATGACCTGAACGAACTGACCCAAAGCCACCGATACGATCAAAGCCGTCAGCAGATATTTTGCAAATTTATCCATCGGTCCCCCGTCCCACGTGCTAAAACTTGTGGGCTATATCGTTATCAGACTGGACACTTGGCATAAAATCAATTTCATAATTTCTTTAACTTCATAAGTTGGATTTATACCCATGTATCTATCCCTTCGCCAACTTTCGACCTTTCGGGAAGTCATGCGGTCTGGCTCTATCAGCCAGGCGGCACGGTCAGTCGGTCGCACACAGCCAGCTGTTTCGACGATGATTCAAACTCTCGAAGATCAGCTGGGCTTTGCCCTGTTTCTAAGGTCACATGGTAAATTAACTCCAACACCCGAAGCCTACTTCTTTCTAGAGGAATGCGAAGACATCTTAGGCCGTGTTGAACGCACGGAACGCACGTTGGAACGGATCAGCTCATTGCAATCTGGCAAGCTTAAGATCGCCTGTCATCCGGCAGCATCGAGCGCGTTCCTCCCCCGCCTTCTGACCGGATTCCTGAAGGACCGGAACGATCTTGATGTCTCCCTTATCATGCGATCCTCAGACGTCATTGAGGACCTGATCGCATCGCAGCAATACGATCTCGGGTTTGCGGAAACGCCGCTGCCGCGCGCGTCGATCCGGCAAACAGATTACAATCTGGAGTGCGTTTGCGTGTTGCCAAAAGACGATCCTTTGGCGCGGGCCCAGATTGTCACGCCGAAAGATCTGGATGGCCGACCGATGGCCGTTCTTTTCGATGAGCACGGAACAGCCGTTCAAACAGAGTCCGCCTTCCGCTCTGCTGGAAGCCACTTCAACAAACGGATCGAACTTCGCACCTTTCTTCCGGGACTGCAGTTTGTTGCCGCCGGCGTTTGTGTGATGGTCTGCGATATGATCACGGCCTATAGCCATCTGGTACAGACCCCGGAGAATGAAAGGCTGTCAATCCGGCGCTTCAGCCCAAACATATCCAACAACGTTTCAATCCTGACGCCCGGCTACGCCACACAATCCATGACAGGCCAAGCGTTCATAACCCAGCTTCATGCAGCGGTGGAGCAGATGCAGGTTGAAATCCAAGACGTATTGAAAAAGTAGCGACAGATCGGACTCGGACTGCAGTCTGGAATGAGATCACTGTAACGAAGTCCAATGTCTGCAATGGTGACTAAACCAACTACGACAACTAAAATGCGACAGCTGCGAGCGCACGCAGCAGGAAAATCGAATTCACAGGCTGGGCTCCAAGCCGACACCGGGCGTGTTGCGAAAAGGCATAGTTCTTTTACCCGGTGCAGCAAGCAAAGCGCACGATTGGTGCGGCCACGCATATTCAGGTGAATAAACAGGGAATGGGTGGAAATCCTTCATATCGCTTTGAAATGCCTGTTGACTCGGGCGCGCGGCGCGGTAGAAGGCAGGGATTGAAGAATTCCCGAGCAACATATGTTGTTCGATGCAGGAGATGACCCATGGCGAAGCCAACCACGATCAAGATCCGCCTGAACTCGACCGCGGGTACAGGCCACTTCTATGTCACAAAGAAAAACGCACGTACAATGACCGAAAAAATGGTTGTTCGTAAGTACGACCCAGTTGTACGCAAGCACGTTGAGTATAAGGAAGGCAAAATCAAGTAAGTTTGGTTTTTCTTTCGAAGTGCTAAAGAGCCGCTCCATTTTGGGGCGGTTTTTTTATTTTTGGATAGGGCTGTTGCGAAGGACGGTTTTGAGCCCAGTTTGCAAGATTTCTGCGAAGCAGCTATTGACCGTTTAGGGTCGTGTCACTCGGGCTACCGCCCACCAACAATCTACGGATTTGGCAAGTGATGAAATTTAACCACGTAGGTATTCCGACAACATCCAGCTTTGAAGGTGAGATACCACTTCCAAAGCTCTCAATGACCGTTAGCGATCACAAGAATAACCCTTTTGGCATTCAGTGGCAGCGCTATGATGTCGATGCGCCGTACCCAGACCTTGTGAAAACAGTGCCCCACGTCGCTTTTGAAGTCGATGACTTGCAAGCGGCCCTTGATGGGCAAAGGGTAATCATTCAGCCAAATTCACCGATCATCGGTTTAACGGTGGCGTTCATTGAGGTGAACGGGGCACCCATAGAGCTTATGGAAATAGACAGAAGTATTTGCGAAGAAGACATCTGACTGATCTTAGCGTTGCCCGATAGCTCTCATTCGTTCAGGAGTGATTAAGGGCCGCTTCGTCCGCTGAGCCGGCTTTCATTACATCCCGATTAACTTGCCCAGGCCAAATACAAAACCGGCCCCGGAAGGCCGGTTCACTTGTTCAATGAAGGCCGACGTTCACTCGATGCTTATGCGTATGGCGGTGCTTGTGGCCATGTTTGTGCTTATGCGTGTGGTACTTGTGATGTGTCGTTGCGTTGCTGTTGTGGTGCTTGGTCGCGCAAGACTTGCCGCGTAAGAATTTGCTGGAGACCCAGTACTGCTTGCCTGCGTAGGATACTTTCGCCCAGCCATGCGAATATTTAACCACATGGACTTTGGTGCAGCGTTTGAAGCTGTGTTGCACGTGGTAGTCCGTTCCAGGGCCGGAGCGCGCGTTCAATGCTGTTTTCTGTGATGTCCATGCGGTGCCTGCAACAGCTGCAACGGTTGAAACCGCCTACATACCAAAGGCCAACGTAGCTACTAAAATCAACTTCATTCAATTCCCCTCCAAACATGCGCTTGAAAATATTAAGCGCGGATCGGGAGAGCATGTTGATGCAAATGCGTTCCGGCAAGTCTGGAATACCTTACGAAACAGGCAAATGACGGTTTTGAGGTATAGGCCGAGCAGTTCGAATTGGCTGATGAGCCCATAGTCCGATCTGGGTCAAGCGCAAGAAAAAGCCCGCTGAACGATTTGTCCAGCGGGCCGATTTAGATCAGTTCAGAGCGAAAATTACTCGCGGTTGCCGAACAACTGAAGCAGCATCATGAACATGTTGATGAAGTTCAGGTACAGGCTAAGCGCGCCCATGATCGCGGACTTACCAAGCCACTCTGTGTCGCCATGGTGTGCATGTGCAACGTACTCTGTCTTGATGCGCTGCGTGTCATAAGCTGTGAGACCCGCGAAGATCAAAACACCGATCGCAGAGATCGCGAACATGATCGCCGGGGATGCCAGCCAGATATTAACGATGCTTGCGACGATCAGGCCGATAACACCCATGATCAAGAAGCTACCCCAACCGGAGATGTCTTTCTTCGTTGTGTAGCCGTAAAGGGACAGGCCAGCAAACGCGATGGATGTGATCAAGAAGATCTGCATGATCGAATAGCCTGTGAAGACAAGGAAGATCGAGCTGATCGACACGCCCATAACGGCTGCGAAGACGTAGAACATTGTCTGTGCCGTTGCCGCAGACATCTTATTGATCATCGCGCCAAAGCCGAAGACGAAGGCGAGGGGGGCGAACATCACGACCCATTTAAGGGGTGACAGATACAGCGCCGAACCAAGTGCTGTCAGATATTTGTCAGCACCGATCTGCGCGACAGCCTGTGACGGATCGGTCGTGACCGCGAGGCCCGCAATCGCCCAAGCTGCAAGGAATGTGATAAACATGCCCACGGACATCGTACCGTAGACCTTGTTCATATGGGCACGAAGGCCCGCGTCGATATTCGCGGCTGCCGTTCCAACGCCGCTGCGAATTGTACCATATTCAGCCATGAATGCTCTCCATTGGTTTTTGAACCGCCCTATTGACGGTCTTGGAATGAATATCGGAGTGACGGGCGTGTTATTCAAGTCCTTAAAGAGCAAAAACGCCCGAAATTCGGACGCTTTCACTAAGATTAGGTAAACCGCGTCAGGAAGGGCACGATTTCTGCTAATATATCAGTAATTTAGGATGCGCATTGTGGTGCGATATCCCAGAAAGAGCGGCGCGTTTCGTGGCGCGCTTGCGCCTGTGTCAAGCCGATATCCGCCAATGCTGCTGCATCCATCTGTGCGAGGACACGGCGCGTGCGCGCAACTGTCAAGGCGGTGCGCAAGTTTGCGATCAGGGCTTTGGGGGATGTGGCGACCTCAGAGAACGAAACGCGCGTGTCTAGGGCGACGGCGTGTGGGAGAGCGTGATGTGTAGACATTGGAAAACCCCTTTCATTTGTGATGGGTCGGCAGCAATCAATTCTTTATGTTGATGTATATGTCATTCCGTGCTTCATTTGAAAAACGAATAGTTTTGAGGTCACACATCACAAAAGGTGATATATGCGAAATCTGGATATAACGGCCCTGCGTTCGTTCGTGGCGATTGCCGAGACGGGCGGCGTCACGCGCGCCGCGGGCTTGCTGAACCTGACGCAATCGGCGGTGTCGATGCAGATCAAACGCTTGGAAGAAAGCCTTGATCTCAAGCTGTTAGAGCGCTCGGGCCGCCAGGTGGTGCTGAGCCCAACCGGCGAACAACTGCTCAGCTACGCGCGCCGTATGGTGTCACTGAACGATGAAATTATGACCAAACTGACGGATAAAGGCTTTGAAGGCTCGGTCTCTCTTGGGGTGCCGCATGACATTGTGTACCCGGTCGTTTCCAAGGTTTTGCAGCAATTTCGCACGCAATTCCCGAATGTGCAGGTCGATTTGCGCGCGTCTTTTACGCTGGAATTGCAAGACGGGCTGTCGCGTGGCGAATACGATCTGATCCTAACCACAGAAGAAGGGGTGCAGCCACAAGGGGAAACCCTAAGCCGCGCGCGATTAAGTTGGACAGGGGCCGAGAATGGCAACGTCTGGCGCCAGCGCCCTTTGAAGCTGGGGTTTTCGCGCCGCTGCATGTTCCGCCCCTTGGTGCAAAAGGTGCTGGACCGCGAGGGGATCGCTTGGGAAATGGCAATGGAAACCGATTCAGATCGCACGATTGAAGCGACGATTGGCGCTGATTTGGCCGTGTGCGTCGCGATCGAGGGCACAGAGCCGCCGCATATGGTGCCCGTGCAGCATGGTGGAACGCTGCCCGAATTGCCAGAATCGCTGATCAATATGTACGGGGCCGAACAAGCGCAGTCGCAGGTGGTGAGTGCCTTGGCGGAGTTGTTGCGTCAGGGCTATGCCGATCTGAAATCAGGCGCGCGTGTTGGTGGCAGTGTGCTGCGGGAGGTTGGGTGAGGGGGGTGAGTCGGGTGTACGGACTTTCCGGTCATTCAATTTTCGGGCTTCGCTAACGCAGTATCCGTTCGCACGCGCCACACGTTCATCGCGGTGTCGCAGCGGATGTCGCCAGACCGGTCGTTCAGGGGCCCCGATTGTGCCTGAGCCAAGACCGAACTTTCGCTGCACGCTTCGCCAATATGAAAGATGCGGACAAAGTGTGCATCCGCTGCAAGCATACTAATGGTCGCTTTAGGGAATGCAAAAAGGAGCTTTATTTACTTCTTCGCATGAGAGAATTTGCTTCGGTAATTGGCAACACGCAAACCAGCAGATGCAAATAAAATGAGTGGTTAATAACGGGCTCTCTTTTAGCTCACTTGTTGCTTGAAAGCATGTCTTGCTCCGCTCAAAAAGTTTCAGGTCCAACTTAAGTGATCGCTGAGCCCGACGAGGTTAAGCTCGAGGAATTTGTTTTTGAGACGGTTTGCAACCTGCTGTGCATTCAAATCTCGAAACTCATTAGCATGAATGCCACTGGTGACAAAATATGCGTCAAGCCCATTGTCAGTGGCACCCTTGATATCGGTCGGCAAACCATCACCGATGACAAGCAATCTGCTTTTCGCGATGTCATGACCCGATAGAATTGCCGCTCGTTTTAAAGCCTCGTCGTAAATTTCTGGCTCGGGCTTTCCTGCGAAACTCACTTTGCCACCCAGTTGCGCATATCGCTGTGCGATGGAACCCGCGCAGATGACCAATCGATCACCGCTTCGCACAACCAAGTCGGGGTTTGCGCAAATCATCTGGACGGCATTTTCTTGCATTTTCTTAAGAATGCCATCGTAAATTTCAACGGTTTCGATCGCATCATCCAGAGGTCCGGTGAGCAGACAAAGCTTGGCGTCTGAATGATCTACAATCGGGTTTGTCAAACCATCCAGCACGGATTGATCTCGCGTGGGTCCAAAGTGGAACAAGGGTGCATCGGGGTGTTTGGCAAGCAACTGCGCAGTGACATCCCCTGAGGTCACGATCGTATCAAACGCTTCGCGCGGCACATCAAAGCGCGCCAGTTGAAGGTATATATCCTTGGACAGGCGCGGCGCGTTGGTGATCAGGATAACGATACGTCCAGAGGCACGCGCCCTGCACAGCGCATCTACCGCATCGCCAAATGCAGCATTCCCGTTGTGAAGCACGCCCCAAATGTCGCAGAGCAAGGCATCATAGTGCTCAATGAGTTTACTCAGCGGCGCAAGTGCGACAGGCCGACGCGACGTGTGGCTGGTGTGATCCATGGATGGGATGGGGTAGGTTTCAGCGTAGGTTTGGTCAAGCACAACCTTGCAGAGCGCAAATCTGTCGGGTTCAGGTCACCCGGTCGCGTACATCTATTCCTTGCTATCTGTTCGGTTTGCCCATACGGCTTGTTCTTCAGACGCTTTTTCAAAATCTGACACGTTTTTCTAAGATCACTCGAAGCAGATCAGAAAACCTGAACCTGCTGCCGGAAATGTCCGGTTCAAATCCAACGACACCTGATACGAAGGTGCGTTGAACGCCCCTTGTGACCTTCTATTTTGCTCTACGACTGTTCTAATGCTGTTTTCGGCATGTAAGGCCCGCTTGATCCGCACGTATTGCCGGGATCAGGTGTCTTTTTCGCATTTCTTTCAAACGTTCAATTTTCGGACGATTTAACAACAGCCCCGTTGGTGCTGCGTTTTCGAACTCGATTTGTGCCCTCTCGATGTCCCCGCCGACCCTCGTGCGCGGACGTATCATGGGCGTGACGACGCTATGACACTTGTCATGGTGTTGTTGGAGCATGACCTAATGTTAGATAAATATCTGCTTTTTACCCCTGGTCCCGTGAATGTGGCCGAATCCCTGCGTTCTGCGATCTGCAAAGAAGATATTTGCCACCGCGAACCCGATTTTGACGCCCTCCTTGGCAGTATCGAAGCCAAACTGATTTCGCTGTTTCAGATCAGAAACCGCGCAAGGTATCGCGCTGTGGTGATCACAGGCTCTGGCACAGCCGCGAATGAGGCGATGCTGTCATCGGTGGTTGGCAAGGGGTCGATCCTGATATTGTCTAATGGCGAATTTGGCGGGCGGCTGCATAAGACATCGCTTATCCACAACAAGCAAACTCACTTGATCGAGGTGCCCTGGGGCATGCCCTTTGATCTTGACCAAGTCGGTGCCTATCTCAAGGCGCACAAGATCGACGTGGTGGCGATGGTCCATCATGAGACCTGTTCGGGCATGTTGAACCCTGTAGCAGAAATTGGCGCATTGGCAAAATCGGCTGGAGCATTGTTTGTGCTCGACGGTGTCAGCTCCGTTGGCGCTGAAGTCATCGACATGGAGGCATGCAATATCGCCTTTGTGTCCAGTTCAAGCTCCAAGGCTATCGGCTCTTACCCCGGTCTTTCGTTCGTTGTCGGGCGAAAAAAGCACTTCAAACGGCTGAAACGTCACGCGGCCAAGACGACCTATCTGAACCTTGCGACGTTTTACGCCTTTTTGAAACACCATGCACAGACGCCGAATACACCTGCGGTGCCATTGTTCTATGCGTTGGAACAAGCACTGACAGACATTTTGCGAGAAGGGGTGATCAAACGCTACGGGCGCATCAAGGACCGGGCGGAGTTGTTGCGCACAGGTATGCGACGGCTCAACCTCGAATTCCTGATTGATGAGGCAGACATGTGTTCGATCCTCACCACGGTTCGGGTCCCGCCGTCAATTTCAGTGCGCGATCTGCGCGAGCGGCTGCGTGAGAAATCTATCATCATCTATGAAGGCAAAGGATGCTTTGCGGGAAAGGTATTCCAAGTCGGCAATATCGGGGAATTGTCAGACTACGATATCCGGTTTTTCCTTTCCGCGCTCAAAGACGTGTTGCTGACCTTACAAGCCGAAGCAGTTGAACTTGTTGCCCCAGTCAGACCAAAAGCGGCTGCACTGGTGCTGCCACCTACACCAGAACGCCTGCAGGCAAAGGTGGTGTCATGAACGACAAGCTTACACGACTCTGGGCGACCAAAACCCGCGATGATGAATGGTGGTCATCCTTTGTCACGGCCCCGCTGGCCATTCTCGCAAATTACGGTGCAGTGGAAGTGCGTTGGATAACGCCAAACCGGATCACGGCGGCGTCATTTGTCGTGGCGGTGATTGCAACGATTGGTATTCTTCTGGGTAGCAACGCCTGTTTCATTGCGGCGGCATTCCTTATCCATCTCAGTCACATCCTTGACTGTATGGACGGGCAAATGGCGCGGTATCGCCGCGTGTCATCACCTGTTGGCAGCTATTATGACCGTCTGACTGATCAGGTGCAGGTAATGCTTTGGTTCGGGGCCGCTGGGTATACTGCATTTGTTCAGTCAGGCAGCGTGGCTTCTGTTTTCCTCGCACTGATTGGGATCGCGTTCTACGGGTTGCGTGGTTATGCTAAATACATCGCCCTTGAGATCGAAACAGCCCGTGATCCGGGATACCCCAAGGACATGGCGCGCCTCAATCAAGTGAAAACAGTGGCTGGCCTAGGGTTTGGTTTACGGGCGAATTTGACTTGGTTGCTAAGAGAACAACGCAAAATCCTCGCCTTTGATGAAGGTGTGTTCATCTTCATGCTCTCTGCCGCACTTATCTTTGACCAACTCATCCCAATGCTTTGGATTTTCGCTACCAGCCAGCTGTTCTGGGGCACCTATAAATCATGGCTCAGGGGTAAGAATATCGGTGAGAACCGGAAACGAGCCTTGGCGAAATAGCACTTTTCAACACGTCTCCTAGAGGACAAATCAACATGAAACACGAAACCAATCGTCCACCCATGGCTGTCATTCTGGCTGCAGGCATCGGTTCGCGGCTTAGCCCCTTGACCGACACTTGCGCGAAAAGCCTGCTATCTGTGGGTGGGTCCGTCATTCTGGAACGGATGATCCGCAATTGCCTAAGCTGTGGTATTTCTCAGTTCGTTCTGGTGCTGGGTCATCGCGCGGACGATATCAAGCAGTTCGTGAACAAAACCTTTCGCGGTGTACGTGTCACCTATGTGATCAACGAGCGCTACCGCGAGACAAATACAGGGTATTCCCTGATGCTTGCTGGACCTGCAATTGGCACGTCAGAGTTCGTTAAATTCGACGCGGATGTGGTGTTTGACGTTAAGATTCTGCGCCAGCTTGTGGACAGCGATTATGAAAACGTTCTGTGCATTGATCGCAACATCGCGCTTGAAGATGAAGAGGTGAAAGTCATCACCGATGATCAAATGCAAGTGCTAGAAATCGGTAAAGATGTGAACCCCAAACTGGCGATGGGTGAATCAATCGGGATCGAGAAAATTAGCGCCAAAACCGGCCCTCTTCTTTTCGCGAAACTGACCGAGATGATGGAAAGCAACAAGCACTTTCAGGACTATTATGAGGCCGCCTATGCGCAGCTTGTTCTGAAAGGGATGGGCTTTCATGCGCTTGATATCACTGGACTCAACTGGACAGAAATTGACACGGCGCAAGACTTTGCTGTTGCAAACGCAATGTTTGGCAGTCCTGTCACAACGATTTCACGAGGTCAGCAAAAGGTGATGGATGATGAGGATGCAGAGGCTTTGGAAAAAGCGTCTCACCCGTCGTGACCCCGCTTAAGAAATTCACCGCAAACCTCTGAATGGCAAGCGGTGCGTAACGCAGTGAATGCCTTGCCATTTCGGCAAAGGAACATTGCAATTTGGAAGGACTGAACATGGCCAAAGGTAAAAACGGCAATAAAGAAGCCAAGAAACCTAAACAAGAAAAGCCGAAAGTCTCTGCAACATCGAATTCTAACGATGGCAAACCAGCACTTTCGATTGCGGGCAAGAAGATAAAGTAAGCCTAAAAAGCCAAGAGCGGCGGGCAATACCTACGGAACCAAAATACCCGTGAAATATAGTTCGCCGCCCTATTGTAGTGGTCTCATAGCATAGCCACTTCATTTATATTGGCACTCTGGTGTGGCGAGTGCCAATTCCTTTCTAAGCATGCCATCCCTATCCGGAAATCTTCAGAAGGAGTATTTCCATGTTGTTTACACCCCTACATGACCGCGTCTTGGTGCGCCGCATCGAAGAAGACGAAAAAACATCTGGCGGGCTCATTATTCCCGACACAGCCAAAGAGAAACCGCAAGAAGGTGAAGTTGTCTCTGTTGGTGCGGGTGCCAAGGACGAAGCAGGCGCGCGCATTGCGATGGACGTCAAAGCGGGCGACAAAATCCTGTTCGGCAAGTGGTCTGGAACTGAGATCAAGATCGACAGCGAAGAGCTGATCATTATGAAGGAGAGCGACATTCTTGGCATTTTGGCCTGAACGACGCGACCTCTTTCACATCATTTTCAATTAGGAATACCGACATGTCTGCAAAAGACGTCAAATTCGGCACGGACTCCCGTGACCGCTTGCTCAAGGGCATCAATATTCTCGCTAATACCGTTAAAGTCACGCTCGGCCCCAAGGGTCGCAATGTGGTGATTAACCGCTCCTTCGGCGCGCCGCGCATCACCAAGGACGGCGTCACTGTCGCCAAAGAAATCGAACTGTCTGATCCGTTCGAAAACATGGGCGCGCAGCTGGTCAAAGACGTCGCATCGCGCACCAACGATGAAGCTGGTGACGGTACGACAACAGCCACGGTTCTGGCGCAGGCCATCGTCAAAGAAGGCATGAAATCGGTCGCAGCAGGCATGAACCCGATGGATCTAAAGCGTGGTATCGACAAAGCGGTTACTGCGGTCATCGACGAGATTAAAACCATGTCTCGCCCTGTGGGTGATACCGCCGAGATTGCCAAAGTCGGCACAATTTCTGCCAACGGCGAGGCAGAGATAGGCCAGCAAATCGCCGATGCGATGGCCAAGGTCGGTAATGAAGGCGTCATCACTGTCGAAGAAAACAAAGGTCTGGAAACAGAAACTGAAGTCGTTGAGGGCATGCAATTTGATCGCGGCTACCTCAGCCCGTATTTCGTGACGGATCCAGCCAAGATGACGACGGACTTAGAGGATTGCGTCATTCTGTTGCACGAGAAGAAGCTGACATCTCTTGCGCCAATGGTGCCTTTGCTTGAGGTGGTTGTACAAGCGGACAAGCAGTTGCTGGTGATTGCCGAAGACATCGATGGTGAGGCACTCGCAACGCTTGTCGTGAACAAACTGCGCGGCGGCTTGCAGGTTGCTGGCGTCAAGGCACCCGGTTTCGGGGATCGTCGCAAAGCGATGATGCAAGACTTGGCCGTGCTTACGGGTGGAACGGTTATCTCAGAAGAGTTGGGTATCAAACTTGAGAATGTCACGATGGACATGCTGGGCGATGCCAAGAAGATCACTATCACCAAAGACAGCACAACCATCATTGATGGGGCCGGTGAAAAGCCGGAAATCGCGGCGCGGGTTAATCAGATCCGTGCTCAGATCGAAGACACAACCTCCGACTATGACAAAGAAAAGCTACAGGAACGCCTCGCTAAACTCGCGGGCGGTGTCGCGGTGATCAAAGTCGGCGGCGCGACCGAGATTGAGGTGAAGGAACGCAAAGACCGTGTCGATGATGCCTTGAACGCGACACGCGCCGCCGTTGAAGAAGGCGTTGTGCCGGGCGGCGGTGTTGCCTTGGTGCATGCTAGTAAAATCTTGCAAGGTCTCACTGGTGACAACGCGGATCAGTCCGCTGGTATCGCGATCATTCGCAAAGCCCTTCAGGCACCGCTGCGCCAAATTGCAGAAAATGCCGGTGTTGACGGGGCTGTCGTTGCTGGAAAAATAGTCGAAAACGCCAGCAAGACATTTGGCTATGATGCGCAGTCCGAAACCTATGGCGATATGCTGAAAGCGGGTATTATCGATCCGACCAAGGTGGTGCGCATCGCATTGCAATATGCTGCATCCGTTGCAGGGCTTTTGATCACAACCGAAGCGATGGTTGCGGATAGACCGGCCAAAGCAGTCGGTAACAGCATGTCTGACATCGGCGGTATGAGTGGTATGGGCGGCATGATGTAATCAAGCACGAAACATGGCCCGCAGGCATCTGTCTGCGGGTTTTTCTAGCCGCTAATATCTAGGTTTTCACGCGCATAGCTTCGCAACAAACGCGCAGCCTGACCTGCAATGCCCGCGCTCTGGCTTTCGCTGAAAACAGCGTGGGCCGCATAGGAAAATCGCGGTGCATCCTCGATGATATGCAGCCACCCGGCCTGAACCCCTGACGTGATTGATCTGCGTGGAAAATATCCAGACGCGGGTCTGTTACGCAAATATTGTAGTCCAATCGTCCCAATCCCAAGCTGTACGCTTGGCGTGGTGAACTGTGGAAAATTCAGCAAATGGTGGGCGCGGAACTCGAAACCCCAATCAATCAACACATAGTTTTCACCAAAGGGATCAGCTGCGCTATCTGTGTTGCTACTGACCAGTACAAACTCGTCTTCAAACAACCGTTCAACCGTTAGGCCGGACGTGTTCTGAGGCCGGTACATCACCGCAAGGTCTAGCGTCCCTTCATGCAATTGCGGGCCCAGAGTGTCCGAGTTTGCCAAGGACGCCTTTATGGCCAAGTTTGGTATCCACTCCTTGGTCTAAACCCCCCGTCTTTCAGACGGGAGTGCTTTAGCACCTTGAACAGCATATCGATAATCCTACCGACGCCAGTCGGTAGTAGTTTAGTACCCTGACTAGACACAAGACGTCTACCCTGTCCACAATGTCAGCGGATGAAGCGTCCCACTGGGATGAGTTGCACATGGGCTACCACGTTGACCGCGTGAACCATTCAGAAATCTACAGTGACCACGGCAAGCACACAAACATGATTAAAAGCTTCTTTTCCCGTCTGCGCAACATGATCCAAGGCCAGCACCACGGCGTTTCGCCGAAGTATCTGCACCAGTATGCAAACCATTTCTCATGGTTGGAAGACAACCGCCGCACAGACAACGGAACATTGGCACAAATCGTTGTGTCTAACGCGATGGGTGCGCCTGTGTCGCGCAACTGGAAGGGCAATTGGCAACGTGCGGCTTGATGAGAATTAATGATTCTGTCATCTGACTGTTAACCTAAACAAGCTATGTATTGGTCGGGTTCTGTAGAAAAACCCTTCAAAATAGCCATTTCAGCCCTATATGAGTGATTCACATTCTGTAGATAAAATGTGTGATGTAACATAGTTTAGCATCGCAACGCTGACTATGGAGCCTCGGGAGGGAGCCAATGCCTCAATTTGACCCACGCGCTGTCGCCAACGAGTTTTTAAAGCTAAATGGTGGACCGATGAACCAGATGAAGCTTCAAAAGCTTGTCTATATGGCTCACGGCTGGAATCTTGCTATCAACCCACGAGCCGTTGATTTCAGGACGTATTGAGGCGTGGGATGGCGGTCCCGTAATGCGAATTATCTGGAACCACCTCAGAGATTTTGGCTTGAACACTGTCGATGTGCTTTTTGGAAGCGGACCAAACAGCCCATATGTGGCTGATATGTCCAGTGATGAGGCGGAAATTGTATCGCACGTATCGGAGAAATACGGCCAATATACCGGCGTTGAACTGTCCGAAATGACGCGTAAGTCAGGAACCCCTTGGAGCAACTCATACTTCGGTAGCGGACGAAACGCGCCACTTGATCAGGCTGATATTCAAATCCGCCATTGATGATCCCGCGCGCTTCAGGCGGTCCCGCACTGTGGCCGCCCATTTTGGGCTGACGCCGAGGCGGTATCAATCGGGCGAGCACGACAATCCTGGCTGCATATCAAAGGCTGGCGATAGAGATGTCCGTGCCACACTTTATGCCGCAGCCAATGCATTGCTTATGCGCATGATGGCCGGGTCGCAGATCAAGTCTTGGGGTATGAGGCTGATCCGTACCAAAGGTCGGCGTCGTGCCGTTGTCGCGGTTGCCCGCAAACTTGCCGTCTTACTTCACCGGATGAGTGACAACGACCCAGAAGAAAGAAGGAAAACGAGCTTGACCCAGAAACCCAATTAGAGAAGCGGACATTTCCAGCTCAAGCCAAACCACTCACTCCGGCGCCATCTCAATCACAACCTTGCCCGTAGACTTCCGCGTGCGTAGCAGCTCGATCCCGTCGCCCGCTTGTTCTAACGGCAACACATGGCTCACATGGGGGTGCAGTTTGCCTGCGTCATACCATGCGAACAACTCGCGCAATGAATCCGCGATCACCTCGGGTTTGAACTTCATATAACCGCCCCAGTAAAAGCCCATGACAGTGATGTTTTTCACCAGCAAATGATTGGTCGGCACGTTTGGCACATCGCCGCTGGCGAAGCCGATTGAGAGGATGCGCGCTTCGGGGTTGCAGGCGCGAAAGGCGGCTTTGAACAGATCACCGCCGACAGGATCGTAGACGACGTCCACACCGCCAAGACCTTTCAAAGCGCCGCGCAGATCGTCAACGCCTGCGTCTATCACATGATCGGCACCGGCTTTGCGCGCGATCTCCAGCTTGTCCGCGCCGCGCGCGACGGCGATCACGGTGGCGCCCATCAGTTTGCCGATTTCAACCGCTGTTAGGCCAACACCACCCGCAGCGCCAAGCACTAAAAGCGTTTCACCTGCTTTCAGGTTGGCGCGATAGCCAAGGGCGACATGGCTGGTGCCATAGGCGATTTGAAAGGCAGCAGCGTCGGTCATGCTCATCTTATCGGGGATCTCGATGGCGACACGCGCGTCGTAACAGCCAAAGTCTGCCAAGCCGCCCTGACCGCCAAACACCGCGACTCGGGTGCCAATGGTAGGTGTCGAAACACCTTCGCCCAAGGACTTCACAGTGCCCGCAACTTCCATGCCAAGCGTGAACGGAGCAGGGGGTGTATCTTGATATTGACCGGTTTGCATCAGCAGGTCGGCAAAATTCAACCCACAGGCTACAATTGAGATACCCACTTCGCCCTTTGCGGGTGTTGGCGTGTCAATTTGAGCCAGCGTTGCGGGGGAGCCATCTTCTGAAACCTGAAATGCGCGCATGAAAACCTCTTTGTTTGGCGTATTTGGCCGACATGCCTTCACGCTAGCCCAAAGCGACGGACATCTAAAGACCCGTTTAAATTGAAGGTATATTTTTGCTTGCAAGGCACATGACTTAAGGTTTTGCAGCGAACTTTGTAAAATTCCCCAACAAAGTATGAGATTCCGTACTTGTTCTATGGGGGTATTATCGTAATATCGCGCTACCTTGCGTTGAATGAGGCTTCGTCAACTAAGGTTATTGATCGCGATTTCAGTATTCTGCCACTCAGGATATGTCCGGTCATACTAAGAAGGGGAGCAAAATGGCACATCCAGTGGACGTGCATGTCGGTAAGCGTATTCGACATCGTCGATGGCTTGTTGGGGTCACACAGCAGCAATTGGCTGAAAAAGTTGGAATCAAGTTCCAGCAAATACAAAAATACGAAACAGGGGCGAATCGCGTCAGCGCATCGCGCCTTTGGGACATCGCGGAATCGTTGGAAGTTGACGTGAGTTTCTTTTTCTCGGGTTTGCACAACGAAGACGCAAATGCTACCGAAGCAGAGACAGGGTCTGTGCCGTCAGATATTTTGAACGATAAGGAAGCGCTTGATCTGGTTCGGTCCTACTACGCTATTCCAGAAGAACAGCGTCGTCGTTTGTTTGATTTGGCAAGGGTGTTAAGCGACGTTGCTTGACGGGTAGAGATCAGTGCATAAGGTGGCCAGATGCGTAGAATTAGATGCGCGGTCAACCGAAGCAGGATACTATGCAAGATATTGAAAGCGTTGCGTTTCAGGCCGAACTTTGGTCTGTGGCAGAGGAATTAGCCGAAGCCGCGCGCGCTGCAATTCTCCCTCATTTTAGAAGCGCTGGACTGAGCGCTGACAACAAAGAATGTGACGGGTTTGATCCTGTCACGATCGCAGATCGTGCCGCAGAAGAAGCGATGCGCGCCATTTTGCAAACACGTCGTCCGATGGATGCGATCTTGGGCGAAGAATATGGCAATACAGCTGGAACAAGCGGGCTAACCTGGGTGCTTGATCCGATTGATGGCACCCGCGGATTTATCAGCGGCACGCCCACTTGGGGTGTTTTGATTTCGCTGAATGATGCAAACGGTCCCCGTCTTGGGATCATCGATCAACCTTATATTGGTGAGCGTTTTTGCGGCGGGTTTGGCCGCGCAGAGGTCATTGGCCCGCATGGGACTGCGCCTTTGAAGGTACGTGCAAGAACCGATCTTGCCACTGCGACGCTGTTCAGCACGTTTCCCGAAGTTGGCCAATTGGAAGATCGCGCAGCGTTTGAAGCGGTGGCTGAGCAGGTTCAGCTAACGCGCTTTGGGTGTGATTGTTATGCTTATGGGTTGCTTGCAGCGGGTCAGATTGATCTGGTGATCGAAGCAGGTCTAAATGCGTATGATATTGCCGCTCCGATCGCTGTCATCCAAGCCGCAGGGGGCATCGTGACGGATTGGCAGGGGGGCAAAGTCCACGAAGGTGGGCGCGCTTTGGCGGCGGCGACACCTGAACTTCACGCCCAAGCCCTTAAGTTATTAAACCAAAGCTTGAGCGTTTAGTTGGACTTGGGTTAACCTCATTGAAATGGCTGCGAGTCCTTCGCTTTTTTCTGTCGCAGCTGCCATGCGTTTGTCGCTTGGTGTGAACCCGAAAAAAGCGTGGTGACACGTAGAAGGGCTTTATCATGAGCAAACCCAACGAAACCTTGATCCGTAACGCGCAGCTTGTTTTGACCATGGACGATCAATCCAGCGAACTGCCAAATTGCGATATTCGCATTGTTGACGGTGTGATTGCCGAGATCGGCCAAGGCTTAATCAGTGATGGCGATGTTCTGGAAGCTGGCGGTTGTTTGGTCACGCCGGGCCTCGTGAATACGCATCATCATCTGTACCAGTCTTTGACCCGCGCAGTTCCCGGTGGGCAGGATGCGCTGCTTTTTGGCTGGCTGCAAACGCTTTACCCGATTTGGTCGCGCTTTGGGCCTGAGGAAATGTATGTGTCCGCGCAGATCGGACTTGCGGAATTGATGCTCTCGGGATGTACGCTGACCTCTGACCATCTGTACCTTTATCCCAATGGGTCGCGCTTGGATGATACGATTGCAGCGGCTGTGGATATCGGAATGCGGTTTCATCCAACGCGTGGCGCCATGTCGATTGGTGAAAGCGACGGAGGATTGCCGCCAGACAGTTTGGTTGAAAAAGAAAGCGCAATTTTAGAAGACTGTATTCGCGTGATTGATACACATCATGATGCCGCTGACGGATCTATGTGTCGCGTTGGTGTCGCCCCTTGTTCGCCGTTTTCCGTCAGTCGCGACTTGATGCGCGACGCTTCGGTGCTGGCGCGTGACAAGGGCGTGATGATGCACACGCATTTGGCCGAAAACGATGAAGATATCGCCTATTCACTGGAAAAATTCGGCTGTCGGCCCGGGCAGTATGCCGAAGACCTGGGCTGGACCGGCGATGATGTCTGGCATGCCCATTGCGTAAAGCTGGACGGACAAGAGATTGATTTGTTCGCACGCTCTGGCACAGGTGTGGCGCATTGTCCGTGTTCCAACTGTCGCCTCGGATCTGGCATCGCGCCTGTGCGACAAATGCGGGATGCCGGTGTGAAAGTGGGCCTTGGTGTGGACGGCTCTGCGTCAAATGACGCAGGGAATCTGGTGCTGGAAGCGCGCCAAGCGATGTTGCTGCAACGTGTGTCACGTGGTGCGGATGCGATGAGCGCGCGCGAAGCGCTGCGCATTGCGACGCGCGGCGGGGCCGAGGTGTTGGGGCGCGATGATTGCGGTCAGATAGCTGTGGGCAAACGCGCTGATCTGGCGATTTGGGACATGAGCGGAATTGAAGCGGCAGGCAATTGGGACATCGCGGCCTTGCTGCTAGCGGGGCCAACGCAGGTGCGCGATTTGTTCATTGAAGGGCGTCGTGTGGTCGCGTCAGGGCAAGTGACCACAATTGATCTGCCTAAAACGATTGTGAGACAAAACGAGTTAGCCCAGCTATTATCTGCGTGAAGCTGATCTTTTTAACATAGGGAATCCTGATGCGTATTTTTCTTCTCTGTTGTCTTTGCATAACGCTCGTTTCGGGCTGTGTCCGCTCTGCAACAAGCGTGACCCCAAGAGGGGCGGCCGCGGTCGCAGAGCCGGTTGGCGGGTTAAGTGCAAGCATTGCACCCGAGGTAAATGCGTTTCGGGTTGCCAATGGTCAGCCCGCCCTTGCAGCGGACGGGCGTTTAGCACGCGCAGCACAGGCCCACGCGAACGACATGTTGGCGAAGAACTATTTCAGCCATACAGGCCAAGATGGATCAAGCGCAGGGGATCGCGTGAAACGTCAGGGGTATGGCTTTTGCTTTGTTGCTGAAAACATCGCGCAAGGTCAAAAGGGGGCTTTGTTGGCTCTGACCGGTTGGCAGAAGTCGGAGGGGCACCGTAAGAACCTTCTGAACAAGAATGCAATTCACTTTGGCATGGCGCAAGCAGGCGACTACTGGGTGATGGTGCTGGGCAAGCCAGGCTGCTGAGCCCATTTGAAGGTGCGTGACAACACGCACATTACTTATGGGTTTTTTGCTTAACACCACCGATCCAAACTTCGGCAATTGCGCGATCATCGCCCATCATGATTGTCGGAAAAATGCGATCCCAGTGATGCGCTGCGTTGGCATAGCGTTGTGCAATTGCAGGCGTTGAGGCCAGATCAAGCACTGCGATATCTGCTTCCATCCCGACGGCGAGCGAGCCAATTTTGTCCTGCATATGCAACGATTTGGCCGATCCAGCCGTCGCGAGCCACAAAAGCTGCGCGGCGTGCAAGACTGATCCCTTAAGCTGCGCAATCTCATAGGCTGCGGCCATCGTGCGCAACATGGAAAAGCTGGAACCGCCGCCTGTATCCGTCGCAAGCCCAACGCTGATCCCGCTTGCTTTCAGCCCTGCCATGTCAAACAGGCCAGAACCGATAAAGGTGTTGGACGTAGGGCAATGCACGACGGCGGCCCCCACCTCTTTCAAACGATCAATCTCGCGCGCTTCCAGGTGGATAGCGTGACCATAAACCCCGCGCTCACCCAAAAGGCCGAACGCCTCGTAGGTGTCCAGATAATCGCGCGCACTTGGGAACAGATCACGGACCCATTCGATTTCATCCACTTGCTCGCTGAGATGGGTTTGCATCAAGCAATCGGGGTGTTCTGCCCAAAGCGCACCCAAGGCCTTCAGTTGGTCAGGTGTCGACGTGGGGGAAAATCGTGGTGTGATCGCGTAAGACAAACGTCCTGCGCCGTGCCACGTCTCTAGCAAGGCCTTGCTGTCGTCGTATGCGCTTTGCGCTGTGTCGCGCAGCCCGTCAGGCGCGTTGCGGTCCATGCAGGTTTTGCCCGCGATAATCCTTTGACCACGCTTGTGCGCTTCGCCAAACAACGCATCCACAGACGCGGGGTGGATGGTACAAAAGCTGGCCATGCTGGTGGTGCCATGGGCGGCCGTCAAATCCAGGTAACGCGCGGAGATTTCGGCCGCGTATTCGCCATCCTCAAAGCGTATTTCTTCAGGAAACGTATAGGTGTTGAGCCAGTCAATCAGTCGTTTGCCCCATGACGCGATCATCGCGGTCTGTGGATAATGCGCGTGAGCGTCGACAAAGCCCGGGCAGATCAGTTTGTCGGGGTGCGCGCTGTGCAGTGCGTCTGGATGCGCTGCGATCAAAACGCTGCGTGTATCGCGCGCGCTGATCTTGCCGTCTTCAATCAAGAGCGCGCCATCGGTCATCACTTGAACGGCGTCCTCTGGCGGGGCCAGAAACGGATCGCCTGAAAAGATTAGCAGATCACCAGAAAGAATGTGCTTTTGCGTCATGGGATGTAATTAGCAGAAACATGCCGGCGTGAAAGAGCATTTTTACGCGACCCTCTGTTGCTTCCTTTCGCCTTTGCGTAGAGTGCGCGACAACACCGCTCATCAGATCAAAAGGCAGATATCATGAACAACTCCGATCTGATCAGCGAGTCCCGCACTGAGGCTATTGAACGCAACTACAAACTGGATCGCGCGGAAGTTGCTGCAATCCTTGGTTCGGTTGATCGCGGGGATCAAGGTGAGCTGAAGATGTTGATGGATCCGCTCCATCCAGCTGATATTGCTGACCTTCTTGAGCAAATCAGCGCGCCAGAGCGGCGCGGGTTGATCCATCTGTATGATCGTGAATTTGACGGCGACATTCTGTCCGAGCTGGATGAAAGCATTCGCGACGAAGTCATTTCGATCCTGCGCCCCGAAGTCCTTGCGGACGCTGTGCGCGAATTGGAAAGCGATGATGTTGTCGATCTGATCGAGGACATGACGGATGTCCAACAGGATGTCATTCTCGATGCTCTGGAAGACAGTGATCGTGTCGCTGTCGAGCAATCTTTGACCTATCCGGAGAAATCCGCAGGTCGTTTGATGCAGCGTGAAGTGGTCATGGCACCCGAACACTGGACCGTGGGCGAAGCGATTGATTATTTGCGTGCGCAAGACAGCCTGCCAGAGCAATTCTATCACGTCACTTTGGTTGACCCGCGTCTAAAGCCAGTGGGCAATGTGACCCTTGGTAAACTGATGGGATCAAAGCGCGAAACCCTTTTGTGGGAATTGACTGAGACGGTGTTCCAAGTGATTCCGGCAATGCAGAATGAAGGCGAAGTGGCCTATGCGTTCAATCAGTATCACCTGATTTCCGCACCTGTTGTGGATGAGGGTGATCGCCTTGTCGGTGTCATCACGATTGATGACGCGATGATCGTGCTTGATGAAGGGCACGAGGAAGACATCTTGCGCCTTGCGGGCGTGGGTGAAGGATCGCTGTCGGATCGTGTGATCAACACAACCAAACAGCGCCTGCCATGGCTTGCGGTGAACTTGATTACCGCGATTGCCGCGAGCCTTGTGATTGCGCAATTTGAAGCGGCGATCACTCAGATTGTCGCCCTTGCGGTTTTGATGCCGATCGTGGCCTCGATGGGGGGCAATGCGGGCACCCAGTCCTTAACCGTTGCGGTGCGCGCGATTGCAACGAAGGATTTGACCAGTTCCAACATGTGGCGGGTTATTCGGCGCGAAGTGCTGGTCGGGCTGATCAATGGCCTCGTCTTTGCACTCATCATGGGTGTGGTCGGGTTGATCTGGTTCGGATCGCCTGCACTTGGCTATGTGATCGCGGTGGCCATGGTGATTAATATGGTGGTTGCGGGTCTTGCGGGTACGGCGATCCCTGTTTTGCTTGAGAAATTCGGGATTGATCCTGCGCTTGCCTCTGGGGCGTTTGTGACGACCGTTACGGATGTGGTCGGCTTCTTTGCCTTTCTGGGCCTCGCGGCGATGGTGCTGTTATGAGCGATCTCCAATCTATCAAAACCGCAGCGCGTAAGGCTGCGTTTGCTGCGCGCAAGCGGGCATTTGACAACGCACATGCAGCGCAATCTGCTTATCTGAGCGAAGTCCTTGCAGGGTATCGCGGTGTCCCGCTTGCGGGCTATGCGCCCATGCGCACAGAAATTGATCCGCTTCCCGCACTGGCAGAGGCGGCAGCACACGGGGTGGTCGGCATGCCTGTGATCCAAGCAGCAGCAACCCCTTTGGAGTTTCGCGAATGGACGCCCGAGTGTGCAATGGTTGAAGGTACATTCGGTGCACCTATTCCTGAAACAGGCGCGTGGATCGAACCGGAAATCCTGATCGTCCCCCTTGTGGCCTTTGATCAGAACGGCGGGCGCTTGGGCTATGGCGGCGGCTTTTATGATCGTACCCTTGAACGACTACGCAAACGCCGTGCAACCATGGCCATCGGCTTTGCCTTTGCTGCGCAAGAGATAGACAATCTACCGCTAGAACCCACTGACCAACCGCTTGATCTGATCGTGACCGAACAAGGGATCATCACCCCTTCATCTTGCTAAATAAACTCCCCCCGGAGGGCCGGTTTAATCGTTTACAACGGCCAAAGCAGCGGGATCAGCAAGGATGCAATGATGCCAATCGACAGGTTCAAAGGGAGGCCGACTTTCATGAAATCGGTGAATTTATAGCCTCCGGGACCGTAGACCAGCATATTGGTTTGATATCCGATTGGCGTTGCAAAACTAGCGGACGCAGCCACCATTACCGCGACCACCAAGGGGCGCGCATCAATGCCCAAGGCCTCTGCAAGACCGATAGCGATCGGGGTCACAACAACAGCAACTGCGTTGTTTGAGACCAATTCCGTTAGCACAGAGGTCAGCAGATAGATTGCCCAGATCAACAAGAAGGGTGGCAAGCTGGTTAAGAACGGCGCAAAGGCCTGCACGATCAATTTGACTGCGCCTGAACTTTCAAGCGCGGCTCCAATTGCGAGCATGGCAAAGATCAAGGTTAGCAAACGACCGTCCACAAAGGAAAACGCTTCGTCCGCATCAATGCACCGCGCGATCAGGACCAAAGCCACGGCGATGATCGACAGATAAAAAATCGGTGCGATACCAAAGCCTGCAAGGGCGACGATCCCGATCAGCGCGAGAAGGGCGATAGGGGCGTGATTGCGTCGATACGCGCGCTCGGACGGGGTAGAAACATCGACCATATCCATTTCAGACGCCAGCCTTTGGATGTCCGCAGGCGCACCTTCCAACAGCAACGTATCCCCGACGCGCACGAGGACGCTGTCAAGTTGGCCGCTGATATTCTGGTTCCGGCGATGCACTGCAAGTGGATAAACGCCGAAACGCCGCCGCAGTCGCATTGCACCTAACGTTTTGCCAATCATTTTACATCCCGGTGAAATCAGCACTTCGACGGTGTGGGTTTCAACGGCGGACACTTGGTCGATCCGTTTAAGCTCTTTGGTGCGTTGCAAGCTGAGCAGTTCAGAAATGCGGCTGCGCAGGACCACGCGGTCGCCCACTTGCAAGACCACATCTTTCAGATTGCGCCGCAGCGAGGAATCGCCGCGCACAACGTCGATCAAACGCACGCCTTCGCGTTTGAACAGCTGTACGCCCATAACTTCGCGGCCAATCAGGTTGCTTTCCGGTGGAATGACCGCTTCTGCGAAGAATTTCATTTGGCTTTTGTCAGACAGAAGGCTTGCCATGCTGTCACGTTCAGGCAGCAGATAAGGGCCAATAAAGCGCAGGTAGAGCATGCCCCAAGCCACCAGAACGATGCCTAAGGGCGTGACTTCGAAAATTGTGAACGCTTCCATCCCATTGGCGCGCGCGACACCATCCACCAGCAAGTTGGTCGACGTCCCGATCAATGTCAGTGTTCCACCAAGGATCGCCGCGTAGCTAAGCGGGATCAACAGTTTGGACGCTTTTGTGCCTAGCGTGCGACTAAGCTGCACGAAGACAGGGATCATCACGACTACGACAGGTGTGTTGGACACGACGGCTGAGGCGAAGATCACAAAGGCAAGCAACATCGCAATCGCCAAAGCAGGGCGTGTCTTGGCCTGCTTATCAGCGAGTTTGGTAAAGGCTTCCAGCGCGCCTGTGCGCACCAAGGCGCCCATGACGATGAACATCGCTGCAATCGTCCATGGGGCAGGGTTGGACAGAACTGTTAGGGCGTTTTCATAGGGCAGCACGCCAAGGATCAACAAAAACGCGACACCTGCGATGGCGACGACTTCTGTCGGGTAGCTTTCACGCACGAACAAAACGAACATGCCTGCGACGGTAAGCAAGGCGGCAATAGCGCTTTGGGTTTCGGTCAAGTCGAAAAAGATCATAGTACAGCTTCCGTTTCGCGCGCGCGCGGTTGCACAAGGAACAGCCCGCACAACATTAGGGCAAGGGCTGTCCAAATGCCGCTTGCGTAGGCTTCGCCCAATATGATGATAGCCCAGAATATTCCGAAGATCGTTACCAAATAGCTGACTTGCGCCGCAAAGACCGGACCTGCGTTCCCGACCAACCAGACATAGCCCGCGTAAACAATCGCATGGGCAATAGAAATCGCAAGAAATGCGTATTCCGGCGTGCCCCATGTGGCTGGGACGGGGATGAACTGCCCGCTCGCCAGGGCAAGCAACAAGGCTGGGCCAAGGCCGACAACTGACGACCAGAACAATGTTTCAATCGGATCAAACCCGTAAGTGCCCCATTTGGCGACAACATTGCCTTCAAGTGCGTAAAAACTGGGTGCGATCAATGCGATGGCAATCCACCACAATGTGACATCACCTTCAAAGCTGGCGCTATTGGCGGCGATCAGAACAACGGCACCAAAGCCCAAGGTCAAACCGATCAATTTGCGCGTTGAAAAGCGATCATTGCCAAGCGTAAGCGCGATTGGAAACGCCAGCATCGGGATCAAAGACAGCAAGATCGAGATCACACCGCTGGGAAGATGCACCGCCGCTTGATAGCTGGCCGAATTAGGCAATAGCGTGCCGATCAGGGCAATCAGGCATGCAAACCGAATTTGCGTGGCGTTGGGTTTTCGTAGTCGCTTGCCCAGAACAAGAACTGTTCCCATCAACAAAATACCTACAGCAAATTGCCAGAAGATCAGTCCGAAATGCTGATAGCCTGCGCCGACAACGATCTTGGTCAAAGGCATGGTGATGCCCCAACCGGCTCCGAGCAGGATCAGGATGCCAAAAAGGGCGGCGTTGTCTTTCACGGCCCGCTTTGCTCAAGCCGTCCACCATGGCGGATCATCTCGACCGAGGTGGCTTTGCCTGTGCGATCATCGCTGACCACGAACAGGCCGGACAAAGTCGCTTCGCCATTGGCAGGGGTGAAGCGCGATTTGCTCATCCCCGTTACAAAGCGGCGCATGGGTTCTTCTTTTTCCATGCCGATCACCGAATTATAATCCCCGCACATCCCCGCATCGCTTTGAAAGGCGGTCCCGCCCGGCAGGATCTGCGCATCGGCAGTAGGAACATGTGTGTGTGTGCCAACAACAATTGTCGCGCGGCCATCGCAATAGTGCCCCATGCCCATTTTCTCGGAGGTCGCTTCGCAATGCACATCCACAAGGATCATTTGCGCCAATCCCCCAAGAGGATGCGCGCGCAGGACCGCATCTACAGCAGAAAACGGATCATCAAAGGCGCGTTTCATAAAGACTTGGCCCAAAACCTGTAGCACCAACACTTTTTGACCGCCTTTGGCTGTGAACAGCTTGTGCCCACGTCCGGGCGCGGTTTTGGCAAAGTTCAAAGGACGCAAGATGCGCTGATCCTTCTCGATATATTGCATCATATCGCGTTGATCAAAGGCATGATCCCCCAGCGTGATGCAATCTGCGCCTGCCGCAAAAATTGCGCTCGCGTGTTCGCCGTTCAGGCCCATGCCGTTTGATGCGTTCTCGCCGTTCACAACGACAAAATCCGCGCGCAAGCTATCGCGCAACGCGGGAAGCCGTTCGGTGATAGCATTGCGTCCAGCGCGGCCCATCACATCGCCTAAAAAGAGTGTTCTCATAGGGATGGAGTACCATGCAGGACAGGCGGTGCAAGGCGCGCAAGTTCGATTTCAAGTAAGTTTTTGCGGGATCTGTCGGGTTTTGGGATTAAAGAGACATGTAGTGAAGTTGATCAAAGCCTTCCCTGACGGCGCGTACCTCGGAGGCAAGCGAACTGGGATCGTTTGCGCGCAAAGCCGACGCGATCAGTTTTGCCAAATGTGGTGCGTGATCCGGTGTCACCCCCCAGCGGACCAATTCCGGCGTGCCGATGCGCAATCCGTTCATATCACCCGCTACGTCGTCGATCGGTAGGCCAATGCCGCAGGCCAGAAATCCGGCCTTGCGCAGGGTTTTTGACGCCGCTTGCCCGCCACCGAAACCAGCGGCTTGGATTGCGAATTGATGTGATTGTGTATGCCCGTGTTGCGTTGTGAAAACCGGTAGTCCTTCGGCTTTCAACGCCTCTGCGAGCGCTTGGGCTGTTGCGATCATCTGTGTGCTATAGGCACCACCGTGATCAATCCAGTCGAGCATGGTCACGGCCAAAGCCGCTGATTTTGCGGCATCGAAATTGGCTGTCATGCCTGGAAACGCGATGGCGTCGATCCGCTCCATGATTTCGGCATCATTGCTGACGATCAGTCCAGATGCTGGACCGCCAAGGCTTTTGTAAGTGCTCATCGTCATCAGATGCGCGCCCTCAGTCAGTGGGTTCTTCCAAGACTTGCCTGCGATGATCCCGCATTGATGGGCGGCATCGAACAGAACTTTCGCACCCACTTCATCCGCGATGGCACGCACGTCTGCGACGGGATGTTCGAGCAGGTTCAGGCTGCTCCCAACGGTAATCAGCTTGGGTCTGACGTCATGCGCTAGGGTGCGAAGCCCGTCGATATCTAGCGTGTAGCCATCGGCGTTCACCGGGGCAGCGACAGTGTTGAGACCAAACAACCCAGCACACCCATCAAGGTGGTGAGTCACATGTCCGCCAATAGAGGGCGGTGGCGCGATGATCGTGTCGCCTGCGGTGCAAGTGGCCATAAACCCGTAAAGATTGGCAATTGCACCGGAAGGTACACGAATTTCTGCATATTTTGCGTCAAACACTTGGGCGCAAAGTTCGGCGGCGATGACTTCAATCTCTTCAATCGCCTCTAGTCCCATTTCGTATTTTTCACCCGGATAGCCAAGAGAAGGACGCGAACCGAGACCTGAGGCCAGCATTGCCTCTGCGCGCGGGTTCATCACGTTGGTGGCAGGGTTCAGGTTAAAGCATTCGCGTTCATGGATATCGCGGTTTTCGTCGATCAAGGCACCCAGCCGCGCGGCGTTTTCAATAGAGCTGCGCGCGATTGTTGCTTTTGAAATTTGCGTCACGCGGTCTTCGCAGAGGGACGGGACCCAAGGGCGGTTCACTAGCATATTCATTCTCCATAAATCTGTGGGTGAGTTGATCTGACTTGCTCTTTCTGAGCAAATGAGATTTTCTAAAATTAGGCGTAGAAAAACTAAGGCTATTTATGTCCGTCAATCCACCACGCCCGCGCGGGCCTCACTTGAATGCAATGCGCTGTTTCGAGACTGCGGCACGCGTCGGCGGTTTTGCCGCTGCGGCAGAGGAATTGTCGGTGACGGCTGGCGCTGTTTCGCAGCAGATTAAATCACTAGAGGACTGGATTGGTGCCCCTCTTTTCGAGCGGCGTAGCCAAGGCGTTGTGCTCACCCCGCTTGGTAACTCCGCGCGTGAGCAATTTTCCCAAGCCTTCGATGCGCTTGGCACGGCGCTTCATACGCTGCGCATAAACGCGCCCGAAGCAACGATCAACATTGCGGCTTTACCGGCTATTGCCCAGCTTTGGCTGTCACCGCGTTTGCAAAGCGTACGGCAGCAATTTCCTAATCAATCCATTTCAATCAACGCGCTGGAGCAAGCCCCGAATTTAAAGCGTGAAATCTATGACATCAGCCTGTTTTTTGGTCAGCCAACAGGTGCGAAGACAGAGCAAGTGCTTGGCGCAGATGTGATTTTTCCAGTCTGCGCACCAGAGTTGGCAGCACAGATTAAGAGCATTAATGACTTGCATGGCCTGCCGCGTATTTATGATGCAACATGGGTTGATGATTGGCGGCTCTGGCTAGAGGCAGCAGGGGCGCAAGAGAGTGCTGTACAAAGCGAAGCGCGCTTTTCGCTTTATAGCCTGGCGCTACAAGAGTCGCGCAATGGGGCAGGCGTCATGATCGGTCATGCGAGCCTTGTGGAGCGGGATTTGGCAAGCGGTGCGCTTGTCGCGCCGTTTGACTTCACTGCCCACACAGGCAAATCGCTTATCTTGCAAACGCTCGCATGGCCAAACGCAGAGACCCGCTTGTCCAAGATTATTGAAGCGTTACTGTCTTAAAGCGGCCAGAACACCAGAATTGCCGGAATCGACACGGCGACGATGATGATTTCCAGTGGAAGGCCGATGCGCCAGTAGTCACCAAATTGATAACCACCCGGACCAAGGATCAGCGTGTTATTCTTATGCCCGATCGGCGTGAGGAAAGCAGCAGAGGCGGCGATTGCCACAGCCATCAGGAACGGATCAGGGGACACCCCCAAAGACTGCGCCATCTGGATGCCAACAGGGGCTGCAACAATGGTGGTGGCTGTGTTGTTTAGAACATCCGACAGGGTCATCGTGACGACCATCAACACAGTCAGGATCGCCCAAGCGGGTAGGCCTTCCGTCAGACCAACCAGCGCGCCTGCGATAAGTTCCGTGCCACCTGCGTTTTGCAAAGCCGCCCCCAGCGGGATCATCGAGCCAAGCAAGACCACAACAGGCCATTCGATATGGGTGTAGAGTTCGGACAGCGGAACGATCTTGGCCAGAACATAGGCAACCACCACACATCCAAGGGCGATGGGCAAGTACACCAGACCGAAACTTGCCAGCGCCACAGCGGCGGCGAACATGCCAATCGCCAGCCAGACTTTGCTATCTTGTGTTACCGCAAGACCGCGTTCTGCCAAGGGCAGGCAGTCCAGCCATTCGGTCACATCAGGCCCGCGGTCCTTTGGGACCAGCAGCAACAGAATGTCGCCTGCGCGCACCTCGGTTTTACGCACGTGATCGCGGATCGCCTTACCTTGGCGCGACAACCCCATAAGAACCGTGCGCTGACGCCATGCCAGACCAATGCTCTGCGCTGTTTTTCCGGCAAGGCGTGAGTTTTCGGTGACGACAACTTCGATGATATCAACACCATCGCCTGCTGCGTTTAACTGCTCTTGGCGCTTCTCATCCGAGAAAGCGAGCGACAAAGCTGCGCGAAATTCATCCAGCGCGGCGGGAGAGGCCTCCAGTACAAGCGTGTCACCGCCTTTAAGCTCGGAGTTGCGCGCGCGGCCATAGCGGCGTTTGCCATCCCGAATAAGGCCGATCAAAGCAACGTCTGCCTTTTCCGCGTCTTCTTCGATTTCAGAGAAGCGTTTGCCAATCAGTTTGCTGTCCGCGGGTACGGTTAGTTCGGCGATATAGTCCGACATATCGCTGCCCGCCGCTGCACTGTCGCCGCGCGCGGGAATCAGGCGCCACCCCACAAGCGCGACAAAGGCCAGCCCTGCAATCGCCGCGATGCCCCCAGCAGGAGCGAAGTCGAACATCTTGAACGGTTCGCCCAATTGTTCTTCGCGGATTGCAGCAATGATGATGTTCGGTGGCGTGCCTATCAACGTGACCATGCCCCCCAAAATGGTCGCAAAACTAAGCGGCATCAGCGACAGGCCCGGCGCACGACCAGCCTTGCGCGCGGTCTGGATATCCACGGGCATCAACAGTGCCAGTGCTGCGACATTGTTCATAAAGGCAGACAGCACGCCGCCGATCCCGCCCATAAGCGCGATGTGCCCTCCAAGATTGCGCGAGCTGTCAACAAGTGTACGGGTTATCAAGAAAACCGCGCCAGAGCGCACCAGCCCAGCAGAGACCACAAGCACCAGTGCCACCACCAATGTCGCGGGATGACCAAAGCCCGCAAAGGCATCTTTGCCTTCTACAACACCCAGCAAAACACCAACCATGAGCGCAGAAAACGCAACCAGATCATAACGGAACCGCCCCCAAAGAAGGAGCGCGAAGACTGAGCCAAAGAGGGCGAAAATGATGATTTGATCTTGCGTCATTGAACTAGCTACCTAAAGGTCTGCGACCAATCGAATGATCTTGTGAGGGGCAGCATGGCGTATATTCAAATTGACTGCACTCAAGATTTTGAAGATGGCCCGAAAATTCTGGAAAGCATGAGGGGACGCAGCCGCGTTCTGTTGGAGCAACGCGCGATTGCGTTTCGCGCTTATGTCAAAGGAATGAGAGATCAGCCCATTGATGTGGAGAGTTTTACACCTGCGTTTTTGGCTGAACGAGTGTTCGTAGATAAGTTCTATCCAGTGCCGGTCGGTCTGGAATTCTTGCAAAAACTGACAATTCGCACCCCCGTTGACGAAATCGCGGGTTTCAGAGCTGAGCCGGAGGCCTATCTGGCGCTGTTCGAACACAAAAGCCAGAAGTTGAACGCCTGTGTGTTTTTCACGGGGGCAAAAACTGGCCGGCTGGTTTTCTTTGATATCGGGGAAGCGCAGGTCATGCAGGCGCGGTTGGTTGCCGTGGCAAGCGCGCCCAATGCGGGTAAATTTTTGAAAGCTTTACGTGAATTGTAAACATACCGCGCACAGGCGCGTTCTTGACCGTGGGTAGGTCTGCCTATATGTTGCCTTACAAGACAACACTAAAACATTCCATAGTCCCAGATTGGAGGCTGAAATGATTTTGTTTTTTGACCCTTTGCTTGGGGCTTTGATATGACAAGTGCCGCAGCCCGAGCAACGTCAGCACCCGCACGCAAGCCAACGCAAGGGCCGCGTGGTGCGGCGGCTATCGTGTCCCGTTCCAAGGCAAAAACTGCCCCGCCTGTGCAATTGCCGCGTAAAGCGACGGGAACGTCCGCGCTGGATGATGCCTTTGACGCTATGGATGCAAAGGACAAGCAAGACGTGCTGACCCGGATTGGCAAAGACCTTGCCCGCAGTGTTGGCGCGAATGTCGTAGCGCAAATGTTGAATGCATCCGGCCTGAGCGGGCGGGAGTTTGAAAAAACCTACGGGTTTGATCACACTGCCTTGTCGCGTTTGGCGCGTGGCGAAGCAAAATCTGGTCCCACACTTTGGAAGATTTTCGCGCTGTCCCATGCTCTTGGCTTCAAGATCGAGCTGAACGCGATCAAAGAAGACTAGCAAGATGTGCACGATCGCATCGTTTCTGACTTCGCTTCTCGGTCCTGTTTGGCCGTTTCTAATCACCTATGGCAAAAGCGCGCCTCAATTGATTTTGTCGATCAGTGCGCTTTATGCGGCGTGTTTTGTGATCGGCTCGCGACTGGCTGAAAAAGAACTGAACGCAAAGATAAAACGCGGTGAAACAGACCTGGCAGATTCGCAACGCAAAGTGACGAACCGCAAAGATTTGGCAACCTTGGTACCGGACTGGATGCTTGCCATCGTGTTCATAGCGTTGTCCTGGAAATTTATCTATCTCGCACGGGGATTTCTGGTTCAGGTGTGCACCGTATAATCCTATCGGGATGCTACCGACTTGCGGGTTTGCCCTTGGCTGACTTATACCGACCTAGATTTAAGAATTCTCATCTGGAGAGAGACATGGCCGGCCACTCAAAATGGGCAAATATTCAACATCGCAAAGGGCGTCAGGATAAACTGCGCTCGAAACTCTTCTCTAAGTTCTCAAAAGAGATCACGGTTGCCGCTAAGATGGGCGATCCTGATCCCGAAAAGAACCCGCGTTTGCGTCTTGCAGTGAAAGAAGCCAAATCCCAGTCGATGCCAAAAGATAACATCGACCGCGCGATCAAAAAGGCGATTGGCGGCGAAGGTGATGACTATGAAGAAATCCGCTATGAGGGTTATGGCCCCAACGGTGTAGCGATTATCGTTGAAGCGATGACAGACAACCGCAATCGCACTGCGTCGACTGTGCGCTCTACCTTTTCCAAGAACGGCGGAAATCTGGGTGAAACCGGTTCCGTTGGCTTTATGTTCGATCGCAAGGGCCAGATCATCTATCCCGCGTCTGCGGGCGATGCGGACACAGTAATGGAAGCTGCGATTGAAGCGGGTGCCGAAGACTGTGAAAGCTCTGAAGAGGGGCACATAATCATCTGCGAAGACACAGATCTGAACGACGTGTCTACAGCACTAGAAGCGGCGCTGGGCGAAAGTGAAAGCGCAAAACTGGTTTGGCAGCCTAATATCTCGACCGAGATGGATCTGGACGGCATGACCAAACTGATGAAGCTGATTGACGCGCTGGAAGATGACGACGACATCCAGCGCGTAACGGCGAACTTTGAAGCCTCGGATGAGGTTATGGAGCAGCTTTAAGGGGCTGACGTGATTGTTGTGACAAAGCTTAAAACGTGTGGCAGCCCTGTTTTATGACAGGGCAGTTTGCATTTAGCGGAGATGGCGTAAATCAAATTTGGATTTTTGGTCAAGAACCAGCGTTTTGCCGTCGTCTGCCCTGCGATTGCGTTTCCACCCGTTTGAAACATGTTCACAATGCAAAATATGGGCATCCGCAATTTTCATGACACGGTTGAACGCATACCGGTGCAATCCGTGAATGTCCCATGTGGTATCGGTGAACCAACGGCCCGGGCTTAAGCAGTATTTTTCCTTGCACGGCGCGTCTGGTTCTTGCCTCCAGATATGATCTCGGTGAAGGGGGATTTGGTCATTGGCCAATTTCGAATACCGCCATGAGCACCCAACCGTGACGTAGCCAAAGCGCGTATTGACAGCCGCATCAAATACGTTCGCGCCACACACCAGCTCGTCTATATCAATCGGTAGAACTGCTCGCGCGCAGTGCAAAAAGCGATAGCGCGTGATCGCGAGCATTGCGGCTTGGTAAAACATCGAACGATGCAACAGTTTGCGCGCTTTCCAACTGCCAAAAGGAAAGTTAGAAGCAATAGCATGCGCAACATCTATGCCGTCCACGTTTTCCATTGTTTGTTGTAAATCTGACAATGGGTATTCCCGAGAATCGTTGTCAAAAATAAGCGCTGCGTTTGCGGATTGATCCTTTGCGTGATGGGTCAACCAATCGGAAATCCAAACCAGATCATTGTCTTTAGATTTAGTCATAAGAACATTCTTGTTTTCAAAAACATGTTCTTGCGGGCTGACATTCACGTTTAAGATGAACTCATTAAAGGTCAGCTTGATGCCTTCTGGTCGGCGATCACATTTTATCCAGACTTCATCATGACGCCGATACCGTCTGATGCGATGCCGGCTGAGCGAAACGCCATAAGCCGTTATACTTGCTGATTTAAAAATGCGCTCCAAGTTCAAAAGCTTTGGACAGATGAATAAAAGGGATTTTCGCTGCTCGACCCAGATCACATCATAGGCGATGGTGTGAAAATCATAAGTCTCGTCATAGCCAGCAAGACGATATTTATCAGGCACAATGTGGTCTCGACGCAATTACGATCCATCTGGCAAAATAAGAGAGTTGAGCGAAAAATTTTCCATATTTTGTGACTACTCAGTTTCATACGTACGCGCAACAAATCTGACCGACTGGCCATTTTGGGTCAAGACGCCTATCGAACAAATACAAAGTACAATCGGGTGATAAAATGTCTTCCTTCTTTCCCGGCTTTTTCCTGAGCATTTCCTTGATCCTCGCAATTGGTGCGCAGAACGCATTTCTGCTCAAGCACGGATTGCGCCGCGAACATGTTTTGCCGATTGTTCTGGTCTGCGCGATTTCCGATGCGATTTTGATACTTATCGGCGTTGCCGGATTTGGGGCTTTGGCCCATTCGTTTCCTTGGTTTGAAACGGCAATGCGCTACGGCGGCGCTGCCTTTCTGTTCTGGTATGGTCTGCAAAATGCACTGTCCGCGTGGCGCGGTGGAGAGGCGTTGACGACAGATGATCACGTCAGTCCTTCGCTGAAAAAGACGCTCGTGACCTTGCTTGCGATCACATGGCTGAACCCGCATGTCTATCTTGATACGGTCGTTCTGATCGGGTCAATTTCGTCGCAATACGACAATCGCGTGGCCTTTGGTGCAGGGGCTGCCTTGGCCAGTTTCGCATTCTTCTTTGCACTTGGCTATGGGGCGCGGTTGCTTTTACCGTTGTTTGCCAAGCCACTATCGTGGCGCATTTTGGACGGCGTCATCGCGATCACTATGTGGACAATCGCACTTTCATTGCTGCTCTGAGGGTTGCGCTTCGCGCGCGGGTTTGATCTGCCTTGAATATGGAACAACATACACAACGTCCGCTTGTCGGAGTCATCTGGATGGTTATCGCGGGGCTGTGCTTTGTCGGCGTGACCGCTTTGGTCAAACTCAATGGCGCGCGATTGCCAGCAGCTGAATCCGCATTTCTGCGTTACGCTTTGGGCTTGGTGTTTTTGATCCCGATGATGGGCGCGCTAAAGGTGGTGACGTTCACCCCGCGCCTGTTGAAACTGATAGCCGTGCGCGGATTTTTCCACACATTCGGTGTAACACTTTGGTTCTTTGCCATGACGCAAATCTCAATCGCCGAGGTCACGGCGATGAACTATCTGACCCCTGTCTTTGTGACTGTGGCCGCTGCGTTGTTCTTGGGCGAACACCTTGCGTTGCGTCGCATTATTGCGGTGCTCTGCGCGCTGATCGGCGCGATGATTATTCTGCGCCCGGGGTTTCGTGAACTGAGTGTTGGTCACTTTGCGATGCTGGCGGTTGCTTGTATGTTTTGTGTGTCTTACTTGTCTGCCAAGATGCTGGCGGATGCGGTGCCTGCGTCCGTCGTTGTGTCGATGCTGTCCGTTGCCGTCACCATCGGTTTGGCCCCATTGGCATTCGCGGTTTGGATCCCACCGACTGCGGGCGAAGTGGGTGTGCTTTTCCTTGTGGCGTGTTTTGCGACTGCTGGCCATTACGCGATGACGCTGGCTTTTGCGAATGCGCCACTGACAGTGACGCAACCCGTGACCTTTGTTCAACTGATCTGGGCAGTTTCTTTGGGCTATTTTGCCTTTGGGGAAGCCGTGGATATCTGGGTGGTCTTTGGCGGTTTCGTGATCCTCAGCTCGATCACATTTATCACGTGGCGCGAAGCGATGTTAAAGCGCGGAGAGATTACACCGAACGCCCATGCGCCAAAAGTGTAGGGGCTTTCACCCCGTTTCGATTTTATTGATTGACGGGTCAATAAAAAACTTATTACCCTCAGCTCTGATTTAAACCGCGGAGCTGTTATGCCCAAACTTGGAATGGAACCGATCCGTCGCGCCGCTTTGGTGAAGGCAACGATCCATGAGATCGGAGCCAATGGCACGCTGGATGTGACCGTCGGTGCAATCGCCAAACGGGCAGGAATGTCGTCTGCCTTGGCGCATCACTATTTTGGCGGAAAAGAGCAGATTTTCTTGGCTGCCATGCGTCACACTTTGACCCTTTACGGTAAAGAAGTGCGCAATGCACTAGCAGCGGCCAACACAGAAGCCGAACGGGTTGAGGCGATTGTTCGCGCGTCCTTTTCCAGTTCGAATTTTCAGCCTGATGTGATTGCTGCGTGGTTAAATTTTTACGTGCTGGCCCAAACTGTGCCGGATGCAAGGCGACTGCTGACGGTCTATCAAGCACGCCTTCGATCCAATCTGGTACACGCATTGCGCCCTTTGATTGGTCGCCGTGCGCTCGAAGTTGCCTCCCGCATCGCGGCCCTGATTGACGGTGTTTACCTGCGCCAGTGTTTGGTGAAAGCGACGCCGGATCAATCACAGGCCGCGCAGCAGGTTATTGACTATCTCTATTTTGAGATGAAAGGGACAGCGAAATGAGCAAGCCTAACATATTGATTTTCATGGTGGACCAGCTGAACGGCACCTTTTTTCCCGATGGTCCGGCCGATTGGCTACATGCACCCAACATCAAGAAGCTTGCGGCGCGCTCGACCCGGTTCAAGAATGCCTACACGGCCAGCCCTTTGTGCGCACCGGGCCGCGCGGCTTACATGTCGGGGCAATTGCCTAGCGCCACTGGCGTCTACGACAATGCGGCTGAATTTGCCTCCTCCATCCCGACTTATGCGCATCATCTGCGCCGCGCGGGCTATCAGACCTGTCTCTCTGGCAAGATGCATTTCGTCGGTCCCGATCAATTGCATGGGTTTGAGGAACGCCTGACAACCGACATTTATCCACCCGATTTTGGCTGGACGCCGGATTATCGTAAACCGGGCGAGCGGATAGACTGGTGGTATCACAATATGGGCTCCGTCACCGGTTCTGGCGTGGCCGAGATCACCAACCAGATGGAGTACGACGACGAGGTGGCCTATCACGCAACGCGCAAGGTCTATGACTATGCGCGCGGCAAGGATGATCGCCCGTGGTGCATGACGGTCAGCTTTACGCATCCGCACGACCCCTATGTCGCGCGCCGCAAGTATTGGGACCTCTACGAGGATTGCGCGCATCTCATGCCCGCGGTCGGCCCGATCCCTTACGAAGCGCAAGACGCCCATTCCAAACGCATCTTGGACGCCAACGACCGTGATAATTTCAATATCTCGGATGAGGATATCCGCCGTTCCCGCCGCGCCTATTTCGCTAATATCTCCTACCTTGATGACAAAGTAGGCGAGGTGATCGAAGCCTTAGAGGCAACCCGCCAAGAGGCGATCATCCTCTTCGTGGCTGATCACGGTGATATGTTGGGTGAGCGTGGGCTATGGTTCAAAATGTCTTTCTATGAAGGCTCTGCGCGCGTGCCGTTGATGATCTGCGCACCTGATATGGAGCCGGGCCTGATCGAAACCCCCGTCAGCAATATCGACGTTTGCCCGACGCTTTGCGATCTTGCGGGTGTTGATATGGCCGAGATCATGCCCTGGACCGAAGGCATGTCGCTTAAACCCATGGGGCAAGGCGTTGCGCGCAGCGCGCCGGTGGCAATGGAATACGCAGCAGAGGCCAGTTATTCGCCGCTCGTCTGCTTGCGCTATGGCAAGTGGAAATACACGCGCTGCTTGTTTGATCCCGATCAACTCTTCGATCTGGAGGCGGACCCCCATGAACTCAATGATCTTGCCACAGCACCTGAACACCAAGGCACGTTACAAACCCTGCGCGCGAAGTCCGAAAAGCGCTGGGATTTAGAGCGTTTTGACGCTGACGTTCGTCAATCCCAAGCCCGCCGCTGGGTCGTCTATGAGGCCCTGCGCAATGGAGATTATTTCCCGTGGGACTACCAACCGCTGCAAAAAGCATCCGAACGCTACATGCGCAACCACATGGATCTGAACGTCTTAGAAGAAAACCAACGCTTCCCACGCGGGGAATAGGCGTCTACTTCATCTTGCCAGTAAACTCAAAAAAGCCGGAGGCTTGAATGCCCTATCCAACCCAACCCACCGCCAGCCACTTTATCAACGGTCAATACGTCGAAGACACCGCAGGCGCAAAAATTCCCGTGATCTATCCGGCCACGGGCGAGCAGATCGCAGTGGTGCACGAAGCGACCCCTGCAATCATCGAATTGGCGATCACAAGCGCCAAAGCCGCGCAAAAGGCTTGGGCGGCGATGTCTGGAACTGAACGTGGCCGCATTCTGCGCCGCGCCGCGGACCTGATCCGCGAGCGCAACCACGATCTGTCCGTGCTGGAAACCTACGACACCGGTAAGCCTATGTCCGAAACGCTCTACGTCGATGCGACGTCCGGCGCGGATGCGCTTGAATACTTCGGCGGTCTTGCAGGCTCGCTCACAGGTGAACATATCCAACTGGGCGAAGACTGGGTGTACACTCGGCGCGAAGCGCTGGGCCTGTGCGTTGGCATTGGTGCGTGGAACTATCCGACGCAAATTGCTTGCTGGAAAGGCGCGCCCGCGCTGGCCTGCGGCAATGCAATGATTTTCAAACCATCCGAAACAACGCCGCTCTGCGCGCTTAAAGTCGCAGAAATCCTGCATGAGGCGGGCCTGCCCGCAGGGCTTTACAACGTGATCCAAGGCACAGGCGCTGTTGGTGCACCGCTGGTCACAGACCCGCGTGTGGACAAGGTGTCGCTGACAGGCTCGGTTCCTACAGGGCGCAAAGTCTACGCGGCAGCGGCGGCCAGCATCAAGCACGTCACGATGGAATTGGGGGGCAAATCCCCGTTTATCATTTTCGATGACGCAAGCCTTGAAGACGCAGTTGGCGGCGCGATTTTGGCGAACTTCTATAGCTCTGGCCAAGTTTGCTCCAACGGCACGCGGGTATTCGTGCAAAAGGGGATCAAGAACGCTTTCCTGAAACGCTTGCAGGAACGCTTGCAAACCGTTGTCATGGGCGATCCGTTGGATGAGGCAACTAATTTCGGCCCCATGGTCTCGGAACGCCAAATGCACATCGTACAGGGCTACATCGAAAAGGGCCAAGCCGAAGGCGCGCGCCTTGTGTGCGGTGGTAAGCGACTGGATCGCAGCGGTTTTTACCTTGAACCAACCGTCTTCGCCGAAGTCACCGACGGCATGACCATTGCGCGCGAAGAGATTTTCGGCCCCGTCATGTCCGTCTTTGATTTTGACACTGAAGACGAAGTCATCGCGCGCGCCAATGACACGGAATTCGGCCTTTCTGCGGGCGTGTTCACGACTGATCTTTCACGCGGTCACCGTGTCATCGCGCAGATGGAGGCGGGATCGTGCTTTATCAACTCCTACAACGACGCGCCGGTTGAAGCCCCCTTTGGCGGCTCCAAACAATCAGGCGTAGGCCGGGAAAACTCCAAAGCCGCAATCAATCACTTCAGCCAGTTGAAATCTGTTTACGTGCGTATGGGGGCTGTCGATGCACCGTTCTAGGTTTCATCTTGCCCATAAACTCGCGCCGCAGGCTCGCGCGGTTTCAACTACGCAGGTGCTTAAGTGAAAGCTGATTACGTCGTTATCGGGGCGGGTTCAGCGGGCTGTGCGATGGCATATCGTCTGACTGAAGCAGGTCATTCAGTGATCGTGATCGAGTATGGTGGCACGGATGCGGGGCCATTTATCCAGATGCCTGCGGCGCTGAGTTATCCAATGAATATGTCGCGGTACGATTGGGGCTACAGTTCCGAACCCGAGCCGCATTTGAATAACCGCCGACTTGCGTGTCCGCGCGGCAAGGTGATCGGAGGATCGTCTTCGATCAACGGGATGGTCTACGTGCGTGGACATGCCAAAGACTTTGATCACTGGGCAGAAAGTGGCGCAGAGGGCTGGTCCTATGCGGACGTGCTACCGTATTATAAACGCATGGAAAACTGGCGCAGTGGCGGTCATGGCGGTGACAAAAACTGGCGGGGCCGTAAAGGGCCGTTGCACATCAGCCGAGGACGCCGCGACAATCCATTGTTCAAAGCCTTTGTCGAGGCAGGACGGCAGGCTGGGTATGAAACGACGGATGATTACAACGGTGAAAAGCAAGAGGGCTTTGGCCCAATGGAACAAACCGTTTACAAAGGCCGCCGATGGTCCGCGGCAAATGCCTATCTTCGGCCTGCACAGAGAACTGGAAAGTGCAAAGTTGTCAGTGCCTTGGCAGCACGCATCGTGATCGAGGGCGGGCGCGCGATTGGTGTGGCTGTCGCAGGTGGTGAGGTGATCAAAGCAGAGCTTGAGGTTATTGTTGCCGCAAGCTCGATCAACTCGCCAAAGCTGTTGATGTTATCCGGCATTGGCCCTGCGGCGCATTTGGCAGAACACGGTATTGATGTGATCGCTGATCGCCCTGGTGTCGGGCAGAACCTGCAAGATCACTTAGAGCTTTATATCCAGATGGCGTCGTCCAAACCGATCACGCTCTATAAACACTGGAACTTGTTTTCAAAGGCTGTAATCGGAGCGCGTTGGCTGTTTACCAAAACCGGTTTGGGGGCATCCAACCAATTTGAAAGTGCCGCTTTCGTGCGGACCAAAGCAGGTGTCGAATATCCTGATATCCAGTATCACTTCCTACCCATAGCAGTGCGATATGACGGTCAGGCGGCTGCGGAGGGCCATGGATTTCAGGCGCATGTGGGTCCTATGCGTAGCCTTTCGCGCGGGTCAGTCAGTTTGAAAAGTGCTGATCCTTCCCAAGCCCCTAAAATCGTTTTTAATTATATGAGTGAAGCGCAGGATTGGGAAGATTTCCGCACCTGTATTCAACTCACACGCGAAGTGTTTGCACAACAGGCGTTCAAGCCCTTTGTAAAACATGAAATCCAGCCCGGGAGTGATGTGCAAAGCGATGCTGAGCTTGATGCGTTCATCGCCGAGCATGCGGAAAGTGCGTATCACCCTTGCGGTACGTGTAAAATGGGGCGTGTGGATGATCCAATGGCGGTGGTTGATCCTGAGTGCCGTGTGATTGGTGTTAAAGGGTTACGGGTCGCAGACAGCTCGATCTTTCCACGTATTACCAATGGAAACCTGAACGGCCCGTCTATTATGGTGGGTGAGAAAGCGGCGGATCATATCTTGGGGCGCGATATGTTGGCGAAAAGCAATGATCGTCCTTGGATACATCCTGATTGGGAAACTGCGCAGCGGTGAGTGTCCGTGCCAAGGCACGGGCGAGAGGCGCTGCCTCTCGCGCTCTCCGAGGTATTTTACGACCAAAGACGGGGGCGTTTACGTTTTCTTAACCTAAGTTAACGAATTGGATTGAAGTGTTCGCGAAGGAGTGGGCATATCTTCGGATATGTTTAGGTTTCCTTTACTTTTTTGTGTTCTGGCTTTGCCGGTGTCTACCTTGGCTGATGTCCATGGGATCGTGCGCGTTATTGATGGCGACACGTTTGAGGTAGCAGGTCAGCGCGTGCGCATTTTCGGAATTGATGCGCCTGAAGGCAAACAAACCTGCGAAACAGAGCAAAGGGTCAGTTGGGCCTGCGGTGCCTGGGTGACATCAAAAGTGTCAGTTCTGTATGATGGCAAGCGCGCTGTATGTCGTCAGGTTGATAAGGATCGCTATGACCGGATCGTCGCGCGCTGCGACGTAGACGGGCGCGACGTCGGGCAGCAGTTGGTGTCATCGGGGCTGGCGTTTGCCTATCGCCAGTATTCAATGACGTACGATCTGGATGAAAAAGAGGCAGCGATCAATGATCGTGGCTTGCACGCATCGCGCGTTCAGACCCCAGCGCAGTATCGCGCGACACGAGCCAAAGGGCGCATGCCACCGGATCGCAATTGTGTGATCAAAGGCAATATCACGAAGGGTGGGCGGATTTATCACATGCCCGGTCAACGTGACTATGAACGCACAGGCATAAACGAGGTAAAGGGAGAACGGTGGTTTTGCTCGCAATTCCAAGCCTGGACTGCAGGTTGGCGTAAAGCGCGCAGATAATCCGAACAGTTTGATGTGCGTCAAAGATTGCGCCAAGAATGTCGGTAAGCTGATCGTGAGGCATTTCAAAGGAGACATCTTATGTCGCATACCCCACACGAACTTGCAGAAGAATTCCCTGAGCACATCCAGAAAATGAGCACCTTGAAAGAAGCTGATGCGCATTTTGCCAAGCTGTTTCATGCCTATCACGACGTGAACCGCGCGGTGCACCGGGCTGAAACCAACGTGGAGCCGATAGAGCAGCTTGCTGAGGTTGAATTACGCAAAAAGCGCGGTCAGCTAAAAGATGAAATCGCAGGCATTTTGAACGCTTAACCCACTTCATACGGCAGAACGTCGCGGCGATTGTTATCTACGCGCAAGCGGCGTTCTAAGGGCGGAACAGAGCGTTGATGACAGTTCGTCCGCTCGCAGATGCGGCACGAAATTCCTATAGGTTCATAGGCAGATGCGTTGGATATATCGAGGCTATCGGCGTAAACAAGCTGGCTGGCATGGGTGACTTCGCAGCCCAAAGCGATCGCGAAGCGGCGCACGGGGGCACCAAAGGAGCCGCCGGGTTTCAATACATCGCGCGCCAGTGAAATGTAGCGCACACCGTCGGGTGTTTCTGCAAGTTGGCGCACGAAACGCCCCGGTGTTTCGAAAGCGCGGTGGACGTTCCAAAGCGGACATGCTCCGCCGAAACGTGCGAACTGCAGGCGTGTTGCGCTGTGGCGTTTGGTAATGGAGCCTGCCTGATCCACGCGCACGAAGAAAAACGGCACGCCTTTTGCACCCGGCCTTTGCATCGTTGAAAGGCGATGTGCGACCTGTTCGATAGAGGCACCGAACAGGATTGAAAGGCGTTCCAGATCGTGGCGGGTGTCGCGCGCGGCTTCCAGGAAGGGTCCGTAAGGCATGAGCGCGGCACCTGCGTAGTAATTGGCCAACCCGATCTTTGCGATTGCGCGCGCTTCGGCGGTTTGGAAGCGCGCAAGGTCGAGAGTGGCTTCCAGTAGTTTTTCTTGTGTGATCAGCGCCAGTTGGATGAACATCTGAAAGCTTTGCGTTGCAGGTGCGGCGTGTTCCGAAATCGTCAATCGACCGGTATCAGGATCGAAGTTGCGCAGAGTGTCAACAGGTGCAAAGCGCACGTCGATCCCGTGTTGGCGAAAGCTGGCAAGGGTGCGTTCGCGGATGGTCGCACCCGCAGGACCATTGGTTGCAAAATGTTCGGCGGCACGGTCCATTGCGTCGATGTAGTTGTCACAATAATGAAAGAAGTCGCGCACGTCTTCCCATGGGCTTGGTTGCATTTGACCGTCTTCGCGCCCCAAGGCTTCGTCAAGTGAGGCCAGCCGTTCATGGGTTTGGCGATACGCGCGGTGTAGTTCCAGAAATGCACGTGCAAGGGCAGGGGCGTTGGAGGCGGTCAGGCGCAGATCGGCAAGGGGTGGTTCGACTGCATCCAGAACCGGATCAGCAAGCGCTTCGCGCATATCCGTGACTAGGCGTTCTGCATCACCTGAGCTGAGTTCAGTGACATCAAATCCGAATTCTTGCGCAAGCGCCAGAACCACCGTCGTGGACAGAGGACGTTTGTTGTTTTCCATCTGGTTGAGATAAGGCAGCGACACGCCCAGTTTGGCGGCGAAGTCTTTTTGGGTCAGCGCGACTTGCCCGCGCAGTTCACGCAGTTTGGAGCCAGCGTAGATTTTTTGAAGGGCCATGACGTGCCTCTTTGCAGTTTTGCATTACGCTATTGCTAGCTTTGCAAACTCGTTGAAGCAAGTCTCAAGCGCCAATTGTCTTTGCGCGTTGGATGACGAAGATCGCAGCAATGAGCCCGCCAAATGTACTGCCCACCATGAGCCAAAGCACAGGCATCGCGCTATCGCTTCCGGACAAAATCAGCCCCGCCCAAGCAGACAGGATTGCGCCAAAGCCGATTAGGATTGCGCCGCCAAGGCCAGAAGCTGTGCCTGCAATGTGCGGGCGCACAGACAGCATTCCAGAGGTTGCGTTGGGAATAGTCATCCCGTTGCCCAGTCCGACGAGCGTCATGAATCCAAAAAAGCTGGCAGGTGTGCCAAACCCGATACCGAAGATAAACAGGGAGGCGCTGGTTGCCACGGTAGCAACGATGGCCCCGTAGAGCACCATATTATTGATGCCGATGCGGGTTGAATAGCGGCCTGAGATGAAGTTTCCGGCGAAATAGCCAAGCGCAGGCGCACCGAAGTAAAAGCCCAAGATTGCGGGCGATAGATTGAAGATTTCCGTGCCAACATAAGGCGCGCCACCAAGGTATGCGAAAAACGCACCAGAGGTGAGGCCAGACGCGACGGAATAGCCCCAAAATCGCGGTGATGCGAAAAGTTCAGGATAATGGCCAAACTGCTGTCGCAGGGTTTCGCCGGTTTTGTTTTTGGTTTCGCCCTGATCAAAATAGCAGATTGCAAACAGACCAATGCCAGAAAAGAACATAAGCCAAAAACTCGCCTCCCAGCCAAAGGTTTCATCCAAGACACCGCCAACCATCGGGCCAAGCATCGGGACAACGGCCATGCCCATCGTTACATAGCCAATCAGGGACGCGGCTTTGTCAGCGGAGACCACATCCCGGATGATCGCGCGGCTTAGGACCATGGCTGTGACAATGACCGCTTGGCACATTCGAAAGAACAAAAAGATAGTCGCATTTGGCGCATAGATGCAGCCAAGGGACGTAATGGAGAAAAGGGCCAGCCCCCAAAGAATAACAGGCCGGCGTCCTAGATTGTCCGAAATCGGGCCAATAATGATTTGCAGAATGGCGTTCATCGCGAAATAGGCCGCGACGGACATTTGCATCACCCAGTATTCGGTTTCGAAATGCAGGGCCATGTTCGGCAAGGACGGTAAAAACACGTTCATTGCCAAGGCGGATACGCCAGCGAGCAGCATCAATGTGACGATATGGGGCGGGGTTGCGCGGTCTAAAAAGCGCGCGGTGTAAGAGTCGCTCATGCAACTTACCTAGCGTGATGAATTGAAATACAAAAGCGCAGAAGCTGTGACGTCGCGGCTTTTAAATTAGCAAATTTGCTATTTGCAGTTACTCCATTAGCTCAACTTTGCAAATTTGCGACAAATAGCTTTTTTTCTGCACCTGCACAGTATAACTCCAATCGCTAAAGACCTGTAGTATAAAAGCCGCTGCATAAACGGCTCAAAATACGCGCTGGATCGGCGCACAGAAGGGACATGCGATGAAAGATATTCTGCAAGAACTCTCCGAGCGCCGCGACACAGCGCGGCTTGGTGGCGGTCAAAAGCGTCTTGATAGCCAGCACGCCAAGGGCAAGCTGAGCGCGCGCGAGCGCATCGAACTTTTGCTCGATGAGGATAGTTTCGAAGAATATGACATGTTCGTCACGCATCGTTGCACCGATTTCGGTATGGAAAAGCAACGCCCCGCAGGCGACGGTGTTGTCACGGGCTGGGGTACGATCAATGGTCGTATGGTCTATGTCTATTCGCAGGACTTCACGGTTCTAGGTGGTTCGGTGTCTGCAACCCATGCCAAGAAGATCTGCAAGATCATGGATATGGCGATGCAAAATGGCGCGCCGATCATCGGCATGAACGATTCTGGTGGCGCGCGCATTCAGGAAGGCGTCGACAGTCTGGGTGGGTATGGCGAGATTTTCCAACGTAACATCATGGCCTCTGGTGTGGTTCCGCAGATTTCCATGATCATGGGTCCATGCGCGGGTGGCGCTGTTTATTCGCCTGCGATGACCGACTTCATCTTTATGGTGAAAGACACGTCTTACATGTTCGTGACTGGTCCTGATGTTGTGAAGACCGTTACAAATGAACAAGTGACTGCAGAAGAGCTGGGTGGCGCAAGTACGCATACCAAGAAGTCCTCTGTTGCGGATGCAGCCTTCGAGAACGATGTAGAAGCCTTGGCCGAGGTGCGTCGTTTGGTTGACTATCTGCCGCTGTCCAACTTGGAAAAACCGCCCGTGCGTCCCTTCTTTGATGATGTGGCGCGGGTCGAGCCTTCGTTGGACACATTGGTCCCGGACAACCCGAACCAGCCCTATGATATGAAAGAGTTGATCACCAAGATTTCCGACGAGGGTGATTTCTACGAAATTCAGAAAGACTTTGCTGGCAATATTCTGACGGGTTTCATCCGTCTTGAAGGTCAGACCGTTGGTGTCGTTGCCAACCAGCCTTTGGTTCTTGCAGGGGTTCTGGACATTGACAGCTCTCGCAAAGCGGCGCGTTTTGTGCGCTTTTGTGATGCGTTTGAAATTCCGATCCTGTCTTTGGTCGACGTCCCCGGCTTTTTGCCTGGCACAACGCAGGAATATCGCGGTGTGATCAAACACGGCGCGAAACTTCTCTTTGCCTATGGCGAAGCGACCGTACCGAAAGTCACGCTAATCACGCGCAAAGCTTATGGCGGTGCTTATGTGGTTATGGCGTCCAAACACTTGCAAGCGGATGTTAACTACGCTTGGCCTACAGCGGAAATCGCGGTGATGGGGGCCAAAGGTGCGACAGAGATTATCCACCGCGCCGATATGGGCGACGCGGAAAAGATTGCACAGCATGAGGACGATTATAACACCCGCTTTGCCAATCCCTTTGTCGCCGCTGAGCGCGGATTTGTGGACGAAGTGATCCAGCCCCGCAGCACACGCAAACGCATCAGCCGCGCCTTTGCGGCCTTGCGCAACAAAAAGCAAAAGATGCCGTGGAAAAAGCACGATAACATTCCGCTTTGATGTGATGGATTTCGCGCTCGTAAAGGCGGTTACAAGATGAACAAAGTAAACTGGCATACTCAGAGAGACGGGGCTTGCGTGACGATTTCGCGCGAGCTGCCTGCGCGCTTTGACGTTAGCGCCAGTGCGCGGTTTCCGATTGTAGGGCGCGCGCGGCTTGCGCATCAAATCCGTCAGGATATGTGGCGGGCTTTGCAGAATTTGCGGGGCTTTTCGCCGGTTGTTCAGGTCGAGCAGATTGACGGTGCTTTGTCGGTCACAGCTGGGGGGCGCCTTGGCACACCGATTGCGCCGCATGTGCAGGAAACGATTGATGCTTTGCTGAACGATCGCGTGCGACGTGCGCGCTGGATCAGATGTGCGGGAGGGGCACGCGCATGAAGGGCGTTATTCAAGCTGTACTTTGGCTGACGCTGTCGGCTGGTATTGCGTCTTCTCAAGTCGCCTTAAGTGTGCCTTCCGGTCAAGGGATCGAGCTGTTTGAACACTTCCAAGAGGACGACACAAGCACGTTGCGTTTGCGTTTTATCGCCCCTGATTTGGCGAACCCAGCCAAACGTCCAAGCTTTGAAGACTTGACCGCTGATCTAGAGGCGCTTTGCAATGATTTCGGATTGAAGGAAATCGTCAAAGATGCTGCCGCACCAGCGCAGATTGTCGTCTCGCTTTCGGCTGAACCTGTTGAGTTTGGCGTTTCAAACGCAGATGTCGAACAGGTTTTTGAAGCATTTAGCGTGCAAAACCAGACCTGCATGTTGGAGATGTTTTGATGAAACCACAATATGTTGCGCGCCAAAGCTCATCCAATGGAGCTTTTGAGGCTTTCGTGACACAACATGTCGCGAAGAAAGGCTGTGGATATCTTTTTGCCCGGCCCTCGCGTAAATTCACATGCAGGTTCACCCAAGTGGCCTATACCTCAAGAGGGACAGGATTGCGGGATACTCCCGTTGATCTGAACCGTAAAATTGACAGGAGACTAAGATGTCCAAGAGCATCAAATTGCTGGCTGTACTCGGCGTTGCATTCGCTGCGTCCGCTTGCGCACGTAAAGCACCGGTTGAAGAGTTCGTTGTGGTTGATCCCGCGCCGATCTCCATGGAGCCAGTATACACAGGTAAGTACAAGTAACTTATCTGCGAGGCAGGCGTTCGCGCCTGCCTTGTCCCTGTCCAACGGTCAGCCTGTCCGCCATTTCGGAGGTGCGACATGGCACTAGCGTATATGCTCAAACACCGTGGCTTTCCCGGCCGTCTTCCCGGAACCGATTTCCAATTCACTCTACGTCGCGCGAACCCCAAAGGGGCAACGCCGCTGGAACGCCGCGAGCGCCATTCGGATCGCAAGCCTGCGGATCGTCGCGCGGATGCGGGCTTTGTCACCGCGCTTTGGGAACATTTCGGGGATCAACCGTTTGAACGCGGCAATCTTGATGCGGGGCGTCTAAGCTGGCTCTTTGGCCGCGAGGTTCTGCCCTATGATGATCCGTTTGATCCCGCGAATTACGAAGCGATGTTGATCCTTGATCCACGTGCAGCTGCAATGGCTTTCCCTGATGCGACCGACTGGGGGAAATTGGCATGAATTTGCCGAAGGGTTTGAAATATCGGCATAATCAAGCCGATTTGATGGGCTTTGGAGCAAAGCCCTTTCCAATGCAACAGACTGCATGCACCTTTAATCTATTGAAGTTGCGTCAGACCCTCGTTCTGTTTTACAGCGCAGCCTTCCGTAACCCTTCCCCTTGGCGGCAGTCCGGTGCTAGCATACACCTGCTGCCGCCTTTTTTCTTCGGCGCGTTTGCAAAACGTAACTTCGAAAGAGATAGATTATGTCAAAAACAACTAGAATCGTCGCCGCTGTCGCTTTGTCAGTCTCCCTTGCTGGGTGCGTTGCGCCTGATCGCCAGACACAACAAACCGCAGGTGGCGCAGCGCTTGGTGCTTCCGCAGCTGCAATCGCGGGTGGCAACACAAGCCAAGTCATCGCAGCCGGCATCGTTGGTGCAACTGCTGGCGCGCTTATCCCAACAAACTAAAACAGAATTTCGCTTTAGCCGTCATTGTGCGGCTGACGCATTCAACACGAGCGAGCGCTGCTTTGCCCCATCGGGCAGAGCAGCGTTTTGCGTTTCTAGATAGCCCGAAAAGGACCGCCAGATGTTCAACAAGATCCTGATTGCCAACCGTGGCGAAATTGCTTGCCGCGTTATCAAAACGGCCAAGAAGATGGGCATTACCACTGTCGCCATCTATTCCGACGCTGACAAAAACGCGCTGCATGTGAAAATGGCAGATGAGGCGATCCACATCGGCCCGCCGCCTGCGAACCAGTCTTATATCGTGATCGACAAGGTTATGGCCGCAATCAAGGAAAGCGGCGCGCAAGCGGTGCATCCGGGTTATGGTTTCCTGTCTGAGAACTCTAAGTTTGCGGAAGCATTGGCGGCAGAAGGCGTGTCTTTTGTCGGCCCACCTGTTGGCGCGATTGAGAAGATGGGTGACAAAATCACCTCTAAGAAAATCGCTCAGGATGCCAAAGTGTCTACGGTTCCGGGCTACATGGGCTTGATCGAGGACGCAGAAGATGCGGTGAAAATTTCCAATCAAGTGGGCTATCCGGTGATGATCAAAGCCTCCGCAGGCGGCGGTGGTAAGGGTATGCGTATCGCGTGGAACGATAATGAAGCGCGCGAAGGCTTCCAGTCTTCCAAAAACGAAGCGGCTAACAGCTTTGGTGATGATCGAATTTTCATTGAGAAATTCATCACCCAGCCCCGTCACATCGAAATTCAGGTGCTGTGCGACAGCCACGGCAACGGCATCTATCTGGGCGAGCGCGAATGCTCGATCCAGCGTCGTCAGCAAAAGGTTGTCGAAGAAGCCCCAAGCCCCTTCCTGGATGAAGCCACGCGCAAAGCCATGGGCGAGCAGGCTGTCGCATTGGCGCAAGCCGTTGGATATTCCAGTGCCGGAACGGTGGAATTCATCGTAGACGGCGACAAGAATTTCTACTTCCTTGAGATGAACACACGCTTGCAAGTCGAGCATCCTGTGACCGAGTTGATCACAGGTGTGGATCTGGTCGAACAGATGATCCGCGTTGCCAATGGTGAAAAGCTAAGTATCACGCAAGATGATGTGACGTTGACAGGCTGGGCGATTGAAAACCGTCTTTATGCAGAAGACCCTTATCGCGGATTCCTGCCGTCGATTGGCCGCCTGACACGTTACCGCCCCCCTGCGGAAACGGCTGCTTACACGCCCGGAACAGCCGCTGGCGCTGCGGGTGATTTGGTTGTGCGCAACGACACTGGCGTGTTTGAGGGCGGCGAAATTTCGATGTATTACGACCCGATGATCGCCAAGCTGTGCACATGGGCCCCGACCCGCGAAGCGGCGATCGAAGCGATGCGCGTGGCCTTGGATAGTTTTGAAGTTGAAGGCATCGGGCATAATTTGCCGTTCCTTAGTGCGGTTATGGATCATCCGATCTTTATCAAGGGCGAGATGACGACAGCCTTTATCGAAGAGCAATATCCAGAGGGTTTTGTCGGTGTTGAATTGCCAGAAGGCGATCTGCGCCGGATCGCGGCCGCTTGTGCTGCGATGAACCGTGTCGCTGAAATCCGTCGTGCGCGTATTTCTGGCACGCTTGATAATCACGAGCGCCATGTCGGCGAAAACTGGAATGTTGCGGTTCAAGGACATGATTTCGATGTGGTGATTGCTGCGGACAAAGTCGGCTCAACTGTGTCTTTTGCGGATGGCAGCACCATGCGTGTCAGCGGAAACTGGACGCCGGGTGATCAACTGGCAAACATGATTGTGGATGAAGCCCCTTTGGTGATGAAAGTTGGCAAAGTTTCGGGCGGTTTCCGTATTCGTTCGCGCGGGGCGGATCTTAAGGTGCATGTGCGCACGCCGCGTCAGGCAGAGCTTGCGCGTAAAATGCCAGAGAAGATCGCGCCGGATACATCCAAGCTTTTGCTGTGCCCGATGCCGGGTTTGATTGTGAAATTGGACGTCCAAGAAGGTCAGGAAGTGCAAGAAGGCCAAGCGCTATGCACGGTAGAAGCCATGAAAATGGAAAACATCCTACGCGCCGAGCGCAAAGGTATTGTGAGCAAAATCAACGCAGTGGCGGGTGACAGTCTTGCAGTTGATGATGTGATCATGGAGTTCGAATAGGCTGACGTGGACGCAGCGCGTCACATATCCCGCTCAGGCAGTTACGGCTGCCTGCGCTCACGCACTTCGCGTTCCCGCATGGGCATTTTGTCAATGACACGCGACAGTTCACGCGCGTCCCATGGCGAGGCTTTGCGCAGCTTAACGCCGCCATCTTTACCGATTAGCACTATCATAAAGCCACGAGGACGCAGTGCTTTGCGCAACGCAGAGACGGTGGTTTTATCTGTATCGGTCAACACAACCACATCGCGTTCTGCCAAAGTGTCCGCGCCATCCTTTAACAATGCCATTTGCTGGACGAATCGTGGGTCGTTGTCGCTGTCGGCAAACACCACAATTGGACGGGCTTGCCAGAGAAAATCGCTCAAATTGTCACTTTCTACGGTGGTGATGGATGTCCAAGCATCCTCTGCACCGGACGTTTCAACATCCTGGGCCAAGGCCGAATTGGTGACGAAAAGCGTTGCAAAAACAAGCGATAAGAACGGTTTCATAAGGTCTCCTGTTAGGCTCAATATAGGGGGTGCTTGCCTGATTGCGATGCCTGAAGGACCTGAGGCGCGTCAAATTTTGCACTTTAATGGAACAAACACTCCTTTGCGTCATGACTTTACCTCAATCACGCAGCCCCAAGGGCAAATGCGTACTGTGGTAACAAAAGGCACAAAGCTTGGATGTAATTCTTCAAATTGGGGCGCATCGCACCGCGAGTACAAGTTTTCAAACCTACCTGCGCCAGAATGGCATCGCACTGGCAGCAATGAACGTGGGATATTGGGGGCCGTATCGGCTGCGCAGGGGGATGTATCACGGAATTGTACCAAACGCCGGATTGGGCATCGGAGTACGACACTTTGCACGCGCCAAAGGCAAGATAGCGATGCATCTAGAGCGGTCTGCGCAAAGCGGTTTGTCACATTTGATCGTGTCCGAAGAAAACATGTTGGGAAAGATGCGCCACAATTTCATAGCGCAGTCTTTGTATCCGGCCGCAGGCGAGCGTTTGGCGCGCTACGTTGCGGCCTTCGACGGATCAGTCAAAGCGATCCATCTCAGTCTGCGCTGCCCAAGCACATATTGGACGTCCGCGCTCAGTTTTTGCATTCCACGCGGCGTTCCGGTGCCACGGCAAGAGCGGATAACAGCAATCGCCGCATCACAGCGCGCGTGGCGCGACGTGATCACAGACATTTCTGCTGCTGCACCAAAGGCCGCAATCTTCGTCAGCACGTTCGAAGAACACGCCTCTGCGCCGCACCGGCTATTGTCCTATTTGCTGGGTGTTTGCACGCCCAACGCCAAAGCGCCGATTTGGCGCAACCAACGCCCGACAGTCGAACAGCTGTTAGACCTACCGCTTGGCACAGCAGAGCATCTACGCCTGCAAGGCAACATTCAGGACAGGCAGTGGGATCCCTTTTCACTGACCCAACGCCTCGCAATGCAAGAACGCTATGCGGACGATCTTTTCTGGCTGCGCGCGGGCGCGGACGGATTGGCACATTTATTGGAAGACCCGAAATCCGAAAAGACGGGATATCCCGCAGAATTGGATTTTGTGAACAAAGGACACAGATATGACGCAAGACAACGACTGGCGGGCCCTGGCTGAAAAAGAGCTTCGTGGCCGCGCAATAGAAGATCTGACGTGGAACACGCTGGAAGGTATTGACGTCAAACCCCTTTATACCGAAGCGGACATTGCCGATTTGTCCCATATGGGTGGCATTCCGGGGCAGGGCCCGTTCACACGAGGTGTCAAAGCGACAATGTATGCAGGACGCCCTTGGACAATTCGCCAATACGCGGGCTTTTCGACGGCCGAGGAAAGCAACGCCTTTTATCGCAAAGCTTTGGCTGCCGGTCAGCAAGGTGTTTCTGTTGCTTTCGATCTTGCGACGCACCGTGGCTATGACAGCGATCATCCGCGTGTCGAAGGCGATGTTGGCAAGGCCGGTGTTGCGATCGACAGTGTCGAGGATATGAAAATCCTTTTCGATCAGATCCCATTGGACAAAGTATCCGTTTCGATGACCATGAACGGCGCAGTGATCCCGATCTTGGCCAATTTTATAGTGACCGGGGAAGAGCAAGGGCATGACCGCGCGGTTCTATCGGGCACTATTCAGAACGATATCCTGAAGGAATTCATGGTGCGCAACACCTATGTGTACCCGCCAGAACCGTCGATGCGGATCATTGCGGATATCATTGAATATACCTCTGCAGAAATGCCCAAGTTCAATTCGATCTCGATCTCTGGCTATCACATGCAGGAAGCAGGGGCGAATTTGGTGCAGGAATTGGCCTATACGCTTGCGGATGGGCGCGAATACGTGCGCACCGCGATAGAGCGGGGGATGGACGTGGACAAATTCGCGCCGCGTCTGTCGTTCTTCTTTGCGATTGGTATGAATTTCTTCATGGAAGCGGCCAAACTGCGTGCTGCGCGGCTATTGTGGCATAAGATCATGACAGACCTTGGTGCCCAAAATCCAAAATCCAAAATGCTGCGCACACATTGCCAGACATCGGGCGTCAGTTTGCAAGCGCAAGACCCCTATAACAACGTCATTCGCACAGCATACGAAGCCATGGCCGCAGCGTTGGGTGGGACACAATCGCTGCATACAAATGCGCTGGACGAAGCGATTGCGTTGCCCACTGAATTCAGTGCTCGCATCGCGCGCAACACCCAGTTGATCTTGCAAGAAGAAACAGGTGTGACGAATGTGGTCGACCCATTGGCTGGCTCTTACTATGTGGAAAGCCTGACAGACCAACTGGCGACAGAGGCTTGGAAACTGATCGAAGAAGTCGAAGAGATGGGTGGTATGACCAAGGCCGTTGCGTCTGGCATGCCAAAATTGCGCATCGAAGAAGCAGCAGCCAAGCGTCAGGCGATGATGGATCGCGGCGAAGAGGTGATTGTAGGTGTCAATAAGTACCGTCTTGCTGAAGAAGATGACATCGACATCATGGATATCGACAATGATGCCGTGCGTACCTCGCAAATTGCGCGTTTAAAAACCATCCGCGACAGTCGTGATGAAGATGCTTGCACCGCAGCTCTCGCAGAACTCAGCCGCCGCGCCAGTGAAGGTGGCAATCTATTGGAAGCCGCAGTCGAAGCATCGCGCACACGCGCAAGCGTAGGAGAAATTAGCATGGCGATGGAGAAAGTGTTCGGGCGTCACCGCGCAGAAGTAAAAACGCTCGCAGGTGTGTATGGTGCGGCGTATGAAGGTGATGAAGGCTTTGCCGCAATCCAGAAATCTGTTGAAAGTTTCGCCGAAGACGAAGGTCGCCGCCCGCGTATGCTGGTGGTCAAGATGGGGCAAGATGGTCATGATCGCGGCGCGAAAGTGATCGCGACGGCCTTCGCTGATATCGGCTTTGACGTGGATGTTGGCCCGCTGTTCCAAACCCCGGAAGAAGCCGCGCAAGACGCGGTCGACAACGATGTGCATGTCATCGGTATCTCAAGTCAGGCGGCGGGACATAAAACTTTGGCCCCGAAGCTTGTCCAAGCGCTCAAAGATAAAGGAGCGGAGGACATCATTGTTATTTGCGGCGGAGTGATCCCTCAACAAGACTATGATTTCCTGTACGCGGCAGGGGTGAAAGCGATCTTTGGGCCAGGCACTAACATTCCAAAAGCAGCAGCTGATATTTTGGAAATTATCCGCGACACCCGAACTTAAAACAAAACAAGACAGGCGTATCCAAAGACCGCGCCTGTCTTGGGTCTTAAAATACCTCGGGGGAGGTCGATCTTTGATCGAGCGGGGGCAGCGCCCCCCACCAGCCTACCGACTTGCAAAGCAAAACCATTTCCCGCAGTTTTCCTCTATGAACACACTTACTCTAGATCATCTTGCAGTCAGCGGAGAAAACCGTGACGCAGCGCGCGCGCATATTGAAGACGCGCTTGGACTGCCGATGCAGGCCAGCGGCGTGCATAAACGATTTGGCACCCATAACCATCTTATGGGGCTCGATGACGGGCTGTATCTTGAGGCTATTTCGATAGACCCAAGCGCGCCCAAGCCGGATCGGCCACGGTGGTTTGATCTTGATAATTTTGTAGGCAAGCCACGCCTGACCAATTGGATCTGCGCAGTCCCCGATATGGCGCAAGCGGTGAAACACTGGCGCGACGCTGGTGGCCCTGTGGTGCTAGAACGCGGTGATCTGAAATGGCAAATGGCCGTGCCTGAGGATGGAAAACTCCCGTTTAACGGGTTGTTTCCGCCTTTGATTGCATGGGCGGGGACTTTGCATCCTGCGCAAATGCTGACAGCCTCTGGCGCGCGCTTGGTCTGTTTGACAGTACAACATCCCCAAGCAGATGATCTGGCCGATCTGCTCGGGTCGATTAATGGTGTGAAAGTACGTTTTGAAGCCGCAAACACAACGGCGCTGGTCGCTGAATTTGAAACTCCACATGGATTGCGCACACTCACATGATAGTTAGAGCCGCGGTTGTTCAAGATGCCAGTGGGATTTGTGAGGTGTGGAACCCGTGGATCAAGGACACAGCGACGACGTTCACGACTGAGCTGAAGACCAAAGACGGGATCGCGCAGGATATCATCGCGCGACAAGGGGCATATTTTGTCGCCGAAGAAGATGGGCACATCCTTGGATTTGCCAGCTATTTTCCGTTCCGAAATGGTCCGGGCTATGCGCATACGAAAGAGCATTCGATCAATCTTGCGCCGCAAGCACAGGGAAAAGGGGCGGGACGCGCGTTGATGCAAGCCTTGGAAAACCATGCGCACGATCAAGGAATCCACAGTCTTTGGGCAGGAATAAGTGGCGAAAATCCGGATGGGCTCGCGTTTCACCGCAAGGTGGGTTTCACTGAAATCGCCCGCTTGCCCGAGGTTGGGTTCAAGTTCGGACGCTGGATGGACTTGGTCTTGATGCAGAAAACCCTGAGCAAATAACGCAAAACGCATGGGCATTGCGGCGCATCGGTCGTACATAGGGGCATGTCACTTTGGACCCGCATATCAGACGCGCTTGCTGCGCTCGCAAATGGTGAAAGCCTGTCGCATGTTTTTGACACGCTGCGCAGCCCGCCAGAACGCTCTGTCGGTTTCACGATTGCTGTTATTGCGCTGGGTGCAAAAATGGCCAAAGCCGACGGTCAAGTCACCCGCGATGAAGTGACGGCCTTTCGCGAAGTATTCAACATTGCTGCGGCTGATGAAGCCAATGCCGCGCGCGTTTTCAATATGGCGCGGCTCGATGTGGCGGGATTTCAAGATTATGCTGCGCGCATTGCAGATATGTTTGACGGCCAGCCAGAGACCCTATGCGACTTGATGGAAGGGCTGTTTCATATCGCGATGGCAGACGGGTTTTATCATCCGGGGGAAAACGAATTCCTGGAACAGGTGGCCGAGATTTTTGGCTTGCCCGAAATGGAATTCAGAGCCTTGCGCGCGCGTTTTGTTCCCGATGCGACACCCGATCCTTACACAGTTCTCGGGGTGTCGCCTGATGCTTCGATGGAGCAGATCCGACAGGTGTGGCGCGCGATGGTGCGTGAGGCCCATCCAGATCGCATGATTGCACGCGGTGTCCCCGAAGAGGCTATTCGCATGGCTGAAAAACGCATGGTGGATATCAACCGTGCTTGGGAAGAGATCACCAAAGGACGGGCTGCGTAATGCGCATCGCGTGTTATAATGTTGAATGGTTTGATCGCTTGTTCGACGATGACGGGCGTTTGAAACGTGACAATCGTTGGTCCGGACGGCGTGACATCAAGCGCTCGCAGCAGGCGAAAGCCTTGGGGCATGTGTTCAAAACGATAGATGCGGATGCGATTATGGTGATCGAAGCGCCTGATGATCATCAGCATCGCTCTGGCACGCTTGCCTTGGAAAACTTTGCAAAAGCCTATGGATTGCGCGCCAATAAGGCGTTGATCGGCTTCACAAATACCACGCAGCAAGAAATCGCGCTGCTTTATGATCCGTCGAAATTATCCGCCAAACATGACCCTGTAGGGGCGTTGGGCGATCCTGTTCCACCCTTCAATGAAACCTACGAGATTGATCTGGATATCGACAATCGCGCGGACAGTGTGCGTTTTTCCAAACCTCCGTTAGAGCTGGCGATCGAGACCGCGACAGGGACCAAACTGCGCATGATCGGGGCGCATCTAAAAAGCAAAGCCCCCCACGGTGCGCATAATGCGGCAGAGGTCATGCGTTTTTCCATTGCCAATCGACGCAAGCAATTGGCGCAAGCAGTTTGGCTGCGCGCGCGCGTTGAGGATCATTTGAACGCAGGTGATCATTTGATGGTGCTTGGGGATCTGAATGATGGACCGGGTCTGGACGAGTATGAAAACTTGTTCGGACGCTCGTCGGTTGAGATTATTTTGGGTGAAACAGGTTGTCCGTGCCTTTATGATCCACATGCGGCGCGTGCGTTGGCGCGAAAGATTGGGGGAGAGCCGACCACATCGCGGTTTTTCCTGCAAAAAGACAACCGCTTTCTTCAGGCTCTGTTGGACTACATTATGGTCAGTGAAAATTTGCGTTCCAAAGCAGAGGCTTGGCGCATTTGGCATCCTTTTGACGATCCTGAATGTTGGACTGATTTAAAACTACGCAATGCGCTTTTGACCGCCTCTGATCACTTCCCTGTGACGCTGGATATTGACATTTGATCTAAAAATCCTGCGCGACAGTGGTTATATACCCCATATGAAACAGATTGCACTTACGACCGCTTTGGCCGTCGCACTGGCTTTGCCTGCGCAGGCTGATGATCAATCGACCGACAAAGGTCTGAGCCTGATGGAGAAAGGCGCGCGCCTTTTATTTGAAGGTTTGATGGATGAAATGCAGCCAGCCTTGCGCGAAATGGAAGGGCTGTCAGACCAGCTTGAACCGGCGCTGCGTGGTTTTGTCGAAAACATGGGGCCGGCTTTGGGCGATTTGCTTGGGCAGGTTGAGGACTTCTCTAAATACCATCCGCCGGAAATACTGCCCAACGGCGATATCATATTGCGACGTAAAACGCCGGAAGAGATGGACGCGCCCGAAGGCGAGGTCGATCTTTAAGCTTCTGTCGACGGCTTGGTAAACTTCACTTTTACCTCTGCGTTCAAGGATCCGGCGAGCGATTTCAAACGTGATTCTGCCACTTCTGAATACAGGGGTTTCGCCGAAGGGTGCAGGCGGAGCTCAAGCAATTTTTTCTTGGGGAACCAGCGCAGTTCGCCGAATTGCGCGTCTTTTTCCATCCACAACATGGCGCCGAACCGCATAGCTTTACCAAGAATTTCGGCTTGCAGTTGTTGTTCCGGTGCCAGCAGTTCGAACATATCGTCAAAGCGCGTGCCTTCACGCTTGTTGCGATATCGATGCATCAAAGCCAGTCCTAGAAAAATGCGTTCAGAATGGCTAAGCCCGCCCAGATTGGCGCGCGTGGAATTGTCAAAGCAGACCTCAGCGCGAAAATCAGGATGGGCGCGCCAGCTGACGTCATGCAGCAGGCTTGCGGCTTTGACCAAGCGTTTGGTCGCGTGGGGCGCTGATTTGAAGAGCGGTATGATGAAATCGTAAAGGGTTTTGCCAAACCCTGGCATGCGCGCATCTTTGGATTCTGAAAAGCGCGCAGATTCGATCAAGGGATCACGATCGCGCAGTTTTTGCGGCATTTGTTCGTAAAGCATCCCTTCGCGGATACCATAGCTTGAAATAGCGATATCTTTGGGTTTGACGCGGCTCACCAGCGCCTTGAGAACTTCGCTGGCAATTGGCACAAGGTCCATACGCGCAGAAGAAATGCCACAGGCGTTGCGCAGCTCTTCAATGTCGGATTTCGCGATATATTTTACGGTTTCGCGTACGGTCTTCGGGGGCATGCGATATTCATGCAGTACGTGCAGGGGATACCCGCGCCGATGCATATCAATCCGCGCAATCGCACGCCACGATCCGCCCACAAGAAACAATCGGTCCTTCTGTTCGCCCATTTGTTCGTGCAAATCTGCGATCACCTCTTTGGCGTAGGCTTTGCGCGCTTTCGCACCACCCTTCATACTTTGCAGCTTAAGCGGTCCCAGCGAAGACGTTACGCATTTGCCAACGCGCCCATCGCGGATTTCAGCCAATTCCATCGAAGCACCACCAATATCGCAGACCAACCCGTAAGAGCCGGGCCAGCCTAGCAAAACGCCTTGGGCGGACAGACGCGCTTCTTCCGGGCCGTCGATGACGTGCACCTTCAAACCTGTTTCGCGCAAAACATCAGCACAAAAATCAGCACCGTCAGTCGCATCGCGCACGGCGGCTGTGGCTACGGCGGTAAGGGGCGAAATTCCAAGGCTTTGCGCGATGGCTTCAAATCGTGCAACGGCTGCAAGGGCGCGAATGCGTCCTTCCGGGTTCAGGCGGCCGGTTTCAGCGATCCCCGCCCCTAAGGCGCACATCACCTTTTCATTGTAGAAATACGCAGGGCTTCGTGCCGCACCGTCAAACACAACCATACGGACCGAGTTTGACCCGATATCAACCACGCCCACGCGCGCCAGTTTGCGCACAGATGGGTCGTTGAAAAGCGGGCGACCAAACGGATTGAGCGCGGTAAGTGTTGAACTGTCTGGGGTCATATCTGCGCTCATTTAACTGCTTTCATCTTCGGTGTGGGTCAGTTGTGGAACATCTGCCGCCCCCGCCGAGCCACGACCGGAAAGCGACGGGTTTTCCATGAAGAAGCGATGGCAATTGAAAGCAAATTGGCCTTCGGGAATTGTTTCACGGGCAAAAGACCCATCCGGCTTCATGATCCAGCTTTGTGCGACATCGGCCAAGTTGGCTGCCATGATCTGGCTCACGATTTGTGCTTTGACCGTGGCGTTGTTGATTTCAACCAAGGTTTCGACACGCCGGTTCAAATTGCGTCCCATCCAATCGGCAGAGCTGATAAACACACGCGCCTTTTTGTGGGGCAGGCCGTAGCCATTCCCGAAACAGACAATGCGCGAGTGTTCCAAGAAACGTCCGACGATAGACTTTACGCGGATCGTTTCGCTAAGCCCTTTGATGCCCGGACGCAGGCCGCAAATGCCGCGAATGACCAGATCGATTTTGACGCCTGCTTGGGATGCGGCATAGAGTGCGTCTATGACTTCTGAATCAATCAGCGAATTCATCTTGGCCCAAATGACCGCTGGCTTGCCTGTTTTGGCATACTCCGCTTCGCGAGCGATAAGCTCTAACAATCGCGGTTTTAGGGTCAGGGGGGAGATCGCGAGGTTTTCCAATTCATCCGGCGGTGCGTAGCCCGAAAGGTAGTTGAACACTTTGGTCGCGTCGCGCCCCAATTTCGTGTCGCAGGTAAAGAACGACAAATCCGTATAAATGCGCGCTGTGATCGGGTGGTAGTTGCCGGTTCCGTAGTGCGTATACGTGACCAGTTGATCGCCTTCGCGGCGCACAACGGTCGAAATCTTGGCGTGGGTTTTGAGATCAAGAAAGCCGTAGACCACATGCGCACCTGCACGTTCAAGGCGGCGGGATTGGCGGATGTTGGCAGCTTCGTCAAAACGCGCTTTGAGTTCGACCAGCGCAGTCACGGATTTACCATCCTCCGCCGCTTCACACAGGGCAGACACAATAGGCGAACGCTTGGACGTGCGATAAAGCGTTTGCTTGATCGCAACCACATCAGGATCGCGCGCGGCCTGGGTCAAGAAACGCACGACCATATCGAACGTTTCATAGGGGTGGTGCAGCAGCATGTCTTTCTTGCTGATCGCAGCAAACATATCGCCTTCATGGTCCTGCACACGTTCGGGAATACGTGGCATAAATGGTGGCCAAAGGAGATCGGGGCGCGCATCTGTCACAAGTTCGGACAGATCAGCCATGCCAATCATGCCGGGCAATTCGACGGTTTCTTGTTCTGTGACACCCAATTCGCGCATAACCAGCGCTTTTAGTTTGGCAGGTGCATCGCCAGAATAAGTGAGGCGCACCACTTCTCCGCGCTTACGCCGCTTCAAGGCAACCTCAAATTCGCGGACAAGATCTTCGGCCTCGTCTTCGACTTCAAGGTCGCTGTCACGCAGAACGCGGAACCCGAAATGACCCTTTAGCTTATATCCTGGAAACAGCCGGCCAAGATTTTCGATCAACACATCTTCCAGCGGCAGATAGCGCAATTGCCCATCAGGCGCGGGAAGGGTGACAAAGCGATCAATCTGCGCAGGGATCGGCAAAAGCGCGAGAAGATCACGCTTGTCTGATTGCCGTTCAAGCTGAAGCGCGAGCGAGTAGCCTGTGTTCGGGATGAACGGAAAAGGATGGGCAGGATCAATCGCCAAAGGCGAGAGAACGGGAAACACTTTATGCAGGAAAATGTCGGCAATGACGTCTTTGTCGGCGTCGGTCAAATCAGACCGTTCTACGATTGCGATGCCAGAATCGAGCATTTGAGAGCGAATGCCTTCAAGCACATTCTGTTGTGTTTTCAGAAGATTGCGCGCATCTTCATTGATCAGCACCAATTGTTCCGCAGGGGAAAGACCATCGTCTGCGGGTGTCGTTTTGCCCGCTTGGGCAAGTTCGCGCAGACCTGCGACGCGCACTGTATAGAATTCGTCCAGATTGGTGGCCGAGATCGACAAGAACCGCAGACGTTCCAGCAAAGGTACGCGCGGATTTTCCGCCTCTTCCAGAACACGCCAGTTGAAATTGAGCCAGCTGAGTTCGCGGTTCACGAAGCGCGCAGGCCCCGTCAGATCAACGTCTGGCAGGTCCAATGGTTCAGGACAGTCGGCTTTAAGAAAGTCAGCTTGCATCATCTGTGTCCGCAGTGTCTGGGTCGTCAGAGTGTGGCGTCAGACGCGCAAGTTTGTCCAGTGTTGCCGAAACGAATGCGCGCGTCATCGGGCGTTTTGCCTCAAGCGCGGCTCTGTCCAAAGTTGCAACAATCTGCTGTGCAGCGGCGAAAGAGCGATCAATGCGCAAGCTGAGGAAGGGAATGACATCCGGCGCTGGATTAAGCTGACGATCCGCGAAAAGTTTCATCAACAGCGCAGTCAGCAAAGTATCATCTGGCGCGTCTAACTTGGCGATTTGCACCGCTTGCAAGCGGCTGGCCAGATCAGGCAGGGACAGCGACCAGCGTTGCGGGGCGGAGTGCGCGGTGATCAGCAAGGCCTGGCCTTCGGCCTGAGCGAGATTGTGCAGATGAAAAAGCGCGGTTTCGCGGTCGCGCTGCCCTGCAATTTGATCTGCGTCCTCGATGACAACGGGTCCGACCAATAGATCAGGGACCTCGGTTTCGTTTAAGTCTTTGGCCGCAACGATCTGTGCGCCGCTTTGCGCGGCCCAAACATGTGCGAGATGGGTTTTGCCTGACCCTTTAGGGCCGATCAGCAATAATCGCCCGTTGCTCCAAGTGTCGGGCGTGTCGATCAAAGCAACGGCAAGCGCATTGGAGGGAGAGATAAAGAAATCATCACGCCCCAGTGCTGCACGCGCTGGAAGGTCAAAGCTAAGCTGTGTGTTCATCGGTTCAGGTGTCGCTGTGTGTGTCGGTTTCGAAGCCGGAATAAAGCTTGCTGTTCATATACTGGCTGACGAAGAAGCGGATTATCACGCCCAATGCGGCCGCGACCGGAACGGCGACAAGCATACCGACAAACCCGAACAGTGATCCAAAGACGGACAATGCAAGCAACAACCACACCGGATGCAGCCCCACAGAGGAGCCTACAAGCTTGGGGGTCAGCACATTGCCTTCCATGATTTGTCCGATGACGAAAACACCCGCGACCAACCCCAAAGAAATCCAATCGCCCCAAAACTGGAAAAGCCCCAAGCCAATCGCAAGTGCGCCGCCCACCAGAGCGCCGACATAGGGAATGAAGGTGATAAGGCCCGCGATAAAGCCAACCACAAGCCCGAACTGCAATCCAACCAGCATCAGCGCGATGGCGTAATAGGTTCCAAGGATCAGACAGACAGTGCCCATGCCGCGAATGAAGGCTGCAAGGGTTTGGTCGACTTCCTTCGCCAGTTTGCGCAGGGTCGGGGCATGATCGCGAGGCAAAAGCGTGTCAATGCGCGCTGTCATATTGTCCCAGTCCAGCAAGAGGTAGAAAGCGACAACAGGAACGATCAGGAACAGAACCGCGATGTTGAGGATGGAAGAGGCCGACGAGAGCACAGAACTGAGCAATTCGCCACCCTTTGACTGGATCGTTTCTCCAATCCCCACCAGCGATTGGCGCAGGGTCGAGCCTTCATCCATCAACTGAGGAAACTTGTCGGATAGAAATGCCTGCAAATCTGAAAACAGCTGTGGCGCGATGTTAAACAGCGAAATCGCCTGATTGATCAAGGTCGGAACCACCAACAGAACCATGATTATAAAGATGAACACAGCGACCAATGTGATGATCGTGGTCGCAAGGGCACGGCTGCATCCCATACGTTCTAACTTGTCAGCCACCGGATCAAGAAAATACGCAATTGCGCCGCCGAGGACAAAGGGCAGGATCACATCACCCAGATACCACATGGCAATCATAAACACGCCAATGGCAATGCCCCAGTATTTCACCTGATCTTTGACGGGATGTGCCATGAGTGCCTCTGCGTTTTAGCTTGTTTTAGACATCGCCTATGTGGGTGTCGGTTTCAAGGGTGGATGGGGGCCAGCCCCCGTCGGCGCTGCCGACTCCCCCGGAGTTTAATGGCAAGATGAAGCGGGTCGGGCTTGCCGGGACTTGCTGGTTTTTGCGCAAGCGCCTAAACGGGGGAGAACTTGAGCATTATTCAAAGGACGTCCCATGCGCCTGAGCCGTTATTTCTTGCCGATATTAAAAGAAAACCCTGCGGATGCGCAGATTGTCAGCCATCGTTTGATGTTGCGTGCGGGGATGATCAAACAATCTTCTGCCGGGATTTATTCTTGGTTGCCGTTGGGCTTTAAGGTTTTGCGCAAGATTGAAAATATCGTGCACGAAGAGCAGCAGCGCGCCGGGCATATTCCGATGTTGATGCCGACGCTGCAATCGGCTGATTTGTGGCGCAAATCCGGGCGCTATGACGCTTATGGCCCAGAAATGTTGCGCATCACTGACCGTCATGATCGCGAGATGCTCTATGGCCCCACGAACGAAGAGTTGATCACCGATATGGTGGGCAACTTTGTGAATAGCTATAAATCGCTTCCTTTGACGCTCTATCACATTCAATGGAAATTTCGCGACGAGGTGCGTCCGCGCTTTGGCGTTATGCGGGGTCGCGAGTTCCTGATGAAAGACGGCTATAACTTTGATTTGACCAAGGAAGACGCGCTGCACGCCTACAACCGTCACTTGGTCAGCTACCTGCGCACTTACGAACGGATGGGTCTGCAAGCGATCCCGATGCGCGCGGATTCCGGCCCGATTGGCGGCGACTATACGCATGAATTCCTGGTTCTGGCCGACACGGGCGAAAGCGAAGTGTTCTATGATAGCGAGATCACCGATCTTACATTTGGCGAGCGCGACATTGATTTTGATGACAAGGCCGCGTGCCAGTCTGTCATGGAAGAGTTTACGTCCCGCTATGCGCGCACGGATGAAACCCATGACGAAGCGGCATTCAACGCGCTTCCTGAAGAGCGTCGCCGCACCGCGCGCGGTATCGAAGTGGGACAGATTTTCTATTTTGGCACCGAGTATTCCGAAAAGATGGGCGCGACAGTCCAGAACGAGGAGGGCGAGCGCGTGCCGCTGCACATGGGCAGCCACGGTATCGGTGTTTCGCGTCTTTTGGGTGCGATTATTGAGGCCAGCCACGATGATAACGGCATCATCTGGCCTGAAGGTGTTACGCCGTTCCATTGCGGCATTGTGAACCTCAAGCAGGGTGACGCCGAAGCCGACGCAGCGTGTGAGGCGCTATATGACAGTCTCACGGCACTTGGCCTTGATCCGCTTTATGACGATCGCAAGGAACGCGCGGGTGGTAAATTTGCGACGATGGATCTGATCGGTCTGCCGTGGCGGATCACTGTTGGTCCACGCGGTTTGAAGAATGGTGTCGTCGAAGTCACATCGCGCCGCACGGGCGAAAGCGAAGAGATGCCACCAGAACAGGCCATCGCGAAGATCGCGGCCATTTACGCAGGGCTATAAGCAATGTTTGCGCGCGCCCTTGTGGTAGTTGCCGGTCTGACGGGGGCTGCAGGCGCGTCGCAATTTCCTGAGTATTCTCAACAATATATGCAGCGCCTTGGGGGCGCTGTCGACGAGCTTGCGCGTTTCATGGATGACTTTGATGCCGACGCGGCCAAGTTCGAGATGAGCCGTGAAGCGGCGCTGGTGGATCTTGCCCAGGGGGGCCAAATGGGGGCTGCGCGCGCCGAGAGTATGGTGAAAACGATTGATCGCCATAAACGTCTGTCGAATGACCTGACAGAGCTAAAAGGTCTCGGCCCGTTCAGTCGCGCTAAATATGCGGCGCGCTTTACCGATACTGAGTTGGCAGGGCGGGTCTGGGAGAATTACAAACCAGCGATGCCCGTCACCTTTGAAGGTGCTGTATTTGCAGTGATCGGGTTTCTGGGCGGTCTTGCGCTGTTATCAGGGCTAATTTACCTGCTGCGCTTGCTTTTTGTCCTTTTTCGTCGCACCTCTGACGCATAATGCAATCCCAAACGGGAGCTTCGAGCCGTGTCTAAAACCCCAACAAGACCTCCAATGCCTTTCGCCCGCTTTGAGTGGATGATTGCCTGGCGATACCTTCGTGCCAAACGCGCCGAAGGCGGCGTGAGCGTGATGACCTGGATCAGCTTGATCGGCATCACTTTGGCGGTGTTTGCGCTGATCGCGACCCTTTCTGTCCGCTCTGGGTTTCGTACGGATTTCGTTGGAACGATCTTGGGTGCGAATGCGCATGTGACGGTTTACAAAACCGCAAAACAGGATGAATTCGGCCGCCTTGATCGCAAGATTTACGACTACGAAGACATGGCAGCGCGCATTGCCGCGGTGCAAGGCGTGACGCGCGCCGCGCCTTTGGTGCGCGGACAGGTCATGGGTAACAAAGCGGGTCGCAATACTGGTATCGAAATTTACGGAATCACGGCCGAAAACCTTTTGACGATCCCGAAAGTTGCAGATCCTGAAGAAGCATTTGGGGATATCACCCGTTTTTCGGAAGGCATCGCGATCGGGTCAGGTGTGGCGCGCGAATTGGGCGTGTCCAGCGGGGATCGTATCAAGATCATTTCGCCGAATGGTGTGAAAACCGCGTTCGGCACCAGCCCGCGCGTGAAAGCCTATGAGGTCACATATATTTTCACCGCAGGGCGTTATGACATTGATCGCACGCGGGTTTATATGCCGCTGGCCGAAGCGCAAAGTTTCTTCAATCGTGAGGGTGCGGTCGACGAGATCGAAGTCATGGTGGAAGAACCGGAAGAAATCGATGCGCTTCAACTTGAACTGCTGCGTGCAGGCGGTGAACGTGCTCAGCTTTGGGCGTGGACGGATGCCTCTGGCGGGTTTTTGCGCGCGCTGGAAGTGGAGGACAATGTGATGTTTGTCATTCTGTCGATCCTTGTATTGATCGCGGCGATGAACATCGTGTCTGGCCTGATTATGTTGGTAAAGAACAAAGGTCGTGACATTGGTATTTTGCGCACGATGGGGTTGTCCGAAGGATCGGTGCTGCGCATCTTCTTCATTTGCGGTGCGTTTACTGGGATCATTGGAACCGCTTTGGGCGTGATCCTTGGATGTTTGTTCGCAATCTATATTGATACGATTTTCTCCGCGGTGAACTATTTTGCTGGCGGCGGTGTCTGGGACCCTGCGGTGCGCGGCTTGTATCAATTGCCGGCTGAACTGCGGTTTGAAGATGTGATGTCTGCGGTCATTCTGTCGCTTGGACTTTCCTTTGTTGTCACGATTTTTCCAGCGCGCCGTGCCGCGCGGATGAACCCGGTAGAGGCGCTGCGCTATGAGTGATCCGACGCTAGAGCTAAGCGGCATTGCCAAAAGCTACAACAAAGGCCGCGAGAACGAAGTCAACGTGCTGCGTGCGATTGATCTGTCTGTGGAGCCCGGTGAAATCGTGGCGCTGGTCGCACCTTCAGGGGCGGGTAAATCCACGTTGCTGCATATTGCAGGTCTTCTGGACACGCCCGATACGGGACAGGTCAAGATAGCCGGTCAGGATTTGACAGGTTTAAGTGATCGTAAACGTACTGCGGTCCGCAGGATGGATGTTGGGTTCGTGTATCAATTCCACCATTTGTTGCCCGAATTTAGCGCCCTGGAGAATATTGTTTTGGCACAATTGGCCAACGGTGTGTCTGCGCAAGCGGCACACGAGCGCGCGAAAGATTTGCTAGGCCGTGTTGGCGTCTCGCACCGCGCCGATCACCGTCCTGCTGCGTTGTCGGGCGGCGAACAGCAGCGGGTTGCGTTTTGCCGCGCTCTTGCAAATGCGCCGCGCTTGCTGCTTGCGGATGAGCCGACGGGCAACCTTGATCCTGCGACATCAGATCAGGTGTTTGGCGCTTTGATGGAATTGGTCCGTGGAACAGGTCTGTCAGCAGTCATTGCCACGCACAATCTGGAGCTGGCGTCGCGTATGGATCGCCAGTTGCGCTTGGACGATGGTGCGTTGGTTGCGCTTTAACGACGCGGATTGGTCCAATTTTGATAATTTAGGGCGATACAAACTCTCAACTTGAATTGTTGAGGTGTGGCGCATGTCGGGCTTGTTGATCGTTTTGCCAAGTGGTTTTTCGCTGTTTTCAACGGCCTTGATCGATTCTGTCACAGAAGATTAAACCGACACAGACGCAGAGGCCGACGCGATGCCCGAAGCGTCCGTTGAAGGGGGAACAAACCTCTTGGACGAAGCGACGCAGGACCCGTTGGTCGAAACAGATGAGGGCGACACCGTCACTGCAAGCACTGACACGGACGATCTGCTTGTCAGTACGGATGATACATCGACCGTCTCAGCCATAGACACGACGTCGGACAATGAAACCATCGCAGGGTCGCAGCAGAGCGATATCATTGATGCACAAGACGGTGACGACATCGTCGATGGCCGTTTGGGCGATGATACGATTTTGGGTGGTCTCGGTGCCGATAGTTTAACCGGTGGCGGCGGCGCGGACAGTTTAGCCGGCGATGCAGGCAATGACGTCCTTTATGGCGGAGATATTGACGGATCCGAAGATGGATCAGAAGATACATGGATTGGCGGGAACGGAAGCGACCAGATATATCTTGGCGACGAAGACATCGCGACAGGCGGCGCAGATGGTGACACCTTTATACGTCTTGCATCACTTAGCACGCGCGCTTTGATCACCGTTTTTGATAGCAGTGAAGACGTCCTTGTTATCGAACATGAAAGCGACACACCGCCTTTCGTCGAAACCCAAACAGTGGCGTCAGTTGGCGTTATTATGCGTTTCTCGGATGGTAGTCAGATCGAATTTGAAGGTCTCACAACGGTGATAGATCCGTCGTTGATCAGCTTTGTCGATACGCGCTAGATATAGGAATTTGGTCTTGATCCGCCCTTGACGCGCCAAGTCAGTTTCATCACGGTTCGTGCAAACTTGTAGGAGAGATGCGCGTGCCGGAAATTTTTGTAAGCGAGATAGAAGAGATCACGCGCAAAGCGCTTGTTGCGCATGGGGCTGATGCTTGGATCGCGCAAGAAATGGCGCAAGCAGTGGCTTGGGCAGAAGCGCGCAACAATCGTATTTGCGGGCTCTACTATGTGGAAAGCTACTGCCAGCAATTACAAAGCGGTCGTGTCAGCGGAACGGTTATTCCTGCTGTTACGCGCGCTTTGGCATCGCGGATCGAAGTGGATGCAGGCAACGGTTTCGCCCAGCCCGCGTTCGAGCGTGCGCTAGAACAAGCGGTAAGCGCCGCGAAGGAAACCGGAAATGTGAGCGTCGCGATTCACCGTGCGCACACTTGCACGGCCTTGGGATATTTCACCGAAAAGGCCGCCAAACAGGGCCTTATCGCGATGGGCATGACCAATGCATCCCCCATAGTCGCGCCACCCGGTGGCAAGACCCGCGTGATTGGCACCAACCCCATGTCCTTCGCTGTGCCCGATGGCAAAGGCGGTATAGCGATGTCCTTTGATCAATCTACCACAACTGTTGCGCTGGGACGGATCACAATGGCGAAGGCCGCAGGCGAGGCTATTCCAGAAGGCTGGGCGGTGGATGCGGATGGCAATCCGACAACGGACCCCGATGCGGCATTGAAAGGCTCGCTTACTTCGCTGGGCGGGATGGAACAGGGCTATAAAGGTTGGGGTTTTGGCCTGATGGTCGAGTTGCTGGCCTCAGGCATGACGGGTGGCGTGGCAAGCCGTGATGTGAAACCGCTAAAAGCGCCACAAGGTGATCCGCATGGTTTGGGACAGTTCTTCATGCTGATTGATCCAAGCGCGAGCAGCGCGTTTTATGAACGCCTTGAGGCGCTTGCCACAGTGGCAACCGAAGATGACGGCGCGCGCATGCCAGGGCAGAACAAACGTCTAAGCGACCATGTGGAGGTGCCCGAGGCGCTATGGGATTTGATGGTGAGCCTGTCAAACGGCCCAACTCACGCAGACGTGTGATGAAAGTGAGGGCGCGCTGCGTCAGATGTAGAGAATGAAACGTATTTTCCCTTTGGCGCTCGTCGCCTCGCTGATCACCGCTCCAGCTGTTATGGCTGAGCGAATCTCATTCAACAAATCTTGGAAAGAGCAGAAATTTTCGCTTTTCTCCAAGAACAAGTACAGCTTCCAAGGGACCACACTGGGCGTGCAATCGGATGGCGCGGTCTCTATGGCTTATCGCGCGGTGCCCGAAACCCTTTGGGGCAGCAACACAGCGTCCTGGCGCTGGAGCGTGGATCAATCCGTGCCTGCCACCGACCTGCGCAAAAAAGGTGGCGATGATCGCAACTTGGCAATGTATGTAGTGTTTCTGCCCGAAGCGGAGGCGCAACGCTTGAAAGGGGCGGGTATTCGTAAACTGCTTGGATCAGACGCGGCGCGGGTGTTGGTCTATGTCTGGGGTGGCAATTATGGACGCGGACAGGTGCTTGGCAGCCCTTACCTTGGCAATCGCGGCAAGACAGTCGTGCTGCGCAACGCAGGCACGGGCAGCCATTCTGAAAACGTGAACCTGGCGTCTGACTACAAACGCGCCTTCGGTGGCAGCAAAGGCGCTGTTGTCGGCCTTGCGATTTCGGCGGATAGCGATGACACCAGCTCGCAAGTGCGCGGCGCGATTTCCAGCCTGTCTTTGAACTAGGCCTGCTGGGTCAAGAACACACCCGCCGCCATGAATGCAATGCCACCCGCTCTTGTCACCGAGAGCGGGTTTATTTGTGCGCCGAACAAACCGAAATGATCAATGATCGCAGCGCTGATGATCTGACCGAGCAATACGAAAAATACCGCGTTACCAACCCCGAATTTGGGGGCAATGAAGGTGATCGAAAGCACGTAAAATGCGATCAAAACCCCTGCAAAATATAGATGCTTAGGGGCTGCAAAAAGGCCGGAGTGCGGTTTGGCACCGATGATAAAATACGCAACTGTTGCTGTAAGAAACGCCACCGCGAACACCACCACCGTAGCGGCCACGGGCGATCCGATCCGCCCCCCTAGGGCCGCATTCAAAGCGGCCAGAACGGGAATACCGATCCCTGCGCAGAGCATTACAAAAGCATAGCTGGTTGTGGGCATCACGCGGTCTCTTTCGTTGCAGGACTTGCGCCAGATCAATGCACGACACGCGGATCGGTGCAAGCTGATCCTAAGCAAAAGGGAGAGTTACATGCGAAAGACATGGATTTTGGTGCTGGCCGCATTGGCCGTTGCAGGCTGCGTGAAAGAGCAACCACCACTGAGCGGCAAGCGTTTGTTTGATGAAAACTGTGTGGCATGCCATGGGGCAAAAGGGCAGGGCGACGGGCCGATGGCGGGTAACCTGTTTATGCCCCCTGCGGATTTGACGGCGCTGAGCGCGAAGAACGACGGTGTCTTTCCGCGCAATTACGTGGTCTCGACCATGGACGGCTATGCGCGCGGAGGGCATTTCAGCGACGAGATGCCAGAGTTCGGGCTAAAACTGGCGGGACCGGATGTGATTATGGAAACGGGCAATGGCGTGCTGACGCCCACCCCTGCGCCACTGGTCGCTTTGGCGGACTATATCGAAAGCCTACAGGCAGAGTGATCTAGGCCAAATAGAAGGTCGCGGTGGCTGTGGCGACGGGCTTGCCCGAGGGCTCGGCGAACATGGTGGCGCGCGTGAAGAGAAGCTGCTTACCCGCGCGCACGACTTCCGCTTCGCAGCGGATGTGCGTGCCGACGCCGGGGCGCAGGAAGACTGTGTCGAGGTTGGTTGTGGCCACCGGTTTGACCTGCCCGTAATGGGCGAAGCAGGCGAAGACCATGATTGTATCCGCCATCGCGGCGAGCGCTTGGCCCGACAGGATATCGCCCATGCGTGTGAGGTCGGGTGTGATCGGCATGGTGGCCGTTGCCGTGCCTTGGCCGAGGTCGGTGAAGGTCAGATCGAGCGCGCGCACCCAAGGCGCGAAGTTCTCATCTAGGAAGGCTTGGGCGTCTTGCGGGGTCATTTGATTTTCTCTGGTGGGTGCGTGATACCACGCACCTTACGTTTAGGTCCGCGCGGTTTGCAATGCTGGGTGCAACTTGGCCGCAATAGCAACGCAGTTGCCCGGCCAGCGCCAGACCAGCCGCTAGGGTTGGCGCTTTTGCGAGGTTAGTCATTCCCGAGGATCGTGTGTTCGGATTTTGCTGGGATAAAGTGAGTTGTTCGGACCGTGGAGCGCCCGCCCACTGGTCTGGCGCGGGCCTTATTCGAGTTTTTTAGGAAGGTTCTTGGTCAGAGTAGAATTCGCGGTGCCAATTGGACTCTCTATTAACCAAATGATCATGGCCAGGGTTTCCGCGAACACCAAATTGCATGATCAAAACGCGCATCTGTTCTATTTTTTTTTGATCATTTCATAAGAAACAAAGTCGCTTTCCAAGAATTCTCTGCCTTTTGCTTTATGAAATTTCACAGTTCCAAAACGAGAGTAACCTTGCATAGAAGGCAAGTGTCGGAACGAAGAATGAGCAAAATCATTCCTGAACTTTGAAACTTTTTCAGTCTTGTTGAGTGCATCCAGAACGTAGGATTGATCATCATCCGTCGCGAAGCTCTTAACTAAGTTACGAATGAGATTTACTCTTTGATTGAATGAACCAGCATTCTCCCAAACGATGCGCGCTCTAAATCGGTTGGTTTTCAATAGTTTTCCAAGATAAGTCATTAATGAGACCTCAAGACACCAGAATTCTTGAAAAAGCGCATGAACTCTATCTCTGGAATCTTCACTCAAACATCCAACTCCTCAACAAACTGCGCGTTTTCCTGAATATATTCAAACCGCTTCTCGGGTTTCTTACCCATCAAACGCTCCACCAGATCCCCTGTCTCGCCCGGTTCATCCTCGTCAATCGTCACGCGGATCAGTTTGCGGGTCGCGGGGTTCATGGTGGTGTCTTTCAAATCCTTCGCGTCCATCTCGCCCAGACCCTTGAAGCGGGACACGTCGATGCGGCCTTTGCCGCCGATGCCCTTTTCCAAGTGTGCATTTTTCTCGGCTTCATCCAGACAATAGACCCGCTTGGCCCCCTGCGTTAACCGAAACAAGGGCGGGCAGGCCAGATAGAGATGCCCCGTATCAATCATCGGGCGCATTTGCGTAAAGAAGAAGGTCATCAAAAGCGCGGCGATATGCGCGCCGTCCACGTCCGCGTCGGTCATGATGATGACCTTGTCATAGCGCAGATCATCGACGTTGAATTTGGTGCCCAGATTGACGCCAAGCGCTTGGGACAGGTCGTTAATTTCCTGATTGGACCCGATCTTGCCCGAGGCGGCACCAAGCACGTTCAAAATCTTACCACGCAGGGGAAGGAGCGCCTGGGTCTTGCGATCGCGTGCCATTTTGGCGCTGCCGCCAGCTGAGTCACCCTCTACGATAAACAACTCCGTGCCCTCGCGGGTTTTGGAGGTGCAATCCACCAGCTTGCCCGGAAGGCGCAGTTTCTTGGTCGCAGATTTGCGCTGGGTTTCTTTCTCTTCGCGGCGGCGTAGGCGTTCTTCGGCGCGCAGCACCAGAAAATCAAGAATCGCGCCTGCGGATTTGGTATCCGCGGCCAGCCAGTTGTCGAAGTGATCACGCACTGCGCCCTCGACCAGTTTTTGCGCTTCCATCGTGGCAAGGCGGTCTTTGGTCTGGCCCACAAACTCCGGCTCGCGGATGAAACACGAGACCAGCGCGCAGCCGCCCGTGATCAGGTCTTCGCGGGTGATCAACGCTGCCTTTTTGTTGCTGGCAAGCTCGCCGTAGGCGCGGATGCCCTTAAGAATCGCGGCCCAAAAACCTGCCTCATGCGTGCCGCCCTCTGGCGTGGGGACTGTGTTACAATAGGACTGGATGAAACCGTCGCGCGCAGGCGTCCAGTTGATCGCCCATTCGACCTTGCCTGGAGTGTTGAATTTCTCTTTGAAGTCTACAACACCTGCAAAGGGTTTGTCCGCGTATGTTGATGATTTTCCAAGCGTTTCCATGAGATAGTCCGACAGACCACCGGGGAAATGGAAGGTGGCTGTGGTTGGCGTTTCGCCATCGTCAATCTCGGATTTCCAGCGGATTTCGACGCCGGAGAAGAGGTAGGCCTTAGAGCGGATCGATTTGAACAGGCGCGCGGGTTTGAAGCGGTGTGATCCGAAGATTTGTTCATCCGCATGGAACGTCACGGTCGTGCCGCGCCGATTGGGGGCCGCGCCGATCTTTTCCACAGGGCCCAGCGGGATACCGCGCGAGAAGCGTTGTTCGAACAGTTCTTTGTTGCGCGCGACTTGCACGACCATGGAATCGGATAGCGCGTTCACAACCGACGCACCCACGCCGTGCAAACCGCCCGATGTCTCGTAAGCATCGCCAGAGAATTTACCACCCGCGTGAAGTGTACACAGGATCACCTCAAGTGCGGATTTGTCGGGGAACTTGGGGTGCGGATCAATCGGAATGCCGCGCCCGTTGTCGCGGATCACCATGGAGTAATCTGACAGCAACTCGACTTCGATGCGGCTTGCATGGCCTGCAACGGCTTCGTCCATGGAGTTGTCGAGGACTTCGGCCACCAAGTGATGCAACGCGCGTTCATCCGTGCCGCCGATATACATGCCGGGGCGTTTTCTGACAGGTTCTAGACCCTCAAGAACCTCGATGGAGGAAGCATCATAATCGGACGGCTCTTGGCCGGACAGAAGATCGTTCATTTTGCGGCTGCTCTTCTTATAAGTGCGAGTGTTGGGGGGTGTTATGACAGAGCGAACGAAGCGGGGGAAGTGGTGGCTTGATAAAGAAGGGCACCTTGGGGAAGTTGTTTGAAATGAAATGAGGGAGGACGCGATGACTTGGATCAATACGGTGAAGTATGGTGATGCGACGGGCAAGCTGCGCAAGCTCTATGTTCGCGTGAAGGGACCGGATGATAACGTTGATAACATCATGATGGCCCACTCCCTGCGCCCCCACTCGATGGAGGGGCAATGGCGATGTACAAGTACTGCCTGCATCACACGGGCAACACGCTGCCCAAGTGGTATTTGGAGTGCATCGGGGTCTATGTGTCGTCATTGAACAAATGTTCCTACTGCATGGAGCATCACTATCAAGGCATGCGCCGTTTGGTGGATGATCAGGCATGGTCCGTTACGTTGCGCGCCGCTATTGAGGCGGACGCGATTGGCGATGCGCCTTTGGATACGCGCCAGATCGCGGGAATGGCCTATGCGAGGGTTTTGACAGTTGCGCCTGCGGATGTGAGTTCGGCGGATATTGACGCGCTGCGGGTGGCTGGGTTTGAGGATGGCGAGATATTGGAGATCAATCAGGTGACCGCGTATTTCTGTTACGCCAACCGGACTGTGTTGGGGCTCGGTGTGAATACAGATGGGGATATTATTGGGTTATCGCCGAATAATTCGGATGATCCTGATGATTGGGGGCATCGGTGAGGTAGTCTACGGGGCATTGATGTTCTAGTTGTCCGCTCTGCGGGACCTGGACGAAACCGTTCTCGCGGTATTGGCGCTTGTGGTTAGCGTTGTGCGATGGCGCAAGCGGTGTGGATTTTGTGAACTGACTGACCTGTCGGACGATTGGGACCTTCTCAATCGGATCACAGGAGGTTTTCATGACCGATCAATATGGACCTGCCCTACGCCGTCGTTTTCTCGAAGTTATGCGGATCAAGGGTTTGCAGCCCAAGACGCAGACGATGTATTTGCGAGGGACGCGCGATTTCACGCGGTTCCTGGGGCATGCCCCGGATAGCGCGAGGCCTGAGGAGCTTCGGGCGTTTCAACTGGATATGAAGGAGCGCGGCGTAGGTGCGCCGACATTCAACAACCGGCACCGGGGCCTGGACTGCGATATCGCGGCCTTTGGGGTGGCCTGTGACGTCGCCGAGATCAAAAAACAGGTGTCGCCTCATCCCCTGCGACATAGCTTTGCTACCTATCTGCTGGAAAATGGCACCGATATCCGCGCCCATGGTGCTGCCTATCGCCGGGACAATGCCGGACGCCTGACCCTGCCGCAGCTGAAGGTGATCTCCGCGATCGAGACTTGCCGGACCGCCGCCCTTGGCGGACATGTCGCTGCTTGCACCAAATGCAACCACCAGCATATCGCCTATAACTCATGCCGTAATCGGCACTGCCCAAAGTGCCAAGGCGCTGCGGCGCAGGACTGGATGGAGGCACGCATGGAAGACCTCTTGCCCGTCGAATACTTCCATGTGGTCTTCACGCTGCCAACCCAGATCGCTGACATGGCCTACCAAAACAAAGCGGCTGTCTACGGTCTGCTGTTTAAGGCGTCGTCAGAAACGCTTCGGATCATCGCGGCCGATCCCAAAGCACCTTGGTGCAAGGATCGGCATGACGAGCGTGCTGCACACATCGCACCAGAGGTGCGTTTCCCTTATGCACGAGGCGCGCCTTTGGCGCGACGGGATCGGCGATGATGCACCACCCGCACGTGCACGTCATTGTGCCGGGGGACGGGCTGTCTGCTGATGGCACACAAAGTGGATCGCCTGCAAGCCGGGGTTCTTCCTGCATGTGCGGGTGCTGTCACGGCTGTTCCGCCGCCTGTTCATCGAAG